>NZ_JAIUIH010000030.1:0-1434 GCF_020165515.1 Mesorhizobium sp. BR1-1-13
GGAGGCAGGCGACCACGGTAGGGTCAGCGACTGGGGTGAAGTCGTAACAAGGTAGCCGTAGGGGAACCTGCGGCTGGATCACCTCCTTTCTAAGGAAGAACTCTAATGGAAACGCTTTATCGCTCGTCTTCGGACGAGAGCTGATGAGCCTCTGCCTTTCAGTTCTCTTGGAACAAGACGGAAGAGAGTCACTCTTACCGTCGCGCATACCTTAAGCGGGTCTGCCGCCTTCGTTTCTCTTTCTTCAGCGAATGACTTTGGATCAGCGCTCGCGCGCCGCACGCACCCTTCGGGTGCTGGCGCTCCGCGAGGGCGCGGCACGAGCCGCGACGGCCACCTGCTAGTCAGATTTGGCGGCCTTGCGAGGCTTTGCCTCGATGTCACCAGCTCGTTACCGGCAGAGCGCGGTCTTTAGGGCTTGTAGCTCAGTTGGTTAGAGCGCGCGCTTGATAAGCGTGAGGTCGGAGGTTCAAGTCCTCCCAGGCCCACCAGTTCGCAGTCCGCAAGGATTGTCGGAATCTCCTCTGCATCAGTTCGAAGGGGTAATAAGGGGCCGTAGCTCAGCTGGGAGAGCGCCTGCTTTGCAAGCAGGATGTCGTCGGTTCGATCCCGTCCGGCTCCACCACTCGGGCAATCCGCAAGGATTGTCGCGGTTCGCGACGATCCCCAGGGATCGCGCGGAGGTGTCGAGTAGAGATGGTGAGAAAAAGTCATTCGTAAAAAGAGTTTGCGGCAAGCGTCTTGGCTTTCCGCCTGTTCTGTTTGACATCGTAAAGAGAAGATTTGTTCGAACTTCATGAGCCGCAAGGGTCACGATTTGTCGCGGGAGACGCTCAATCTCCCGCATATGATGGGTTTGCCTAACCGCGCCCTCGAACCGATCTCGAGAAGCTGGTCTTTTTGTGCCAATGACATCAAGCCGGGTCCTGCACAGGATTTGGCTGACGCGACGATCTCTTCGAGATCGCGTGGACGCTAATCCCGCAAGGGTTTGGCTGAAGCGACGATTTCTTCGAAATCGCGCGGGTGGGTATTGGCAATGAGAACGATCAAGTGTCTTAAGGGCAATTGGTGGATGCCTTGGCATGCACAGGCGATGAAGGACGTGATACGCTGCGATAAGCTACGGGGAGGTGCGAATACCCTTTGATCCGTAGATTTCCGAATGGGGAAACCCACCTAAGGTGCTTGGAAAATCAGAGCAGCATGAGCGACAATCTCTTCGAGATTGCGCTGGTGCTGCTGTGGTTTCCAAGGATCTGTTATAGGTAACTTATCCTGAATACATAGGGATAAAGTGGCGAACGCGGGGAACTGAAACATCTAAGTACCCGTAGGAAAGGACATCAACCGAGACTCCGGAAGTAGTGGCGAGCGAACCCGGACCAGGCCAGTGGCGATTGAGAGACAAGCGGAACCTTCTGGAAAGTAGGG
>NZ_JAIUIH010000031.1:0-1358 GCF_020165515.1 Mesorhizobium sp. BR1-1-13
CTTGGTGATGCCGGGCGTGGCGATCAAGGCCGCATCGCTCGTGGTCGCCGTCTCGTCAAGCGCTACCGTAACGCCGCTGGCGGCGACAGCCGTCACCTTCGGCCCATCGTCCTCGAAGATGATCTTGGCGCCGATGGCGAGTGACTGGCTGACTGTGTCGCCGTCGAAGTCGGTGACCGTGACCACCGCATTGATCTTGTTCGACAGGTTGACCGGCTCGTCATAGGAGCCGCCCGAACCGCTGCCGGCCAGCGGATGCTGCAGCGACAGATATTGTGCCGTCGAGATATGGCCGGTCTGGTCGACCGAGACCGCGAAGGCGACAGCACCCTTGTCGTTGGGTGTGCCATTGTTGTTGTCGACGCGGCCGACGATCAGATTGCCTTCCTTGAACAGAGAGATCTCGTGCCCGTCGGTCGTCTTCAGGCCCGAATCCGTGCCCGGCGCCGCGACCGCAAGGCTGAGCACCGCCGCGCGCGGCTCGTCCGTGCCGAGCAGCGACCCGAACAGCACCACCGGCTGGTTGCCATGCGCATAGCCCAGGCTTGCCGTACCCAGGCCAAGCGAATCGAACTGGTGCGCGACCGAGGCGCTGCTGGTGTCGTCGTTCTGGTTGCCCGCCGTCTCGTCATGCACGACCGACACGCCGGTCGTCGCGATGAACACCTGCGGCACGTCGTCGACCACGGTGACCGTCGCTTTGCCGGTCAGCGTCACCGTATCGCCGTCGCCGTCCTTGGCCTGGAACACCGAGCCGAGGTCGATGCCGGCCACGCTGCCGCCACCCAGATGCGTCTGCAGCGCGGTGTTCTGGTCCGATGTTCCGGCCGCCGGCGCGACATGGTCGAGCTGGTCGAACTGGCGCACCACGAAGGCGCCGCTCGAGGCGTTCAGCGTCACCGTCATCACGGTGCGGTCGCCAAGCACGTTATAAGTGCCGTTATGGTTGCTGTCGACAAAGCCGACCAGCGTGTTGCCCTGGACCATCCAGCTCAGCTCGGCGCCCTTCGACGACAGCCCGATGGCCGTCAGGTCTGCGGCCGCCGTGCCGGTGAAGCCGAAACCGCCGCCGGCGGCCGGGCCGTCGGCGCCGAAGTCGACAAGCCCGTTCAACGAGCCGGATGCGATCGCCGCACCGAATGGGAACTCCGTGCCCGAACCGTCGCCGGACCCGTCATAGGGCGAGGTTCCCTGCGACAGCAGGCTGGCAATGTCGTCCTCGTCGATCGTCACCGGCGCGGCATGGCCGCTCAGGACCTTCGGCCCGTCATCCTCGAAGACGATGGTCTGGGAGATGTCGGCGCTCTGTGTGGCGTGGTCGCCGTCGCCGTCGGTCGCGGTGACCGTGACCGAGACCG
>NZ_JAIUIH010000032.1:0-1316 GCF_020165515.1 Mesorhizobium sp. BR1-1-13
GCGCACCGCCCTCGTTCGTGAGGCGTATATAGTCGCCACCCTGACAAACTGTCAACACCGATCTCAGATGTTTTTGAGATTTCTCGTGGAGATATCCACGGGGTCGAGATTTGTGAGTTGGCTAGGCTGAGTTTCCACATCGCTTCTTGCGCTTGGTCGCGCCTGGGATACTCGCTTCGGACCGTATGCCTCGCTTTGAAAACCGCTGTCCGCCCGACGGCCGCGGACCTTGCCCGAGCGGCTTTTCAGCGGCGATCCTCCAGCAATTCCGGTGTGATGTTCCGGCCTGCGTAGAAGATGCCCAGGATCAGCACCTGCTCGCCCTCGACTGCAGGCAATGCTGACCGCCCGTCGGTAGCCGATGATCCGCAGTCCGGGCATGATCTCGCGCCGCTCGGTGCCACGCTGTGGAAAAGTCGATAGACCGAGACAATGGTCTTGAATACCCGCGACAAAATTCCAGGCGATCACCGGCGATGCCCGCTCGGCTATGTCGTCATAGAGCCGTTCGAGTTCGGCTTGTGCGGCGGGATGAAAGACGATCCGATAGTCCATCCCCTACTTGGCTTTCGCCTGTTTCGCGCGATGGCGCGCCTCCAGCCGAGAAAAAACCGCGTCGGCCGGGATTCCTTTAGCTGGATCCTGCTGGAGCTCGGCCAAGCGGCCCGGAATTTCCTCGCGCAGCCATCTTTCCCGCTCCGCCTCGAAATCCTCGAGCATGCGCAGGCCGGCGCGGACAACCTCGCTGGCATTGTTGTAGCGACCTGATTCGAGCTGCTTCCTGATGAAGCGCTCATAGTGGTCGTTCAGAGCGTAGTTGGGCATGACAATCTCCCGGAAAGAGATGTGGGATCGCGGCACGGATTTAGCAATAGATGTCAAATATTAGCAATTTCGACCGACGTCGACCATCCTACATTTTGATCCGATTGTCTCGCAGACAGGCTCGAATCGCTTGATTCGGCATACCGGGAAACCGCCTCAGTCGGAGTGACGCCGGCGTGATCGAGGATCGCGCCTGCAACCGGGATAGATGGGATCTGCTCCTCCCGATCCAGCCGGGACGGCTGGCACTGAGCCGGCTGAGATGGATGCCTGCCGGCTGAATTCATTTCGCATTTGATTGCGGACCGCCGCCTCAATTCGCATTTTCGTGGTTGGCCTTGGCTCTGGGAGCCAGATTTGTCCGCCGCGCGAGCTGAGAGCTCGTCTGGCCCCGAGGCATGGAACGACTGAGGACTGGCTCCGTGACGCTTTGGCTTGGCTTGTATGGTTCTGGCGGGCGGATTGTGTTTGGTGTTGCGGGATTTGGTTTT
>NZ_JAIUIH010000033.1:0-1027 GCF_020165515.1 Mesorhizobium sp. BR1-1-13
TTGTCGCCCGCTTCGCCGATCTCACGGAAGGTCAGTGAGTTGTCGCCGGCCGTCGCCGTGACGTCGATGGCGATGGTCTGCATGACGCCCGACGTGGGATCGTAGGTTCCGACCGAGACGCCGTTCCAGAACACTTCGAGCTTGGCGCTGTGTAGGAGGCTGGTGTCGTTGGCGGCGCCGATCTCGAAGGAGATGCGGTATTCGCCGGCGCTGAGGCCATGCAGCGTCTGCGAGATCTGGATGTTGCCGGGGCTGGCCTCGAGGTCGACCATAACGCTGTTGGTCGGGCTGTCGGCGCCGCGATAGCCGTCACCGACCTTCTGCAATTCGATGCTGCTGGCGCCTTCGTAGGGCGAGGCCGTGACGGTCCAGGCGCCGGCGGGACCGGTCGTGGTGCCGCTGCCCGCGCCCCAGGCGTCGCCATTGGGAACGAAGCCGGTCAGGAACAGGCCGTTCAAGGCACCGTTCGGCTGCGAGATGGTCAGGCTCGGACCATCGTCGTCGAAGCTGATCTGGCCCGAGACGTCGGCACTGGCGCTGGCGGTGTCGCCGTCGCCATCGGTGACGGTCACACTCACCGCCACCGAATGCGAGCCCAGCACCACCGTGTCGTCGGGATTGGTGGTGTCGGAATGATGAAGCGAAAGATATTGCTCGACGGTCACCTTGCCGGTGGCCGGATCGATCGACAGCGCGAACGCCGCATCGCCATTGAACATGCCGCCCTGGACGACGCCGACGACGACGCCGTTGCTCAGCAGCTGCAGTTGGATCAGCGAGCCGTCGGTGACGGCAAGGCCCGAGACCGCATTGGTGACGCTCAGCGCATAGACGGTGTGGCCGGAGATCGCCGGACCATCGGCGCCGAACAGCGCCGTGATGTTGACGAAGGCACTGTTGCTGGTGCCATGCGCGATCGCGCCGGTGCCGCCGACATCGGGATCCTCGCCCTTGGTGATGCCGGGCGTGGCGATCAAGGCCGCATCGCTCGTGGTCGCCGTCTCGTCAAGCGCTACCGTAACGCCGC
>NZ_JAIUIH010000004.1:0-593892 GCF_020165515.1 Mesorhizobium sp. BR1-1-13
CTGGCCGAAAGCCGCTCGAGCATCGACGGCCTTGTCGCCGGCCAGGTCGAGAAGCTGGCCGAAGGCCGCGACATCCTGCGCCGTGCGCTGGAAGCCGATCTCAATACGATCAAGAGCACCGTCGCCGACCAGTCCCAGAAACTGGTCGAAGATCGGGGACAATTCGCCCGGGCGCTCGAAGCCGATCTCGAAAACGTCAACACTCTTGTCAACAGCCACTCCGAAAGGCTTGTCCAGGACCGTTCGGCGCTGTCGAAGGCACTCGAAGACGATCTCGAAAACGTCAACGGATTGGTCAACAGCCACTCCGAGCGGCTTGTCCAGGAGCGTTCGGTGCTGTCGAAGGCGCTCGAGGACGATCTCGCCAAGCTGGCCGAAAGCCGCTCGAGCATCGACGGCCTTGTCGCCGGCCAGGTCGAGAAGCTGGCCGAAGGCCGCGACATCCTCAAGCGCGCGCTGGAGGCCGATTTGCAGAAGCTGTCGGAGAGCCGTGGCGATCTCGACGGCATCATCGCCGGACATGTCGGCAAGCTGGCCGAAGGCCGCGACGTGCTCAGCCGCGCGCTGGAAGACGATCTCGGCAGGCTCGCCGAGACCCGCAAGGATATCGATCGTTCGCTGTCGGGTCACATCGACCAGATCGCGGCGAGGAGCACCGACATCTCCGCTGCGATCGCCGCCGACGTGGACAAGATCGAGCAGGCGTTCAGTCGCCAGACCGGCATCATCGAGGAGCGTGCGGGCACCATGGAGCGTGCGCTGTCGACAGGCGTCGACAATGTGCGCAACGTGCTCGAGAAGAGCGCCGTCTTCGTGGCCGGCGCCTTGCGCGAAAAGGTCCTGGAAGTCACCAGCGTCCTGCATGAGCAGGCGGGCCAAGCCTTCTCCGATGCGGATCGCAAGATTGCCGAGCGCGCCGAGCAGACCTCGGCCGCCCTGCTGGCTCGGGCCGAAGACATCGCCCGCACCTTCGAGGAGGCGGATCGCCGTCTCCACGCCCGTGCGGAAGACACGTCGAGCGCCTTGCTTGCCCGCGCGGACGATGCGTCCAGTTCCTTGCTGGCGCGAGCCCATGAAACCGCCGATCAACTTGCCGCCCGGGCAAGCGAAATCGCCGGCACGTTCGACGCGGCCGACCAGAAGCTGGCCGCCCGCGCCAAGGAAACCGCCGACCAGTTGGCGGCTCGGGTGAGCGAGATTGCCGGCACCTTCGACGCGGCCGACCAGAAGCTGGTTGCCCGGGCCGTCGAAACGGCACAGTCGCTGGCCGCGCGCGCCGGCGATATCCTGCGCAATTTCGAAGGCGCCGATCAGCGGCTCGGCATGCGCATCGGCGAATCGGCCGAAGCTCTTGCCGCGCGTGCAGCGGATCTCGGCCGCATCTTCGATGCCGCCGACCAGCACTTGGTCTCGCGCATCGCCGAAGGTTCGGAAGCGCTGTCAGGCCGCGCCTCCGAAATCGCCCGCATCTTCGACGATGCCGATCAACGTCTGGTGTCGCGCATCGCCACCAGCACCTCGACCATCGGCGAACATGCGCAGAGCATCGTTGGTGCCTTCACCAGCACAGAGCAGAGGGTCGCCGACCGTGCGCGCCAGACCGGCCAGGAACTGGCCGCGCATGCCCGTGAAATCGAGCAGGCGCTCGCCGGCGCCGACGAGCGGCTCGCATCCACCGCCGCAACGGCTGCTGCCCGCGTCGAAGAGCAGATCGCCAGCGTCGAGAACCGACTCGCCCATACCGCCGAGACGATGGGCCAGAAGCTTAACGAGCAGGTGTCAAGCGCCGAGGCGCAACTCGTGTCGCGCGCCAATGTCATCGCGGAGACCTTCACCGCGGTCGGCCAGCATATCGGCCAGAGCACCAACGACGCCGCCAAGACGATCGGCGCCAACACCCGCGAGCTCAACACTATGCTTGCGGCACGGTCGGCGGAGATGTCGAAGATCCTCGACGAGACCGCGCGGCCGCTGGTCGAGCGTTTCGCCCAAGGCGGCTCGGAACTGCAAAAGAGCATGGAAGAGGTCACCGAACGTGCCGCCGAGAAGCTGCGCAGCGAAAACGCAGCCCTCGTCAACGCGCTCGCCAGCCGCACCGCCGAGACCCTGTCCGCGGTCGAAGGTGCCCGCTCGTCGCTGTCCGACAGTGTCGCCGACCTGATCGGCCGCATGACCACGTCGAGCGCGCAGCTCGGTCAGCTGATCGAACAGGCCGCGCTCAATCTCGGCCAGGTCGACGAACGCCTGACCGGCAGCACGCAAAGCTTCGCGGCAACCACCGAGAAAGCGGCGCAGACCTTCGCCAGCTCGGCAAGGCTGGTCGATTCGAACACGACAAGGCTGACGGAACTGTCGTCGTCGACCTTGCGCGAAGTCGCGTCGATCGCCACCAAGTTCGATGAACACAGCCGCCTGCTCGCCGGTGCTTCGGACCTCCTGAGCTCGGCCCAGAGCAACCTCGAACACACGCTCGAAAGGCAGTCTTCGCTCGAGGATCTCGCCGTCGGCCTGGTCAAGAAGTCCGAAGACCTGGAAAAGGTCATGCGTTCGTTCGAGAATCTGGTCGGTCAGACGCTGCAGAACGCCGAAGGCAAGACGCTGGAATCGGCCGACAAGATCCGCAACGCCATCACCGACGTCGTCGATTCGGCCACCAAGCGCTTCGCCGACGCCACCGAGGAGATGCGGCGCACCGCGAGTTCGATCAAGAGCGAGCTCGACCTCACCCGCGCCGAGCTCAAGAAAGGCGTCATCGAGATGCCGGAAGAGGCCAAGGAATCGACCTCGGCCATCCGCCGCGCGGTTTCCGAGCAGATCAACGCCCTGAAGGAGCTTTCGGACATCGTTGCGAAGTCCGGCCGCAGTGGTGGAGAGCCCTCGGAATCGCGCAATTTGCGCCCGGCGCCGCAAGTCCCGGCCGCGCCGCGCGCGGCAGAGCCGCCGCGCCGCGCTCCCGCGCCACAGCCGGAACTTCGCGCGCCGCAGGCGCCGTCGGGCGGCACGGCGCTACGCGGCACACTTGACCTGGAGCGTCCAGCCGACACGGCGCCGCGCCCGCGTTCCGACGCCGGCGCCCGCACGCAACAGGGCGGCTGGGTGCGCGATCTCCTGAGCGGGGCGTCACGCGAGGACGAAGCCAAGCCGGCAACACCCGCCGACGCACCGCGCGCCGCCCCTGCCCAGCGCTCGCCGCTTCACGTCGTGGAATCGCTGAACTCGCTGTCCGTCGACATCGCACGGGCCATCGATCACGATGCGTCGATCGAATTGTGGAACCGGTACCGGCGCGGCGAGCGTGACGTGTTCACGCGGCGGCTCTATACGCTGAAGGGCCAGCAGACGTTCGACGAGATCCGTCGCAAGTACCAGACGGAGGCAGAGTTCCGCGCCGCCGTCGACCGCTATTGCGATGATTTCGAGAAGCTGCTGAAGGACGTGTCGCGCAACGACCGCGACAACATCATGGCGCAGACCTACCTGACATCGGATACAGGCAAGGTCTACACCATGCTGGCCCACGCCAGCGGCCGCCTGCACTAGCCAGCGGCAGACAGTCAATGAAAAAAGGCGGGGGACTTGTCTCCCGCCTTTTGGCTTGGAAGGGTGGACGTCGCATCCGGAACTGGATCCTGACCTGTGAAGACGGCGATCATATTCGACTGCGAGTTTCTTTGTCTTGAGGGCTCGCAACGTCGATTCTGGTGCGCGGCCCACGATCCGGATCCGGTCATCGCGCAGATCGGCGCGGTCAGGCTTGGGCTCGAAGACGACTTTCCTGTCCTGGGCACGCACAAGGCCTATGTCAGACCGATCGACCGGTTTGGCAGGAGATACGCGCTCGACCCTTTCTTCACCGAACTGACTGGCATCACAGAAGAAAAGCTGGAGATCGAGGGGATCGCGTTAGGAGAAGCCCTTGTTGATCTCGATCGTTTCTCGGGTGGGGCGCGATTCTGGTCCTGGGGCAAGGACGAACTGAACATGATGGGCATCAGCTGCTATATCGCAGGCATTCCTGCTCTCATCCCGGCGGTCCGTTTTGACAATGCCGTAAAGCTGCTGATCTCGGCCGGGATGCCGATCGAGGACCTGGCAAGGACGCCGAGCAACAAGCTTGCCGACTATTATGACGTTCAACACCCGCCATTGCAGGGACACGATGCGCTCGATGACGCGCTGTCCGTAGCCTACACCCTGCAGTACCTGATGAAGGCCGGAAAGCTGCGGCCGGACGCCTTCGACCGCTTGTAGCCTGGTGGCTGGCGCCGCCCGGGATCGCCGCTCAGATCGCCGAATCGGTCCAGCGCACGATCTGTTTGGCCGCGTCGCCGAAGGCAGCATCGAGCGCACCGACATAGCCTTGGTTGCCGCTGCCCGAGACGGGCGCGGTCGCCGTAAAGCTCTTGGACGCACGCACCTCGCCATTG
This sequence comes from Mesorhizobium sp. BR1-1-13, assembly GCF_020165515.1. Classification (NCBI taxonomy): domain Bacteria; kingdom Pseudomonadati; phylum Pseudomonadota; class Alphaproteobacteria; order Hyphomicrobiales; family Phyllobacteriaceae; genus Mesorhizobium; species Mesorhizobium sp. BR1-1-13. The sequence goes on from NZ_JAIUIH010000004.1 coordinate 4,428, forward strand.
CGGTCGTTGAGGATGCGCACGAACAGGTCGACTTCGGCATGATCGCCGCCGTCGACACGGACTTCGAACGAACGGATCTCGACGATGACCTGGTAGTCGATCGCCAGCCCCTCGCCCGGCTTGCCCACGCCGGCGAAGCTGCCAGAGCGCTGGAACGTCTCCGCCAGCCGTGCCTGCACGATCAGCGGCAGCCGGTCCGCCCATTGCGCGCCCTTGAGGTACTGGATCGAGCGTGGGGACGGTTTTATGACGATGTTCTGGCTGTCCAGCGCCTTGAGCGCGGACGGCTGGGCGATCAGGATCTGGCGGCGGCTGTGGCCATGCGCCTCGACCGACGGCGCCGACAGTTCGAACGTGTCAAGCGGCGCAGGCCCGCCGCCCGGCAGCGCGGCACAACCGGCAAGGGTCAAGGCAAGCAAGGCCACGCCCGATCTGAACACAATCGTCGACTTCACGCGCGATCCCTGCTGTCCCCGGCCTCACTATCCCTGGATTGTAAAAACAACCCGCGGATGCAGACACTGTTTCTGGGGCGAGCCGAGACCGAAGTCAACGCCGCGCCCTGCCATCATACTGCCGAACCTCGCCCTCGCCGCCCGACAGGATGCGCTGCGGATTGCGGCTGAGGTCGGTAACCGCCTCCTCGATGCGGCTGATCGAACGGCGGCTGTCCTGAACCAGCGCCTCGACATTCGAAAGGCCTTGGCCGGAAAACCGGGCTATATTGTCGGTGATGACGCCAAGCCGCGAATTCAGCGTATCGGCAACCTGCTTGAACGACCTCAGCGTGTCCCTGGCGTCGGCCATCACGCCGTCCGCCTGGCCCGAGCCGAGCAGCTTATCGACTTTGGCCAGGATGCCGTCGACGCGCACCGAGGCGTCGTTGAGCCGCTGCGCGAGCTGCCTCGCATCCTTGATCGTCTCGTCTATGTCGTCCGCCCTGTTCGCGAATTTGCCGGTCACCTCGGCAATGTCCGAGGCGGCCTTGTCGGCGCTTTCGCTTGCCTTCTGGATGTTGGCCAGCGCCGTGCGCACTTGCGCCGGATCGATGCCGTCGAGCACGCCGTCGACCTTGGCCAGCGTACCTTGCGTCTGCTTGGCGAAATCATTGACCGATCCCACGGCCGTATCGACGTTCCTGATCACCCCATCGAGCTGTTTGGACGTTTCCTTGAGGTTGCCGGTCACCGTATCGACATTGGCGACGATGCTCTTGATCTTGTCCTTGTCGACGGCATTGAGCAGCCCTTCGGCCGCCTTCAGCGTGCCGTCGAGCTTGCCCGAGACGCCCTTCAGCTCATCGGACAGCGCGCTGACCGCGGACAGGAACTTGTCGACGCCGTCGGAATTCCTGGCCAGCGCGTCGGAGAACGTCTGCACATTCTGCACGGTCTGCGTCAGCGGCCCGCGCACATCCTTGGTGAACCCCTCCAGCTGCGTCAGTACCGTGTCGGCGCGCGTGAAGATGTTCTGCGCCGTCTGCAAAAGATTGGTCACCGCCGAAGGGTTGGCCACGATCTCGGCGACCTTGCCTTCCTTCTCGGCCTGGTCGAGAAGTTTCACTTCCTTGGGGTCGGCGCCCTTGAGTTCGATATTGGCCTGTCCGGTCAGGCCCGCCAGGCCGATATCGGCCTGCGTCGATTTGGTGATCGGCGTCATGCGGTCGATCTCGGTATCGGCGATGGCGACCGTCGGATTGTCGACATCGATATAGACGCGCCTGACGTCGCCGACCTTGACGCCGTTGAACAGCACGAAGCTGCCGCGGCCAAGTCCGGAAGCCGAGCCAGGGATGCGCACGCGCAACAATGTGGTCTCGCCTTTGTCGCCGATCGCCGCCGTCCAATAGACGAAGCCGAACGCCGCCAGGATCGCCACCAGCGTGAAGATGCCGACAATAACGTAGTTGGCTCTGGTTTCCATTGCTTCACTTATGGCTATGCGCGCGCGGCAAGATCAAGTTGCCGGGCTCGTTTTCCGCGGAAATACGATTTTACCCACGGTTCTTCACTCTTCAGCATGTCGTCGATGGTGCCTTCGACCAGCACTTTCTTCTTGCCGAGCACGGCCACGCGGTCGCAAGCGGTAAAAAGCGTGTCTAGATCGTGGGTCACCATGTAGACGGTCAGGTCCATCGTATCGCGCAGCTTGACCACCAGCTCGTCGAATTCCGCCGCGCTGATCGGATCGAGACCCGACGTCGGCTCGTCGAGGAAGACGATGTCGGGATCGAGCGCCAGCGCGCGAGCCAGTGCCGCGCGCTTGATCATGCCGCCCGACAGCTCGGACGGGAATTTCTGCGCCGCGTCCGGCGGCAGCCCGACCAGTTCGACCTTGAGCATCGCCAGTTCGTCCATCAGCTTGCGCGGCAGGTCGAGATATTCGCGCATCGGCACCTGCACGTTTTCCAGCACCGTCAGCGCCGAGAACAGCGCGCCGTGCTGGAACAGCACCCCAAGACGCATGTCGATGCGCAGCCGTTCCGCATCGTCGGCCTTTTCGATATCGACGCCGAACAGCTTGATCGTGCCGGACTGCTTGCGCGTCAAACCAAGGATGGTGCGTAGCAGAACTGATTTGCCGGCGCCCGAAGCGCCGACGAAACCGAGGATCTCGCCGCGCCAGATATCGAGCGACAGTTTGTCGAGGATCAGGTTGTCGCCGAAGGAAACGGTGATGTCATGCGCCGAAAGCACGACCTCGCTGTCATCCGCGCCCTCCTTCGCCCTGGTCTCGATGCCGTTTCCCACCGCCATTTCAGAACTCGATCGCTGCATAGAACATGGCGAAAAGCCCGTCGAGGATGATGACGACGAAGATCGATTTCACCACCGAGGCGGTCACGTGCTGGCCGAGCGATTCGGCGCTGCCGCCGACCTTCATGCCCTCGACCGAGGCGATGGTGCCGATGATCATGGCCATGAACGGCGCCTTGATCAGGCCGGCGAAAATGGTGCTGAGGTCGATGGCGACGCGCAGCCGGTCGATGAAGGCGGCGGGTGCGATGTCGGAATAGAGCCAAGCCGCGAGGATACCGCCGCCGAGTGCGGCAAAATTAGCGATGATGGTCAAGCAAGGCAGGGCGATCACCAGCGCAACCAGGCGCGGAAAGACCAGCACGCCGATGGGGTTGAGCCCGATGACCTTCAGCGCATCCACTTCCTCGCGCATCTTCATCGAGCCGATTTCGGCAGTGATGGCGCTGCCCGAGCGGCCGGCGATCATGATTGCCGTCATCAGCACGCCGAGTTCGCGCAGGATCAGCACGCCGACGAGGTCGACGACGAAAATGTCGGCGCCGAAATAGCTGAGCTGGTAGGCGCCCTGCTGGGCAACGATGGCGCCGACGATCGCCGACATCAGCACCACCACCGGAATGGCTCCGACGCCCATGCGGTCGATCTGGTTGAAGATCGCCGCCGGATTGACGGCATGGCCGCGGCCGAGCTTCATCTGCGCGCCACGGATCGTGGCGCCCAGTATGTTCATCGAGGCGAGAAAATCGTCGCGCATTTCGTAGACGCGGCGCCCGACCGCCTCCAGCGCGCGAATGACGATGTTGGGCGGCCCGACCGGTCCCGATTCGGGCTCGCGCCGCACCGCGTCGCCGACCGCGCCGAGCAGGATCGAGGCAACGTCGCTCTGGCCCTGCAGCCTGACCTCGACACCCTTCTTCTCGAAAGCGCTGACCAGGCGGTCGATCAGCCAGGCACCGGCGGTGTCGATCTTCTCGATATGCGAAAGATCGAGCGCCAAGGTCTTGAAACCGCTTCGTTTCTCGATTTTGCGCATCTCTGCGTCGATCACGGCCACGGTGCGCGTCGTCCAGATTCCTGAAAAGGCGCACCCGAGAACGCCTGCTTCCTCACCGACCGCCACGCGCGGTTCGTGGTCAGCCTCCGAGGCGGTCTTGCCGCTTGCGTCGCGCTTGCCGATGGTCAACATGGCGTCCTGTTTAGCCTGACGGGTCCGGCCTTGTCGATTTGCCGACGACCCTTCTCGCACAGCCGGAGCAGAAAATTATGGCGCGTGTCATTTCGGTCGAGGCCGAGCGTTTTCCGATCGCCGGCACCTTCACCATCTCGCGTGGTTCGAAGACCGAAGCCGAAGTGATCACCTGTACGATCAGCGAAGGCGATTACACGGGCCGTGGCGAATGCGTGCCGTACAAACGCTATGGCGAAACCATGGATGGGGTTCGCGCCGCGATAGAGGCCATGCGCGGGCAAATCTCCGCCGGCATCGATCGGACCGCCCTGCTCGGCGCCATGCCGGCGGGCGCGGCGCGCAACGCCATCGATTGCGCTTTGTGGGACCTGGAAGCCAAGATCGGCGGCAAGGCGGTGGCGGACGTAGTCTGGCCGGCTCCTTTGCATCAGCTCGAGACGGCCTACACGCTGTCGCTGGGCGAACCCGAGGCGATGGCGGCGCAGGCCCGTGCCAATGCGGCGCGGCCGCTGCTCAAGGTCAAGATCGGCGGCGACAACGACATTGCCCGCATCCGCGCCGTCCGGCAGGCCGCGCCCGACAGCCGCATCATCCTCGACGCCAACGAGGGCTGGAACGACGACACCATCGCCGCGAACCTCGCCTTTGCCGCCGAGCAAGGCATCGCGCTTATCGAACAGCCGCTGCCGGCGGGCCATGACGGCATCCTGCGCCACATCGCCCATCCGGTGCCGATCTGCGCGGACGAGAGCGTGCATGAGGCGGGGGATCTGGCCGCGCTCGCCGGTCTCTACGATGCCGTCAACATCAAGCTCGACAAGTCGGGCGGGCTGACGGCGGCGCTCGTGCTGCGCGACCGCGCCCGTGAACTGGGCTTCGGTGTCATGGTCGGCTGCATGGTCGGCACGTCGCTGGCGATGGCGCCGGCGGTGCTGCTCGCCCAGGACGCCGACTTCGTCGACCTCGACGGACCGCTGCTGCTTGCGCGGGATCGTGTGCCCGGCCTCGCCTATGAGGGATCGCTGGTTTCACCGCCCGATCCGGCGCTTTGGGGCTGAGCGCGCCGCGAGCCCGATCAGCACCAGGCCGATGATCGCGATCGGGATCATGGCCAGGAAGCCGTCGACTCCGAAACGGTCGTAGAGCGGGCCGGAGGCGAGCGTCACGGCGGCCATGAAGAAGCCGTTGAAGAAATAGGCAATGCCTTGCGCGGCACCGGTGCGCTCTTCCGAGACCGTTTCGCCGATCATCTTCTGCAGGCCGATCAGCACCATGGCCACCGACACCGAATGCAGGGTCTGGACGCCGAAAAACCCGGCGACGCCGAGGCCAAGCGGCCAGATCAGCGGAAAGGCGATCCAGCGCACGACCGCGCCGACGCCGGCAATCACCATCACCCTGACGACCGACACGGAGGCGAATATGCGGTTGAAAAACACGAACATGCAGACTTCGGCCACCACGCCCCAGGCCCACAGAAGCCCGACGACGGTGTCGCCGATGCCGATCGACTTCCAGTAGATCGACACGAAGCCATAAAGGAAGGCGTGGCTGGCGGTGAGGATGCCGACGCCGAGGGTGAAATAGACGAAATAGGCATTGAAGAGACTTGGTGCCGAGTGCTGGATCTCCGCGGCCGAAAGCGGCGAGGCAAGGCGGGGCCGGCCAAGGCGCGGTGCCAGCAGCGCGGCAGCGAGCGCGGCACCCAGTGCCGCGAAAATGATCGCCGGAACGGCCTGCGCCCCAGCCGCGGTCAGGATGAAACCACCGGCCACGTTGGCGCAGAGATAGGAGATCGAACCCCACTTGCGCATGCTGGTGTAGTTGGAACCGAAGCGGCGCACGCCCGAAAGCGCGAGCGAATCGGCCATCGGCGAATGCGGCGTCCATACGATCGTCAGCGCCAGAGATACCGCAAGCACGACGGCGTAGGAGGCCGGCAGAAAATAGCCGGCGGAAATGATCATCGATGCCGCGACGAGCGCGATATAGACGTCGGCGCGGTCCCTCGCCCGGTCCGCGAGCGCGGTGAGCAGCGGCGTCGTCACGACGCGCAGGAACATCGGAGCCGCCAGGATGACGGCGATCTGCTCGGCGTGAAAACCTTTCGCCTGCAGCCACAGCGGGAAGTAGGGCAGATGCGTGCCCTGCGACACGAACAATGTCGCGAAAATCAGGCTCATGCGCAGTTCGAAATGGCGTGGTTTGACGAGCTGTTCGGGTGGAAGCGGCGGCAGCGGCATGAATCGATCCAATATCGCTGCCGTCCACGAACGGCGAGCAGTGTGGATTGACCCTTAACATGAGGAAAAACCGGACGAAACCGATTGGCCTGATCGATTAACACCGGAATCTGTGCCTGGCACCGGCAGTCAGGCGGCCTGCACCACCCGGTCCTCGATCAGCATCGGGATGAAGGGTTCGTCCGGCGCCTCGGGCAAGACATGCGCCCAGGTCAGGATTTCCATCCGGCCGTCGAAATGCTCGACCACCGCCGTGCAGCTTTCCACCCAGTCGCCGGTGTTGATGTACTGGACGTCGCCATAGCTTTCGATCGCGGCATGATGGATATGGCCGCAGATGACGCCGTCGACATGCGAGCGACGCGCCTCTTCGCTGAGTACCGTCTGGAACGAGCCTATGAAGTTCACCGCCTTCTTGACCTTGACCTTGGCCCAGGACGAAAACGACCAGTAAGGCAGGCCGAGCAACTGGCGCAGCCGGGTGATCACCCGGTTGACCTGCATGGCGGCGTCGTAGGCATGGTCGCCGAGATAGGCGAGCCAGCGCTGATTGTGCACGACCGTGTCGAACTGGTCGCCATGGATGACGAGCAGCCGCCTGCCGTCGGCGGTTTCGTGAATGGCGCGGTCGGCGACGACGATGCCGCCGAAATGCACGCCCTGGAACTGGCGGGCGAATTCGTCGTGATTGCCGGCGATGTAGGTGATGGTGGCGCCCTTGCGCGCCTTGCGCAGCAATTTCTGCACGACGTCATTGTGGCTCTGCGGCCAATGCCAGTTGCGCCTCAGGCGCCACCCATCGACGATATCGCCGACGAGATAAATGATGTCGGCATCGTGATGTCTAAGGAAATCGATCAGGAAATCGGCCTTTGCCGCCTTCGATCCGAGATGGACGTCGGAGATGAACATGCTGCGGAACGTGCGGGGCTCTTGGCCGGACATCGCGAATTCACCGTTGCTTTCGCCAGCCTATGCCCCGATTCATGCAACAATCGTATGACGGTTGCGGTTGGTCCAGCCCAAGAGCTAGCCTGCCGGGCGAATCACAGGAGAAATCGTCATGGATCTCGGTATCCGCGGAAAGAAGGCCATCGTCTGCGCTTCGAGCAAGGGGCTCGGAAAAGGCTGCGCCATGGCGCTGGCCGAGGCTGGTTGCGACGTCGTCGTCAACGGGCGCAACGCCGAACTGGTGGCCAAAACCGCTGCGGAGCTGCGTGAGCGTTACGGGGTAACTGTCACGGAAGTCGTCGGCGACGTTTCGAAGCCCGAGGTGCAGAAAGCGCTTCTCGCCGCCTGTCCCGAACCCGACATCCTCGTCAACAACAATGGCGGCCCGCCGTTCCGCGATTTCCGCGAACTCGATCGCGCCAAAATCCTCGAAGGCGTCACCCAGAACATGGTGACACCGATCGAGTTGGTGCAGGCCGTGATCGACGGCATGGCCGCGCGCGGTTTCGGCCGCATCGTCAACATCACTTCGCTCTCGGTCTATGTCCCCATTCCCGGCCTTGATCTGTCGTCCGGCGCGCGCGCCGGCCTGACCTCCTTTCTTGCCGGCGTGGCGCGCACGGTGGTCGACCGCAACGTGACCATCAACAGCCTGATGCCCGGCAAGCTGGATACCGACCGGCTGCGCGGTCCGCACGAGGCCGGCAGCGTTGAAGACTCGGCCGCGGCAGCCGCCCGCAAGGCGCGCATCAGTGCCGATGTGCCGGCCAAGCGGCTCGGCACGCCGGAGGAATTCGGCCAGATCTGTGCCTTCCTGTGCTCGGTCCATGCCGGCTACCTGACCGGCCAGAACATACCGGTGGACGGCGGCCTCTATGTCAGCGCCTTCTGAGACCCGGTAGCGCCGGCGCCGACGAAATTCCGCTCAAGCCGTTGAAATAGATCGCTTATCCCTGCTTCGTCGATGTGAATGGCGATTGCGTCATTTGGCGTCGCGAAAAACCTTGGACGCATGCTAAGAAGGCGGCACGCAGGATCGCAGGGAGGCCCGGAATGAACGGCGAGAGCAAGAAAACGGCACGTTCGGACCTCGACGAAGCCGCGCTCTACTTCCACAAGCACCCGACGCCGGGCAAGCTCGAAATCCAGGCCACCAAGCCGCTCGGCAACCAGCGCGACCTGGCGCTCGCCTATTCGCCGGGCGTGGCGGCCCCTTGCCTCGAAATCCGCGACGATCCGGCGACCGCGGCCGACTACACGGCGCGCGCCAATCTGGTCGGCGTCGTTTCCAACGGCTCGGCCGTGCTCGGCCTGGGCGATATCGGCCCTCTGGCTTCCAAGCCGGTCATGGAAGGCAAAGCGGTCCTGTTCAAGAAATTCGCCGGCATCGACGTCTTCGACATCGAGATCGACGCGCCCGAGATCGATCGCATGGTCGAAACGGTGGCGGCGCTGGAACCGACCTTCGGCGGCATCAACCTCGAGGACATCAAGGCGCCGGAATGCTTCGAGGTCGAAGAGCGACTGAAGGCCCGGATGAGCATACCGGTTTTCCATGACGACCAGCACGGCACCGCCATTATCGTCGCCGCCGCCGTGCTCAACGGCCTGGAATTCGCCGGCAAAACCATTGCCGACATCAAGATCGTCACTTCAGGCGCCGGCGCGGCGGCATTGGCCTGCCTCAATCTGCTGGTCTCGCTCGGCGCCAAAGTCGAGAACATCTGGGTCACCGACCGTTTCGGCGTCGCTTATAGGGGGCGCACGGATGAGATGGACCGCTGGAAAGATCCTTATGTGAAGGACACGGAGGCACGCACGCTGGCCGACGTCATATCGGGCGCAGACGTGTTCCTCGGACTTTCGGCCGCCGGCGTGCTGAAGCCGGAATTGCTCCAGCACATGGCGCCGAAGCCGTTGATCCTGGCGCTGGCCAATCCCAATCCGGAAATCATGCCGGAAGTGGCGCGGGCGGCGCGCCCCGACGCGATGATCTGCACGGGCCGGTCGGATTTTCCCAATCAGGTCAATAACGTACTGTGTTTTCCTTACATCTTCCGCGGCGCGCTGGACTGTGGCGCCAGCGCCATCAATGAGGAGATGAAGATGGCCGCGGTGCGGGCCATCGCCGCCCTCGCCCGCGAAGAACCTTCGGATGTCGCCGCGCGCGCCTATTCCGGCGAGACGCCGGTGTTCGGACCCGAATTCCTGATCCCCTCGCCCTTCGATCCGCGCCTCATCCTGCGCATCGCCCCGGCCGTCGCCAAGGCGGCCTGCGACACCGGTGTCGCGACAAGGCCGATCAGCGACTTCTCCGCCTATATCGACAAGCTCAACCGCTTCGTCTTCCGCTCCGGCCTGGTGATGAAGCCGGTGTTCTCCTCGGCCAAGGCGTCGAGCGCCAAGCGCGTCATCTACGCCGACGGCGAGGACGAGCGCGTGCTGCGCGCCGCGCAGGTGGTTTTGGAGGAAGGCATCGCCGAGCCGATCCTGATCGGCCGTCCGCACGTCATCGAGGTGCGCTTGAAGCGCTACGGACTGCGCATCAAGCCAGGCGTCGACTTCGGCCTGATCAACCCGGAGGACGATCCGCGCTACCGCCATTACGTCGACCTCCTGATCGAGCTGGCCGGCCGGCGCGGCGTGACGACGGAGGCTGCGCGCACCATGGTGCGCACCGACAACACCGTGATCGCGGCCCTCGCATTGAAGCGCGGCGACGCCGACGCCATGGTCTGCGGCCTCGAAGGGCGTTTCGAGCGGCACCTGCGCAACGTCACGCTGATCATCGGACCACGAACCGGCATCAAGGACCGGGATCTGTCGACGCTGTCCATGCTGATCTCGCAACGCGGCATCATCTTCCTGACCGACACTCATGTTTCCGTCGACCCCACGGCCGACGAGATCGCCGAAATGACCGTGCTGGCGGCCGAGGAGATCCAGCGCTTCGGCATCGAGCCCAAGGCGGCACTGCTGTCGCATTCGGATTTCGGCTCGCGCGATTCGCCGAGTGCGCTCAAGATGCGGCAGGCGGCGGCGATCCTGGCGCGCATCGCGCCAGAGCTGCAATGCGATGGCGAGATGCATGCCGATTCCGCGCTGTCGGAACATCTGCGCCAGCGTGTTTATCCGCATTCGCGCCTGAAGGGCGAAGCCAATCTCCTAGTATTCCCCAACCTCGATTCCGCCAACATCACGCTGACCGCGCTCAGGACCATGATGGATGCCCTGCATGTCGGCCCGATCCTGCTCGGCACCGACAAGCCGGCGCATATCCTGACGCCCTCGGTGACCTCGCGCGGCGTCGTCAACATGACAGCGCTGGCGGTGGTCGAGGCCGCCCACAAGGCGCAGGCAGTCGTCGATCTGGGCTGAACGCCGATTCGGGGGTAAACTGCGGTTTAACCACGAGCACGTAGCGTGCGGCGGAACAACCAAGCAGGGTTTCGGGCGGATGATGGGCGAAGGGTGGAAGCAGGCGCATCTTGCCGTGCTGCTTGGCCTGCTGCTTTCGGGCGCCGCCGTCTCCGAGCCGCAGGCTGCCTCGCGTGTCTGCCGCCAGCTCGAGGCCGATCTTGCCGCGACCTCGCGCGGCAGCGGCGGTCCGGCCCTGATCCGGAAATATGACGCCGCGATCGACCGACAACGCGAGCAGATTTCAAAGGCGCGCGGCCAGTCCAGCAGCGCCGGCTGCGGCTTCTCTCTGTTCAGCCGCAATGTCAGCCAATGCGCCGGGTTCAACGCCACCATCGATCGCATGAACGCCAATCTCGATAGCTTGCAGGCCAAGCGCGCCCGCCTCGCCGGCGGCGGATCGCGCCGCGATCGCGCACGCATCCTGGCCGCGCTCGACGCCAATGGCTGCCGCGGGGACGCGGGGGCGCCGCGCCGCGAACCCCTGCGCGAAGCGAAACGGGAACAAGGCAACGGCAATCTGTTCGATCAGCTGTTCGGCGGCGACACACACCGGCTCGACACGCTCGACCATGCTGACGATCCCGGTGAGGAGCGCAATGTCCGCCGCGTGCCGGGCCGGTCCGGCATACCGGACTTTCCAGGCGTCGGCGGCGAGTTCCGTACCACCTGCGTGCGCACCTGCGACGGCTACTTCTTCCCGATGTCGAATGCCGCCTCGGTCGGCGATTTCGAGCGCGACCAGAAGAACTGCGAATCGAGCTGTCCCGGCACCGAGATCCAGGTCTTCTATTCGCGCGGCATGGGCGACGATTCGGCCGACATGACATCGTCGGTCACCGGCCGGCCCTACAGCGAGCTGCCGACGGCCTATCTTTACAAGCAGCCCAACCTGTCGCGGCCGCCGGCCTGCGGCTGCAACGCCGCGCAGAACTTCCAGATCATCGGCGGCAATCCGCCAAGCCAGCAACAGTCGCAGCCGCAAACGGAGGGCGCCCCGTTCATTCCGGTGCCTGCCTCCAAACCCGATCCAGGTGCCGATCCCGAGACGCTGGCAAACGCCGCGGGCGGGCTGGACCGCGACGCCATCAAGCGGCTTGCGGTCAAACCGGTCACATCGCCGGTCTCGGTGTTGCCGCCGGAACAGCGGAAGGTCAGGGTCGTCGGGCCAACGTTCCTTCCCGACCCATCAGCGGCAATAGATCTGCAAGCTCCGGTCCCGAAGTCAGTCCGGTAAGGGCAAGCCTCAGCGGCATGAACAGCGCCTTGCCCTTGCGGCCGGTCGCTTCCCTGATCCTGGCCGTCCAGTCCTTCCAGACGGTCCCGCTCCAAGGCTCCTCGGGCAGCAGATCGATGGCCTGGTGAAGAAAATCTCGATCGGCGTCGGAAAATTCCGGCTTCTCCTGCGGCCCTTCGCGCAGGATGCGCCACCAGCCGACAGCATCGGCCAGCCTGTCGAGATTGCCGCGCACAGCCAGCCAGAACGGTTCCGCCTGCTCGCCCGATATGCCGAGCACCACCAGCCGATTCTGCGCTTCGGAGAAGGGCATTTGATGCAGCAGCGTCCGGTTGAGCACGAAAAGCTCGTCCGGATCGAATTTTGCCGCCGACTTCGAGGTCGCAGCCGGGTCGAAACGGCTGGCGAGTTCGGCCAGGTCATGCGCGGCGGCGACATTTTCCGACGTGCCGACCAGCACGGCCAGCGAAGCGACCGCCATCGGCTCGATGCCGTCCTCGCGCAGGCTTTCGATGGAGAGTGCGCCAGTGCGCTTCGACAGCCCCTCGCCCGACACCGTGGTCAGCAGATTGTGGTGGCCGAATTCCGGCGGCTCGACACCCAGCGCCCGGAACAGCGCGATCTGCACGCCGGTGTTGGTGACGTGGTCGTCGCCGCGGATGATATGGCTGACGCCCATCTCGATATCGTCGACGACGGATGGCAGCGTATAGAGATAGGTGCCGTCCTCGCGCACCAGCACCGGGTCCGACAGCGAGGCGAGATCGACGGTTTCCTGCCCGCGCACCAGGTCGTTCCAATGGATTTCGGTGCGCTCCGGCTGCTGCGGATCGCCGGTGAAATTGGGCAGCAGGAAACGCCAGTGCGGCCGGCGGCCATCGGCCTGATATTCGGCGATCTGTTCCGACGTCAGCGTCAGCGCCTCGCGGCCATAGACCGGCGGCAGGCCGCGCGTGCGGCGCACCTTGCGCCTGAGGTCGAGCTCCTCCGGTGTTTCATAGCAGGCATAGAGAACGCCCGCCGCCTTCAGCCGCTCGACCGCCGCGTCATAGATATCGAAGCGACGCGACTGGTATTCGGTGGTGTCGGGAAAGATGCCAAGCCAATGCAGGTCGTAAAGGATGGCGTCGGAAAATTCCTGCTTCGAGCGCGCGACATCGGTGTCGTCGAAGCGCTGGATGAAGCGCCCCTTATGGTTCATGGCGAACAGCCAGTTGAACAGGGCGGTGCGCGCATTGCCGATATGGATGCGGCCTGTCGGTGAAGGAGCGAAACGAACGGTAACTGTCATGAGCGGGGCGTACCGGATGCTTTTGTAATTGACAAGACGCGTCCCCGTGCCGTGCCGCAGACATAGAACATGGCGCAAGCAATGAAAAGACTTGGCGGACGCGGCTCCGCCAGCGATCGCATGTCCCGCACCGCCCGCCCGTCAGGCCGCCGGCGCCTGACGGGATGGCCTCCGGGCCAGAGCCGGAGGCCATCCCCGATCAGGTGACAAGTCCCTTGGTCAATTCGAGCGCCTGACGCTCGAACAGGCGGCGGTAGATGCCGCCCGGCAGCCGGATCAGCGCGTCATGCGAGCCTTCCTCGGCGATCTTGCCGCGATCGAAGACCAACAGCCTGTCGAGCGCCCGCACCGTCGAAAGCCGGTGCGCGATGACCAGCGTGGTGCGGCCGACCATCAGCCGCTCCATCGCCTGCTGGATCAGCACCTCCGATTCCGAATCGAGGCTCGACGTCGCTTCGTCCAGGATCAGGATGCGCGCATCGGCGAGGAACGCACGTGCGATCGCCACGCGCTGGCGCTCACCGCCCGACAGTTTCACGCCGCGCTCGCCGACGAGCGTGCCGTAGCCCTTCGGCAGGTTGACGATGAAGTCGTGCGCGCTCGCCAGCTTCGCGGCGTGCTCGATCTCGGCCTGCGTGGCGCCGGGCCGGGCATAGGCGATGTTTTCGGCCAGCGAGCGGTGGAACAGGATCGGCTCCTGCTGCACGATGGCGATCTGCGCACGCAGCGACGCCTGCGCCACCTCGGAAATGTCCTGGCCGTCGATCAGGATCCGGCCGGCGTTTACGTCATAGAGCCTCTGGATCAGCTTGACGAAAGTCGTCTTGCCCGACCCGGAATGGCCGACCAGCCCGACCCGCTCGCCCGGCGCGATATCGACCGAGAAATCGCGATAGAGCGGCGAACGGTGACTGCCGTAATGGAAGGTAACGTCGTCGAAGGCGATGCCCCCTTGCGTGATACGGATCGGCCCGGCGCCGGGCCGGTCCTCGATGCCAAGCGGTTCGGACTGGAAATCGACCAGTTCTTCCATGTCGTTGATCGAGCGCTGCAGGTTGCGGATATGCGTTCCGATATCCCTGAGATAGCCTTGCAGGACGAAGAAAGAAGTCAGCACGAAGGCGACGTCGCCGGCGGTTGCCTGTCCCCACGACCACAGCATCAGCGCCAGCCCGATGACCGCCGCTCTCATCACCAGCAGCAGCGCCCCTTGCGTGGTTCCGTTGATGGTGCCGCGAACCCAGGTGCGCCGCGTGCGGGCACGCCATTTGGCGACGACCTTGGCAAGCCGGTTCTCCTCGCGCTCCTCGGCGCCAAACCCTTTGACCACGGCGTTGCAGCTCACCGCGTCGGCCAGCGAGCCGCCAAGGCGTGTGTCCCAGGTGTTGGCGAGCCTGGCCGCCGGCGCGACATAGCCCAGCGACAGCATCGCCGTGACGGCGATGAACAGCACCGAGCCGGCGGCGACAACCGCTCCCATCAGCGGCCAGAACCAGCCCAGCAGCAGCGTCGAGCCGACCAGCATGACGACGGACGGCAGCAGCGCAATCAGGATCGTGTCGTTGAGCAGGTCCAACGCCCACATGCCGCGGGTCACCTTGCGCACGGTCGAACCGGCGAAGCTGTTGGCATGCCAGTCGGTGGAAAAGCGCTGGACACGATGAAAGGCGTCGGCGGCGATGTCGGCCATCATCTTCAGCGTCAGTTCGACGATACCCATGAAGGCCAAATTGCGCAGGACAACACCTGCCAGCGCCAACGCCATCAGCATGGAAAACGCGGTTATCGCGGCATTCCAGGCGATCTCGTCGGCGCCGGCGCTGCTGGCGACGGCATCGACCAGCCGGCCGGAATAGAGCGGCGTCAGCACATCGGCCAGCGTCGACAGCAGGAAACCAGCCATGATCAGCGAAAGCCGCCAGGGCTGGCGCCGCCAATGGGTGAAAGTAAAGCCAAGAACGCTGCGAAAGGCGCTCGCGCGCAAATCGATTCGAAAACGAGCCATGATGTCATTCGGGCGCAAAAAGCCCGATCCCGGTAAGGTCGAAAATGAAAAAACCGCGCAAGGGGCTCAATGCCCGGGAATGCGGAGGTTCGGTTATGAATGGCCGCTTGCCCGAAGGCGGCGACCGGCATCGGCAAAGGCCTGTTCTCGATCCGGCTTCGTTCCGAGGGTGAAAACCCTGCGGCGCGCCGGTCGGGACCTAGGCTTCGCGGCCTCGCATAACGATGTCAAATCCTGGCATTCGGTCCTCCCTAAAGGGAATCGCGGAGAGGCCCTTATAGAGATGCCTCATCGCATCGCCAAGGCTGGCGGTCACCAAAAACGCCATCTGGTCCAAGCACTGGGATAAATTTGCAACAACGGCAATGGCGCTTGGTCAGGGGATTGGCTTACGATCGAGGCGCATGTACCGGCCGTCGGTCGACGGCTTGAATCCCAGTCTTTCATAAACCCCATGCGCGTCGTTGGTCGACAGGCTCCAGTGCGAAACGCTACCGAGCTCGGGGTGATCGATCAGCGCCTGCACCAGCCGCGAGCCGATGCCCTGCCCGCGATGCTGCGGCCAGACGATGATATCGGCCAGATAGGCAAACACCGTGCGGTCGGTGATTGCCCTGCCGAATCCCACCTGGCTGCCGTCGATATAAGCCGCGGCGCAGAGCGAATTGGCAAAGGCGCGGCGGTGCGTTTCGTCGCTGCGCCCGCCGCCCCAATAGCTTGCCATCAACAGGTCGGATGTCGCCCTGAAGTCGATCCGTGACAGGTCGAAGCTGATTTCACACTCAGGCATCGCTACCCTCGCCTGCGGCATGACAAGACCTTTCGGCGGAACCGTGTCTAGCCGCGATCCCGGAACCGGTTGGTGATGGGATAGCGGCGGTCGCGGCCGAAATTCTTCCTGGTGATCTTCACACCGGGGGCCGCCTGCCGGCGCTTGTATTCGGCGACGTAGAGCAGGTGCTCGATGCGCGTCACCGTCGCCCGGTCATGGCCGCGCGCGACGATGTCGTCGACGCCCATCTCGTTCTCGACCAGGCATTCGAGGATGTCGTCCAGCACCGGATAGGGCGGCAGCGAATCCTGATCGGTCTGGTTCTCCCGCAGTTCCGCCGAAGGCGCCTTGTCGATGATGTTCTTCGGGATCACCTCGCCCGACGGTCCGAGCGCGCCCGGCGGCACATGGCTGTTGCGCCAGCGCGACAGCGCGTAGACCTGCATCTTGTACAGGTCCTTGATCGGATTGAAGCCGCCGTTCATGTCGCCGTAGAGCGTGGCATAGCCGACCGACATCTCGCTCTTGTTGCCTGTCGTAACCACCATCGAGCCGAATTTGTTGGAAATCGCCATCAGGATGGTGCCGCGGGCGCGGCTCTGCAAATTCTCCTCGGTAATGCCTTCCTTGGTGCCCTCGAAAAGCTGCGTCAGCGCATGAAGGAAACCTTCGACCGGCTCGAAGATCGGCACTATGTCATAACGGCAGCCGAGTGCGCGGGCACAGTCTTCAGCGTCCTTGAGCGAATCGTTCGACGTATAGCGGTAAGGCATCATCACCGCGCGCAGCCGCTCCTCGCCCAGCGCGTCGACGGCAAGGGCCGCGCAGATGGCCGAATCGATGCCGCCCGACAGGCCGAGCACGACGTTCTTGAACCCGTTCTTGTTGACGTAGTCGCGCAAGCCCAGCATGCAGGCGCGGTAATCGGCCTCCTCCCGTTCGGGGATCTTCGACATCGGTCCTTCCGAACAGACCCAGTCTTCGCCCTGTCTCCTCCAGGTGGTGATGTCGACCGCCTCCTCGAACTGGCTCATCTGGAAGGCGAGCCGCTTGTCGGCACCTATGGCAAACGACGCGCCGTCGAAGATCAGCTCGTCCTGGCCGCCGAGCTGGTTTGCATAGATCATCGGCAGCCCGCATTCGATAACCTGGCGGATGACGACCTGGTGGCGCACATCGATCTTGGCGCGGTAATAGGGCGAGCCGTTCGGCACAAGCAGGATTTCCGCGCCGCTCTCGGCCAGCGTCTCGCAGACGCCGACCTCGCCCCAGATGTCCTCGCAGATCGGGATTCCCAGACGCACGCCGCGGAAATTGACGGGCCCCTGGATCTCCGGTCCGGCCTGGAAGACGCGCTTCTCGTCGAACTCGCCATAGTTCGGCAGATCGAGCTTATAGCGCTCGGCGATGATCTTGCCGCCATCGGCGAAGACGATCGAATTGTGGGTGCCCGTCTTGCGCTTCAGCGGCGTGCCGATAATGATGCCGGGACCGCCATCGGCGGTGTCGGCGGCGATCTCCTGCGCCGCCCGCTCGCAGGCCTTCAGGAAGGCCGGCTTCAGCACCAGATCCTCCGGCGGATAGCCGGCGAGGAAAAGCTCGGTGTAGAGCACGAGGTCGGCGCCTTGACGCGCGGCATCCGCCCTCGCCTCGCGGGCCTTGGCGAGATTGCCGGCGACGTCGCCGACTGTCGGATTGAGCTGGGCAACGGCGATGCGCAGTATGTCGGGCTTCTTGGTCATGCTGCTGACTTAGCGCGGCAAAATTCGCCCCGCAATGGCGTTTGCTTGGGCCAATTTCGGTATCAGTCGTCGCCCATATAGTCGCGCAGCGCTTGAGGCGAATGGTTCTCGCCGATTGACATCGCCAGAATGCGCGAAATGTGCCGGCGCGGCAGACCGGTATCCGCAACCCATCGGTTGACCTGGGCCTGGATCTTGTCGAGATCCTTCTTCGACGTCGGGCTTTCGGCGATATCGAGCCCGGCGTCGCGAAGGGCGGCCGCCATGTCGGCCGAAATGACGAAGGCGTCCCAACCCAGCCAGCGCATGAAATACTGGCCGGTATTGCCGCCGAGCCGGCTGCCATGCTTGCCGAGATAGGCCATCAGCCCGACCTGGTCGTCGGCGGGCCACTCGGCGAGGAATGTGCCGAAGCCGCCATGCTCTTTCGACACGCGCTCGACGAAGGCAGCGTTGTCGCGAACGGATTTGATCTTCTGCGGATTGCGCACGATGCGCTGGTCGGACGCCAGTTCGTGCCAGAAATCGTCAGGCTGGAACAGCAACCGCTTGGGCTCGAAGCGCAGGAACGCCTCTTCGAATCCGGGCCATTTCTGCTCGATGACGCGCCAGACGAAACCGGCGGCGAAGACGCGCTCGGCCATCGCCGACAGAATACGGTCATCCCCGATATCGGCCACGGCGGCGTTGTCGGGAATCGGCCCGAGCAGCGAGACCAGCTCCTCCTCGCCGCCCTTGCGCTTTGCGGCGCGAGCGCGAATTTTCTTGAAGTCGGCCATAAGTCCCTCCGGTTCCCATCAAATCTAGCACTTCCCGCGCGGGCCGGCAGCCTCTACCTCTATCGCCAGCCAAGCCCTTGGAGACGGCCATGAACAAGACGATCGACGATCTAGCGAACCGCTGGCTGAGACGAAAGCCGGACGGTCTCAGCGCCCTGGAGAATCGGGTGCTGCAGTCGACGCTTGAGCGCACCACAATCTCGAGGGACACCAACAAGGCCGTCGCCTTCCATCAGACCTTTGGCGACCGCCTTGCCGATACCATCGCCCGCATCGGCGGTTCCTGGACCTTCATCCTCGGTTTCATTGCCTTCCTGATCGTCTGGACATCAGGTAATGCCTGGCTTCTGACGCGCGACGCCTTCGATCCCTACCCCTTCATCTTCCTCAATCTCGTCCTGTCCATGGTCGCGGCGCTGCAGGCGCCGGTGATCATGATGGCGCAGAACCGCCAGACCGAGCGCGACCGCATCGATGCTGCCCACGACTACGAGGTCAATCTGAAGGCCGAGATCGAGATCATGGCGCTGCACGAAAAGCTGGACGAAATGCGCCACGGCCAGATTATAGGCATGCGCGACGAAATCGTGCGGTTGGCCGAGCTGGTCAAGCGGATCGACGACAGGCTGTCGCAGCAATCGCCGTCATGAGCGACGCGATCCATCATTTCATCGAACAATACGGGCTGATCGCCGTTTTTCTGGGCTGTGTCGCCGAGGGCGAGAGTGCCGCCATACTCGGCGGCTTCTTCGCCCATCAGCATATCTTCGTCCTCTGGCAGACTATCGTCGTGGCAGCGCTTGGGGCCTTCGCCGGCGACACCTGCTTCTTTATCCTGGGGAGAAGTTTCGCGGACCATCGCTATGTCGTCGGGTTGCGCAAGCGGCCCGGCTTCCGCCGCGCCTATCGTCTGCTCAACACCCATCCCAACATCTTCGTGCTGTCGAACCGCTACGTCTATGGCATGCGCCTGGTCGGTGGTATCGCGGCCGGCCTGTCGAACATCGCAGCACCCCGCTTCATCGTCTTGAACGCCATTTCCTCGGCGGTCTGGGCGGTGTTGTTCAGCACCATCGGCTATGTCTTCGGGTTGGGCGCCGAGCATTTCATCGGCCAGGCGCTGCTTCGCCATGAGCGGATATTGGTGGGCCTAGCTATCGGCCTGGCCGTGGCCGTACTCGCCTGGCTCATCGCCCGCCATTTCGCCCGAAAGGAACGCGCCAGGGAAAACTGACCGCCGGCCGGCGGTCGAAAGCTCAGATCGGCAGCCCGACGATACGCTCGATGATCGCGATGCCCCAAACGCCGGCGACGATCGCCACGGAGATCAGTACCGCCAGCGAACCGCAGTCTTTGGCCAGCTGAATGTCGACATTGAATTCGCGGCTGAAGGCATCGCAGGCCGCTTCGATGCCCGTGTTCAGCACCTCGACCATGATCAACAGCAGCACCGCTCCGATCAGCAGCGCGTAGCCGCGCCACGACACCGAAACGAACCAGCCGAGCGGAAAGGCAAGGGCGAGCAGCGCCAGCTCCTGCTGGAAGGCTTTTTCAGTTGCAGCCAGCTTGCGGAACGCCCGCAGCGAGTTGAAATAAGCGTCGATCAGCCGCTGCATGCCAAACCCCTTTGCGAATCACCGGCACGGGATAAAGCAATGGCCCGATCAATGGAATAAGCTGGCTCACCCAAAATTCATTCGTCGGCGACCTTCACCGAAGGGGTCGACTTCTCGAATTGAGGCAGCGCGTCGTCGATCGAATAATAATCGCCCTTGTCACCCACGAAGATGTGGCATTGGCCTTCGAGCCCTGTCGGTTCATCGAACGATCCCGCCAGAACCGAAACATAGGCGTCGTCCCGTGGTTTCCAGAAAAGCAGCGATCCGCATGTCTTGCAAAAACCGCGGCCGGCGAAGGCGGACGCCTCATACCAGGTGATGTTGTCGGCGCCGTCGATATCGATATTGGCGTCCGGGACATTGGTTGCGGCATAGAAATGTCCACTCTGCTTGCGACATTGCGAGCAATGGCAATAGATGACGCCGCGCAACGGCCCTCGCGTCCTGAAGCGAACCGCTCCGCAGAGACACGATCCCGTATGATTTTCACTCATCGCACCATCCCAAAAGAAATCGCTGCTGACAGGATCCCAGCTTTTCGGTGGCTGTGCGCAAGAAAATGCGACATGCATTTGGCGCGCTCGGGAATTGTTTGTTCACAGATGAAGGCCTGTACAGCCGGAATCAGCGGAAAACAGGCCGGATTCAGCGGATTAAGGAAACTTTAGCGCTGCTGCATTTATGATCCTCACAAGCGAAAGTCGTGAGTGGGGACGCGCCTTTTTTTCGCAAGATGGACTGGTATGGCCAGCGTCCCCCAGGTCGGCGACATTGGATGCCTGCGAATGTCGCAGCGTGTTCCCGGGGAAGAGTGAACAGAACATGCAGCCGGCAGCCGTCCAGAGCGAACGAAGCACCGATATTGCGAGCACCGTCCTCGCCACAATGCGCCAGCTCGGCGTGCTCGGCCTGCCACGCAATTACGAGATCTTCTACGAGGCCTTGAGCGGATCCAATCGCGAGCTCAGCCTTGCCGTCGTGTCGCTGAGCGGCCGACCGACGCAGGACGACCTCGACCGAATCGGACGCGCTTTCTTTGCCCAGAACCATGGCTCCGGCATCGTCGAGCACGCCAGGGAAGTCATCGCCAACGAGCTCGAGGACATCGCTTCGCTGCTGAGGAGCGAGCGCAGCCACATCGAGAAATATGGTAGGATCCTCAACGAAACGTCGAGCGGACTCGGCAGAAACAGCCTGCTGTCGCCGGATGTTCTGCAGAAGATCGTCAACGCCATGGCGGTCGCCACCAATTCGACGATCGATCATGGCCGGCAGGTTGCCTCGACGCTCAGCGACAAGACCGCGGAACTGGAAAGCGTCAAGTCGAAGCTCGAGGAATATAAGCGCCTGGCCGACACCGATCCCCTGACGCAAATCTGGAACCGTCGCGCCTTCGACAAGGAAATCACCAGGATCTACAACAGCAACAAAGGCATCCTGTTCAACGCATTGATCCTCGCCGACATCGATCGGTTCAAGGACATCAACGACAGGTACGGCCATCCTGTCGGCGACAAGATCCTTCAGATCATCGCCGATATATTCCAGTCCAGCATTCGCGCCGACATGTTCGTCGCCCGCACCGGCGGCGAGGAATTCGCGCTGATCGTCGAGGGCGCAAGCGAGGACGCCACCTACGAAATCGCCGAACGCCTTCGCGCGCTGATCGAACAGTCGCCTTTCACCAGCAGCCAGACCGGCATGAACTACGGCACCGTCACCGTCTCGATGGGCATCTGCATGGCATCCGAAGCCGAGGGCCCTGAAGACCTCTACAGCAAGGCAGACCGGGCGCTTTACCGCTCAAAGGTCAGCGGACGTAACCGCGTGACCAGGCATTCGACAATGGCGGGCCGCGCCGGCAAGAGCTGGCTGCTCTACAAGCAAGACTGATTTTTCGGCAGGAAGCGCTTTTCCTGTGAACTGCTTTGGACGAGGTTCAGCCGTTGGCGACCTGCTTGTGTTGCACCGGGTGGCTTTTCTTGAGCAGGTCCGACACCAGGAACGCCAGTTCGATGGCCTGGTCGGCATTGAGACGCGGATCGCAATGGGTGTGGTAGCGGTCTTGCAACTCCTCGGCCGTGATGGCGCGGGCCCCACCGGTGCATTCCGTCACGTTCTTGCCGGTCATCTCGACATGGATGCCGCCCGGATGCGTGCCTTCGGCGCGGTGCACCTCGAAGAAAGTCTGCACCTCCTTCAGGATGCGGTCGAACGGCCGCGTCTTGTAGCCGGCCGCCTCGATCGTGTTGCCATGCATCGGGTCGGACGACCAGACGACGCTGCGGCCCTCCTTCTGCACGGCCCGCACCAGCTTCGGCAGATGGTCGGCGACCTTGTCGGAGCCGAAGCGGGCGATCAGCGTCAGCCTGCCCGGCTCGTTCTCGGGGTTGAGCAGATCGATCAGTTCCAGCAAGCCGTCAGGCGTCAGCGATGGGCCGCATTTCAGGCCGAGCGGGTTCTTGATGCCGCGGCAATATTCGACATGCGCATGGTCCGGCTGGCGGGTGCGGTCGCCGATCCAGATCATGTGGCCAGACGTCGCGTACCAGTCGCCCGAGGTGGAATCGACACGCGTCAGCGCCTCCTCATAGCCGAGCAGCAGCGCCTCATGGCTGGTATAGAAATCGGTCTCGCGCAGCGCGAAATTGGTTTCGGAGGTGATGCCGACCGCGCGCATGAAATCCATCGTCTCGGTGATGCGATTGGCGAGCGACTCGTATTTCTCGCCTTGCGGGCTGTCGGAGACGAAGCCGAGCATCCAGCGATGCACATTCTCCAGGCTGGCGTAGCCGCCTTGTGCGAAGGCGCGCAGAAGGTTGAGCGTTGCCGCCGACTGGCGGTACGCCATCTCCTGGCGGGCAGGATCGGGAATGCGCGACTTGGCGTCGAATTCGATGCCGTTGATGATGTCGCCGCGATAGCTCGGCAGCGTCACCTCCCCCTTGGTCTCGTTGTCGGACGAGCGCGGTTTGGCGAACTGGCCCGCAACGCGGCCGATCTTCACCACCGGCTGCGCACCGGCGAAGGTCAGCACCACAGACATTTGCAGGAAGACGCGGAAGAAGTCGCGGATATTGTCCGCGCCATGTTCGGCAAAGCTTTCGGCGCAATCGCCGCCTTGGAGCAGGAATGCCTCGCCGGCAGCGACGCTGGCCAGCTGCTTCTTCAGCTTGCGCGCTTCACCGGCAAAAACCAGCGGCGGAAAGGTGGCGAGCTGGGCCTCCGTGTTCCTCAGCGCGGCAAGATCGGGATAAGCAGGCACCTGCTTGATCGGCTTTGCCCTCCACGAATTTGGCGACCATTTCGTCATCGCTGCACCCAACGCTCTTTCCGGCGAGCACCCTCGCCCGCCATTTCCAGCCCCCATGTGGGGTGGCGGCTCCATACACGAAGCCGATTTCCTATTCTAGACCGGAATTTCAGCGCTGGCGAATGGGCCGGGCTGGCTACGCCGCCTTCTCCACCAGCCGCGCCAGTTGCGTCATGACGACAGCCGAGCCTGCCAAACGCTTTTCCGCCGTTGGCCAGTCGCGGGTGAAGACGACGCTTTGGTCCGGCCGGATCTTGGCCAGCGAACCCTGCTCGCCGATGAACTTGACCAGCCCGACCGGGTTCGGAAATTCGCGCTTGCGGAAATGGATGACCACGCCCTTCGGCCCCGCATCAAGCTTCTCGACATTGGCCTTGCGGCAGAGCGCCTTGATGAAGACGATCTTGAGGAGATGCTTCACCTCCTCCGGCAGCGGGCCGAAACGG
The DNA here is from genome assembly GCF_020165515.1 of Mesorhizobium sp. BR1-1-13. NCBI lineage: Bacteria > Pseudomonadati > Pseudomonadota > Alphaproteobacteria > Hyphomicrobiales > Phyllobacteriaceae > Mesorhizobium > Mesorhizobium sp. BR1-1-13. The sequence goes on from NZ_JAIUIH010000004.1 coordinate 28,191, forward strand.
TCGATCAGCTCGGCGCCGAAAGCATCGATTTCCTCGGTGGTCTCGAGGTCGCCGAGACGCCGATAGAGCGCCAGCCTGAGCTGCAGGTCCGGCACATAGCTCTCCGGGATCATCACCGCCGTGCCCACGGCGATCTGCGGCGACCAGCCGCCATCCGGCACCTCGCCGGAATCCTTCACCTCCGCGACCGCCTCCTCCAGCATCTGCTGGTAGAGTTCGAACCCGACCTCCTTGATGTGGCCGGACTGCTCTTCGCCGAGCAGATTGCCTGCGCCTCTGATATCGAGGTCGTGGCTGGCAAGCTGGAAGCCGGCGCCCAGCGTATCGAGCGACTGCAGCACCTTCAGCCGGCGTTCGGCGGTGTCGGTCAGCTTGCGGTTGGCCGGCAGCGTGAACAGTGCATAGGCGCGCACTTTCGAGCGCCCGACACGGCCGCGCAACTGATAGAGCTGCGACAGGCCGAACATGTCGGCGCGATGGACGATCAGCGTGTTGGCGGTCGGGATGTCGAGGCCCGATTCGACGATGGTGGTCGACAAGAGAACGTCGTACTGGCCGTCGTAGAAGGCGTTCATGATGTCGTCGAGCTCGCCCGGCGGCATCTGGCCATGGGCCACTGCCACCTTCAGTTCCGGCACGGATTGGTTCAGGAAATCATGGATTTCCGCCAGATCGCTGATGCGCGGCACGACATAGAAGGAATGGCCGCCGCGATAACGCTCGCGCAATAACGTCTCGCGAATGACCAGCGGATCGAAGGGCGAGATGAAGGTGCGCACCGCCATGCGGTCGACCGGCGGCGTGGCGATCAGCGACAGTTCGCGCACGCCGGTCAATGCCAGTTGCAGCGTGCGCGGGATAGGCGTCGCCGACAGCGTCAGCACGTGGACGTCGGTCTTCAGGTCCTTCAGCCGCTCCTTGTGCTTGACGCCAAAATGCTGCTCTTCATCGATGATCAGGAGGCCGAGATTCTTGAACGAGATCGCACTGCCGAGCAGTGCGTGGGTGCCGACCACGATATCCACCGTCCCTTCGGCGATCCCCTTCTTGGTCTCTGCCAAGTCCTTTGCGCCGACCAGCCGCGATGCCTGGGCGACGCGGATCGGCAGGCCGGAAAAGCGCTGCGAGAAGGTCTTGAAATGCTGGCGCGACAACAGCGTTGTCGGCACCACCACCGCGACCTGGAACCCTTCCATCGCCGCAATGAAGGCAGCGCGCAGCGCCACTTCCGTCTTGCCGAAGCCGACATCGCCGCAGATCAGCCGGTCCATCGGCTTGCCGGCCGCCAGATCGTCCCTGACGGAATCGATCGCCGTCTGCTGGTCATCGGTCTCCTCATAGGGGAAGCGCGCGGCGAACTCGCCGTAGAGGCCTTCCGCCGGCACCAGCGGAGGTGCAGCGCGCATCTGCCGTTCGGCGGCGATGCGGATCAACTGCCCGGCCATGTCGAGCAGGCGTTTCTTCAGCCGCGCCTTGCGCGATTGCCAGGCGCCACCGCCGAGCTTGTCGAGTGTCGCCTCGGCTGTATCGGAGCCGTAGCGCGACAGGAGCTCGATGTTTTCCACCGGCAGGAACAGCCGGTCGTCGCCGGCATAGTGGATTTCCAGGCAATCATGCGGCGCCCCGACGGCTTCGATTGTGCGCAGGCCGATGAAGCGGCCAATGCCGTGGTCGGCATGGACGACGATGTCGCCAGCCGACAGGGCCGAGGCTTCGGCAATGAAGTCGGACGCGCGCTTCTTGCGCTTGGAGCGCCGGATCAGCCGATCGCCCAAAATGTCCTGTTCGGCGACGACGACCAGTCTTTCGGTCTCGAAACCGGATTCCAGCGGCAGCACGGCCAATGCCGCCTGCCCCGGCTCGAGTTTCTCCGCCTCCGCCAAGGTCGCCACCGGCGCAAGATTGCCCAGACGATGTTCGGCGAGAATTTGGCCGAGCCGGTCGAGCGAGCCCTCGGTCCAGCCGGCGACAATGACGCGGCGGCGTGCCGCACGTTCGTCGGCGATGTGCTTCACCACGACGTCGAAGACATTGACGTTCGGGTCGGCGCGCTCTTCCGCGAAGCTGCGGCCATGGCGCGAGCCGGCATGGAAGACCTTTTTGGCGCCCGCATCGGGAGCGTCGAAGGCCGTGAAGTCGATCGCTTCGCGCGGTCCGAGCGAAGCGACGAGATTTTCCGGCGAAAGGTAAAGCAGGTCCGGCGCCACCGGCTTGTAGGGCACCGCGTCCTTCAGCGCACCTTCGGTCTGCTTCTTGCGCGCCTCGTAATGGTCGAGGATCAGCGTGTGGCGTTCGGCAAGCGCTTCATGCGCCAGATGGTCGAAAACGACGGGCGTGTCCGGCAGATAGTCGAACACGGTCTCCAGCCGCTCATAGAAGAATGGCAGCCAGTGTTCCATGCCCGCGAAGCGCCGGCCTTCGCTAACCGCGGCGTAAAGCCCATCGTCACGCGACGGCGCCCCGAACGCTTCGATATAGGCGCGGCGGAAGCGGCTGATCGTCTCGGGCGTCAGCGCCACCTCGCTCATCGCCTGCAGCGCCATGGACTTGCGCTGCCCGGTGGTGCGCTGCGTGGCCACATCGAAGACGCGGATCGATTCCAGCGTATCGCCAAAAAAATCGAGCCTCAGCGCCTCGGTCCAGCCGGGTGCGAAAAGGTCAAGGATGCCGCCGCGTACGGCGAACTCGCCGATGCCGCGCACCGTTGGCACCCGCTCGAAGCCCGATGTCTCCAGCCGCGACACCAGCCCGTTCATATCGATCTGGTTGCCAGGTTTGGCGTGAAAGGTCTGCGCCTCGATGAGATCCGCGGGCGGAATGCGCTGGAGCAGCGCATTGGCGGTGGTGAGAATGACGGCGCGATGCGGCTTCCTCGCCAGCGCGATCATGGCGGCGAGCGCGTCGAGCCGCCGGGCGGCCGCATCCGAGCCGGGCGAGACGCGGTCATAGGGCAGGCAGTCCCAAGCGGGCAGTTCCAGCACCGGCAGGCCGGGCGCGGCAAAGGCCAGCGCCTCTGTGATTGCCGGCAGGCGCTGCCCGTCGCGCGCCACGAACAGCACGGGCTTGTCGGGCGCGATTTCGCGCGCCGCCTGCACCAGCGCGAAGGCTTCATAGCCGTCGGCGACGCCGTCGACGATGAACTGGCCGGCGCGGCCTTTCGGCAAGCCGATGGTGGGAATGAGGCTCATGGAAACGTTCTTCAAAAGGTCATTGTCCGGCGCGAAGCCATGATTTTTTGCAGGACCGCACAATCGATGTCGGCGGGAACAGAACGTTCGCCGGTGATCAAGGGCAGGAATTCGGTGTCGGGAATATCGAGAAGCTTCTCATATTGGTCGATTTCGTCGCCGGTCAAGGCGCCGATCTCGGCATCGGCGAAAGTGCCGAGGATAAGGTCCATCTCGCGCATGCCACGGTGCCAGGAGCGGAACAAGAGCTTGCGGCGGCGGGCATCGAGCCCCTCGCTTGATCGTTTCGTTCCTGTCATTGTGCCGCATCCTCACTTGCTGCGGCGCATATAGCGTGGATAGAAGGGGCTGTCAGCCTTGCGCTGCAGCCGTCGCGACATAAGCTGACATCATGCGTCGTTCCATCCTCGACCCGCTTTTCGTCCCGATCACGTCGCTTGCAGGTGTCGGGCCGAAGGTCGGCGCGCTGATCGAAAAGGTCGTCGCGGCCGATCTCGGCGACCGCGCGGCGCGCGCCGGCGATCTCCTGTTCGTGCTGCCGCATACCGTCATCGACCGCCGCAACCGGCCGGGCATTGCCGGCTCGGCCGAAGGCGCCATCGTAACGCTCGACGTGCGCATCGACCGCCACCAGCCGCCGCCGCGCGGCAACAGGTCGGTGCCTTACCGGGTCTACGCGCATGACGATACCGGCGAAGTGGCGCTGACCTTCTTCCACGCCCACGCTGCGTATCTGGAAAAATCGATGCCGGTGGGCGAGCATGTCGTGGTTTCCGGCCGCATGGAATGGTTCAACGGGCGCCCGACCATGGTCCATCCGGATCATATTGCCTTGGCCAGCGACGCCGAAAACCTGCCGCTGGTCGAGCCTGTCTATCCCCTCACGGCAGGACTGTCCGGCAAGGTGCTGCGCCGCGCCATCGGCCAGGCGCTCGGCCGTCTGCCGGAGCTGCCCGAGTGGCAGGATGGAGCTTTCATGCGCCGCCAGAGCTTCCCGTCTTTCGGTGACGCGCTGGCCCGCATCCATCATCCCACGGACCCGATCGATGTCGCCATCGAAGGCGCCGCGTGGCGGCGCCTCGCCTATGACGAGTTGCTGGCGGGCCAGGTCTCGCTGGCCCTGGTCCGGTCGAAGGTCCGCAGGCTGTCCGGCCGGCCACTCACCGGCGACGGCCAGGTTGTCGAGAAGCTGCGCGCGGCCCTGCCCTATTCGTTGACCGCGTCCCAGGAATTCGCGCTCGCCGAAATCAATGCAGACCTCGCCGACCCCGAGCGCATGCTGCGCCTCCTGCAAGGCGACGTCGGCTCCGGCAAGACGGTCGTCGCGCTGCTGGCCATGGCGCGGGCCGTCGAGGCTGGCGGCCAGGCTGCCCTGATGGCGCCGACCGAAATCCTGGCGCGCCAGCATCTGGCGACGATCGCCCCTTTGGCGGAACAGGCAGGCATGCGCACGGCCATCCTCACCGGTCGCGAAAAGGGCCGCGAACGCGCCGAAACGCTGGCGGGACTGGCAGGCGGCGAGATCGACATCGTCATCGGCACCCACGCGCTGTTCCAGGAAGCGGTGGCGTTCCACGACCTCGTCCTCGCCGTCGTGGACGAGCAGCATCGCTTCGGCGTTCACCAGCGGCTTGCCATCACCGCCAAGGGCGACGCGCCAGACATGCTGGTGATGACGGCAACCCCCATTCCGCGCACGCTGGTGCTGACCGCCTTCGGCGATATGGACGTCTCCAAGCTGACGGAAAAGCCGGTCGGCCGCCAGCCGATCCGCACCGTCACGCTGCCGCTTGAGCGGCTGGACGAACTCGTCGATCGCATGGTGGAAGCCGTGGCCGGCGGCCAGAAAATCTACTGGATATGCCCGCTTGTGGAAGAATCCGAAGAGATAAAGCTGATGTCGGCCGAGGACCGCTTTGCTTTATTGAAGCCGCTGTTCGGCGACCGGATCGGCCTTGTCCACGGCCGCATGAAGGGCGCCGAGAAGGACGAAGCGATGCGCGCCTTCAAGCAGGGCGAGACACGTATCCTGATTGCCACGACCGTCATCGAGGTCGGCGTCGACGTGCCGGACGCGACCATCATGGTCATCGAACACGCCGAACGTTTCGGCCTCGCCCAGTTGCACCAGTTGCGCGGCCGCGTCGGGCGCGGCGACAAGCCTTCGTCATGCGTATTGCTCTACAAGGATCCGCTCGGCGAAACGGCCAAGCGGCGCCTGTCGGTGATGCGCGAGACCGAGGATGGCTTCGTAATCGCCGAGGAGGACCTGAAGCTGCGCGGCGAAGGCGAATTGCTTGGCACCCGTCAGTCCGGTACGCCGGGCTTCCAGGTCGCGCGCATCGAGGCGCATGCGGACCTGCTCGAGGCGGCGCGCGATGACGCAAGGCTGATCCTGTCACAGGATCCGGACCTGCAGACCGAGCGCGGCGAAGCGCTGCGCCTGCTGCTCTACTTGTTCGGCCGCGACGAGGCGGTGCGGCTCCTGCGGGCGGGATAAGGCCCGAGCGGCGGATTGGCCAGGGTGCCCGTGATCGGCTCGCCATTCAGCGTCACAAGCTTCGTTTTCACCTCCGGCGCCACCAGCCCGGCCGAGACGATCAGCTTGGCGCCATCCTCGATCGTCATGTCGAGCAGCACGATGTCCGACTTCGGCACATACATCAGGAAACCCGTCGTTGGATTGGGTGTGCAGGGCATGAAGACAGCAGTCAGCGGGTCGCCTTCCTGGTCGAGCTTCTGGTTGATCTCGGTTTCCTTTTCGCTGGCCACGAACACCAGCGACCAGACCCCCTTGCGCGGATATTCGACCAAGCCGACCTGACGGAACACGTCGCCTTTGTTCGACAGCACGGTCTCGAAAATCTGCTTCAGCGAGCGATAGATGCCCCGCACCAGCGGCATGCGGCCAAGCAGGCGCTCGCCGAAATTGACGATGGCGCGGCCCACTATATTGGCAGTCATGAACCCGATCAGCGTGATCAGGACGAGCGCCACGATCAGTCCAAACCCCGGAACCGGGAATGGCAGGTAGGTATCGGGACTATAGCGTGCCGGAATATAGGGTTTGACCCAGGAATCCACCCAGCCGATGAAGGACCACGCGATATAGGCGGTGATCGCAAGCGGCGCGCAGACGACGAAGCCCGTGAGGAAATAGTTCCTCAGCCGGGTCATGCCGGAGGTCTTGAGAGCATCTGACATGGTTCACCGGGCGCGAGTTGCAGCGCAAACATTAGTGAACCGGAAGGCGCTTTGGAACTGCGAAGTTTTTAAAGCACCTGTTTAAAAAAACACCTACTCCACCGTCACCGATTTCGCCAGATTGCGCGGCTGATCGACATCGGTGCCCATGAACACGGCGGCGAAATAGGCCAGCATCTGGATCGGCAGCGCGTAGATGATCGGCGAGATGATTTCCGGCACGTCCGGAAGGATGATCGTCTCCATCGTCTTCACGCTCGCCTGCGCGGCGCCCTTGGCGTCGGTGATCAGGATGATCTTGCCGCCGCGCGCCGCCACTTCCTGCATGTTGGACACGGTCTTCTCGAAGATGCGGTCATGCGGCGCGATGACGATGACCGGCATGTTCTCGTCGATGAGGGCGATCGGCCCGTGCTTCAACTCGCCCGCCGCATAGCCTTCGGCGTGGATGTAGGAGATCTCCTTGAGCTTCAGCGCGCCTTCCATGGCGAGCGGGAAATTGGTGTCGCGTCCGAGATAGAGCACGTCCTTGTAGCGCGACAGTTCCCGCGCGATCCGTTCGATCTGCTCTTCGAGCTTGAGCACCTGGTTGGCATAGCGAGGCGCCTCGGAAAGCGCCCGGACCAGCGACTTTTCCTCGTCCCGCGAGATCGTGCCGCGCGCCACGCCCGCCCGGACGGCAAGCGAGGCCAGCACCGACAACTGGCAGGTGAAGGCCTTGGTCGAGGCGACGCCGATCTCCGGCCCGGCCAGCGTCGGCAGGATCACGTCGGATTCACGCGCCATGGTCGATTCCCGCACGTTGACGACGGCGCCGATCTTCATGCCGGCCTTGCGGCAATAGCGCAGCGAGGCCAGCGTGTCGGCGGTCTCGCCCGACTGCGAGATGAAGAAGGCGGCGTCGTTCTTCGACAGCGGCATTTCGCGGTAGCGAAATTCGGAGGCGACATCGATGTCGACCGGCAGCCGCGCGTAGCGCTCGAACCAGTATTTGCTGATCAGTCCGGCCAGATAAGCAGTGCCGCAGGCCGAAATCGCCAGCCGGTCGATGGTGGCGAAGTCGAATGGCAGGTCGAGCGGCTTGGAGACGCCGGAAACAAAATCAACATAATGCGCCAGCGTGTGCGAGATCACCTCCGGCTGCTCATGGATTTCCTTCTCCATGAAGTGGCGGCGATTGCCCTTGTCGACCATGAAGCTGGTCGAGAGCGACTGCTGGCGCTTGCGGTCGACCTTTTTGCCGTCGATGTCGAAGATGGCGACGCCGCTGCGGCGCACCACCGCCCAGTCGCCATCTTCCAGATAAGTGATCGAATTGGTGAACGGGGCAAGCGCGATGGCGTCGGAGCCCAGGAACATCTCGCCGTCGCCATGGCCGACCGCCAGTGGCGGGCCGTTGCGGGCGCCGACGATGAGGTCCTCGTCGCCCGTGAACATAATCGCCAGCGCAAAGGCGCCTTCCAGCCGCTTGAGCGCCTTGTGCGCGGCATCGACCGGCTTCAAGCCTTTGGCGACTTCCCGCGCCACCAGATGCGCGACGACCTCGGTGTCGGTCTGCGACGAGAAGGAATAGCCGTCGCGGATCAGTTCGTCGCGCAGCTCGGCGAAATTCTCGATGATGCCGTTGTGGACGATGGCGACGCCATCGGAAAAATGCGGATGCGCGTTGATCTCGTTCGGCACGCCATGCGTGGCCCAGCGGGTGTGACCGATGCCGATCGTGCCGTCGAGCGGCTCGTCCTTCAGCCGGCGTTCGAGATTGACCAGCTTGCCTTCGGCGCGGCGGCGGCCAAGCGCCCCCTTCTCTATGGTGGCAACGCCGGCCGAATCGTAGCCGCGATATTCAAGCCGCTTCAGCGCATCGACGATGAGCGGCGCAACCTGCGAATGGCCGACAATTCCAACGATACCGCACATGCAGACAGTCCCCAATCCCCTGCAGAACCCGGCGCTATCTACGGATTGCCGGGCTCCCGCGAAAGTCACTTTGCGTTTCGTTCCGTGTAGGGAACAGTCTCGTACGCATGCATCATGACACAGCGCACTTGCAATCCAGTTACTGCAATCGTTCAGTTTTTGAAGACCGGTTTTACCTCTTTTTGGCAACCGCGGCCGACGCGAAGCGCTCGCGCAATTCCTTCCCTTTGCCGGGGATCGTCTTCTGGCGGGCACGCCCGAAGGCCAGCGCATCATCGGGCACGCTCTCGGTGATGACGCTGCCCGAGGCGATGTAGCCGCCCTTGCCAATGGTGACCGGCGCCACCAGCGAGGTATTCGAGCCGACAAAGGCACCCTCGCCGATATCGGTGAAGTGCTTCAGATACCCGTCATAATTGCAGGTGATCGTGCCGGCGCCGATATTGGCCCCGGCGCCCACTCGTGCGTCGCCGATATAGGTCAGATGGTTGACCTTGGCGCCCTCCTCGATGACAGCCTGCTTGACCTCGCAGAAATTGCCGACCTTGGCTTTTTGTCCGAGATCGGCGCCCGGTCGCAGCCGCGCGAAGGGGCCGACATCGCAATGAGCGGCGACGATGGCGCCCTCGATATGGCTGAAGGCGTGAATCCTGGCGCCGCCGGCGATCTTCACACCCGGCCCGAACCAGACGTTCGGCTCGACAATGGTATCGGCGCCGATCTCGGTGTCGTGGGAGAAGAAAACGGTCTCCGGCGCGATCAGCGTCACGCCCGAAAGCATCGCCTCATGGCGACGGCGCTGCTGCCAAATGCCTTCGGCTTGCGCCAGTTCGGCGCGGTTGTTGATACCGAGCGCGTTCTCGAACGTGGCTTCCGTCGCGACGACATCAAGGCCTTGTTCGCTGGCAAACTCGACGATATCGGTGAGGTAATACTCGCCCTTGGCGTTCTTGTTGCCGACCGCGTCGAGCAGTTTCAGCGCCTGGCTGCCGGCAATCGCCATCAGCCCGCCATTGCAGAAGGTGATCTTCTTCTCCTCGTCGGAGCAGTCCTTTTCCTCGCGGATGGCGACGAGCTTGCCACCTTTTTCGATCAGGCGGCCATAGCCGGTGGGGTTCGCCGTGCGGAAGCCGATGACGACGACGGCAGCACCTTGCGCCAGCTTCAGGCGCGCCGCCGTGAGCGCGCCCGGATCGATCAGCGGCGTATCGCCGAACATGACGAGAATATCGTCGTAACCCTTTGATATCGCGGCGCGCGCGGCAAGCACAGCATGCGCGGTGCCGAGGCGCTTTTCCTGAACGAAAGCCTCTGCCTTCGGCGCGAATTTCTGCGCCGCCTTGCGCATCTCCTCGGCGCCGTGGCCGATCACCAGCGCTAGGTCGCCAGCACCCGCCGCCTCGGCCGCCTTGACCACATGCGCGACCATCGGCAGCCCGGCGATCTGGTGCAGCACCTTGGGCAGCGCGCTCTTCATGCGCGTGCCTTCGCCGGCGGCGAGGATGATGGACAGGCATGTTCTCTGGCTCATGGAAGGACAACCATAGGAAAAGCGTTGGGACTCAAATCATGCTAGCAGCGGCGCCATGCTGCACCAATGCGGTTAAATTCCGGTGAGATGGCTGAGCAATTGACTTTTAATCAGTAAGCGCACCGCCTGTTGAGTTACTTACCCCAGGCGACCCAGCACCGGAAAATTCTCCAGCAGCCAATAGGATACGGTCTGCACGCCGCCGGTGAGGAAAAACACGCCGGCGACGACCAGCAACGCGCCGATCGCCTTCTCCACGCGGCCGAGATGGACGCGGAATTTGCCGAGAAAGCGCATGAAGGCGCCGGAAAACAGTGCCGCTATCAGGAACGGAATGCCCAGCCCGAGCGAATAGGCGGCGAGCAGCAATGCGCCCTCGCCCACCGTCTCGCGGCCGCCGGCCAGCGTCAGGATCGGCCCCAGCACCGGGCCGATGCACGGCGTCCAGCCGAATGCGAAGGCCAGCCCCATGACATAGGCCGCTACCGCGCTTGCCGGTTTGCCCTGTGACTGGAAACGCGCCTCGCGCGACAAAAGCGGAATGCGCAGGATGCCGAGGAAATTCAGGCCCATCAGGATGATCAGCACGCCGGCGCCCATCGCCAGCGGCTCCTGCCACACGCGCAGGAGGCGGCCAATGGTCGAGGCGCCGGCGCCCAGCGCGACGAACACGGTCGAGAAGCCGAGCACGAAGGCAATCGAGGAATAAAGCAGCGCGGTGCGGGCGCCGGCTTTGGCGGCCGCTCCGGCATTGCCGCGAAAATCGTCGACCGACACACCAGCCATGTAGCAGAGATAGGGCGGCACCAGCGGCAGCACGCAAGGCGACAGGAACGAGATCGCCCCTGCCCCGACCGCGCTGACATAGCCTATATCCAGTGCCATTCCAGAACTCCGACTTTACGGCGCCGATATAGCGACGCCCCGGGCCCTCTGCCAATCACCATTGTGTTGGCATGCCCGGGAATAAACATCGGTGCCCGCGCGTTGATCGAGCGAGGCCGCGATTGCCGCGCATCCTCGGATCAGCAGGGAGATTTCGATGAAAACCGTGACACTAGGGTTGGCCGCGCTTTTGCTCAGCACCGCCGCGTCTTTCGCAGCAGAGGCCTGGAAGGAGGCCGAGGTCGGCGGCACCAAGATCTACACCGATGCCAACGGCATGACGCTCTATACCTATGACAAGGACGAGAAAGGCAAGACCAACTGCTATGACAAATGCGCCACAAACTGGCCGCCGCTGAAGGCCGAGGCCGGCGCCAAGGCGGACGATGAATGGACCGTCGTCGACCGCACCGACGGCACCAAGATGTGGGCCTATGACGGCAAGCCCGTCTACACATTCATCAAGGACAAGAAGGCCGGCGATGTGTCGGGCGATGGCGTCGGCGGCGTCTGGCATATCGTAAAGGCCGACTAAGGCTGCCACCTTAACTTCGACGTTGCTGCCGGGCGGGCCTCCAACGCCTGGCAGCCCGCATCAGACACGCTGGCGCGGCATTTGGCCCAATCCATAGGGGCGCCGGCGACTCATCGGCGCCAATTTGAGCCGCTCCTCACCGCTCCAGCCATTTGTCTCAGTTACCCCTCAACAATGTGATCTTCTCCATACACTCTTAGAGTGTATCGCTGTCGGCACTCTTGCAATTTGGCCGCTTCCCCTTGACCGGATGCAAAAGCGCGGCCATGTGAGCGACGAACAGAACCGAGATTTCGTCGCGCGCAGCGGAATTCTTCTGCCGCATCACAGCTGATATGAGCCCTCATGGACGTCGTCGTCGTCGAATCGCCGGCCAAGGCGAAGACAATCAACAAATACCTCGGCAGGAACTACAAGGTTCTGGCCTCGTTCGGCCATGTCCGTGATTTGCCGGCCAAGGACGGCTCGGTGCGACCGGACGAGGATTTCGCCATGTCCTGGGCGGTCGACACGGCCTCCGGCAAGCGCCTCGCCGACATCGCCAAGGCGGTCAAGGACGCCGACGGCCTGATCCTCGCCACCGACCCGGACCGCGAGGGCGAAGCCATTTCCTGGCACGTGCTGGAAGTCTTGCGGCAGAAGCGCGCGCTGAAGGACAAGCCGGTCAGCCGCGTCGTCTTCAACGCCATCACCAAGAGCTCGGTGCTCGAGGCGATGGCCAATCCACGCCAGATCGATGCACCGCTGGTCGACGCCTATCTCGCCCGCCGGGCACTGGACTATCTCGTCGGCTTCACGCTCTCGCCGGTACTGTGGCGCAAGCTCCCCGGAGCCCGTTCCGCCGGCCGCGTCCAGTCGGTCGCCTTGCGGCTGGTCTGCGACCGCGAATCCGAGATCGAACGCTTCATCCGCGAGGAATACTGGCAGATCGCTGCCATCCTCGGCACGCCGCGCAACGAAAATTTCGAGGCGCGCCTGACCGCTTTCGAGCGCAAGAAATTGCAAAAGCTCGACATCGCCAACAAGGCGCAGGCCGACGACATCAAGGCCATGCTCGAGGGCGCGGCCTTCAAGGCGCTGTCCGTCGAGGCAAAACCCACCAAGCGCAATCCAGGCCCGCCCTTCACCACCTCGACATTGCAGCAGGCCGCCTCCTCGGGCCTCGGCTTTTCGGCCAACCGCACGATGCAGGTGGCGCAGCGCCTCTATGAGGGAATGGAGATCGGCGGCGAGACCACCGGCCTGATCACCTATATGCGAACCGACGGCGTGCAGATGGCGCCCGAGGCGATCGACGCCGCACGCGATGCCATCGCCAAGGAATTCGGCCCGAAATACCTGCCGGAGAAGCCGCGTTTTTACACGACCAAGGCCAAGAATGCCCAGGAAGCGCACGAAGCGATCCGCCCGACCGACTTCATGCGCACGCCGGCATCGGTCAGGCAATATCTCGATGCCGACCAGATGCGGCTCTACGAATTGATCTGGAAGCGCGCCATCGCCAGCCAGATGCAGCCGGCCGAGATCGAGCGCACCACGGTCGAGATCGAGGCGGTCAACGGCACGCGCACAGCCGAGTTGCGCGCCGTCGGTTCAGTCGTGCGCTTCGATGGTTTCATCGCCGCCTATACCGACCAGAAGGACGATGATTCCGAGGACGAGGAAAACCGCCGCCTGCCCGAAATCCGCGCCGGCGAGCAGCTTGCCCGCCAGGCGATCAACGCCACCCAGCACACGACCGAACCGCCGCCGCGCTATTCCGAAGCTTCGCTGATCAAGAAGCTGGAGGAGCTCGGCATCGGCCGGCCGTCGACCTACACGGCGATCCTGAAGACGCTCGAGGACCGCGATTATGTCACCATCGACAAGCGCCGGCTTGTGCCGCAGGCAAAGGGCCGGCTGCTGTCCGCCTTCCTGGAAAGCTTCTTCGAGCGTTATGTCGAATACGATTTCACCGCATCGCTCGAGGAAAAGCTCGACGAGATCTCCGACGGCAAGCTCGCCTGGAAGGACGTCCTGCGCGATTTCTGGAATGATTTTTCCGGCGCCGTCGCCGACATCAAGGAACTGCGCGTCACCGACGTGCTCGATGCGCTGAACGAGGAACTGGCGCCGCTGGTCTTCCCTGCCCGGGAGGACGGCTCCAATCCGCGCATCTGCCCCAAATGCGGCACCGGCAATTTGTCGCTCAAGCTCGGCAAGTTCGGCGCCTTCGTCGGCTGTTCGAACTATCCCGAATGCTCCTTCACCCGCCAGCTTGGCGACGCCGCCAACCCCAATGGCGAGAATGGCGGCGGCGAAGACGGCACCAAAGTGCTCGGCAAGGATCCCTACACGGCTGAGGAGATCACGCTGCGCAGCGGCCGCTTCGGTCCCTACATCCAGCGCGGCGACGGCAAGGAAGCCAAGCGTTCCAGCTTGCCCAAGGGCTGGACGCCTGATTCGATCGACCATGAGAAGGCGCTTGCCCTGCTTTCCCTGCCGCGCGATGTCGGCAAGCATCCGGAAACCGGCAAGATGATCTCGGCCGGGCTTGGCCGCTACGGGCCTTTCGTGCTGCATGACGGTACCTACGCCAATCTCGACAGCATCGAGGATGTGTTCTCGATCGGGCTCAACCGCGCCGTTTCGGTGATCGCCGAGAAGCAGTTGAAGGGCAAGGGCGGCCGTAATGGCGGCACTGCGGCAGCCCTCAAGGAGCTTGGCGATCATCCCGACGGCGGCGGCAAGATCGTCGTGCGCGACGGCAAGTACGGGCCTTACGTCAATTTCGGCAAGGTCAATGCCACGCTGCCCAAGGGCAAGGATCCGCAATCGGTGACGATGGAGGATGCGCTGGCGCTGATCGCCGAGAAGGAAGCCAAGGGCGGCGGCGGCAAGAAGCCTTTCCGCAAGGCGGCGGCGGCCAAGGCCCCCGCTACCAAGAAGACGGCGGCCAAGAAGCCTGCCGCCAACAAAAAGGGATAGAACGGCGTGGCGCGCAGGATCTCCGCAAGAACCCACGGCGACCCGCGCACCGCCGGCACAACGGCCAAGGTCAAGGGCGACTACAGGCCCTCGCGTGACGAAATCCTGCGCTACATCGCCGAAAATCCGGATCGCGCTGGAAAACGCGACATCGCGAAGGCATTCGCGCTGCGCGGCCCGGACCGCATCTGGCTGAAGGATCTCCTGCGCGACCTGCAGGACGAAGGCGTCCTGACCAAGGAGCGTAAGCGGCTGGCCCGCGTTGGCGCCCTGCCCCATGTCACGGTGCTCGACATTTTCGACCGCGACGCCGACGGCGTGCTGCTGGCGCGTCCCACCGAACACACTGCCAATGGACCGCCCCCCATCGTTTCCATCCGCCTGTCGCGCAGTGGCGGCGGACCGGCGCCTGGCATTGGCGATCGCGTGCTGGCCAAGACCTTTCCCGCCGACGACACGAACGTCGCCTTGGGCGGCCCGGCCTACACAGGGCGGGTGATGAAGATATTCGAGAAGCGCACGGATGCCGTTCTCGGCGTCTTTCGGGTGCTTCAGGACGGCAGTTTCCGCATCGAGCCGGTGGAGCGCCGGCAACCCGAACTGATCGTCGACAAGGAATTCCAGAACGGAGCCAGGAACGGCGATCTCGTCGAGGTCGAGCCCGCCCGGGCCTCGCGCTATGGCTTGCCGAGGGCGAAAGTACTCAACGTGCTGGGCTCGCTGACCAGCGAAAAGGCGGTCTCGATGATCGCCATCCACGCGCATGACATTCCGCATGTCTTCCCGGCCGACGTCATCGCCGAAGCCGAAGCCGTCAAGCCTGCGACGATGGCGAACCGGGAGGACTGGCGCGAACTGCCGCTGGTCACCATCGACCCGGCCGATGCCAAGGACCACGACGACGCGGTGTTCGCTACGCCCGATCTCGACGAGAAGAACCCCGGCGGCGTGGTCATCACGGTCGCCATCGCCGACGTGGCTGCTTACGTCCGCTACGGCACGGCACTCGACCGCGAAGCGCTGAAGCGCGGCAACTCGGTCTATTTCCCCGATCGCGTCGTGCCGATGCTGCCCGAGCGCATCTCCAACGATCTCTGCTCACTGCGCGAAGGCCAGGATCGCCCGGCTCTCGCCGTGCGCATGACCTTCTCGGCGGACGGGCGCAAGATCAGGCATTCCTTCCATCGCGTGATGATGAAATCGGCGGCCAAGCTCGCCTATCCACAGGCGCAAGCCGCAATCGACGGCGCGCCTGACGACAAGACCGGCCCGATCCTCGACACGGTGCTGAAGCCGCTATGGGACGCCTATGCGATCCTCAAGCGCGGACGCGATGGCCGCCAGCCGCTCGAACTCGACCTGCCCGAGCGCAAGATCCTGCTGAAGCCCGACGGCACGGTCGATCGCGTCGTCGTGCCGGAACGGCTCGATGCCCATAAGCTCATCGAAGAATTCATGATCCAGGCCAATGTCGCCGCCGCCGAGACACTCGAGGCGAAGAAGCAGGCGCTGGTGTACCGCACCCACGACGCGCCCTCGCTGGCCAAGCAGGAATCGCTGCGCGAATTTCTGCAGACCCTGGGCCTGTCGCTGGCGCGCGGTGCGCAGATGCGGCCCGCCCAGTTCAACGGCATTCTCGAGCGCGTGCGCGGCGCCGACAACGAAGGCCTGGTCAACGAGGTGGTGCTGCGCTCGCAGAGCCAGGCCGAATATTCGCCCAAGAACATCGGCCATTTCGGCCTCAACCTGAACCGTTATGCGCATTTCACCTCACCGATCCGCCGTTACGCCGACCTCATCGTGCACCGCGGGCTTATCGCCGCACTCGGCCTGGGCCCAGGGGGCCTGACGCAGGAGGAGGAAGCGCGGCTCGAGGATGTTTCGGTGCTGATTTCCGGCACAGAACGCCGTGCGATGGCGGCCGAACGCGACACGGTCGACCGGCTGATCGCCGCTTATCTCGCCGAGCGCATCGACGACCGTTTCGACGCCCGCATTTCCGGCGTCACCAAATCGGGACTATTTGTCCAATTGCCGCAGTATGGCGCGGATGGTTTCATCCCCGTGTCAACTCTGGGCGGCGATTACTATATATACGACGAAACGGCCCGCTCGCTCTACGGAGACCGCTCGGGCAAGGGTTATCAGCTGGCGGACCGTGTCGAGGTCCGTCTCGTCGAGGTGGCGCCGATGGCCGGCGCGATGCGCTTTGAGATGTTGACCGACCCGAAGCCCCTGCCTGGCTCCGTCAGGTCGTTTCACAAGGCAAAAGGCCGCGCCCGTGCGTCACAATCGCGCCCTGGCTCGCGCGGCAGGAGACGATGATGGCAAAGGGCATGGAAGAACAGGTTTTCGGCGGCGAACTTCATTCGGGCCGGGTCGCGCGTCCGCTATGGACGGCGATGAAGCGCGGCATGCTCGGCCGCTGCCCGCATTGCGGCGAAGGCAAGCTGTTTCGCGGCTTCACCAAGACCGTCGAGACATGCAGCGTCTGCGGCGAGGAGATACACCATCACCGCGCCGACGATCTGCCTGCCTATCTGGTCATCGTCATCGTCGGCCACATCGTGCTCGGCGCCTTCATGGGCGTCGAGGCGACGTCGACCCTTTCCACCTGGCAGCACATCGCCATCTGGGTACCCTTGACGATCCTGCTGTCGGTTGCACTGCTGCAGCCGGTGAAAGGTGCCGTCATCGGATTGCAATGGGCATTCTATATGCACGGTTTTGCTGGCGAACACGACGTGGCTGAATCCCATCCCGGTGCCTGAGGTGCTGGCTGGCGCAACATGCCAACCGTCAAGGCTACTTTCGCATGCAAGACGTTTCCGCTAGGTCCTGTGCATGGAAGGAATGACCAAGGCGGACGTCGACAGGCTCGACACGGGTCTGGCCACGCATCGCGGCAGGGCGATTCGTCCACGTGATGCCGCGACTCTGATCCTGCTCGACGGCAAGGCCAACGACTTGCGGGTCTTGATGGGTCGCCGTCATGCCGGTCACGCCTTCATGCCAGGCAAGTTCGTTTTTCCCGGCGGCCGTACCGACCCGGCGGACAGCCGCATCCCCACCGCCACCGCGCTGCATCCCGAGCAGGAAGCAAAGCTCATCGCCGGCCCCGGCCGCACGAGCGAGGCGCGTGCCCGCGCCATCGCCTTGTCGGCCATCCGCGAGACCTATGAGGAAGCCGGGCTGCTGATCGGTCGCAAAGGCGCCTTCGCCACGACAAGGTCTGATTGGCAAGGCTTTGCCGAACATGGAGTGCAACCTGCCCTGGACATGCTGCGCTTCATTGCGCGCGCCATCACGCCGCCCAACCGGGTGCGCCGCTTCGACACTCGCTTCTTCTGCGCCTGGCGCGGCGACGTCGCCGTCGAACTGCCAGGCGGCGGTCCGACCAACGAACTCGAGGAACTGGTCTGGCTGCCGCTTGCCAAGGCCAGGGAAGCCGACATTCCCGACATCACCCGGATGATCCTGGACGAGCTGGAAAGCCGCCTCGCCCACGATCCGCTGTTGCGTCCGGGCGGTCCCGTGCCCTTCTACCGGCTTGTCCGCAACCACTTCACCCGCGAAATTCTGTAGAACATCGAGTATTCAGACATAACATGACGGTCGATACCCAACCAAAGGGCGACGAGCGCGTACACTGGCTGCCGATGGTGGCGGCGATCTCGTCGATCAGCGTCGTCGGCATTGCCATCGGCCTCGGCATGCCGCTGCTCAGCGTCATCCTGGAGACGCGCGGCCATTCGGCCTCGATGATCGGCCTCAACACCGCGGTCGCCGGCCTGGCCTCGATCGCCGGTGCCCCGCTCGCTACGCCGCTCGCCATGCGCTTCGGCGTTGCCTGGACGATGATCGCCATGATTGCCGCCGGCGCACTCGCCTTCGTCGGCTTCCATTTCGCGCCCGATTTCTGGATGTGGTTTCCGCTGCGTGTCGTGCTGCACATCGCGCTGACGGTGCTGTTCATCCTGTCGGAATTCTGGATCAGCACCTCGGCGCCGCCGCATCGGCGAGGCCTTGTGCTCGGCATCTACGCCACCGTGCTGTCGCTCGGCTTTGCCGCGGGGCCGTGGCTGTTCGCCCATCTCGGCAGCAGTGGCTTCCGGCCCTTCGGCGTCATCATAGCGCTGGTGGCACTGGCCGCGATCCCGGTGCTGGCGGCGCGCAACGAGAGCCCGACGATTGTATCCGACGGTGAAACCAGCAATTTCCTGCGCTATATCTGGCTGGTGCCGACCGCCACCGCCGCCGTTCTGGTGTTTGGCGCCGTCGAAACCGGCGGTTTCGCCCTGTTCCCTGTCTATGGCAGCCGCATCGGCTATTCCGAAGCCGACGCAGCCTTGCTGCTCACCATGATCGGCCTTGGCAACGTCCTCTTGCAGATCCCGATCGGCATGATCAGCGATCGCGTCTCGGACCGCCGCTACCTGCTTCTGGCCTGCGCCACTGTCGGCCTTGCCGGCACGATCTTCATGCCGCATCTGGCCGGCAACTGGCACCTGATGGCGGGCCTCCTGTTCGTCTGGGGCGGCGTGGTCGCGGCCATGTACACGATCGGGCTCGCCCATCTCGGCTCGCAGCTTTCGGGCCATGAGCTGGCTTCGGCCAATGCCGCCTTCGTGCTGTGCTACGGTGTCGGCATGGTGCTCGGCCCGCAGGCGATAGGCATCGGCATGGATGCGTTCGGCCCTTCTGGCTTCGGCTGGTCGCTCGGGCTGTTCTTCGCCGCCTACATGGCCCTTGCCAGCGTCAGGCTGGTCCGCAAGATCTTGTAAGCCGCCATCGGCGCAAACCGGATTCGCGATCGCCCACTACCGGCTGGCCCCATAACTGGCTACCCCAGATGACTGGCTGCTGACAGAACCGTGTCAGCAGCCAAGGTTTATACGGAGACCTCAAAACACTTGAAGTTGAGGAGACTCCGATGATCGACAGCGGCTTTGAAACCACATCATTGCGGATGACGCTGCTCCTGCTTGTCACTTTCCAGGCGCCGGCTGCGGATGTCGACCGCATCATGGACGCAGTGGTCGCGCTGGCGCCGCTGGCCATGGGTACATATGACCGCAACGCCTACCAGTCGGCGCACGGCATCGAGCGCTACCGGCCACTTGACGGCGCAGCCGCCGGCGCCGAGACCGAATTGCGGCGGCGCCCCGGCACGGTCGAGGTTTCATTCGAACTGCCCGATGACCAGGAATTGGCGGCGCGGGTCGTCGAAGCGATCTTTCAGGCGCACAGCTACCAGGAGCCGGTGATCCGCATTCAGCCGGTCCTTGCCAGCCGTTCCAAGGGGCTGGACGATCGCGCCAATCCGAATCGCTGGTGGAACACCACGGGAGATTGGAAGAAAACCATCGTTCTGGAGGCGGAACACGTGTGAATGCCGACAGGCATGGGCTTCCGTGACGGTCGCAAGGCGCGTCGGGCTTGACTTTCCGGGCGCGTTCTTTATGTGTCGCGACAAGTTTCCCGCGTCCGGGTGTTTTCCCGTGCTCCAGCGGCCAAAACCCCACGAACAAACGGACTGATACCATGGCCAAAGCCGCAAACATCAAGATCAAGCTTCTGTCGACCGCCGACACCGGTTTCTTCTACGTGACCAGCAAGAACAGCCGCACCAAGACGGACAAGCTGTCGTTCCGCAAATACGACCCGGTCGCCAAGAAGCACGTCGAGTTCAAGGAAACCAAGATCAAGTAATCTGGTTTTCCGAGAGAATGCCGAAACGCCGCCCATCGGGCGGCGTTTTTGCATGCAATATGGTCTTGGCCGCTCGGCGGCCGCGCCCCTATCCTACCCGGTCGCCGCTTTTCGGTTCGAAAACATGCAGCGCCGCCGGATCGGCCGATAGCCGCACTGTCTCGCCAGGCTTCACGCCGGCGCGGCCCATGGCGAACACGCAAAGCTGCTGGCCGGCCAGCTTGACGTAGAATTGCGTCGAGAGCCCGAGCGGCTCGACCACCACCACTTCGCCTTGCAGCGGACCGTCATCCGCCAGCCTCATATGCTCCGGCCGCAAGCCGACGGTAACCGCATCGCCCTCCCTGAGCGGCAGGCCATCCTGCAAGCGCAGTTTCTGGCCATCGGACAGCACTGCATCCGCCTTGCCGCCCTTTTCGACCCTTGCCGGCAGGAAATTCATGCCTGGCGAGCCGATGAATCCGGCGACGAACATGTTGGCCGGCCGGTCGTAGAGGTCGAGCGGCGCACCGACCTGCTGGACGACGCCGTCATGCATGACGACGATGCGATCGGCCATGGTCATGGCTTCGATCTGGTCATGCGTGACATAGACCGATGTGGTCTTCAGTTGCTGGTGAAGCGCCTTGATCTCGGCGCGCATGTGCACGCGCAGCTTGGCGTCGAGGTTCGAAAGCGGCTCGTCGAAAAGAAAGACCTTGGGATCGCGCACGATCGCCCGACCCATGGCGACGCGCTGGCGCTGGCCGCCGGAAAGCTGGCGCGGCAGGCGTTGCAGGAAATTGTCCAGCCCAAGCCGTCTGGCGGCGCCGTCGACACGCGCGTCGATCGCCTGCTTCTCTGCCTTCCTCAGCATCAGGCTGAAGCCCATGTTCTTCGACACGTCCATATGCGGATAGAGCGCGTAGGACTGGAACACCATGGCAATGTCGCGGTCTTTCGGCGCGACGTCGTTGACCAGCCGCTCGCCGATACGGATCTCGCCATCGGAAACCTCCTCCAGGCCGGCGATCATGCGCAGAAGCGTCGATTTCCCGCAGCCGGACGGACCGACGAGGACGACGAACTCGCCGTCGGCGATGTCGAGGTCGACCGCGTGCAGCACACGCACGGCGCCATAATCTTTGCGGACCTTTTCCAGCGTAACGGAAGCCATCGATTATCCCTTCACGGCGCCGGCGGTGAGGCCGGTGACGAGATAGCGTTGCAGGAAGCCGAAGAAGATGCAGACCGGGATCAGCGCCAGGATCGACGCCGCCATCATCTGCCCCCAGTCGACGGCGAACTTGCCGATGAAGGTGAGCAGGCCGACGGCGAAGGTCTTCTTGTCATCGCTGGAGATCAGCATCAGCGCGAACAGGAGTTCACTCCAGGCAGCGGTGAAGACAAAGCCGAGCGTGGCGCCCATGCCGGGCAGCGTCAGCGGCACGATCACCCGGCGCATCGCCTGCGCGCGTGTGCAGCCGTCGATCATCGCCGCCTCCTCCAGGTCCTTCGGTATGCCGTCGAAGAAGGACTGCATCAGGAAGGTTGCAAACGCGGTGTTGAAGGCGGTGTAGATGATGATCAGCCCGGTCAGGCTGTTGATCAGGCCGATCTGGCCCATCACGCGATAGATCGGTGGAATGACCATGACTAGCGGGAAAGTCTGGGTCAAAAGCAGCATCAGCGCCAGTGCCGCCTTGCCGCGAAAGGTGAAGCGCGACATGGCGTAGCCGGCGAGCGTCGCGATGACAGTCACCAGTGCCGCCGTCGAAACCGAGACGATGACGCTGTTGAGGAAATAGCGCGGAAAGTCCGTGGCCTCGAGCACGGTGACAAAGTTCTGCAACGTCATCTGCGACGGCCAGAAGGTGATGCCTTCGGAATAGAGAAGCCGTTCCGGTGTAACCGATATCTTCAGGGTCCAGAAGATCGGGAACAGGGCGAAGATCACATAGGCCGCGATGGCCGCGTAGAGCCCGACGCCGCCGAAGAAGCGTTGCGAAGATGAGCGTCCCGCGATCATCAGACGTGCCTCACCAGAGAGCGACGGATGGCGATCAGCGCAATCGCATAGGCAATGAGCAGGACGAGCAGCAGCACGGCAACCGCCGATGCGTAGCCCTTGTCCAGCGACTTGAAGGCGCTGACATAGATGTAGACCGGCACCGTATTGGTCGACCCGGCCGGCCCGCCCTCGGTCATGACGAAGATCAGGTCGGCGAAAGTGGCGATCCAGATGGTGCGCAGCATCACCGTGATGGCGATGGTCGGCGCCAGGAACGGCAGTGTCACCTTGGTGAAACGTTGCCAGGGCGAGGCGCCGTCGATCGCCGCCGCCTCATGCAGTTCCGCGGGAATGGATTTCAGTGCCGCCAAAAGCGTGATGGCAAAGAACGGAATGCCGAACCAGACATTGGCGACGATCGGCCCCCACATGGCCGTCGCGGGATCGGAGAGAATGTTGGTCGGCTCGGCCTTCAGCCCTAACGCGAACAGCCAGTGCGGCAGCGGCCCGATGATCGGATTGAACAGCCAGGCCCAGGTCAGGCCCGACAGGAAGGACGGCACCGCCCAGGGCAGGAACACCAGCGCCTGCACGAGTTTACGGCCGTGAAACGGCTTGTCGAGCAGCAGCGCCAGGCCAAGGCCGAGGAAGAACTGGAAGAATAGGCTGGAGACCGTCCACCACAGCGTATTGACCAGCGCCTGGCCGAGCACGGCATCCGACAGCATAGCGTGATACTGCCCGAGCCCGACATATTCCGACTTGAAAGCCGAAAACTTACGGAAGGAATAGCTGATGCCGATGACCAGCGGCACCAGAAGTACCACGACCAGCAGGATGATCGCCGGGCTGAGATATAGCCAGGGTTCGGTGGCAGCGTGCGTCAGCCGCTTCTTTCGAGGCTTGCCGGCGGGTCGTATTTCGGAAACGGCATAGGTCATTGGCGCTCGCGGTGAAGGGTGGATGCCGGCGTGGCAACAGCACCCTTCTCCCCGTTTACGGGGAGAAGATGCCGGCAGGCAGATGAGGGGCAGCGCTGAGTTGAGAGAACCTGGCGCCGCCCCTCATCCGGCCCGATCAGGCCACCTTCTCCCCGTAAACGGGGAGAAGGGAAGAAAAGCTACTTCTTGTTCTTCGCCATCCAGTCCTGCTGTTCCTTGGTCAGGAAAGCGGCCCATTGATCGGCAACTTCCTTGGCCGTCTTTTGGCCAAGCAGCACTTCCTGGAAATTCTTGATCGCCACCTGGTCGACGAAATTGCCGAGGTTCTCCAGATGCGTCGGCGGCGTCACCATTTCATATTTGGCGCTGTCGCTGAGCTCGGTGAACCAGCCCTTGAACTGCTCGGTCTTGAAATGCGGATCCTGGTCGGCGCCGTTGTGGATGGGGACGACGCCGACTTCCTTGGCCCATTCCAGATTGTCCTTGGGCGACAAAAGCGTCGCCATCAGCTTCCAGGCGTCGTCCTTGTGCTGCGAATTGGCGAACATCGCCCAGCCGGCATAGCCGAGCGTCGGATAGGATTTGCCGCTCGGCCCGACCGGCAGCGGCGCCACGGCGAAGTCGTCTGCGCTCATCTTGTCGGCGATGCCGAGAAGCGCGTCCGGATCCTGGTTCAGCATGGCGCAGGTTCCGGAATAGAAGCCGGTGACGGTTTCGTTAAACCCCCAGCTCACCGCGTCCTTGGGCGCCAGGCCCTGCTTGTACATGTCGGCCAGCATCTGCAGGCCCCTGACCGAGCCCTCCTCGTTGATGGTCGAGGTGCCGTCCTCGTTGAAGTAGCCGCCCTTGCCCTGAGCGATGTTCATGAACATGTGCATGCCGTTGAAGGCGCCGGGGCCGCCGCGCAGGCAGTAGCCGTATTTGCCCGGAATGGCGGAGATCTTCTTGGAATCGGCGACGAATTCGTCGAGCGTTGCCGGCGGGCCGTCGAGGCCGGCTTCCTTGAACAGCTTCTTGTTCCAGAACAGCGCGTTCACATAGTAGCCGTAGGGGATCATGAACTGGGTGTTGTTGACGGTCGAGCCGAACTGCTTGGCTCGGTCCCCGAGCGTCTTGGCATCATCCCACTTGGCCATGTACGGACCCAGATCCTCCAGCTGGGCATTGTTGGCGTAGAGGCCCATCCAGCGTTCCGGCATCTCGACCACGTCGGGCGTATCGCCTGCCTGCACCATGGTCAGGAACTTTTCGAAAGCCTGCCCCCAGGGCAGCGAGATCAGCTCGACCTTGATGCCGGGATTGGCCTTTTCGAATTCGGCGATCTGCTTCTTCAGGAACTCCGTGCGCGGCGGGCTGGTGATGACTTCGACCATTTTCAGGGTCGAATCGGCCAGCGCGTTTCCGGCGGAAATCGCCAATCCCGCGGCTGTGGCAAGCATGACGGTCAGTTTTTTCATCTTCAAGACTCCCATTTTGAAGCGGCTTGTTATTTTCTGGCTTTTTCGAAGGCCTGCGCCACGTCGGCCCACAGATCCTCGACACTTTCCAATCCGACATTGAAGCGGATGGTTCGGGGGCTGACGCCGAAGCGCGCCATCGAATTCAGTCCCGGCGTCTGCTCCAGCGACGCCTTGGCCGGCACGACCAGGCTCTCATGGCCGCCCCAGCTCACGCCGATGCGGAAATATTTCAACGCATCGACGAAGACGGGGATGTCGATATCCTCGGTGACCTCGAAGGAGAACAACCCCGCGTAACCAGCAAGCGTCGCCTTGCCCGGATGGTTCGAATAGGCGGGGTGGTTGACGCGCTCGACATTGCCATGCGCCTTCAGCCGCTCGGCGATGGCGAGCCCGCTCTTCATGTGGTGCGGCAGGCGCAGCGGCAGCGTGCGCAACCCGCGCAGCAAGAGCCATGCCTCGAAGGGCGAAAGCTTGCCGCCGAGATAGGAATACGTCTGCTCGTTGATGTGCTTGATGTGGGCGGCCGAGCCTGCCACCACGCCGGCGACCGTATCGCTGTGGCCGCCGAGATATTTCGATGCCGAATGCAGCACCAGATCGACGCCATGCGCGATCGGCTTCTGGAACACAGGCGTTGCCCAGGAATTGTCGATCGTGGTGACGATGCCCTGCTCCTTCGCCAGCCGGGTCAGGTGAGCCAGGTCCTGCAGCTCGAACATCATCGAGGTCGGGCTCTCCAGATAAAGCAGCCTGGCGCCCGGAAGGGCCGCCGCCACCGCATCCGGATCGGAGCCGTCGACATAGTCGACCCTGATGTTGAGCCGCGGCAAAAGCCGCTCGAACAGCCGATAGGCATCACCATAGCAATTGCGCACCGCAACGATGCGCTCGCCGGCACCGACGAAGGCGAGCACCGTGGCGCTGATCGCCGCCATGCCGCTGGAAAAGCCGCGCGCGGCCTCGGCGCCCTCAAGCGCGGCGACGCGTGCCTCGAACTCCATCACCGTCGGATTGTCGCCGCGCGAATAGATCGGCTGCTTCCGTTTGCCGGCAAAAGTATCCGCCATCTCGGCATAGTTGGCGAAGGTGAACAGCGATGTTTGATAGATCGGCGGCACCACCGCCCCACCTGGGAAAGGCTCGTCATGCGCCAGAAGCGTCGCCGCCTCGGCAAGATAGTCGTGATCGAAACCTGAGGGATGTTCGTTCATGTCTGGCTCGAAAGTTTGAGTTTTGCCGCGCCGCGCTTGAGGTCGTCCTCGACGGTGGCGATCAGCTTGAGCGCCTCGGCGCGGGCGCCGTGCGGGTCGCGCGCGGCGATGCGCTCGTAAATGGTCCGATGGTAGGGAAAGCTGGCGTGGCCGAAGTCGCGCACGCCGAGCGGATGCTCCCAGAAGCGGTGGAACAATTCGTGCATGGCGGCGATGATCTGCTCGAACAGCGGGTTGCCGGAAACCCTGTAGATCGCTTGGTGGAACTCCCAGTCCTCTTCCGAAGACATGCCCTCGCGCGTGCGGAACGCCTGCTCCATGATGTCGAGCTTGCGCTCGATTTCGGCGATATCGGTCTGGCTTGCGCGTTCGGCGCAAAGGGCGGCGGCTTCCGCCTCCAGCGCGCGGCGGATTTCAAGCGTCTGCATCAGGCTGGTGAAGTCGTTGCCGCCCGCAAGCGTCAGCGGCAGATGCAACATGTCCGGCGAAACGGCTGCCTTGAGATAGGTGCCGCTGCCTTGCCGGCGCTCGACCAGCCCGAGCCCTTCCCACCGCGTCAGCGCCTCGCGCACCGTGTTGCGGCTGACCTTCAGCCGCTCCGCCAGGATGCGTTCCGTTGGCAGCCGCTCGCCCGGCTGGAGGGCCTCGGCACGAACAAAGCCTACCAACGCCTTCAGCACGGCGTCGTCACGCGCCGTCGTCTGAATAGGTGGCAGGCTGTTTTGATCCACAATTCCTCCCGAACCGCTGGCAAGTGGTTCAATGGTCCAACCAATTCGCGCACAGATCGCACCTCCTGTCAATCTGATGTCAGGAGACCTTCCACCGTAAAGCTCGCAACGCTTGCCAAGCACGCGTGGGCGGAGCGCCAGGCCGGCGTCGACCCTGCTACGCCACAGCAGCGGGCGGCCCGAACCAGGTGGTCAGCGCATCGGCCAGTCCCTGTTGGCTTCCGGAACCAACCCATGCCACGTACCCGTCGGGGCGGATCAGCACCGCGTCGGGTCCGGCGACGGCCCCGAGAACTGGCAGCTCCCAGTCGTCGTCGTACACGGCGTCGACCTGCTGGACCCGATTCGCCCATGGCTTGATGTCCAGCCTGCCGGGCGTGCCGAGGTTGATCAGCACCGGCCGGGCATGGTGCAGCAAGGTAAACAGCCGCGCCGGCCCGCTGGCGGTGAGCAGATCGAGATCGGGCATTCGCCGCCCGAGCAATGGATGCCGCTCGCCCAAGTCGTAACGAACGTCCAGGCCGGACATTTCGGCCGCGATGCGTTTGCGAGGCTCCTCCAGGTCGAGCAGTTCGGCAATGGTGTCGCCCAGAGCCTTGGTGCGGTCATCCATGCGCCGAAGCGCGACCTGTGCCATCGTGTTGCGCAAGACACGGGCGGCGACCGGATGGCGCTCGGCTTGATAGCTGTCGAGCAGGTTGTCGGGTGATGTCCGCTTGACGACCTGGGCCAGTTTCCATCCCAGGTTGACCGCGTCCTGCACACCGATATTGAGCCCCTGCCCGCCCATCGGAGGATGCACATGCGCCGCGTCGCCGGCCAGCAGGACACGCCCGACGCGGTAAGCGGCAGCCTGACGCGTCATATCGGTGAACCGCGATATCCAGGTCGGATTGTGGACGCCGAAATCGGTGCCATAGATAAGGGTGAGCGCCTCGCGGAGATCGTCCAATGTCGGTTCACCACCGATGATCAGTTGTCTCTCGGTCAGCACGACACCCACCCTATCGCCTTCCTCGATCTTGCCTATCGCATGGGTTCCGTGGGCGTCGCTGCGAAAGCCCAATGGCGGTTCTTCCGACATCTCGACCTCGGCGATCATCCAGCTCATCGTCGGATCCCATCCGGCGAACTCGATGCCCGCCGCCTTGCGGATCGTGCTGCGTCCACCGTCGCATCCCACGAGGTACTGCGCTTTCATCCGTCGGCCATCGGACAGCCCCACATCCACGCCACTGTCGTCCTGCATGAAATCCGTGACTTCCTGTCCGCGATGGATCAGCACCCCCAACTCGCTGATCCAGTCGGCCAATATCCGCTCGATGTGGTTTTGCCGCAGTGCCAGCAGATAGTTGTGCCGGCTGGGAAAGTCGCTGATGTCCAAACGGATCATGTGGAAGCCGACGGTCGGGAAGCATTGCCCCTGGGAGAGGAATCGGTCGGCGATCCCGCGCTGGTCGAGCACCTCGATTGTGCGTGCGTGCAGGCCACCTGCGCGCAAGCCAATCAGCTGCTGGGTCGGGCGCCGCTCGACAATGGCGACGTCGATGCCCGCCAATGCGAGTTCGCCTGCCAGCATCAATCCTGTCGGGCCGCCCCCGGCGACAATCACCGCATGATTTCGACGCGATCCATCTGTCGGTGCACGCATTCCCGTCACTCCGCTCCCATTGGCTAGGCTGCGGTTTTACGGGAGGAACCCAGGCTTGAAGCAAGCCCCTGGGCGCCATATGTATGAAGTGAGGAGCAACGCCCTCTGCCGAATGGCAAGAGAGCGTGCGGCGCAGCTCTTCACATCGGGGCTCGCCTTTACAGTCAAAAAAGCGCTGTCGATATCGTGCGCAAAAAGCCCTGATTTCCGGAGCTTGGCGCAGAATCCTGATACTATTTTGAAAGGGGGCCGGTCGGCGTTTGGCAGCGGTACGAGGAGGCCACTATGTGCCAGCGCCGGCCGGCCGACCCCACGGACCCAGGAGATGCGGCGGACCTGAGCATCATGGGGTATTTTTGATCGACCCGACTGTCTGTCCTCGTGCCGGCGTCGCTCTGTCTGTGGCCGCACATTTGCGCAAGAGCTTATGAAAATCAACAGTTTCTTAACCAAGCCTCGCAAATCGCTTGGATTAAGGTAAATGGGTAACCTTGCCGGATTGACGGATACTCTTATCCGGTCCGTCAGGCAGCCTTGGCGACGACGCGGTTGCGGCCACCGCTCTTGGCTTCATAGAGCGCCAAATCGGCGCGTTTCATCAACGCCGCGACCGTATCCACTCCCTTCAGCACCGACGACACGCCGACGCTGACGGTGACGGTGACCTCGATGACCTTGCCGTCAGGCCCGATGGCGAACGGCATCTGGGCGATTTCGGCGCGGATGCGTTCGGCCACCTTTTCGGCGACCGCTCCATCGGTGTCTGGCATGACCACCACGAACTCCTCACCGCCGAACCGGCAGGCCAGATCGATGCCGCGCACGTTCTTGCGCAGCCGCCGCGCGAATTCCCGCAGCACCTCGTCGCCACCGTCATGGCCATGCGTGTCGTTGATCGACTTGAAGCGATCGAGGTCGGTGATCATCACCGACAGCGGTCGACGCCGCGCCACGGCGCGGTCGAACAGCGTCTGGAGATGGCTGTCGAGATAGCGGCGATTGTGCAGCCCGGTCAGCCCGTCGGTCACCGCCATTTCGATCGTCTGCGTCACGCTGGCGCGCAATTGGTCGTTGTAGCGCTTGCGGCGCACCTGGGTGCGCAACCGCGCCGTCAGTTCGTGCTGGTCGATCGGCCGCATCAGATAGTCGTTGATGCCGAGTTCGAGGCCACGAATGATGCGCTCCTCCTCGCCCTCCTCCGCCAGCAGGATGATCGGCAGGAAGCGTGTGCGATCGAGCGAGCGCAGTTGCGAGCAGAGCCGAAGCGGATCGAAATCGGCAAAGCTCGTCGAGATCATCACGCATTCATAGGGGGTCTCCGCCGCCTGGAAGAAGCCGGCATGCGGATCGCTGGCGACATCCAGGTCAGCACAGTCGCGCAGCATCTTCTGGACGCGCTCGATCGACGATTTGCGCTCGTCGATCAGAAGCACTTTCGGCGTCGTGTCCTCGGAGGCGAAATTGCGGCTGAGCAACTCTTCGATGCCGATGTTGCGCGTGGTCGAGGCGCGCAGCCGCAACTCGTCGGTCAGCGACTTCAGCCTGACGAGGCTTTTGACGCGCGTCATCAGTTGCAGGTCGTTGACGGGTTTGGTCAGGAAATCGTCGGCGCCGGCCTCAAGCCCGCGCACCCTGTCGGAAACCTGGTCGAGTGCGGTGATCATCACCACTGGAATATGCGACGTCGCCGGATCGCTCTTCAGGCGGCGGCAGACCTCGAAGCCGTCCATATCCGGCATCATGACGTCGAGCAGCACGACGTCGACCTTGCCGTTCTCGCAGGTCTCGATTGCATCCGGGCCGTTGGTGGCGGTCAACACCTCGAAATATTCGGCCAGCAGCCGAACCTCCAGCAGCCTCACATTGGCAGGGATGTCGTCGACGACGAGAATCCGAGCGGTCATTTCACAAGGCTCCGGCTTTGGCGGCAAGGTGCATCAGGAATCACCCAAGTAGGACTTGATGGTTTCGATGAAGCGCGGCACCGAGATCGGCTTGGAGATATAAGCCTCGCAGCCGCCCTGGCGAATGCGCTCCTCGTCGCCCTTCATCGCGAAGGCGGTGACGGCAATGACCGGGATGACGTGCAGGTCGTCATCTTCCTTCAGCCATTTCGTCACCTCCAGCCCCGACACTTCAGGCAACTGGATGTCCATCAAAATGAGATCCGGCCGGTGCTGACGCGCCAGATCGAGCGCTTCCAGACCGTTGCGGGTGCGAACTGTCTCGTAACCGCTTGCTTCGATGAGGTCCCGAAAGAGCTTCATGTTGAGCTCATTGTCCTCGACGATCATGACCTTCTTAGGCATCGATATCCCGTCCCGGCCGCTGTTCCGATCGAAGCGGCCGTTATGCGCCCTTCCGGAACGCACCAAACCCTGGTTGACTGTACGGCAATATGATTGACGAAACGGAAACCTGCGGCGAGAAAAGCTGCTCCGCTTCCACCTCGGGCCCCGCACTGAAGAGGTAGTGACTTGCCGCAAGCGACGCTTGCCATTACTGCGGAAGAGACTCACATTCCGCATACCCTGAAAGGTAATGATGGCAAACGCAGCGTCAATGCGCGAAGAGGCCGAAACCATTGCCGTGAAGGCTCTGGCCTTCGTCGCCTCAGATCCCGAACTGCTGCCTCGCTTCCTGGCGATCACCGGCATCGAGGCGCATTCGATCCGCAAAGCTGCCGGCGAGCCGGGATTTCTGGCCGGTGTGCTGCAGTTCGTTCTCGCCCACGAACCCACATTGCTGCGTTTTGCCGAGGAAACCGGCACGCCACCGGCCTCCGTCGGCAAGGCGTTGCGCGCGCTGCCGCTGGGCGACGACAACCACGAGCATTCGATATGAGTGACAATCCCAAGACGGCGCCGCCGATCGCCAGGTCGCGCGAAGTTTGACGCTTGTCGACCAACGGATTTCGGTTTGGGAGAACGACATGCACAAAATGACGGCTTGAAGCGCGTCGCCTGAATCTGTTCGAACGCGACGCGCTTTGGTGAGCCGAGTGGTTACTGTGCCGGATCCGCCTGGTCCGTCTCGTCGCCGCCATCGTCAATGCTGTCGTCCTCGGCAGGATCGGCCGGCTTCAGCATGACGCCATTGACAATGACCGAACCGTCCGGCTTGGCGTTGATGACCCATTCCATACGGCCGTCCGTCAAGGTCTTGCCGAACCCTTTCACCATCAGGACCACAGGCACGTACTGCGCCACTTCTGGTTCCGATTTCGCCGCTTCCTGCAGGCCTTCGACGATCTTGTCGAAGCCGGCGACGTCCCGTCACATTGGCTTCGGGCTTCTCGCTAGGAAATGTCATTTCGCCTTCCAAGGCGATTTCGGTATCCTTGTTCTTGATGGTGCTATGGCCAATGACGACCTTCGGCGTCTTGGCCATGAAGTCGGTTTTGAGCTGCTCTCCGAATTCGGCCGACAGCGGCGGGTTCTTATTGAGATCAAAGGCTTCGATTGCCTTCTTCGCCATGCTGTCGAGATCGATATTGGCGCCGCCGACGTTCAGATCGATATCGGTCGGCAGCAGCGCCATGCTCCAGCTCGGCAGAAGCTGCTGCGGCACGGTCAACCCCGACGCCTTGATGCCGTAGCCGAGCGTACCGCTCTGGGCGACGCCATCCATTCCGAAGGCGGTGCTGAGCTGCGCCGCGCCGAACGTGCCGACCGGGCTCTCGACCGCGAAATCCTTGAACCCGTATGTCCCGTCGATGCGCTCCCACACGGGTAATGCGGCGAGCAGAAGCGATTTGAGCTGCGCCTGGTTGGCTTTCAGCGTGGCTTCGTTCTCATTGGCGACGGCAAATGCCAGGAGATTAAGCAGCGGCTTCGCCTGCACGCCCTTACCATTGGCCTCGACAGACAGTTCCGGTGATTTGATGGTGACCGGGAATTTCAATCCGCTTTCAGGATCGTCGAACTTGATCGCCTCGACAAAGTTCGAGATTTTTTGCGACATCGTGAAATCGACGCCGCCATTGGCAGCCTTGGTGGCGGCCATGGTCGCGGTGCCGGCGTCGGCGCTGATTTCCATGTGCTGCTTGGCATCTTGCGAGGCCATCGTCATGCCCGCCATCGAACTGGTGCCGCTGGTAAAGGCCGCCAGATTGGGATCGTAGACACCGGAACCCTTGCCGTCCTTGATCGAAAATTGCGTGCTTTGCAGCCCCTGGGGCCCGTTGAACGCGAAGGACGCGCTTTGCGAAAGATCCATCGAGACATCCCAGGTCCCATCGCTGCGCGGCTTGACCAGCAGGGCGTAGGGCGCAAAGTCGAATTTCAACAGCTTCTGGTCGGGCAAAGTGCCGGCGAGCGCCTTGAAATCGAACACGATCTTGTAGGCGCCGCCTTCGACCGAAACCTTCAGAATGCCCTTGTCGAGCGCCTGTTTGCCGACATAGCGGGACAGGTCCTCGGATAGTTGCCTTGCACCCTGGCTGTCGACGCTCTGGCCGAAAGCGGGCGCGCTGAGCAGAAGCGCGATAAAGGCGATTGGCAACATCCGGTTCACGTAGAATTCTCCGTTTGGTCGAAAAGGCAAAATCGTATCCTGCCTGTGGTAGGGAATGACCGTCGCAACTGCAAGATGGCGAAGTTCAGGCGCTCGGCTCCAGCACCAGCCGCATCAACGGCCGGCCCGCCTTGCGCTCCAGGAGCCGCTCAAACCCGGCCTTCTCGAACACGCGCGACGAGCCCACGAACAGCCCGATGGAGCGTGAATCCTTCGACAGGTCTATCGGGCAGGCTTCGACCATTCGCGCGCCGTTCCTGCGGGCGAAATCGATGCCGCCTTCGACCAGGCGATGGCTGATGCCCCGGCCCCGCGCCTTGGCGCGGATGAAGAAACAGGAAATCGCCCAGACGCCCGGATCCGACGCATCCGCGGGATCGACCGGAGCCGAGCCCCGGCCCCGGTTGTTCCATTCGGGCACGTCGGCGCGCGGCCCGATCTGCATCCAGCCGACTGCTTTGCCGTCCTCGAACGCCAGCATGCCCGGTGGCGGGCCTGCTTCGATGCGTGCCCGGATGTGGTCCTTGTTGCGTTCGCGGCTGCTTTCGCGACGGACCGCCGGCGCCAACCGGAAATGCGTGCACCAGCAGCCGTAGCAGGCGCCCTGCTTGCCGAAGAGATCTTCGAATTCAGGCCAGAGCTCAGGCGTCAGCGGCACTATGGTCGTGCTCATGCGTTCTCCCCAGGCCAAGCTTGTCGCTAGCCTTGCACTGTCGTACCATTGCGTTTGTTCTCTTTATGTTCGCAGCGATGGCGGCTCCTGTCAATAATCCTGATCACGGTTTCTGCCGCGACTGCCTGGCCTTTCAGCGCAGCGATGCCAGGCGCTGCGAGCGATGCGGCAGCCCCAGGCTTGCTCGTCATCCCGAGCTGTACCGGCTGCATCTGGCCCATATCGACTGCGACGCTTTCTATGCGGCGATCGAAAAACGCGACAACCCGGCACTGAAGGACAAGCCGCTGATCATCGGCGGCGGCAAGCGCGGCGTCGTCTCCACCGCCTGCTACATCGCCCGGATAAGGGGCGTGCGTTCCGCCATGCCCATGTTCAAGGCGCTCGAGGCTTGCCCCGAAGCGGTGGTTATCCCGCCCAACATGGAAAAATATGTGGCCGTCGGGCGCGAGGTGCGCGCCATGATGCAAGCGCTGACGCCGCTGGTCGAGCCGCTCTCGATCGACGAGGCGTTTCTCGACCTTGCCGGAACCGAACGGCTGCACGGCCTGCCGCCGGCGGTGGTGCTGGCCCGTTTCGCGCTGGCCGTCGAGAAGGAGATCGGCATCACCGTTTCGTCAGGTCTGTCCTACTGCAAGTTCCTGGCCAAGGTGGCGTCGGATTTCCGCAAACCGCGCGGCTTCTCGGTTATCGGCGAAGCGGAAGCCGTGGGCTTCCTCGCCGCACAGCCGGTGAGCATGATCTGGGGTGTCGGCAAGGCATTCAACGCCACGCTCGAACAGGACGGCATCCGCACCATCGGCCAGATCCAGAAGATGGACCGCGGCGACCTCATGCGCCGCTATGGCGTGATGGGCGACCGGCTTTACCGGCTCTCGCGCGGTGAGGACGTTCGCCGCGTCGATCCCGACCAGGACGCCAAGAGCGTATCGGCCGAAACCACTTTCGACACCGATATAGCTTCGCTGGACGAGCTGATCTCGGTACTGCGGGGCCTTTCGGAAAAGGTCTCGGCACGATTGAAGAAATCCGGTATCGCCGGACGCACGGTGGTGCTCAAGCTGAAGACGCAGGATTTCAAGATCCGCACCCGCAACCGCCAGCTCGGCGACCCGACCCGGCTCGCCGACCGCATCTTTTCGACCGGGGTCGAGCTGCTGCGCAAGGAAACCGACGGCACCAAATACCGGCTGCTCGGCATCGGCGTCAGCGATCTTTCCCCCGATGACAAGGCCGATCCGCCCGATCTGGTCGATATCCAGTCGCGCAAGCGGGCCATGGCCGAAGGCGCCATCGACGCGCTGCGCGACAAGTTCGGCCGCAAGGCGGTGGAAACCGGCTATACGTTCGGCAAGGGCCGCGACACCCACACGCCGGAGCCGCTGGAAGACTAAGCTTTAACGGGCTGATGAAGAAGGTCCACCAGTGTGGCAAAGCGCGTCACACCGCTACCACCTCCGTCATCCTCGGGCTTGTCCCGAGGGTCTACGTGCCTGGAAAGAAAAGCTATTACATCCAGTTAGTTGTGGTGATGATGGCAGGTCCTCGGGACAAGCCCGAGGATGACGGGAATCGCGGTGCGCTGCACTCCTGGCGCCGGTTTGAAATTGAGAGCCTCTTTCAGCAGCCCACTAAGTTCGGGTTAGGTCTATCCTGCTCGTCACCATGCTCTTGCCGGTTTTCGGATCAGTGTCGATCACCGTCAGCCGCATGCCGTTCTCGCCTCGTTTCTCGACCTTCATCTGCGCCTTTCGGTCACCATTGACTTCCTTGGCCCAACGGATGCCGAGATTGATCGCGTTGCCCGAACGGGTGCCGTTCAATTGCGCAGGCCCGGTACGAGACCCGACATAAGTGCCGCTATATTTCGCTCCGGCAGTCCTCAGGTCCGCGCTGATGGCGCGGGTCACCACGATAAGCCCTCGGCAATTGCCATCGAGCGACAATGAGGTCGACGTCGCGTTTGACCTGAACGTGCAGGACACATTCACCGTCGGCGCGTCGGTGGTCACCTTGACGATGCCCTTGCCGGTGAAATTGCCCTTGAACGACTGGAGAAATCTGGACTCGTCGGCATGTGCCGCGCCTGCCGTGACCAACAGACAGCCAGCAAGCGCAAATTGCGCAAATGATCTCATCGAAGTTCTCCTATCGACATTGAAAGGCACCTGCGAAGCACTTCCGATATTCGGAACTCAACGCCCCCTGCCGTGCCAGGTTCCGCCTTCAACATGACTGTTTTGCAACATCCGGCTGGCCCAGAAGAATGCGGCTGCTAGCGGTTGCGGCAAAAGCCACGGCCTGCGACATAGCGGAGATGGCACCCACCCCTTCCATCCCCAAGGCCGCGTTCTGGATGGCGCTGTCGATCGCCTCGTTCCTGGCGATGTCGGTCGCGGGCCGCGCCACCACGGCCGAGCTCAACGTTTTCCAAGTGCTGGAGCTGCGCTCGGTGATCGGCTTTTTCATCCTGCTGCCGCTGGTCATGCAAAATGGCGGCTTTGCCGCTATGCGCACTGGGCGGCCGCTCGCCCATGTCACGCGCAACGTGGTTCACTATACGGGCCAGGCGGCGTGGCTCTACGCTCTGACGCTGATCCCATTGGCGGTACTGATCTCGATCGAATTCACGACACCGATCTGGACGGCGATCCTGGCGGTCACCTTTCTCGGCGAAAGGCTCACCCGGCCGAAGCTCGGGGCCGTGGCGCTCGGGCTGATCGGTGTTGTGATTATTGTGCGCCCCGGCGTCGGCTCGGTCGATCCGGGACATCTGGTCGTGCTGGGCGCGGCAATGTGCTTCGGCATCTCGCTGGTCCTGGTCAAGTCGCTGACGCGGACCGACAGCGTTGTGCGAATCATCTTCTGGATGCTGATCATCCAGTCGGTGCTCGGCCTGATCCCGGCGCTCTACGAATGGCGTAACCCGTCGCTCGAGCTGTGGCCGTGGATCCTGCTGATCGCCTTCACCGGCATGTCGTCGCATTTCTGCATGGCCTGGGCGCTGAGCTACGCCGATGCCACTGTCATTTCGCCGATGGATTTCCTGCGCGTGCCGCTGTCGGCATTGATCGGCTGGCTGCTCTACCAGGAGCAGATCGACGCCTTCACCGCAGGCGGGGCATTGCTGATCCTCATGGGCAATATGCTCAACCTGCAGCGCCGGCAGCCAAAGCCGGCGCAAGCGGCGGCATCGTAGCGCGCCTCAATCGCCCCTCAACCTCCCCTCAATCACCACTGTCGGGTATGTTGAGGAGGTGGCCGCAGGCCTTGCAGTGAACGGCGTCCGGCTCGTGCCGTTGCAGGCCGCATTGTGGACAGGGAAAGAACACCTTGGCCGGTCGGAAGATCGCCTGCGCCAGCCTGACGAACAGCGATATGCCGATGATCATGGTCACGATCGCCGTCAGTTTGCCGGCCATTCCCGGCAGCACGATGTCGCCGAACCCGGTCGTGGTTACCGTCGCGACGGTAAAGTAAAGCGCGTCGATGTAGCTTTCCAGCCCGCTCCGCTGCGGAAGAAGAAAGTGTAGACGAAACCGGTGATCACGAAGAGGAACGTCAAGAGATTGATCACCGCGTGGCTCGCTTCGCGCCAGGGCCGCAGGCCCTGCATCTCGAAATGGCGCCAGAGCGAACCGCTGCGCGACAGCGACCATAGCCGCAGGATACGCAGAAAGCCGAGATTGGCGAGCGCCGTCGGCATCAGCAGCGTCAAAAGGATGAAAATGTCCACCCAGGAGGTCGGCTGCTTCATCAGCCGCAGCATGTCATTCGAGGCAAGCAGCCTGGCAACCAGGTCGGCGGCGACCAGAGCCGCCACCGCATAGTCGAGCCACAGGAATGAGGCCGACTGCTGGATGACGGGCGTTGCGATGAAGAAGGCGATGATGGCTAGGTCGATGATGATCGCAACCAGCTGAAACCAAAAGGCCGCCGGCGTGCGGCCGTGGTAGAGCTTGCGCAACGTGTCGCGCAGCCGCGCCGTTGTGGAACGGTCCTGCAATCCGTCGCTGTCTTTCGTCTTCATGGCAATTGCGGTGATTTGAGCGGCGGATGCCGCCCGGCGGATTGCCACCAGTCCCCGGACGGGGCGATCACACCAGCTCCACTTCGACCACGCCTGGCACGGCGCGCATCGCCGAGGCGATTTGCGGCGAGACGCGGTAGCCCCCCTGCAGGGCAATCTCCACCTCGCCCTGCGCTTCTTCCTTGATAACGATGATGCTCACCTGACTTTCACCGCGCTGGGTAAGCTGCGACTGAATGATCGAGGCAGGCGCATCGTTTCTGACGAAGATGCGCAGCGCCTTCTGGATGCGGCTGGCCTCGTCCTCAAGCGACTGCACGGTCTGTATGCGCAGGTTGACGCCTTCCGGCCTGTCTTCCGCCGCCACGGTGATGACGACGGAGCGGCCCGGCTCCAGCATGTCGCGATACTGCGCCAATCCTTCGGAAAACAGCACCGCCTCATACTGGCCGGACGTGTCCGAGAACTGCACCACGCCCATCTTGTTGCCGGTCCGCGTCTTGCGCTCCTGCTTGGTGGTCACGGTGCCGGCGAGGCGCCCTGCGGTGGCACCGCGCTTGACCGCGGCCGAAAACTCCGCCCAGTTCTGCACCCGCATCTTCTGCAGCGCCGCCTTGTACTCGTCCAGCGGATGGGCGGAGAGATAGAAACCGACCACCTGGAATTCGCGGTGCAGGCGGTCGGCGGCGAGCCACGGTTCGGTCACGGGCAAGTTGAGCGCCTGCGACTGTGCCCCTAGAGACGCGCCGAAAATGTCGGCCTGGCCTGAGACGGCGTTCTGCTGCGCCAGTGACGCCAGCCCCATCATCCGCTCGACGCCAGCCATCATCGCGGCGCGGTCATGGCCGAAACAGTCTAGCGCTCCGGCCATGATCAGGCTTTCGAAGACGCGCTTGCCGACGATTTTCGGATCGACCCTTTCGCAGAAATCGGCCAGGCTCTTGAACGGCTTCTCGCCGCGCATGGCGACGATATGCTCAACCGCCGCGTCGCCGACGCCCTTGAGCGCGGCCATCGAATAGTAGATGCGGTTCTCGCCGACCTCGAAGGGACGAAAGCTTGATATCACCGACGGCGCCACCACCTCGATGCCGAGGCGCAGCGCATCCTGGCGAAAGTCGGCGAGCTTGTCGGTGTTGCCCATGTCGAGCGTCATCGACGCCGCCAGGAATTCGACCGGATAATGCGCCTTGAGATAGGCGGTCTGGTAGGAGACGACGGCGTAGGCGGCCGCGTGCGATTTGTTGAAACCGTAGTCGGCGAACTTTGCCAGCAGATCGAAGATGAAGTCGGCCTGCGGCTTTGCGACGCCACGTTCGACCGCGCCCGAGACAAAGCGCTCACGCTGCTTGTCCATCTCGGCGCGGATCTTCTTGCCCATGGCACGGCGCAGAAGGTCGGCTTCGCCGAGCGAATAGCCGGACAGCTCCTGCGCGATCTGCATCACCTGTTCCTGGTAGACGATGACGCCTTGCGTTTCCTTCACCAGATGGTCGATCTTGGGATGGATCGACGCCATCTCCTCCTCGCCATGCTTTCTGGCGTTGTAGGTCGGGATGTTCTCCATCGGCCCCGGCCGGTAGAGCGCCACCAGCGCGATGATGTCCTCGATGCAGTCGGGTCGCATGCCGATCAGCGCCTTGCGCATGCCGGCACTTTCCACCTGGAACACGCCGACCACTTCGCCGCGCGACAGCATCGCGTAGGTGTCGGGATCGTCGAGCGGGATCGTCGCCAGGTCGATGTCGATGCCGCGGCGGCGAATCAGCTTCACCGCCGTCTCCAGCACGGTCAGCGTCTTCAGGCCGAGAAAGTCGAACTTCACGAGCCCGGCCTGCTCGACATATTTCATGTTGAACTGGGTGACCGGCATGTCCGAACGAGGATCGCGGTACATCGGCACCAGCTCCGACAGCGGCCGGTCCCCGATGACGATGCCGGCGGCGTGCGTCGACGCGTGGCGATAAAGGCCTTCCAGCTTCTGTGCCATGTCGAGCAGCGTCTGGACG
This sequence comes from Mesorhizobium sp. BR1-1-13, assembly GCF_020165515.1. Lineage (NCBI taxonomy): Bacteria > Pseudomonadati > Pseudomonadota > Alphaproteobacteria > Hyphomicrobiales > Phyllobacteriaceae > Mesorhizobium > Mesorhizobium sp. BR1-1-13. The sequence goes on from NZ_JAIUIH010000004.1 coordinate 67,344, forward strand.
ATCGGCTCCTTTTCGGCCTCCTCGGCGAAACGCGGCTCGTTGGCGATGGCGTCCGCCAGTTTTACCGGATTGGCCGGGTTCTGCGGCACCATCTTGGACAGCTTATCGACCTGGCCGTAAGGCATCTGCAGCACGCGGCCGACGTCGCGCAGCACGGCGCGGGCTTGCAGCGTTCCAAAGGTGATGATCTGGCCGACCTGGTCGCGTCCATATTTCTGCTGGACGTAGCGGATCACCTCTTCGCGGCGGTCCTGGCAGAAGTCGATGTCGAAATCGGGCATCGACACGCGGTCCGGATTGAGGAAGCGCTCGAACAGCAGCGAGAAACGCAGCGGATCGATGTCGGTGATGGTGGTGGAATAGGCGACCAGCGAGCCCGCACCCGAGCCGCGCCCCGGCCCCACTGGAATGCCTTGCGACTTGGCCCATTTGATGAAGTCGGCAACGATCAGGAAGTAGCCCGGGAATTTCATCTTCTCGATGATGCCGAGCTCGAATTCGAGCCTCTCGCGGTATTGCTCGACCGTATACCCCGGCGTCGGTCCGTGCGCGGCAAGCCGGGCCTCCAGCCCTTCACGCGCCTGGCGGGCGAGTTCGGCGGCCTCGGCCTTCTCGGCTGCGTCCTTGTCGGACGCGTCGCCGCCGGTGAATCGCGGCAGGATCGGGCTGCGGGTTTTCGGATAATAGGAGCAGCGCAACGCGATCTCGACCGTGTTGTCGATCGCTTCCGGCAGGTCGGCGAACAACGCTGCCATCTCAGCCTGGCTACGCAGGAAATTGTCCGGCGAAAGCCGGCGGCGATTGTCCACGGCGACGACCGAGCCCTCCGCTATGGCGATCAGCGCATCATGCGCCTCATAGTCGTCGCGCGACGAGAAGAACGCCTCGTTGGTGGCGACGAGCGGCAATTCGTGGGCATAGGCGAGATCGATCGTGGAATGTTCTATCAGCCGGTCGTAACCGGAAACTCGTTCCAGTTCGACATAGAGCCGATCGCCGAACAGGGCTTTCAGGGTCGACAGCCGGGTCTCCGCGAGATCGCGTCGATCCTCCTTCAGAGCCGCGCCGATAGGGCCGCGGGGACCGCCGCTGAGGCAGATCAACCCCTCGGCCTGGCCCTCCAGCATCTCGCTGGTCAGATGCACCGCCTCGCCGGGCGGCGTCTCCAGGTAAACGCGGCTCACCAGCCTGACCAGATTGGAATAGCCGGCTTCGGTCGCCGCGATAAGCACGACTGGTCGCATCTCGGGCCCCTGCCGTCGGCGGTCGCGCTGGCCGTCAACGTTCTCGCCGGAAAAGGCGAGCGCGATCTGGCAGCCGATGATCGGCTGGATGCCGTCCTTCACCGCCTTCTGCGCGAATTCGAGCGCGCCGAACAGATTGTTGGTATCGGTGACCGCGATAGCCGGACACTCGTCCTTGACCGCATGGCCGACGATCTTCCCGAGCTGGAGCGCGCCTTCCAGCAGCGAATAGGCCGAATGCACGCGAAGATGCACGAAAGGACGCGCCGGCGCTTCGGGCGCCGCCGCCTTCACGGCCGCTTCGCGCAGCAAGGGGTCGCGTGGAAGTCTATCATCCGCCATGGTTTTTCGCGTTTCCCGAAGGACTTGAGTCGATCAAGATGTATTGTCCGGCACCGGGCGATGCCAGTCCAGCACAAACGAACATCGGCCACAGGCTTCCGCCCGCCCCGCTTCAGGCGAATTCCATGATCACTGCGTCGACGGCCAGGCTGTCGCCCGGCTTGGCGTTGAGTTTCGCCACCACGAGATCGCGCTCGGCGCGCAGCACGTTCTCCATCTTCATCGCCTCGACGACGGCCAGAGTCTCGCCGGCCTTGACCTCCTGGCCCTCGGCGACGGCGATCGACACGACGAGGCCGGGCATGGGACATAGCAGCAGGTTGGACGTGTCGGGCGCCAGCTTTTCCGGCATCAGCCTTTCCAGCGCGGCAATGCGCGGCAGCATGGCGCGCGCCGTCACCGAAAGCCCTTTCCAGGCGATGCGAAGGCCGTTTGGCGCCGGGCGCAGTTGCGCCACCATTTCACGCCCGCCGACGATGCCGCGCCAGACCAGTTCGCCCGGCCGCCAGGCCGATGAAACCGTCAGCGGCTTGCCGCCCTCGATGGACAAGTCGACTTCCATCGGAATGGAGATCATGCCCTCCAGGATGCACGCGGACAAATAGTCCTTGCCAATCTTCACCACCCAGTCGCGCTTGAGTGTTCCCGAATGCGGCGCCAAGCGCCCGCCCAGCCGGTCGAGCCGGTCGCGGCGCAGCAATTCGATCACGGTGGCGACCGCCGCCAACACGGCCTTGTCGTCATGATCGGGCAGGATCGGCGCAAAGCCGTCGGGATATTCCTCCGCGATGAATCCGGTCGAAATCCGCCCTTCCCGCCAGCGCGGATGCTGCATGAGCGCCGCCAGGAATGGAATGTTGTGCTCGATGCCGTCGACGACAAAACTGTCCAACGCTTCGGACATCGCGTCGATTGCCTCCAGCCGGGTCGGCGCCCAGGTGCACAGCTTGGCAATCATCGGGTCGTAGAACATCGAAATCTCCGATCCCTCGGTGACGCCGGTGTCGTTGCGGATGACGACGTCGCCGACTTGCCCTTCCTGTGGCGGTCGATAGCGCGTCAGGCGACCGATCGACGGCAGGAAGTTGCGGTAGGGATCCTCGGCATAAAGCCGGCTCTCCACCGCCCAGCCATTCAGTTTCACGTCGCTTTGCTTCAAGGCGAGCTTCTCGCCGGCTGCCACACGGATCATCTGCTCGACCAGATCGACACCGGTGACAAGCTCCGTCACCGGATGCTCGACCTGCAATCGTGTATTCATTTCAAGAAAATAGAAGTTTTTCTCAGCGTCGACGATGAATTCCACCGTGCCGGCGCTCTGGTAGTCGACGGCCCTGGCCAGCGCCACCGACTGCTCGCCCATGGCCTTACGCGTCCTGGCATCGAGAAAAGGCGATGGCGCCTCCTCGGCTACCTTCTGGTTGCGGCGCTGGATCGAGCATTCGCGCTCGCCGAGATAGAGTGCGTTGCCATGCGCGTCGGCCAGCACCTGGATCTCGATGTGGCGTGGATCGACGATGAACTTCTCGATGAACACGCGATCGTCGCCGAACGAGCTCTTGGCCTCCGAACGCGCCCGGTCGAAGCCGTCGCGCACTTCCGATCGGTTCCAGGCGATGCGCATGCCCTTACCGCCGCCGCCGGCCGAGGCCTTGATCATCACGGGATAGCCGATCTCTCCGGCGATCTTCTGAGCGTGGTCGGCGTTCTCGACGACGCCGAGCCAGCCGGGAACCGTCGAAACATTGGCGGCGTTGGCGAATTTCTTCGATTCGATTTTGTCGCCCATGGCCTTGATGGCCTTCGGCTTCGGCCCGATGAAGACGATGCCCTCCTTCTCTAGCGCCTCGCAGAAGGATGCGCGCTCAGACAGGAAGCCATAGCCGGGATGCACAGCCTGAGCGCCGGTCGCCTTGCACGCCGCGATGATTTTCTCAGGCACGAGATAGCTCTGCGCGGCTGGCGACGGTCCGATATGCACCGCCTCGTCGGCCATCTCGACATGCACGGCATCGCGATCGGCGTCGGAATAGACAGCGACCGTGGCGATGCCCATCCTGCGCGCGGTCTTGATGACGCGGCAGGCGATCTCGCCACGGTTGGCGATCAGGATTTTGGTGAACATGCGGGCAAATTCCCCTCCTGCGGACGGTCCAGTTCTATGTATTATGTCGCTATGTCTCAAGTACCGTGTGCGTGGCACGAACGCCTGCGGTCAAGGGTGTGCTACCTGCGTCAAGAAAGCCGATATTTCGTCTCATCTGACGGTTGATGAGCAGGCCAAAACCTGAAAGCCTGAGCGCAAAATTGCGTTGGAGGATTGCCAGATGAAAACCCGCGCCGCCGTTGCCGTTGCTGCCGGAAAGCCGCTTGAGATCATGGAGGTCGACCTTGACGGTCCGCGCGAGGGCGAGGTGCTGGTCGAGATCAAGGCGACCGGCATCTGCCACACCGACGAGTTCACGCTGTCGGGTGCCGATCCCGAGGGCCTGTTCCCGGCCATTCTCGGCCATGAGGGCGCCGGCGTGGTGGTCGATGTCGGCAAGGGCGTCACCTCGGTCAAAAAGGGCGACCATGTGATCCCGCTCTATACGCCCGAATGCCGGCAGTGCCCGTCCTGTTTGTCGCGGAAGACCAATCTGTGCACCGCCATCCGCGCCACGCAGGGCCAAGGCCTGATGCCGGACGGCACTTCGCGCTTCTCGATTGAGGGCGAGAAATTGTTTCACTATATGGGCTGCTCGACCTTCTCCAACTTTACCGTGCTGCCGGAGATCGCGGTCGCCAAGGTCAATCCCGACGCGCCCTTCGACAAGATCTGCTACATCGGCTGCGGGGTGACCACCGGCGTGGGTGCCGTCATCAACACCGCCAAGGTCGAGCAAGGCGCGACCGCGGTGGTCTTCGGCCTCGGCGGCATCGGGCTGAATGTCATCCAGGGCCTGAGGCTTGCCGGCGCCGACATGATCATCGGTGTCGATCTCAACAACGACAGACGAGCCTGGGGCGAAAAATTCGGCATGACGCATTTCGTCAATCCGAAGGAGATCGACGGCGACATCGTGCCTTACCTGGTCAACATGACCAAGCGGGGCGCCGACCAGATCGGTGGCGCCGACTACACGTTCGACTGCACCGGCAACACCAAGGTGATGCGCCAGGCGCTGGAAGCTTCGCATCGCGGCTGGGGCAAGTCGGTGGTCATCGGCGTCGCCGGCGCCGGCCAGGAGATCTCGACCCGGCCCTTCCAGCTGGTTACCGGCCGGACCTGGATGGGCACCGCCTTCGGCGGCGCGCGCGGCCGCACCGACGTGCCCAGGATCGTCGACTGGTACATGGACGGCAAGATCGAGATCGACCCGATGATCACCCACACGCTCAAGCTCGAGGACATCAACAAGGGGTTCGACCTCATGCATGAGGGCAAGTCGATCAGGAGTGTCGTGGTTTATTGAGGGCGGCCACACGCCGCGGGCAACGGCCCCCGACCTTTGTGGTCAAAAACGGGAGGAGAAAGCATGGCGGAAAAACTGCATCCGAAAATCGACAATGGTCTGCCCAGGGAGAGTGCGAGCTTTACCGGCGGCACGCTGGTCTGCGCCTGTACCAGCAATCCGGTCAAGGTGAAGGTAAAGGGTCAGATCGCCCACAACCACGCTTGCGGCTGCACCAAATGCTGGAAGCCCGAAGGAGCGATCTTCTCGGTGGTGGCGGTAGCCGGGACCGCCGACGTGACCGTAACCGAGAACGGCGACAAGCTGAAGGTGGTTGACCCCTCAGCGCTGATCCAGCGCCATGCCTGCACCGGCTGCGGCGTCCATATGCATGGACCCGTCGAGCGCGACCATCCGTTCAAGGGCCTGTCCTTCATCCATCCCGAGCGCTTCGAGGAGGATGGCTGGTCGCCGCCGGGCTTTACCGCCTTTGTTTCTTCGATCATCGAATCCGGTGTGGACCCGAGCCGCATGGACGGCATTCGCGGCCAGCTGAAGTCGATCGGGCTCGAACCTTACGATTGCCTCAACCCCGGCCTGATGGATTATATCGCCACCTGGACCGCCAAGAGGTCGGGAGCGCTTCCGGCCTGACGATCATGAGATCTTGAGCATGGGGCCGGACGGGTTACCGGCCCCATGCTCATTGGAGAGACAATGCCCGCACCCGCCATCCTCGTCGACGCAGACGCTTGCCCGGTCAAAGCCGAAGTGGAAAGGGTTGCCGAGCGCCACGGCGTCGTCGTCACCTACGTTTCCAATGGCGGCCTGCGTCCTTCCCGCGATCCGATGATCCGCAATGTCGTCGTCTCCAAAAGCGCCGACGCTGCCGACGACTGGATCGTCGAAAACGCAAAACCCAACGACATCGTGGTGACCGCGGACATTCCACTGGCCGCACGCACGGTGGCGCTCGGCGCGCATGTGCTCGGCCCAACCGGGCGCCCCTTCACGCCGGAAACGATTGGCATGGCGGTGGCGATGCGCGACCTCAAACAGCATCTGCGCGAGACCGGCGAAAGCAAGGGCTACAATGCCAGCTTCGCGCCGCAGGACCGCTCCCGGTTTCTCGGCGAACTCGACCGCATCTTGCGGCGTGCGCTGAAATCCGCCACACCGCAGTAGAAGCCCAGCGCCATTCGGAACCGTCATGGCCGCCGAAATCCCGTCCAGGACGCCCATGCACCGGCACATGCTGTTCGCGGTGTCGGCTTGTGTCGGCGTCTTTGCGCTTCTGATGGCGTTGCTGCTTCACGCGCCGCTCGCTTATTCGATCGGCGCCAACGCTTTTTTTGCCGCCTATGTCACGCTGGTTGTCGCGCAGATGCCCAAATTCACTGGCACCTATCTCAGCAAGAATGCGCGCGCCACCGATCAGCCCGTTCTGGTCATCTTCGCCGTAACGCTCGTCGTCGTTGGCGTTGCCCTTGTCTCATTGTTCCTGCTGATCAACCAGAAGGACAAGGGCCATCCCATCGAGCTCACCTTCGCGCTGCTGTCGATACCCCTCGGCTGGTTCACAATCCACGCCATGGCGGCGTTGCACTATGCGCATGTGTACTGGATGGACGGCGACCTGGTCGATGCCGGAACCAAGAAGAAAATCCCGGTCGGCGGCTTGCTGTTCCCCGGCGACAAACGGCCGGAAGGCTGGGATTTTCTGTACTTCTCGACGGTCATCGGCATGACGGCGCAGACCGCCGACACCAACATCTCGACAACCCACATGCGCCGCGTCGTGCTTGTTCATTCGATCCTTTCGTTCTTCTTCAACACGGTCATCGTCGCCGCCGCCGTCAATCTCGCCGTCAGCCTGGGCGGGCCTTGAGCTTAGATCTGATATTTTCGTGATCGATGAAACATCGGCTTGGCTGGCGACGTATCAGGAGGAGAATGATGCGAACAGCGGCCGCGCCGGATGGAACGGCCAGGAAGCGAGACCAGATGGAATCGGTTGCCATGAACCAACCCGCCGCCAGCGCGGACAGTGACGCTCCGAAGGCCACGACATTGATCTACCGGCAATCGGCCTGGACGCGGCTGACGCACTGGCTGTGGGCCATCTCGCTATTCTTCATGCTGCTTTCCGGCCTCCAGATCTTCAACGCCCGTCCGCAGCTCTATCTCGGCAAGCAGTCCGGCTTCGACTACAACAACACCATCTTGGCTATCGGCGCCGAGAACACGAATGCCGGGCCGCGCGGCTATACAGAAATCCTCGGACACCGCTTCGACACCACTGGCGTGCTCGGCTGGTCCGGGGCGGCAGGACAGGAGACGCCCCGCGCCTTCCCCTCCTGGGCGACGATCCCGTCATACTACGACCTCGGAACGGCACGCGTCGTGCATTTCTTCTTCGCCTGGGTGCTGACGACGACGCTGCTTGTATGGCTGGTCGCCAGCCTGGCCAACGGCCACATCAGACGTGACCTCGCCCCTCGCCTGGACGATCTCAGGCGGCTGCCGCAGGATATCGCCAATCACGCCAGGCTGAAGTTCCACCACACGCGCGAATACAACACACTGCAGAAAATGGCCTATGGCGGCGTGCTGTTCGTGCTGTTGCCGCTGATGATCCTCACCGGGCTCGCAATGTCGCCAAGCATGAATTCGGTGCTGCCGTTCCTCAACGACTTGCTCGGCGGCCGGCAGACGGCGCGCACCATCCATTTCACCGTCATGGTGCTGCTCGTTGGTTTCTTCATCATCCATATTCTGATGATCGTCGCCGCCGGTCCGATCAACGAACTGCGCTCGATCGTCACCGGATGGTACCGGACCGATCCGCCGCATCACGCAAAATCCTCCGAAAGGAGCGCCTGACATGGCAAAATTCGAGATCAACCGCAGGAAATTCCTGACCGCGGCCAGCCTTGGCCTTTCCGGCATCACACTTTCAGGGTGCGACGCCTTCGACAGCCAGCTCGGCGTGGGCGACGGCCTGCGCAGCTTCCTCGAAAACGCCAACGATCTCACGCACCGCGCGCAACGTCTGCTCGCGGGCCGCGATTCGCTGGCGCCGGAGTTCACTGAAGCCGATATCCGTCAGCCGATGCGCCCCAACGGCGTGACGTCACCCGACGACGATACCTACAAGGCCCTGCTCGCCAACAACTTCGCCGACTGGCGACTGGCGGTTTCGGGTCTGGTCGAAAAGCCGCTGTCGCTGACCCGCGAGCAGCTCATGAACATGCCGAGCCGAACGCAGATCACCCGCCATGATTGTGTCGAAGGCTGGAGCTGCATCGCCAAATGGACCGGCACGCCGCTGTCGCTGGTGCTCGACCAGGCGGTGGTCAAACCCGAGGCGCGCTACGTCATGTTCCATTGCCTGGACACGATCGACCGCAGCCTTTCGGGCGACATCAAATATTACGGCAGCATCGACCTCATCGACGCCCGCCACCCGCAAACGATCCTGGCCTACGGCGTCAACGGCAAGCCGCTGCCGGTCGAGAACGGCGCGCCGCTGCGTGTCCGGGTCGAGCGCCAGCTCGGCTACAAGATGCCGAAATATCTCTACAAGATCGAGCTGGTCGACGGCTTCGCCGCCGTAGGAGGCGGACGTGGCGGTTATTGGGAAGACAATGGCTACGACTGGTATGGCGGGATCTGATCGCAATCGGCACGCTGCTACCGAGCCAGGCATTGCCTAAGCGGCCCTGCCTCGTCGTCAGGAGCTGGGCCGGCCCGCACAGCCTCGCAATCCCAGCGATATCGGCCATGTCTTGACCAGCAAACAGCCTGGTTAGCGAAGACTGTCAGCAACAGGTCGCCGGCAGGTGACAATCTGTCGTTGACGGGCTATGGATAACGAGTCGAGGGCTTTTGCGAGCCCTACCTGTTTGCGGGAGAGAGCAGCGAAAGCTGTCGCCGAAGGGGAAATCGCCCGAAATCTCTCAGGCAAAAGAACCGTAGACGGGAAAGACACTCTGGAAAGTCGGGGCCTGCCCCCGCGCCGAAGGTGTAAGCGCTGCCGACAGAGTTACGGGGCGCGAGTCTCTCAGGCTTCAGACAGAGGGGCACGGACTGGTCGCCATTCGCGACCGATTGCGTGCGACTCTGGAGAACACATGACGGGCGACACCAAACACCTTCCTCTCGAAGACGTCCATGCAGCTGCCGGTGCGCGCTTTGGCGCCTTTGCCGGCTGGTCGATGCCGCTGACCTACCCGGCCGGTGTCATGAAGGAGCATCTTCACACCCGTGAACATGCGGGCCTGTTCGACATCTCGCACATGAAACTGTTCAGGGTCAGCGGGCCGGGCGCGATTCCCCTGCTCAACCGTGCCTGTCCGCTCGATGCGGGCGCCCTCGAAATCTCACAGTCGAAGCTGACGTTTTTCCTGAACGAGGCCGCGGGCATCCTGGACGATCTGATCGTCACCCGGCTGGGCGATAGCAACTTCATGATCGTCGCCAATGCCGGCAATGCGATCGCCGACGAGAAGCATTTGCGCGACCTTGCGACCGGCTTCGATGTCAAGGTCGAACCGCTCGACCGGGTCTTCCTCGCCATCCAGGGTCCCGAGGCCTGGGCGGCACTTTCGCGCGCCGGTATCGAGACCGGGTCGCTGCTTTTCATGCATGGCATCGAACCGCGAAAGAACTGGTTCATGAGCCGGTCCGGCTACACCGGCGAGGACGGCTTTGAGATCGGCCTGCCTGAGGCAGACGCGCGCGGTCTCGTCGCGAAGCTGCTCGAAGACGAGCGCGTGCTATGGATCGGCCTTGCCGCCCGTGACAGCCTGCGGCTGGAAGCCGGCCTCTGCCTGCACGGCCAGGACATCACCGCGCAAACCGATCCGGCAAGCGCGACGCTGATGTGGGCCATCCCGAAGGACATCCGCGCCAACGGCACGTTTATCGGCGCCGGTGCGCTGCGCGCCGCCGTCGAGCGCGGCACCGCCCAGAAGCGCGTCGGCCTGAGGCCGGACGCCCGCCAGCCGGTGCGCGCCGGCGCCACGCTCTTTGATGCCGACGGCAATCCCGTCGGCCACGTCACCTCGGGCGGCTTCGGCCCGTCTGCCGGCCATCCCGTCGCCATGGGTTATGTCCCGACACCGCTGGCAAAACCCGGAACTCGGGTTTTCGCCGACGTACGCGGAACGAAGATACCTGTCGACGTTTCTTCCCTGCCCTTCGTCCCGCACCGCTATCGCAAAGGATAATTTTCAGATGGCAAAGACCTATTTCACCGCCGATCACGAGTGGCTCAGCGTCGAGGGCGGCATCGCCACCGTCGGCATCACCGACTACGCGCAGGAGCAGCTGGGCGACCTCGTTTTCGTCGAACTGCCCGAAACAGGCAAGAAGCTCGCCAAGGGCGACACCGCCGTCGTGGTCGAATCCGTCAAGGCGGCCTCCGACGTCTACGCGCCGGTCGACGGCGAGATCACCGAGGCCAACGCAACGCTTTCGTCCGATCCGTCGCTGGTCAATTCGGCAGCGACCGGCGCCGGATGGCTGTGGAAAATGAAGCTTGCCGGCGAAAGCCAGCTCGCCAGCCTCATGGATGAGGCCGCCTACAAAGCCCATATCGGCTGAAATCAGGACGCATTGACATGACCGCAGCACCCTACCCCTTCTCGGCCCGCCATATCGGACCCGGCATTGCCGATGTGAGAGCCATGCTGGCCGTCATCGGCGTGCCCTCGGTCGAGACGCTGATCAGCCAGGCCGTGCCGAGATCGATCCGCCTCGACCAGCCGCTGTCCCTGCCCGCGCCGGCCAGCGAAGCCGAAGCGCTGGCCGAATTGTCGGCGACCATGGCCCGGAATACGGTGCTGAAGAGCTTCATCGGCGCCGGATATCACGGCGTCCACGTGCCGCCGGTCATCCAGCGCAACCTGTTCGAGAACCCGGCCTGGTACACGGCCTATACGCCCTACCAGGCGGAGATCAGCCAGGGCCGCCTGGAAATGCTGTTCAATTTCCAGACCTTGGTCGCGGAATTGACCGGCCTGCCGGTAGCGTCGGCTTCGTTGCTCGACGAGGCGACAGCGGTCGCCGAAGCGATCGGCATCGCATTGCGCCATCACCGCGACAAGCGCACCAAGGTGGCTCTCGCCGGCACGCCGCACCCGCAGACGCTGGATGTGGCGCGCACCCGCGCCGAACCGCTCGGCATCGAGATCGACGGCGAGGAGATCGACGACAACACAGCCGCCCTGCTCGTCTCCTGGCCGGACACTTTCGGCGTCTATGGTGACCACAAGGCCGCCATCGACAAGGCCCGCGCGGCCGGCGCGCTGGTCGTCTTCATCGCCGACCCGCTCGGCCTGGCGCTGACCGACGCGCCTGCGAAACTCGGCGCCGACATTGCCGTCGGTCCGATGCAGCGCTTTGGCGTGCCGATGGGCTTTGGCGGCCCGCACGCCGCCTACTGCGCAGTTGCCGACAAATTGACCCGATTGATGCCCGGCCGCCTGGTCGGCCAGTCGACCGACAGCAAGGGCCGTCCCGGCTACAGGCTTGCCCTGCAGACGCGCGAGCAGCACATCCGCCGCGACAAGGCGACGTCCAACATCTGCACCGCCCAGGCGCTGCTTGCCAACATGGCGACAGCCTACGCCATCTGGCACGGCCCCGCCGGCCTGCAGGCGATCGCCGGGCGCATCCACACACTGGCCAACCGCCTGGCGGCCGGTCTCAAGGCGGGCGGCTTGCCGGTAATCGGCACGAGCCGCTTCGATACGGTGACGGTGGAGACGAAGGGCAAGGCCGCACAGATCGCCGCCGCCGCCGAAAAGGGCGGCCGGCTTCTGCGCGTCATCGATGCCGACCGTGTCGGCGTCGCCTTCGACGAGACCTCTGACGAAGCCGACCTGGAGGCCATTGCCGCCTTGTTTGGGGCAAAGCCAGGCGTGGAGGCCGCCGCCACCATGCCCGGCAAGCCGCGCGGCAAGGAGTTTCTCACCCAGCCAGTCTTCCACGAGAACAAGTCGGAAACCGAGATGATGCGCTTCCTGCGCAGGCTGGCCGACAAGGACTTGGCGCTTGACCGCGCGATGATCCCGCTGGGATCCTGCACGATGAAGCTCAATGCCGCTGCCGAGATGATGCCGGTGAGTTGGCCTGAAATCGCCAACATGCACCCATTCGCACCGGCCGCGCACTCGGCAGGCTACCGCGCCATGATCGATGACCTCGAAGGCTGGCTTTCGGAGATTACCGGCTTCGATGCGGTAAGCCTCCAGCCCAACGCCGGCAGCCAGGGCGAATATGCCGGATTGCTGGCCATCCGCGCCTATCACCGCTCGCGCGGCGAGGGCCATCGCACGGTCTGCCTGATCCCGTCCTCCGCGCACGGCACCAATCCGGCGAGCGCGGCGATGGCCGGCATGAGCGTGGTCGTCGTTCGCTGCCTGGAAGACGGTAATATCGACATGGACGACATGAGGGCCAAGGCCAACGAGCATTCCAGGAATCTCGCGGCGCTGATGTTCACCTATCCCTCGACGCATGGCGTCTATGAAGAGGGAGCGCGACATCTCTGTGCCCTCATTCATGAGCATGGCGGCCAGGTCTATTTCGACGGCGCCAACCTCAACGCCCTGGTCGGCCTCGCCCGCCCGGGCGACATCGGCGCCGACGTCTGCCACATGAACCTGCATAAGACCTTCTGCATCCCCCATGGCGGCGGCGGCCCGGGTGTCGGCCCGATCGGCGTCAGGGCGCATCTGAAGCCCTATCTGCCGGGCCATGTCACCGAAGGCTCCGCGCATGCCGTGGCCGCCGCCCCTTTCGGTAGCGCCTCCATTCTGCCCATCACCTGGATGTACATCCGCATGATGGGCGCTTCCGGCCTGAAGCAGGCGACCGAGACGGCGATCGTTTCGGCCAACTACGTCGCGACGCGGCTCGCCCCACACTTCCCGCTTCTTTACAGGGGCAGGAGCGACCGCGTTGCCCATGAGTGTATCCTCGACACCCGCGTGCTCAAGGAGAGCGCCGGCATCAGTGTCGAGGACATCGCCAAACGCTTGATCGATTACGGTTTCCATGCGCCGACCATGTCGTTCCCGGTCGCCGGCACGCTGATGGTGGAACCGACCGAATCCGAGCCCAAGCGCGAGCTCGACCGCTTCTGCGAGGCGATGATCGCCATCGCGGGCGAAGCGGCCAAGGTTGCGAGGGGCGAGTGGCCCCTGGCTGACAATCCCCTGGTCAATGCGCCGCACACCGCCGCGGAGGCGTTGGCCGGCCAGTGGAGCCATCCCTATTCGCGTCTGGAAGCGGCCTACCCCGCCGGAGACGCCGACATGGCGGCGAAATACTGGCCGCCGGTATCGCGCATCGACAATGTCGCCGGAGACCGCAACCTGGTCTGTTCCTGCCCGCCGCTGTCGGACTATTTGGGCGCCGCCGAATAGTCTCGCAAATTATGCTGAGCGCAAGGCCGGCTTGATCGGCTCGGCCTTGCCCATCCTTTTGTGGCTGACGACGCAATTGCGGCCCGCGCGCTTGGCGGCATAGAGCGCTGCGTCCGCCTCGGCCAGCACCTCGCCGAGGCTGTTGCCGTTGGCGCCGCCAAAGCCGATGCCTCCGCTGACGGTGCTGCGCAATGGACCGCGAGGGGTGGCGACGATCTCGGTGCCGAAGGCGACGCCGATCTTGCTTGCGATCTCGTAAGCCCTCTCTTCGGTCACCCGGGACATGACGATCGCGAATTCCTCGCCGCCGAGACGAAAGGCGTCGACGCCCGTTCTGGCGTATTTTCTGATGACTGCGGCGAACCGGCACAGAACCTGATCCCCAACCGGGTGACCATAGATGTCGTTCGTCCTCTTGAAATGATCGAGGTCGAACATGACGACCGCCATGAAAGGACCGAAGGTCCGTTCGCCATGGAGCGACATCAATCCCCGGCGGTTCATCAGCCCGGTCAACGGATCGGTCATCGTCTCGGCCTTCAGCTCGATCTGCGCCTGCAGGTGATGCAGGGAAAGCGTCAATGCGCCGAGGCCGGTCATGCAGGCCACAGCCACGACCGAGTTCAGGCGTTCGGCCCAATTATCGGGGGCTGCCCCGAGCGTCCATTGCCCCTTGGCTATCAGGACGACCGCGCAAAGCGCAAACGACACTGCACAGGTGCCGCCCAGGAACGAAACCACCAGCAGGATTTTGCGATCGTGACTGCCGTTGAGCCAGAACATGGTTCCGATCGCCGAGAGCAGCACAGTCACAGTTGCGTAGGTAACGATGAAGCCTACCCCGTCGAGACCGAGGGAAGTCACCGCCGCGCAGACCGTCATGGCGGCCAATGTCGGCAAAATGGCACGCCGGTAATCCGGCACGCCGAGATACTGCATGGCCGACAGGCAGATGACCAGGAAACCGAGGCTGAGCAGCGCCAGCGCGATCTGGCAAAGCAGCGGATCAGGCTCCTTCGTGTATCGCCAGAACAGGATGACATGCACAACGAGCACGAGAATGCCGCACCCCACCGTCAGCACGAAGCTGGCCCGGGGCGCGGCGAACCAGATCGCGAACATGGTGATGCTGAGGCAGATGCCCGACAGCGCGGCTGCGAGCAGGAGCGAACTGAAATCCAGCATATTGGGCGGGGGTTCCCTGAGCGTCGGCCTTGGTGCTGCATTCTAGGTCAGCGACAGCCATCGGACATGTTTTTCAGCCGACCTTTCGGCCGAGACTTCGGATAGGGTTTACAAAGCGTCGACGCCGGGTGTCCCAAAATCGTCCTCGCGACGATCATGGCCGCCGAACAGCCGTCAGCCCTTGTTCAGGAGGGCAAGATTGGCATCGACGACCGTGGGGTCGGCCATGCCGGCCTTGGCTTCGAGCAGCAGCGCCCTTGCCTTTTTCCTGTTGCCGCGCAGCAATTGCGAATAGCCCATATTGTTGACGATCTGCGGTTTGCGCCCGGCGACCCTGAGCAATTGGTCGTAGGCACGATCGGCAAAATCGAAGCGGCCGAGTTCGTCATAAGAAGCGGCGAGCCCCATCCAGGCTTCCGCATTGTCGGCCTTCAACTCGACGGCCTTGCGGAAATGCTGTTCGGCAAGACCGTAATTCGCGTCGCGAAACTGCGCCTTGCCTTCCGCCAGATCGGATGTGCTGACGTTCTTCGCGGCCGGTTGAATGGCGGTGGTTTTGGTGGTGTCGACGCCACTCGTCGTACAACCAGACATCATCAAGACGGCCGCCATCGCGGCCATTGCCGTTAAATTACTGTGACGCATGCCCCTGCCCCATCGCCCGGTTTTCGCCGGGCCGTTCTTCAGAAAACACACTATACCAGAGCAATTAAACTTGGGTGCCGAAACGCCGCCAAAATTAGGCCTCGGGTACACCAGTTGTTAACCACCAGGCCGCAACGCCTCAATCACGGCCAGCGGCGTTCTCACGGTTCCAGGGCCTTGAGCCTCGCCGGAACCGTATACCGGCTGCCGTCATAGCGCAGCCGGTAGGTTTGGCTCACGGACTTGCCGGGGTAGGACTGGCACTCGCCATTGCTGTCGGGCAACGGATTGTCGGTATCCATTCGTTCGACCACCGCGATGTCGTGGTAGCCATGATGTTTGGCCGGGCTCATCGCCAGGCTCACCTGACTGGTATGGAAGGATCCGGCGCAATTGGTATCGCCCTCGCCGCCATTGCCGGCCACGACCAGGCCATCGAGCACCATCCGCAGGGCATCGCCGTCGACGGCATAGAGCCGCAGGTCGGTTTCACTGAAAGGGTTAGGCAGCGAATTGTTCGCCATTTCGATCCGCAGGCCGAAGGCGGAGACATCGGGCGCCAGCGCATACCGGCCGGTATCGAGTTCGACCTTGCGGATGGCGATGGCATCATCATCCATCAGCCCGGGCTGCAGCAGGCGCTGGCGCACCTGCCGGCTCTTCCGGTCGATGACCAGAAGCTCGATATCGCCGGCATGCGCGTAGCCGCTGGGTTGGGAAGTGTCCATCAGCGGCACGGCGACCAATAGCAGGTCGTCATGGGCGGGCCAGATCTTGCAGACCAGCCCCGGCGGGTCGCCATATGCAGACGTCAGAGCAATGCTGGTGTGGGGTTCGAGCGTGAACGAAGCACCGTCAGCGCTCTTGCGGGCCCTGGGATAGGCCTGCTGCACCAGGGCGGCGGCATCGCCGCAATCATCGGCCTCAGCCCAGGCAGGCGACAGACTGGCCGCGGCAAGGACGAGGACGAGGGCGCGCGACAGCATTCGCATGGACTTCTCACTCATTTGCGGACTTTGCAGATCGCTCAGGCGGCCCTCACTGAATATCAGCAAATCCTAATGGCCGGTCATTTTGACGATGATCGGAATGACCGCGATCATCAGCACCACCGGCAGGATGCAAACCACGACCGGCACCGACATCTTGGCAGGCAAGGCATGCGCCTTTTCCTCGGCCAGCGACATGCGCTTGTGGCGCATCTCGTCGGAAAAGACGCGCAGCGCCCCCGACAGGCTGGTGCCAAGCTCCTTGGACTGTTGCAGCAGCGTGGCGAAGGAACGCACCTCGTCCAGGCTCAGGCGGTCGGCGAGCGCCTTCAGCGCATCGTCGAGGCTGCGCCCGGCCCGCAGCTCCAGCGACACGAGCTGCAGGTTCTGGCTGAGCGACGGATAGGTCCTGGCGAGTTCCTTCGAAACGCGCTCGACGCCCGCTTCCATGCTCATGCCGGCATCCGAACAGACGATCATCAGGTCCATGAAATCGGGGAAGCCGTTGCGGTATTCGCGCATCTTTTCCCGTATCTTCTGGGTCAGCACCAGCCCAGGCAGGAAATAGCCGGCCACGCCCGACAGCACGACGAAGGCCCAGCGGCTGGCCATCGTGGCGTCGGGGCTGGCCATCCAGCGGTTGAGCACGAAGACGGCGAGCGCGATGCCCACCATCGCCGTGAAACGGATGAGGAAGAACATCCCGACGGCGCGCGGCTCCATGTAGCCCGCCTGGATGAGTTTCAAGCGCAGGCGGGCGACATTTTCGGGATCGCTTTTGGCGTAGAATTCCTGCGCCTTCTTCACCGCCTTCTCGCGAACGACACCGGTATTCTTCTTCTGGGCCGGTTCCGGCCTGGCGGCCACTGGACTCTCATCGACCTTGAGCCTGCGCCTGACTTCGTTGCGATCGCCCTTTGCCACCACCATCGGCCAGGCAAAAGCGGCAGCGCCCACGGCCAGCAGCAGGACAGCCACCGGCATCAGCGAGGTCGGCGCGAGCGAGGCGAGGAATTCGACGACCTTCTGCATGTCAGAATTTGAAGTTCGACATTTTGAACATGATCAGATTGCCCAGCATCAGCCAGGTGACCGAGCCACCAACCATGTACCACGTCTTCGGCACGCCCCAGACGTCGCTGTAATATCCCGGCATGAATGCCATGATGGTCGTGAACAGCAGCGCCGGCACGGCCGTCAGGATATAGGCCGACAGGCGGCCTTCGGTTGAAATGGCGCGCACCTTGCGGCGCAGCTTGCCGCGCTCGCGGATCGTCGTCGACAGCCCGTCGAGGATTTCGCGGAGATTGCCGCCAGAACTCGTCTGGATCGACACGGCGGTGACGAACAGCGGCAGATCCTCATGGCCGACCCTGTCGAACAGCGAATTCAGCGCCGAAACCAGATCCGAACCAAAAGTCACCTCATCGGCAATCACGCCGAACTCGGTGCCGATCGGGTCGGGCATTTCGCGCGACCCCATGGCGATGGCCACCGGCACCGGATGGCCGGCCTTGAGGCCGCGCGTGATCAGTTCCAGCGCTTCCGGCAACTGCATGCCGAACCGCTTCAGCCTGCGCTTGCGCATGGAGCGCATCGCCATCACCGGCAGCACCGGCACCAGCACGACAAACAGAATGGCGCCCATCAGCAGCGGCAAGCCATACCAGATGGCGACAAGGGCCGCCGCCAGCGCCAGCCCCGAAGTGATCATCAGGAACTTCGACAGCGGCATGATCATGCCCGACTGGGCGCGCAGCGCGCGAAAACGGTCAGGCGAGAACAGCGACGTGCCCGCATCGAGACCACGCTCCTTACGCAATTGGATCAGCACCTGTTCCTGGCTGATCTTGTTTTCCTGCAGCTTCATGCGCCGGTTGATGGCAGTGCGCCTGTCGCTGCGGCCGGCATAGAGCAGGTAAACGGCCTCGGCGATCATGATGCCGGTCAATGCAGCCCCGGCATAGACGACATAGATCGCGCTGAACCCATCCAACACCGGGTTACTCCTGCGGCCGGCCGGGTTCGAAATAGCGCCCGGGAAACTCGATGCCCATGGCGCGCAGGTCCTCCAGGAAGCGCGGCCGGATCCCGGTCGCTTCGAAATGGCCGAGGATTGTGCCATCGGCGTCCATGCCGGTGCGCACGAAGCGGAAGATCTCCTGCATCTGGATGACGTCGCCTTCCATGCCCGTCACCTCGGCGACGCTCGTCACCTTGCGCTTGCCGTCGGAGAGCCGGGTCAACTGGACGATGATGTCGATGGCGCTGGCGATCTGGCTGCGGATCGACTGCACCGTCATCGGCATGCCGGTCATGCCCAGCATCTGCTCGAGCCGCGAAATGGCATCGCGCGGCGTGTTGGCGTGAATGGTGGCCATCGATCCTTCGTGGCCGGTGTTCATGGCCTGAAGCATATCGAAGGCCTCCTCGCCGCGGCACTCGCCGAGGATGACGCGATCGGGCCGCATGCGCAGCGCGTTTTTGACAAGATCGCGTTGCTTGAGTTCGCCATGGCCTTCGATGTTGGCCGGCCGGGTTTCCATGCGCGCGACATGCGGCTGCTGCAACTGAAGCTCCGCCGCGTCCTCTATGGTGATCAGCCGCTCGTCCTCGGGAATGAAGGCCGACAGGGCGTTGAGCATGGTCGTCTTGCCGGTGCCGGTGCCGCCCGAAATGATCGTCGTCTTGCGGGCATGCACTGCCGCAGCAAGCACTTCGGCCATGTTCTGGGTGATGGCGCCGAATTCGACCAGCCGGTGCAGGCCGAGCTTGTTCTTGGAAAATTTGCGGATCGACACCAGCGGCCCGTCGACCGCCACCGGACGGATGGCGGCGTTGAAACGCGAGCCATCCAGCATGCGGGCGTCGACCATCGGCTGCGATTCGTCGACGCGGCGGCCGACTGCGGCAACGATTTTGTTTATGATTCTAAGCAGATGCGCCTCATCCTTGAACGGGATGTGGACCTGCTGCAGCTTGCCCTTCTTTTCGACGAAGCAGTTCTGATGGCCGTTGATCAGTATGTCGTTGATATCGGGGTCCTTGAGCAGCGGCTCGAGCGGGCCGAGCCCGACCATCTCGTCGACGATGTCGTCGACCAGGGCATCGAGTTCGACGGTGTTGATCGCCATCCGCTCTTCGCGCGTCTTTTCCGACACGAAATCATGCACCTGCCGGCGCATCTCGTCCCTGGGCAGCCGCTCCAGCGCGACAAGATTGATCTCTTCGAGCAGCAACCGGTGGATGCGCACGCGCGCATCGAGCACCTTGTTGGCGCTCTTGCCCGGCACGGCTTCGACTTTCGCCGGCAAGACCTTCCGGCTCGTCGGGATGACGACCGCGTGGTGCGCAACCGCCGTCGGCTCGGCGGAGCGCTGCGGACGCGCATCGCGGTTCTGCAAGGTGGAAAAGCGGCTGCTCATCCGGCCTTCCTCTTCAAAAGGCTCTTGCCGAAGCCGAACAGCGATTTCGATTTGCCCGGCGCCGTCGCCACTTCATCCGGAAGGATGATCTTCTTCAGGTCGTTGACGACGTTGGCATTGGCATCGATCTCGTGCAGCGGCACGCCGCGATCGACAGCCTCGCGCACCAGCCGGTAATTGTTGGCGATGCCGCCGACGAAATGCTCGCCGAGGATTTCCTGGACATCCGCCTGCTTGATGCCGCTGTCGAACATCTTCTGCTCGAAACGGTTGACGATGACGTTCGGCTTCACTTCCTTGCCCGCGGTCTCGTAGACCGCCTGGATCAGCCGTTGCGTGTGGCGCAGGCACGGCACCGTCATTTCGGCGACGATGTAGAGCTTGTTTGAGCCGAGCAGCACCGTCTCCGTCCACGGAAACCAGGTGCGAGGCATGTCGATGACGACATTGTCGAAATAGGCCGAGACGAGGTCCAGCATCCGCACCACGACATCGGTCTTGAACGAGCGCATCTCCGCCGGCTGCGTCGGTGCGGCCAGAACACAAAGTCCGCTGGCATGCTTCGACAGCATCACGTCGAGCAATTGCCTGTCGAGACGCTCCGGCTGGTTCTCGATTTCGGTGATGTCGAAACGCGGCTCCAGGTCGAGATATTCGGCGCAGGCGCCCTGCTGGAAATTGAGGTCGACCACGCAGGTCGAGGCGCCGCGCGTCACTGAATGATGCAGTTGGAACGCGGTCTGCAAAGCCAGCGTGGTGGTGCCGACGCCGCCTGCCGCGGGCATGAAGGTGTAGATTTGCGACTCGGTGTTTTCCTCGCGCCCCGGCCCCTGCAGCGCACGCACCACCGAACGTACGAGATCGGCCGTGGTGATCGGCTTGACCAGGAAATCCGCGACCTTGAGCTGCACGAGGATGCGCGCGGCGGCGGCGTTGAACTCCTGGGTGACGACTACGACCGGCGCCTTGCCTTCCAGACGACGCATAACGCGTTGCAGCGCATCGATCTCCTCAAGCTTCGCCGCATCCATATCGACGATGATCGCGCCGAGATCGGCCTCCTGGACCTCGCCGCGAAGTTCGGTGATGTTCTTTTCCACCGTCGAGAGCTGGATGATCTCCGAGGCGGCAAATGCCGTCCGCGTGTCCTGCACGAAGGTTCTGTCCGTCGATATGAGCAGGATTTTCCTGGTCTTGATGCCGTTTGCCATTTCTTCTCAGCCTGTGATCCCGGATCAATTGTCGGCGCTTGCTTGCGATGCCTTGGCGCTGGCCGCCTGCTCGGCGGTGGCGGGTTCCGTGCTGCCGCGCTGGGCAGGCACGAGAAGCCTGGTGTTCTGGACGCCGTATTTCCAGGGATCGACCATCTGCATGACGGTGTTGGCGGCCTGGGCTTCCCCGACGCCGCTCGTCACGCCTTCGCTGCGCATATAGTCGTCGCTCGTGCAGCCGGCGGTGAAGCCGGCAAGCAGCAAGGCGACGCTCGAGCTCAAGACCATACGCATGGCTTCAGTCCTTCGGCAGGTCGAGAAAATGCCCGACTTTGGTGGCGGGAGCGGCACGCGCGGCGCTGCCATCAGCCAGCGCCAGCGCGCGATTGGTGTCCGACGCCCTCACCTCCTCGGTATTGTTGAGGAAATAATCGACATTGCTGGCAGGCTGCGTGCCATCGGTCGGCTCGGCCATTTTCTTCGATGGATCCACCGGCTTGACCAGGTAAGGCGTGACGATGATCACCAGGTCCGTCTCTCGCCGCTGGTAGGATTTCGACGAGAACAGGGGCCCGAGCACAGGCATCTTGCCGAGGCCCGGTATGCGCGAGGTGGTGATGTCGTTCTGCGACTGCAGCAGCCCCGCGATCATGAAGCTCTGGCCGTTCTTTAGGTCGACCGACGTCCTGGCGCGGCGCACGATGAAGCCGGGCACCGAGATGCTGCCGATATTGTAGGAAGCCGACGCGTCGATCGAGGAGACTTCCGGCGCGATATCGAGGCTGACCAGCCCGTCCTTCAGAACCGTGGGCGTGAAATCCAGGCTGACGCCGTACTTCTTGTAGCTGACGGAAATCTTGCCGTTGTCTTCGGAAACCGGGATCGGAAACTCGCCGCCGGCCAGGAAGCTCGCCGTCTCGCCGGACCGGGCGATCAGGTTCGGCTCGGCCAGCCGACGAGCCAGGCCACGCTCTTCCAGTGCCTTGATGGCGATGTCGATGGAAACGCCGTTCGACAGAAGCCTGCCGATGATCTCGCCGGTCCCCGCCGGCTCAATGGTGCCGGGAGCAATCGTAACGTCGCGTCCGCCCATGCCATAAGCGAAATTGGCGCTGTATTTGGCGCCGAGGTCCTGTCCGGCCTGACGGTTGATCTCGACGAAGCGGACATTGAGCTGGACCTGCTGCGAGGACGAGATGTTGACCGAATTGATCACCTCCTCATTGCCGGAGAAGCGGGTGGCGATCTTGTTTGCCTTTTCGGCGGCGACCGCGTCATCCGCCTCGCCCGACAGCACGACACGGCCATTGGCGGAGCCGACCTTGATTTTGGCGTCCGGCACGCTGGCGCGGATGGTGTCGGCCAACTGGTCGGTATCGAGCGTCACTTCGATGTCTACGGTGCCGACGAGCTGCTTGTTCTCGTTGAACAGGGCGATGCCGGTGGTGCCGAGATTGTTGCCCAGCACATAGAAGGATTTGTCGGTCAGCGGGTTGACGTTGGCGATCTCCGGATCGCCGATGACGATCTGGTAGAAGGCAGCACTGGTCATGATCGTCTTGGGCTTGCCCTTGGCGACCTTGATCGAGGCGTTCTTGGTCGCCGAGACATAGACGATGTCATTGTCCGCCCTGGCCGGGCCGGCGAAGATGCCGGCCGCCGCCATCGTCACCGCCATCGCCACGGCCCGCGCGACGTGCAACCGGCCTGCCACTCGATATTGAAGTTGCCTGAACATTGTTCCCGTCCCGTCCGGTCCCCACCGGTCCTGCTCTGGTCCCACTCAGGAACCTGATATTCCTATTTCTGGTCCCGCGCAGGAACCTGATATTCCTCGGCCGTCGTTCCACGTGTCACGATGACCGTCTTGAATTTCGGCTGCTCCGGCTCCTTTGCCATGGCGTCGAACAGCGAGCCGGCTGCGGCTTGCGCCTTGCCCGCCACCGATCCGCCAAAGGAGGAGATGGTGGTGACACCGTTCTTGCCGTCGCCACCTTCGCTGGCGGAGCGAAGCGACAGCGACAGCGTGCCGACCGTGCGGGCCAGCGCCACTTTCTGCGCGCCTTCGGTGGTCACCTCGATGGTTATGGAATTGGCCACCTGCGGGGTCGTTTGGCGCTCGTCGGCGCCCTGCCCGACGCTCAGCACCTTCGCGTCGGCAACGACGATCTCGGAGGTGATGGTCGAGCCGGCGGCGCCTTGCGCATTCTTGGCCACTTCCTGGATTTCGCCGGCATCGCGCGTCAGCACGACATCGACCCGATCGCCTGGCGTGACGAAGCCGCCGACGCCCGCGATCTCGTCGGTGCGGATGGTGACCGCCCGCATCCCGGGCGTCAGCATGTTGGAGAGCGTGGCGCGGCCATTCGGGCCGGACAGCTTGGTCAGCAGCACCGGTTCGTTGACTTCGATCGGCGACAGCACCACGCGGCTGCCGTCCCCGAGCAGTCCATCGATGGTGGCGAAGGCGCCCTGCGGCAGCGAATCCTGCGGCCACGGGATTTCGTTGAGTTTCGCGCGGTCGAGATCCATCCCGTACCGCAACGGTGCATTCGCCACCACGATTGTCTTGAATTCAACCCTGGGTGCGGCCGGAGCGGTGATCGACGCGGTTTTCTCCTCGGCGTCGGCCCTGGCCTGGCGCTTGACCCAGAAATCGGCGGCAAAGATCGAAATCGCGCCGAAAACGGCGGCGATGCCGATCATCGTTATGGCCTTGCCCCTCACGCCCAAACCCCTGATGCCCGTAGTTTCTTGTTATGTTGGCTCACGCTAGGCGGCATTGTTAAAGAATCAGGAATCTTCTCGCTGGCTATCCGCCCGATTTCCGCCGGCTTGGTTATCGAATGGTTTTAGGATAAGAGGGGGTTAATCCCCGAACGTAACAGGAACCTCCGTCGCTTGGCGCTGAAAAGCGTGGCAGTATCAGCGGGTGATTCGCAGCTTGGGCTCTATGGCAGGCATGGACGACAACAACGATCTTTTCGGCAATCTGGAGAAGCAGCCGCAACCGGTTCGCACACCGGCGCGTCCGGCCGATCCGCTGGTGCAGGCGGCAGCCAAGCGTCCGGCGGCCGCGTCTCGTGATGGCTCAGAGGGCTACAGCGCCGCCGATATCGAGGTGCTCGAAGGCCTGGAGCCGGTGCGGCGCCGTCCGGGCATGTATATTGGCGGCACCGACGACAAGGCCATGCACCATCTGTTCGCCGAGGTCATCGACAACTCGATGGACGAGGCAGTTGCCGGCCATGCCACATTCATCGATGTCGAGCTTTCGGCTGACGGCTTTCTCACCGTGACCGACAATGGCCGCGGCATTCCCGTCGATCCGCATCCGAAATTCAAGAAGCCGGCGCTCGAAGTGATCATGACGACGCTGCATTCGGGCGGTAAGTTCGATAGCAAGGTCTATGAAACCTCGGGCGGCCTGCACGGCGTCGGCGTCTCCGTGGTCAACGCGCTGTCGGATCATCTCGAAGTCGAAGTCGCGCGCGGACGGCAACTTTACCGGCAGCGCTTCTCGCGCGGCATTCCGGTCAGCGGCCTCGAGCATCTTGGCGAAGTTCACAACCGGCGCGGCACCAGGACCCGTTTCCACCCCGACGAGCAGATCTTCGGCAAGGGCGCCGCGTTCGAGCCGGCGCGGCTCTACCGCATGACGCGCTCGAAGGCCTATCTCTTCGGCGGCGTCGAAATCCGCTGGACCTGCGATCCCTCGCTGATCAAGGAAAAGGACACCACTCCGGCCAAGGCTGAATTCCATTTTCCCGGCGGCCTCAAGGACTATCTGAAAGCGTCGCTCGGCGACGAATTCCAGGTGACGCGCGAAATCTTCGCCGGCAAGAGCGACAGGCAAGGCGGCCATGGCTCGCTGGAATGGGCAGTGACCTGGTTCGGCGGTGACGGCTTCATCAACTCCTACTGCAACACCATCCCGACCGGCGAAGGCGGCACCCACGAGGCCGGCTTCCGCAACGTCTTGACGCGCGGCCTGCGCGCCTATGCCGACCTCGTCGGCAACAAGCGCGCCTCGATCGTCACGTCGGAAGACGTCATGATCTCGGCGGCGGGCATGCTGTCGGTGTTCATACGCGAGCCTGAATTCGTCGGCCAGACCAAGGACAGGCTGGCGACCATCGAGGCGATGCGCATCGTCGAGACGGCGATCCGCGACCCGTTCGACCATTGGCTGGCCGACAATCCGCAGGAAGCCTCGAAGCTGCTCGAATGGGTGATCGCGCGCGCCGACGAGCGGGTACGACGCCGCCAGGAAAAGGAAGTGTCGCGCAAGAGCGCGGTGCGCAAGCTGCGCCTGCCGGGCAAGCTTGCCGATTGCACGCAGAATGCGGCCGCCGGCGCCGAACTCTTCATCGTCGAAGGCGATTCGGCCGGCGGCTCTGCCAAGCAGGCGCGCGACCGCGCCAGCCAGGCGGTGCTGCCGTTGCGCGGCAAGATTCTCAACGTCGCCAGTGCCGGCAACGACAAGCTGGCCGCCAACCAGCAGATTTCCGACCTGATCCAGGCGCTTGGTTGCGGCACGCGGTCGAAATACCGCGACGAGGATCTTCGCTACGACCGCGTCATCATCATGACCGACGCCGACGTCGACGGCGCTCACATCGCCTCGCTGCTGATCACCTTCTTCTACCAGGAGATGCCGAATCTGGTTCGCGGCGGACATCTCTATCTGGCGGTGCCGCCGCTCTACTCGATCCGGCAGGGCGGCAAGGTCGCCTATGCGCGTGACGACGCGCACAAGGACGAATTGCTGCGCACCGAGTTCACCGGGCGCGGCAAGGTCGAGATCGGTCGCTTCAAGGGCCTGGGCGAAATGATGGCCGCGCAGCTCAAGGAGACAACCATGGATCCGAGGAAGCGTACGCTGCTCCGCGTCGATGTGATCGATGCCGAGGCCGCTACCAAGGACGCGGTCGATGCGCTGATGGGCACCAAGCCGGAGGCTCGTTTCCGGTTCATTCAGGAACGCGCCGAATTCGCGGAAACGGAAGTGCTGGATATCTGAGCGCAGGCCGGCCGATCAAGGCTTGCGGAGACGCGCGTGTGAGCTGGCAACGGCTGAAAGGCTATTTCGAAGCGGGTCTTGCCGGGCTGACGCAGCCGACCCGGTCGGACTGGGTCTTCGCCTTGCGTACGGTCTCGGCCGGCCTGATCGCGCTTATGGTCGCCTACGCCCTCAAGCTCGATCACCCGCAATGGGCGATGATGACGGTGTTCATCGTTGCCCAGCCGGTCGCAGGCATGGTGTTGGCGAAAGGCTTTTATCGGTTGCTCGGCACGCTGGCGGGCGGTGTTGCCGCAATTGCCATCACCACTGTCTTCGGCACGAATCCCTGGGTGCTGGTGACGGTGCTTGCCCTATGGATCGGCATTTGCACCTTCGTGTCGTCGCTGCTGCGCAACCCGGAAGCCTACGGGGCGGCGCTGGCCGGCTACACCGCCATGATCATCAGCCTGCCGGCGTTTGGCCAGCCGCATCTCGTTGTCGACCTCGCGGTCGCGCGCTGTGCCGAGATCGTGCTCGGCATTCTCTGCGCCGGCCTGACCAGCCGGCTGATCCTGCCCAAATTGGCCAGCGAGGCCATCATCTCGCGGCTGAAGCGCTGCATTCTCGACCTTGCCACCTATGCCGGCGGCGCCTTTTCCGGCGGCGACACGGCAATGCTTTCCGGCCTGCATCGGAAGCTGGTCGCCGACACCCAGACGCTCGCCGAGATGCGCGCCTATGCCAGGCTGGAGGCCCCGAGCTTCGCGCCGCGCGCCCATCCGGTCCGGCGCACCATTGGACAACTGCTTTCAGCCCTGTCCGCGGCCCGCGCGCTGCATTCACACGCCGCACCGAAGAACGCGGCGCTCATTCCGATGCGCTCGGAGCTGCAAGCCCTCGTCACTGAATTGGCAGCGACGCCGGGCGCACTCGACGACACGGCGCCCTGGCTGGCACGGCTCGACGCGATCGGCGCCAAAGCGACGCAAATGCCCGGCGCCTTGGCCGACCAGGACGGCGACAGGGTCGGCACCGTCACCCGGCTCACCATCGCCGCCGATTTCGCCGAAGCGCTGAAGCAGGCGCTGCGCGGTCTCGATGCCTTGCGTGCGCCCGTTACGCGGCCTTCACGCGAACGCAGGCCCCCGGCGCTGGTGGTGCATCGCGACTATCACGGGGCGAGCCGCAACGCGGTCCGCGCGGCACTTGCAACGCTGCTGGTCGCCGCTTTCTGGCTGACGACGAGATGGTCGGAAGCCGCCGGCACGGTCATTCTGGTTGCCGTCGTGTCGAGCTTGTTTGCCGCCCGCCCCGATCCGGTGCGGGTAGCCTGGGGCTTCTTCGAGGGAACACTGTTGGCCCTGCCCTTTGCCTTTCTCGTCGGCGAGATCGCGCTTCCCGTTTTTCCTGGTTTCGGCTGGTTCATGCTGTTCGTCGTACCGATCCTGGTGCCGGCGGCGCTCGCCATGGCCAATCCCCGCTATGTCGGCGTGGCGACGGCCTTCGCCATCAATTTTCTTGCTTTCCTCAGCCCGCACCAGGCGATGACCTACGATCCCGGCCCGTTCTTCGCCGGCTCGGCCTCGATCCTGGTCGGCATCCTTTTGGCAATCGGCGTCTTCATCGTCGTGCTGCCCGCCGACCCATGGCTCGCAGCGCACCGCATCGTGCGGGCCATGCGCGAGGATCTGGCGCGGCTTTGCCTGCACGAGCGCGTGCCGCGGCGTTCAGCCTTCGAGAGCCTCGCCTATGACCGCATCAACCAGCTGATGCCGCTGGTGCAGACCAGCGGCAGGAAGGGTGAAGCGGTTCTGGGCGGCAGTGTCGCCGCCGTCACCGTCGGTCTGGAGATCCTGCGGCTGCGCGCTGCCGGGCAAAGCTCCGCGATCCCGTCCGAAACCGCGCTTTCGATTGCCAACTTCCTCAAGGGATTGGCGCGCGAACTGCTTTTTCGCCAGCCCGGCGATCCGCAGACATCGACCGTCGCCGTCGCCCGGCAATATGCGGCGGGCATCGCTCAGCGCAACGGCGCCGGCGACATGCTCCAGATCGCGGCATCGCTGCGCATCATCGCTGCGGCCATGGAGGATTTTCCTGAATTCTTCGCCCGGCAGCGAAGCTAGGCCCGTTCGCCGATCCTATGCGGCGGCGATAGCCAGCGCGTGTCCGCGCGCGTTTTCGCGCAGTGCGTCGAGATGGATCGAGCGGACCAGCCCGGCGAGCTCGCCCTGAGTGGCTTCCCCGCCGAGTTCCTTCAGCATCAGCCAGCTGACCTCCTGGACGCCGGCAACACGCTTGCCATTGGCCACTTCCCGCCAGATTTTCAGCGCGCGCAAGATGACCGCGTGCGTGGCGGCAGCCAGGCCGGCACTGCGGAACAGCGCCTGCAAGGCCACGTCGTGTCCGCCGGCCAGCAGTGCCCTCACTCTTTGGGCGGACTGCTGGCTGAGCGCGACCAGCGCCGAGCCGAAGAAGTCGACCTTGCCATGTGCGATGGTGCGGATGAGGAAGCTCGCGGTGAGATCGCCGCGTAGCCTGAGATGCTCGATCAACGCCGCATGTTCTTCCTGGCGCGTGCCCTCGATCAGCGTCACGCAGGCCTTAACGCAGGCGTCGCGCATGACGCGGTCGGCCCGGGCGGCTCCCATCAAGGCCATGACCAGCGGCGAGGTCTTGAGCATCTCACCGAGTTTGACGAGCAGCATGTGCCGGCAGTCGGCAGGCAGGCGTGCATCCGATATAAGCGCCTCGCGCACCAGCGGCAGATGGCCGTGGCGCTCGGCCATGCGGCGGAAACTCAACGAAGCGATATCGGCGCCGCTGTTGGCCAAAAGCACGGCGCAGGCCTCCGCCTCGCCGATCTCTGCGATAGCCGCCGACAGCGCCATCGAGACCACTGGCCGATCGGCGATCAGTTTTTGCGTCGCCTTCGCACCTGAAGCCACGCGATTGATCAGGTCTGCGTCGGTAAGCAGTGGCGATCGCGTCAGCACGACGCCGGCGACTTCCGGCTGGTCGGAAGCAAGCGCGCTGATGATCTGGGGCGGTGCGTGATGGCTCATGGACAGCGCCTCGGCCACCGCCAGCCGTACCTTCGACGATGCGTCGTCGAGCAGCAAGGTCAGCGCCGCCTCTGCGGCGCAGCGATCCTCGAACGGCAATTCCGCGTCGACATAGGCGCGGGCGAGCGCGCTTGCCGCCGCGGCGCGCTCCGATACCCTGGCCGTGTAGATCCATTTCAGGAAATGCGAGACAACAATCATACCGCCTGCTTACGCCCTTGCCGGAAGGTTTCCGACCCCGTGCCGGACGTTAGGCCGAATTGGTTTATGAAGCGTTCACCATGTTCGTTAACTGGCTTGCGAGCGCTGGATACAGCGCCTATCAACCGTCAGCAGCGGAGGAGACCGAAAATGGCTGGGCTTTATCTCGAGGAGTTCGTCGTCGGCCATGTCTTCCAGCACACGCTGCGCAAGACCGTCACCGAGAGCGACAACATGCTGTTCTCGGTGATGACCCTGAACCCGCAGCCGCTGCATATCGACTTCGATTTCGCCGCCAGGAGCGAATGGGGCAAGCCGCTTGTCAACTCGCTGTTCACGCTCGGCCTGATGATCGGCATTTCGGTCAACGACATCACCGTCGGTACGACGGTCGCCAATCTCGGCATGAAGGAAACGGTGTTTCCGCATCCGGTCTTCCATGGCGACACCATTCGCGTCGAGACCACTGTCGTCTCGGTGCGTGAATCCAGGTCGAAGCCCGATCGCGGCATCGTCGAGTTCGAACATCGGGCCTATAACCAGAACGGCGACCTCGTCGCCAAATGCACGAGACAGGCCATGATGCTGAAGAAGGCAGCCTGATGCGTTCGCTGCTGTTCGTCCCAGGCGATTCCGAGAGGAAGCTGGAGAAAGGCTTTGGCGCCGGCGCCGACGTGGTCATTGTCGACCTCGAGGATTCGGTGGCGCCCCACAGCAAGGCATCGGCGCGAAAGATCGCGGCGCGCTTCATCGTCAACCACCGGGCGCAAACAAGATCGGCGATCTACGTCAGGGTCAACGACCTGTCGACCGGACTGACGGACGACGACCTTGCGGCGCTCATCCCGGCAAAGCCCGACGGCGTCATGCTGCCCAAATCGGCTGGCGGCCAGGATGTCCAGCACCTCTCGGCAAAGCTCAGGCTGAGCGAAGCGGAGAACGGCCTGGCCGACGGCGCGACAAAAATTCTGCCGATCATCACCGAAACACCGGCGGCCGTGCTGGCAGCGGCGAGCTACGCCGGGGCAAGCGCGCGGCTTGCCGGGCTGACTTGGGGCGCGGAAGACCTGTCGGCGGCGATCGGCGCGCGCACCAGCCGCGACCAGCATGGTCGCTATACCGACGTGTTTCGCCACGCTCGCCTGATGACCATCCTCGCAGCGGGCGCGGCGGAAGTCGCGGCGATCGACACCGTCTTCCCGAATTTCCGCGACATGGCGGCCTTCCAGGCCGAATGCAGGGAGGCCGAACGTGACGGCTTCACCGGCAAGATGGCGATCCACCCTGATCAGGTGCCGGTCATAAACGCCGCCTTCACGCCCTCGGTGGAAGCGGTGCAACAGTCGGCGGCAATTGTCGCGGCGTTCCAGGCGGCGGGAAATCCCGGCGTCGTCGGCATTGACGGCAAGATGTATGACCGGCCGCATCTGCGGCTGGCCGAGCGGCTTCTGGCACGCGCCCGGGCAGCCGGAATCTCCGCCTGACCGCTACCAGACCAGCGGGATCAGGCGGTAGCGGACATGGGCCGCATAGTCGTCATAGCCGCGCAGGCCGGTGCGAAGCGTCTTCTCCTCGATGAATGTGCGGATGGCCAGGAGAACGATGAACACGACCACCAGTGCCAGCCCCCACCAGGAGCCAAGCAGGAGAGCCGTGCCGGCAAAGAAGAGGATGGCGCCGGCATACATGGGGTGGCGCACATAGCTATAGGGACCCGTTGTGATCACTTGCTGGCCGCGTTCGGCCTGGATTTTCACGACCGGCGCCGCGAAGCTGTTCTCCAGCATCGTCAGATAGCTGATCCATAGTCCGACCAGCAGGACGAGCGCACCGATCAGTTGTACCCAGACCGGAACCGCGGACCAGCCGAAGCGGTGATCGAAACCCGTGAAGGCCAGCCAGGCAAAGATGCCGAGCAGGAGCATGCTCAACAGAACCTTGTCGGCCGCGGTCTGGTCCTCCTGGATGGGAGAGCTCAGCCGTTCGTTCATCAGGCCGGGATCGCGCCGGGCCAGCGTCACGCCAAGGGTCAGGCTTAGCCCGACCATCACCGCCAGATACACCCAGGCTCCCGGCCAGGTCAGCGTGCCCGCTGTCAGGAAAAGCAGCGCGCCCATGGCGCCGAACCACAGGAACGTCTGGAGAATCAATCTCGAGACCATGACCAACCTTCCACAATATTTGCCGCAGGCATCTACCAGCAACAGAGTACCGCCGACGCTCAGCGGGCTCTCGCCCATCACGCGCCTGGACGAAACGGTCCTGGTGTGCAGAAGGTTTCGTCATGCCGCGTCATCAAGCTCAGGCGCGTCGTGATGACGGCTCGCCGTCAGGAAAGCACAGTGACTGGGCGCCCCTTGCGGGCTAATCCTTGCCCCAACGCGGCCGGCGCATCGAAAACACCTCGTTGACGCTGGCATAGTCCATGTAGCCGAGGCGAGCGACATTGCCGGCTTTGCTGATATCGAACAGGCCGTCCTTCAGGTAGGCATCGTCAATATGCACGCCGATCACTTCGCCGGCCACGACGACGGCGCTGGTCGGCGTTCCGTCCAAAGCCTTTGGCCGGAACACTTCGGTCACCTTGCATTCGAGTGCGGCGGGTGCGGCCGCCACGCGCGGCGGCGCGACAAGACGCGACGGCGCCATGGCGAGATCGGCATAGACGAACTCGTTGACGCCGCGCGGCGCGGCGACCGACGTCCGGTTCATCTTCTCGGCGAGATCGCGGCCGACCAGATTGGCGACGAACTCGCCGGTCTCCTGGGCGAAGGAGGCGCTGTCCTTCTCGCCCTCGGAGGAAAACCAGACGATGAAGGGCCTTGTCGAAACGGCATTAAAGAAGGAATAGGGCGCGAGGTTGATCTCGCCAGCCCCGTTCAGGGTCGAGATCCAGCCGATCGGGCGCGGCGCCACGATCGCCTTCGACGGATCGTGCGGCAGTCCGTGCCCCTTTGACGGCTCGTAGAACACTTAGCCCGCCCAGGGCCCGGCATAGTCCGCATAAAGCTTTGCCGGATCGGGGCGCGGCCGCTCCGGCGCCGGGCCGCCATAGGAGCCGATATGGACGAAGCCGATGACGCGCTCCTGCGGCGCCAGCCCCAGGATCGCCCTGCCCTCCGGCACGTCCGAATACCAGTTGCTGATCATGTTGGTGCCATAGCCCAGTGCGTTGGCGGCAATCATCAGGTTCATCGCCGCCATGCCGCCGGACAGGAACATCTCCCATTGCGGGATTTTCGGATTTTCCTTCGGCACCGACACGACGCCGATCACCAGCGGCGCGCGCGAGAAGCGCGCCAGCTCCTGGTTGCGGCGGCCATCCGGTAAAGGTCCCTCCCGCTGTTCGGCAAGGGCCGCCAGCTTCCTGCCGATCTCGATGCGGGCATCGCCGCGATAAAGAATGAAGCGCCAGGGCTCGAGCCGGCCATGATCGGGCACGCGCGTGGCGGCGGCGATCATCGTGGCGATCTCGGCGTGGCCGGGCGCAGGCTCCTTCAACTCCGGTATCGGCGCTGAATTGCGGGTCAGCAGGAAGTCGATGATCGGGGACGCCATGGGCGCAAGTCTCCTAAGTTCGATTTTGAGCTGAAGCGCGCCATGGGGATGCGGGGCGGCTCGGGCATCGACGCGGGCGCGCCAGGCTGGAGAGTCGTATCGGTCGGACTCTTAAGCCTTGAAATTGCCACCGCCATGGGCTTCAACGCAAGGCATGTTTGAGGGGACTTTGCGTCTTTTCCTGATCTGGGTCTGCACCCTGCTGCTCATGGCGCCGGTTTCCTTTGCCGTGGCACAGAATGTGGATGGCGTCAGCGACCTGAAGCTTCCCGGAATTTCGAACTACGCGACGCCGAAAGGCGAGACATCGCTGGCGCTGGGCGGCGGCGCCATCACCTTGTCCGCGCAGTTGACCGACAAGGGAGGCGATATCACTCGCGGCATCGTCTGGCGCGTCTTCAAGCCGGAGGCCGTCAACGGCAAATTGCCGATGGTGGCTTCCGCCCATGGCGGCACGGCGGTCTTCCAGCTCGAACCCGGCAGCTATCTGGTTCACGCTTCCTACGGCCGGGCCGGCGCCACCAAGCGCATCACCGTCGGCAAGGACGCCAAGCGCGAGAGCCTCGTGCTCGATGCCGGCGGGCTGAAGCTCGATGCCGTCCTTTCCGGAGGGGCGCGCATTCCACCAAAGAAGCTGCGCTTCTCGATCTATGAGGGCAATGCCGAACCCAATGGCGATCGCGCGCTGATCATTCCCGACGTCGAGCCCAACAGCGTCGTGCGTCTCAATGCCGGTATCTACCACGTGGTCTCGACCTATGGCGCGGTCAATGCCGTTATCCGCTCCGACATCCGCGTCGAGGCCGGCAAGCTGACCGAAGCCACCGTCGAGCATCACGCCGCCGAGATTACCTTGAAGCTGGTGCGTGAAGCGGGCGGCGAAGCGATCGCCGACACATCATGGTCGCTGCTCAATGAATCGGGCGATCCGATCAAGGAAACCGTCGGCGCCTTCGCCTCCATGGTTCTGGCCGAAGGCGATTACACGATCATCGCCAAGAACCGCGACCGGATCTACCAGAAGGATTTCACTGTCGTGGCCGGACAGAACCAGGAAATCGAGGTTCTCGCGACGGAAGCCGCCGCGATGGATCCGGAAGAAGGCGCGGATTAGTCAAAACCCCGGGTAAGCCTGAGGCGGTTTCCTTCGGATCGTCGACGAAATGGACCTAGGCCGCCAGCTTGGCCCGTGCCGGCAGGAATGGAATCCGGCGGCGAGGCACCGGCGGCGCCAGATCGAAGACGCCTTTATAGAGACGCTCGAGCAGCGCCTTGCGGTCGCGCACGGGCTCCAGTTCGTTCCAGCTCAGCACATCGCCGACACGCACGTCGATCGACTTGCCGGAAAGCCGGGCGAACTCGTGGATAAGCAACGAAATGCGCAGCGTCAGCGATGCCTTGCCGACGAACTTCGCCACGCGTCCGTCGCGCTCGGCCATGTTCATGGGACCGCTGACCAGATGGAACAGCCTGCCGTTCTGGCCGGAGAAATGCATCGGCACTACGGAAGCCTTGGCATCCTGCACCAGACGCGCCGGAAACATCTTCCATGGCAGGTCGCGTGCCTGGCCAAAACCTTTCGGCGCGGTGGCGACGCCGCCGGCCGGAAATACCACGATGGTGACACGTTCTTTCAGGAGCCGCACAGCCTCATGACGCACCGCCATGTTGTTCTTCAGAGCGTCCTTGGTCTCGGAAAAGTCGATCGGCAGCGAGTAGGGCTCCATCTCGCTGATCTTGAGCAGATCCTTGTGGATCATGACCCGGAACGGCCGCCC
The DNA here is from genome assembly GCF_020165515.1 of Mesorhizobium sp. BR1-1-13. Lineage (NCBI taxonomy): Bacteria > Pseudomonadati > Pseudomonadota > Alphaproteobacteria > Hyphomicrobiales > Phyllobacteriaceae > Mesorhizobium > Mesorhizobium sp. BR1-1-13. The sequence goes on from NZ_JAIUIH010000004.1 coordinate 101,858, forward strand.
AAGCTGCTCGGCCAGCGACAGCGCGGCAATGCCGTCGCCGATGCCGAAGGGATGATTGGCGACGATCACCAGCGGCGTGTCGGGCAGGTTCTTCGGGGGCCATTGGTCGGGGGTTCGTACCCGCACGTCGATCAATTCGAGCATGCGACTGAACACGCGCTCGCCGGTCGGGATCACCTGGCGGCGCCAAAAATCATAAAGCGCTGCAAAGCGGTCGCGTCCGGACAGGCCCTCGATGGAATGGATGACCCACCGCGTCAGCACCGGCTGTCGTGGATTGGCATAGGAAAGCTCGGGAAAAGGTTTTTCGCGCAATTTCAGCTTGAGCATGAGGGCTTGTTACAAGACTGCCGTGACAAGGATGTGAAAACGGCGAGATGTGAAATGGCGGTGGACTGCTCCACCGCCATTTCGCTTGAAATACTACCGGATCAGGTCGCGCGTTTGCGCCGGCGATCGGGCGTGATCGCTTCTTCGGTCAGTTGCGCGACCGCTTGGGCGAGACCCAGCGACTCCTGGTCGCGCGATCCGAGCCGGCGCATGTTGACCGTCTGCTCCTCCGCCTCGCGCTTGCCGCAGACAAGAATGACCGGAACCTTGGCCAGCGAGTGCTCGCGGACCTTGTAGTTGATCTTCTCGTTGCGCAGATCCGCCTCGGCGGACAAGCCCGCGGCTTTCAGCTTCGCCACCACTTCGTTCGCATAGCCATCGGCGTCCGAAGTGATCGTCGCCACCACCACCTGCAGCGGCGCGAACCACAGCGGGAAATGGCCGGAATAGTTCTCGATCAGGATGCCGAGGAAGCGCTCCATCGAGCCGCAGATGGCACGGTGCACCATAACAGGCTGTTTCTTCTCGGAATCCGAGCCGATGTAGAAGGCGCCGAAACGCTCCGGCAGGTTGAAGTCGACCTGCGTGGTGCCGCATTGCCATTCGCGGCCGATGGCATCCTTCAGCACATATTCGAACTTCGGCCCGTAGAAGGCGCCCTCGCCAGGATTGATCGAGGTCTTGATGCGGTTGCCCGATCGCGTCCTGATCGTCTCCAGCACGCCGCTCATGATCGCTTCGGCGTGATCCCAGGCCTCGTCTGTGCCGACGCGCTTGTCTGGCCGGGTCGACAGCTTCACGCTGATTTCGTCGAAGCCGAAATCAGCGTAGGTCGACAGAATCAGATCGTTGATACGCAGGCACTCCGACGCCAGCTGCTCCTCGGTGCAGAAAATATGCGCGTCATCCTGCGTGAAGCCGCGCACCCGCATCAGCCCGTGCAGCGCACCCGATGGCTCGTAGCGATGCACATTTCCGAATTCCGCAAGCTTTACCGGCAGGTCGCGATAGGATTTCAACCCATGCTTGAAAATCTGCACATGGCCGGGACAGTTCATCGGCTTCAGCGCGAACACGCGGTCGTCATCAGTGTCGTCGCCGGCGACCGTCACCTTGAACATGGCATCGCGATACCAGCCCCAGTGACCCGACGTTTCCCACAGGCTCTTGTCGAGCACCTGCGGCGCGTTGACCTCCTGGTAGCCCTGCTCGTCGAGGCGGCGGCGCATGTAGTTGACCAGGTTCTGGAACATCTTCCAGCCTTTGGCATGCCAGAAGACGACGCCCGGCCCCTCTTCCTGGAAGTGGAACAGATCCATCTCGCGGCCGAGTTTTCGGTGGTCGCGCTTTTCGGCTTCCTCCAGCATTGTCTGGTAGGCGTCGAGCTGCGCCTGATCAGCCCATGCCGTGCCGTAGATGCGCGTCAGCATCGGGTTATTCGAATCTCCGCGCCAATAGGCGCCCGCCACCTTCATCAGCTTGAAGGCATTGCCGATCTGCCCGGTCGAGGCCATGTGCGGACCGCGGCAGAGGTCGAACCAGTCACCTTGCGCATAGATCTTGAGATCCTGATCGTCAGGAATGGCATCGATCAGTTCCAGCTTGTAGCGCTCGCCCTTGTCGGCGAAGACCTTTTTGGCCTTGTCGCGCGACCAGACCTCTTTGGTGAATGGCTTGTTGCGCGCAATGATCTCGCGCATCTTCTTCTCGATCACGGGGAAGTCGTCCGGGGTGAACGGCTCGTTGCGGGCGAAGTCGTAGTAGAATCCGTTCTCGATCACCGGCCCGATGGTCACCTGCGTTCCCGGCCATATCTCCTGCACGGCCTCCGCCAGCACGTGTGCCGCATCATGGCGGATGAGTTCCAGCGCGCGCGGATCGTCGCGGGTGATGATCTCGATCTTGCCGGACTTGCCGAGCGGATCGGAGAGATCGCGCACGGTGCCGTCGATGGCATAGGCCACGGCCTTCTTGGCCAGCGACTTGGAGATCGATTCGGCAAGTCCGGCACCGGTCATCGCCGCGTCGTAGTCGCGTACGGAGCCATCGGGAAATGTCAGGGAAACGGAATTCAGCATCAGGTATCTCCTATCCAGTCCCGCAAACGAGCGCGGGTGGTGAAATGCAGGTCGTCAGCGGTTCGAAGGCCAAGACATGCGCGGGTAAGCCGGAAGCGTCCGGCGGCGGGCTGTCTTTTATGGGCAGTTTCCGCCGCCGTAAAGCCGGATTGACACCCAGCGTTTCATTTGATGAGTTGCGGCAGGTCCTTCAGGAAGGCGGCACGGGTCGCAAGCCCCTTCGGCATGTCGCTCCGCTTCGTATCGACCACGAGCCGGGCAAACACGATCTGACGGCCGTCCTTCTGCGCCCAGCCGACGAACCAGCCGAGCGAACGCCTGTCCTTGCCACCCTCGCCGAGCCTGGTGCTGCCGGTCTTGCCCTGAACGGTCCAGGCGCCGGCCTTGAAGCTCGGTATGATGGCTTTCGTCATGTCGTGGGCCTTGGCCGAGACCGGCATCTTGCCGGCGAGGAGCTTACGCAGGAAATCGACCTGTTCGACCGGTGTGATCTTGAGCGAGGAGTTCACCCAGGAATGGGTCAGGCCGTCATTCTTGCCGGGATCGCCGGAAACGTCCGCATTGCCGTAGCCGAACTTCGAGACGTAGCCGGCAAAACTCTCCGGTCCAAGCCGGCGGGTGATCTCGCGCGAATACCACAGCACCGAGTCCCGCTCCCAGATCGTTGGATCGACGGTCTTGTGGTCCCGCTTGACCGCCTTGAATTCAGGCTTGTAGTCCCAGCTCGGCGTGTGTTCGTCGCTGAGTATGCCGGCATCGTAACCGATCAGCGACAGCGGCACCTTGAACGTCGAGGCCGGGCTGAATCGCTGGTCGCAGGCGCCGTTCTGGTAAAGAGTTTTGCCGGTCTGCGCATCGGCGATCAGCGTGCATTGCACATCCCCGAGCGGCGCCGATTGCGCGCGCATCGGAAATCCCAGAAGCCAGGCAAGCAGGAACAGGACTCCGGCAAGTATGAAGGGAAGACGGTCGACATTGCGCATTGATGCTCGCTCCAGAGGGGGTTCGGCGAGCGGTTTAGCGAGGTCTCTTGTCTCGAATTTGTCTCAAATTCGCAGTTGTTGTGGAGGCTGCCGTTAACCCTACCAGATCGTAAACGGTTGCCGTGAAGACTGATCGGGACTCAGCTTCGCGCATCGTCGCGATTGCCGCCGATCCGCCAATATCGCCACGGCGCGAACCAGACATAGCGACCCGCCAGAACCTCCGGAACAAGGTCGACGCCATGGGTGCCGAATGGGCCGCAGCGCAGAACCCTGAAAAATCCCATCCAGCCGCCGGCCCAAAGACCATGGCGGGCGATCGCCTCATGCGCATATTCCGAGCAGGTCGGCAGATGACGGCAGGAACTGCCGATGAAGCCGGACAGCGTCAGTTGATAGAGGCGCACCAGCGACGTGCCCAACACCCGGCCAGGGGTCTTGCGCCACGGGCCGGGCCAGTTGCGGCCGTGCCGCGGCGGCCCGGCTGTATGTGCATGCCCATGCTGGTCGCCCACTGCGATCTCCGTCTTTCCACACGATAGATGTGGGCTTCATCGGGAGAACGCAATCCCGCCCCTGCTTGCTGAGCTTTCACGGGCGGAAGCGGCGGAGTGGCTGTCGATCAACCGGCGGTGCCCACCGGCAGGGGCTAGACTGCTCCTCGCAATGCTTTCGACAGGTTCTTTCGTCACGCCACTGAAAGGTTGCAATCCGCATCACATCGCCAAAAATCTCCAGCAACTGGGTCATGGCCGCATCTCCTTGGCGACGAGTAGACCGCCGCTGGCCTTCGCCTTCAAACGAGTATAATTTCCACTTCGGATAATCCTGGGTTATGCGAATGAAGCGCGGGCGACTGCCGCTGACGGCTTTGAGGAGCTTTGAAGCAGCCGGGCGGCACCTGAGCTTCAGCAGGGCGGCCGAGGAGCTTTTCGTCTCGCAGGCGGCGATCAGCCGGCAGATCCGCGAGCTCGAGGTCTTTCTGCGCCGGCCCCTGTTCGAACGTCACCATCGCCGCGTCGAACTGACCGATGCGGGCCGCCGCCTGCTCAGTCAACTGGTCAGGAGTTTCGACGCCATCGACGCGCTGCTTTCCGAGTTGGTGGCGGCCCCCGCGCAGACAGTGGTTCGTGTCAGCGTCGAGCCGTCGCTGGCATCGGTATGGCTGGTGCCGCGGCTCAACCGTTTTCGCCAATTGCGGCCCGATATCGACGTCGCGCTCGAAGTCGATCCAAGGCTGATTGAGTTTCGCGGCGACCAGCCTGAACTCGCCTTGCGCTTCAGTGCGCATGCTGTCTCATGGCCGCGCAGCGAGGCCGAGCGGCTTGCCTCGACGGTCGATTCACCGGTCCTGTCGCCGGCGCTGCTTGCCGCGGGACCTCCCCTCGACAAGCCGGCCGACCTTGGCCGCTACACGCTGTTGCATGAGGAAAACCGACAGGGTTGGGCGCGCTGGTTCGAGGCGGCCGGCGTGCCTGCCGATGTGGTGCCTGCGCGCGGTCCCATGTTGGCGGATGCCTCGCTTTCGAAGCAGGCCGCCCTGCTCGGACACGGCGTGGCGCTGGGCGATCTCCTGCAGATCGGCGAAGAGCTCGCCTCCGGCACGCTGGTCAAGCCGTTCGACATCGACGTCGCGTCCGGCGCCTATTGGCTGGTGGCCAGAAGCCTGCGTGATCTCCCCGAGCCTGCCGCCGCGTTCGCCGACTGGGTGAGAAGCGAATTCGCCGAAAGCAGGCGGCCCCGATAGGCAGCCAAGTGGGCTATCAGGCGGCTTCTTCGGCGCGCTTCTTCTCGATCTGGCCGATCGCGTCGACCACGGCGTCGAAGGTCAACATGGTCGAGGCATGGCGCGCCTTGTAGTCGCGCACCGGTTCCAGATATTTGAGATCGGCGAAGCGGCCTTCCGGCGGCGCTCCGTTCTCTTTCAGCATTTTCAGCATGGTCTCGCGCAGCGCGCGCAATTCGTCGGCCGTAGCGCCAACCACATGTTGCGCCATGATCGAAGACGAGGCCTGGCCGAGCGCGCAAGCCTTCACGTCATGGGCGAAATCGGTAACCACGCCGTCCGCCATGTTGAGATCGACGGTAACGGTAGAGCCGCACAATTTGGAATGCGCCCTCGCGCTGGCGTCGGGATGATCGAGCCGGCCGATCCGCGTGATGTTTCCGGCAAAACCGAGAATTTTCGCATTATAGACGTCGTTGATCATTATTTTCCAGTCCGTCGCCGCCAAGCGAACAGCGTTTGCCGCTGACGCGTCTTCCTTTCGCTCGTCATGACCATATATAATGGTGGCAATCCGGTATCGACAAGGCGACGAAAGCCCGCGTCTTTGCCGCAGTTTGCTCACGCCGCTTACGGGGCTGGAAACGGGGCGAGTTTCCGACGCCGAAAGGTCGTGGTCCGTTCAACTCGTTCCTCCTGAGAGAGGGACTACGGGAGACGCCTTTATGGATGCCGTTATCAAGAAGTTCATGCCCCAGTCGGCCTACATGGAAAAGCCTGTCACCGACAGGCCGAGCGAGGCCGAGGTCGAGGCCGCGGTGCGCACGCTTTTGCGCTGGACCGGCGACAACCCCGATCGCGAAGGCCTGGTCGACACCCCCAAGCGCGTGGCCAAGGCCTATCGGGAAATGTTCGGCGGCTATGACATGTGCCCGGCCGAAGAGCTTGGCCGCACCTTTGAGGAAGTGGCCGGCTACGACGATCTTGTCATCGTCAAGGACATCCAGTTTCATTCGCATTGCGAGCATCATATGGTGCCGATCATCGGCAAGGCCCATGTCGGCTATCTGCCGGACGGCAAGGTCGTCGGCCTGTCCAAGATCGCACGCGTGGTCGACATCTTCGCCCATCGCCTGCAGACCCAGGAAGCCATGACCGCGCAGATCGCGGGCGTCATCCAGGACGTGCTCAATCCGCGCGGCGTCGCCGTGATGATCGAGGCCGAGCATATGTGCATGGCCATGCGCGGCATCCGCAAGCAGGGCTCCACCACGCTGACCTCGACCTTCACCGGCGTGTTCAAGGATACTCCAGAAGAACAGGTTCGTTTCGTCACCATGGTGCGCGGCGGTGGGGTGTAAGCTCCCTCGCCCGGCATCGCCGAACCATGATTCCGAAAGGTGGATACCGGTTTTCGGTTGATCATGGTCAAACAGGAAGATAGCCCGGCGATGTCGGCACTGGAATTTCCGAAGGCTCCCTCAGACAAGAAAGCGCTGGAAGAAGGCGCGGTGTTTTCACCGCGCTTCGATGCCGCCGGCTTGGTCACCGTCGTCGTCACCGATGCGGCGGACGGCATGCTTTTGATGGTCGCGCACATGAATGCGCAGGCTCTGGCGTTGACGCTTGAAACAGGTATCGCCCACTACTGGTCGCGTTCGCGCAATGCGCTGTGGAAGAAGGGCGAGACGTCAGGCAATCTCCAGCATGTCGTCGAGGTGCTCACGGATTGTGACCAGGACGCCATATGGTTGCGCGTCAAAGTGCTAGGCCACGACGCAACTTGTCACACGGGCCGGCGTTCCTGCTTCTATCGGACGGTGGGGTTGATCGACGGCAAGGCGACGCTTGCCGACGATGGCAGCGAGCCCTTGTTCGATGCGGAAAAAACGTATCGGAAGCTCCCGTGAATGACCAGCTTGAACCTTCTTCCCGCAGCCAACCACATAGATTCACCATTTCGATACGGCCCGCCTGTATATTAGCCGTGGGACAAGGGAGATCATGATGCTCGAGTGGGCGTCATTGCGTAACAGAGCGGACGTACGAGAGGCGAATGGTCCCGCTTCGTCCGGCGGCGCGTCCGAAATAACATCACCAAAGAAAACTGGCATTTCGCTTGCCTTGGGCGGCGGTTGCGCAAGAGGCTGGGCGCACATTGGCGTGCTGCGCGCGCTCGATGAAGCCGGCATCGAGGTTTCGATGATTGCCGGCACCTCGATCGGCGCGCTGGTCGGCGGCTGTTACCTCGCCGGAAAACTGGACGAGCTGGAAGAGTTCGCCCGCAGCCTGACCAGGCGGCGCATCTTCGGCCTGCTCGATCTCAACCTGCGCGGCAGCGGTCTGTTCGGCGGCATGAAGCTGGATGCTCGCCTGCGTGAGCATGTGGCCGGCATTCGCTTTGAGGATTTGTCCAAGCCGTTCGTCGCGGTCGCTTCCGAAATCCGCACCGGCCATGAGATCTGGCTGTCGAACGGCTCGCTGATAACAGCCATGCGCGCTTCCTATGCCTTGCCCGGAGTGTTCGAGCCGGTGACTTGCAATGGTCGCGTGCTGGTCGACGGAGCTTTGGTCAATCCGGTGCCGGTGTCGGTCTGCCGCGCCTATGAGCAGCCGCTGGTTGTCGCGGTCAACCTTCATTACGACCTGTTCGGCCGTGCCGCCGTCATCAAGCATAGCGCCGGCGAACTGGTCGTCGAGAACGATGCGCCGCGCAGTGGCCAATCCGACCCGGAGCACCGGGCGCATCAGACACGGCTTGGCATCACCGGCGTCATGGTCGAGGCCTTCAACATCATCCAGGATCGAATCTCGCGCGCCAGGCTTGCCGGCGATCCGCCCGACATGTCGCTGCAGCCCAAGCTCAGCCACATCGGTCTGACCGAATTCCACCGCGCCGACGAGGCGATCCAGATCGGCTATCGGGCAACGATGGCACAGATCGGCGAACTGACCCGGCTTCAGACGGTTCTCGCCTGATCAAAGACGCATCAGGCCCGTGCCGCGTCGACGATACGGAACTGCACGCTGCGATTGCCGTTCCAGTAATTGCCCGACAGTGAGCCGGCGACGTGGATCGTCATGCCGCGGTTCTTGAACAGGAAGTCGCCGAGAACGGTGTCGACGGCACGAAAGGCGATCGCCTGGATGCGGCCGCCGCTGCCCGACTGCAGGTCGGCGCGGATGTGGTTGGTGCCGACCAGCCGGGCGTCGGCCAGCCGATGGCGAGGCAGCGCGAAAACAGGCGCGACATGTCCCGCACCGAACGGGCCGGCCTTTTCCAGCGCATCCAGCAAAGCCAGCGTCGCACCCTCGGCGGCAAGCGCGCCGTCGATCGCCAGGCTTTCCTCGCCCTGCAGTCGGAACACGTCGGCTGCTGCGCGTTCCTCGAAAAATGCCCTGAGCTCGCCGAGCCGCGTGCGCTCAACGGTAATGCCGGCCGCCATGCCATGGCCGCCGCCCTTGACGATCAGCCCGGCATCTGCGGCCTCGCGCACCAGCCGGCCGAGATCGAAGCCCGACACCGAACGGCCCGAACCGGTGCCGGTGCCGGTGGCGTTGAAGGCGATGGCGAAGGCGGGCCGGCGCGCATGGTCCTTGAGCCTGGAGGCGAGCAGGCCGACGATGCCGGGATGCCAGTTGGTGCTGGCGGTGACGACGATGGCCGGCCCGCTGCCGCCGGCAAGCTCGGCATCGGCCTCGGCACGCGCCGCGGCCAGCATCTCCTGCTCCATCAGCTGCCGCTCCTGGTTGAGCCGGTCGAGCGTCTCGGCGATGGTGCGGGCCTCGACTGGATCGTCGGTCGCAAGCAGCCGGCTGCCGAGGGCGGCGTCGCCGATGCGTCCGCCGGCGTTGATGCGCGGTCCGATCAGGTAGGCTAGATGGAAGGTGCTGAGCGGCTCGCCGACGCGTGAGACCCGCGCCAGCGCAGCCATCCCCTCATTCCTCTGCTGGCGCGCCACTTGCAAGCCCTTGACGACGAAGGCGCGATTGACGCCGGTAAGCGGCACCACATCGCAGACCGTGGCCAGCGCCACGAGATCGAGCAGCGAGAGCAGGTCCGGCGGCGTGGCGTCGGCCAGCCGGCCGCGCAGGACCTTGGCGGTCTGCACCAGCGCGAGAAAAACCACGCCGGCGGCGCAGAGATGGCCCTGCCCGGAAAGGTCGTCGTCGCGGTTGGGGTTCACCACCGCGTGTGCCGCAGGCAAAGCGCCGCCGACCTGGTGATGGTCGAGCACCACGACATCGGCACCGGCGGCATTGGCCGCGTCGATGGAAGCCGGGCTGTTGGTGCCGCAATCGACCGTGACGATCAGCGTCGCGCCACGCGAGACGAGCTCGCGCATGGCTTCGGGATTGGGACCGTAACCCTCGAAGATTCGATCGGGAATGTAGATTTCCGACGATATCGAGAAATGCGCGAGGAAGCGTTTGAGCAAGGCCGATGAGGCGGCCCCATCGACGTCGTAGTCGCCGAAGATCGCCACCCTCTCCCGGGCCATCACCGCGGCGGCTATGCGAATGGCCGCCTTGTCCATGTCGGTCAGCGATGCCGGGTCCGGCAGCAGGTCGCGGATCGTCGGGTCGAGAAAGCGCTCCGCCTGTTCCACCGTCACGCCACGTCCGGCAAGCACGCGCGCGACGATATCGGGCACGCCGTGCCCCTGTGCGATGGCAAGCGCGACCATCTCCTGCCGCTCGGTCAGCCGATGTTCCCAGGAAACACCGGTGGCCGACTGCCGGACATCGAGAAAAAGGCGTCTTTCGCCCGTCATGCGAGGCGGCGTTTGCGGATGGTCATTGCCCACAATATGTGATGGCCAGTCAGGAATGCATCAAAACTTTTCCAGGTCCTGATGCCGGGCCTTGATCTCGCGCACGGTGCGCGACGATGAACGCAGCACGATGGTGTGCGTGGTGATGTAGTTGCGGCCGAACTTGACCCCTGCCAGCATGTTGCCATCGGTGACGCCGGTGGCCGCGAACAACACATCGCCGCGCGCCATGTCCTCGGCCCGGTAGACCCGCTTCGGGTCGGCAATACCCATCTTGCCGGCGCGAACGACCTTTTCGGGCGTGTCGAGGATCAAGCGGCCCTGCATCTGGCCGCCGGTGCAGCGCAGCGCCGCTGCCGCCAGCACGCCCTCCGGCGCGCCGCCGGTGCCGAGATAGATGTCGATGCCGGTTTCCTCGGGATCGGTGGTGTGGATGACACCGGCGACGTCGCCATCGCCGATCAGCCGGATCGCTGCCCCGGTGGCGCGCACCGCGTCGATCAGCTTGCCATGGCGCGGGCGGTCGAGGATGCAGGCGGTGACGTCGGACACCGCGACGCCCTTGGCCTTGGCCAAGCTGGCGATATTTTCGGCCGGCGAGGCATCGATGTCGATGACGCCCTCGGGATAGCCCGGACCGATGGCGATCTTGTCCATGTAGACGTCGGGCGCGAACAGCAGGCTGCCCTTCTCGGCGATGGCGATGACGGCCAGCGCGTTGGGCAGGTTCTTGGCGCAGATCGTGGTGCCTTCCAGCGGGTCGAGCGCGATGTCGACCGCCGGGCCTTTGCCGATGCCGACCTCCTCGCCGATATAGAGCATCGGCGCCTCGTCCCGCTCGCCCTCGCCGATCACCACCGTGCCTTTGATGGCGAGACGATTGAGCTCCTGGCGCATGGCGTCCACCGCGACCTGGTCGGCGGCCTTTTCGTCACCGCGTCCGCGCAGCCTGGCGGCCGCGACGGCGGCGCGTTCGGTGACGCGCACCAGTTCCATGGTGAGTATCCGGTCAAGTCCGGCGACAATGTTGGGGGCCACGTTCATCTGGTTGATCCTCGTTCGCATGCCGCCTCCCGCCGGAGGCGCGCCTCTTGTGTCAAACGAGCATGACAACGGCAAGACCTCTCGAAGGTTTTCTCGAAAAGCCTGCAATATCAATCGATTAAACTATGGACAACACGATTTGCAGCGAACCGGGGCTTTCCCCTACAAGGAACGGGATCTAGAACACGGCCAGATATTTGAGCAGCGAAACGATGCCGATAATGATGACGATGATCTGCGCGATCTGCCGCATCCTGCCGTCCAGCGGCAGACGCTGGATCAGATAGAGCACGAGAATGATCACCAGGAACGTGATCAGGATGCCGATCAGGACGGAAGAAGCCATGGTGCTCCCCTGGACATTGCGGGACGGACGAGTAAGCCGGCCAAACCGGCTCCGTCGTTACCGGATCAATACCAGCGGCGCTGGGTGTCATTCATCGACTGGCCAACGACGAGGCCGGCCAGAAAACCCAAGAGGCCGATGACGCCGACCACTGCCGTCGTGGTGCCCGGATTTTCGCGCGCGACCTCCGAGACCGCCTGGGCCTGACTGCGCAACTGCTGTGCCGTTCGCGACGCACGGCTCGTCGCGCTGTCGTACACATCCGATGCCCGCGCCGAGGCGTCGTCAACCAGCTCCGCGGCTCGTTCCGAAAGGCTCTTGTTGATCTTGGTGATTTCCTTGCGCAGATCGGCGATCTGCTTTTCGAGCGCCTTCTGGATATCGTCGATCTGGGGAGTATCCCGGGGGGTCTCGGATTTCGATGTTTCGGCCATAAGCATCCCCTTGATTTGCACCTCGGGAGAACGGCGCTGGCCGGGATTGGTTCCGGCGAGCCAGACAGCGGCATCCCCTGAACACTATCGGTCGCGGCAATCCAGTGGTACGCGACCGAAAGAAATATCTATCCTGCCCGTTCGATCCGGATGACCTGCGGCTTGTCGGTCAGGTGACCATCCTTGGTGATGCCGTCAACAGCCTTGCGCACGGCAGACTCCGTGGTTTCGTGGGTGACCAGGATCACCGTCTTTTGCGCCGCCGCTTCGCCGTTGATCGCGTGCTGGACGATCGATTCCAGCGAGATATCGTTGTCGGCCATGCGCTTGGCGATGGCCGCGAACACCCCGATGCGATCATGCACGGTCAGCCGGATGAAATAGCCGCCCGCATGGCTGCGCATCTGTGCCTTCTTGTAAGGCTTCAACTCCTTCGCCGGCCTTCCGAAGACCGGGCCGTGCTGGAAGCCGGGCCGGCTCTTGGCGATATCGGCGATGTCGCCGATGACGGCCGAGGCGGTGGCATTGCCGCCGGCACCGGGGCCGGAGAGCAGCAATTCGCCGAGGATATCGGTCTCGATCGCCACCGCATTGATGACGCCGTGGACCTGCGCGATCACCGAGGCCGTCGGCACCATGGTCGGATGCACGCGCTGCTCGATGCCGCTGTCGGTGCGCTGGGCGACGCCAAGCAGCTTGATCCGGTAGCCGAGATCGCCGGCCGCACGTATATCGGCCTGGGTGATGTTCGAGATGCCTTCCATGTAGATGTCGTTGGCAGCGATCTTGGTGCCGAAGGCCAGGCTGGTCAGGATCGACAGCTTGTGCGCGGTGTCATGGCCCTCGATGTCGAAGGTCGGGTCGGCCTCGGCATAGCCCAGCCGCTGCGCGTCCTTGAGGCAGGCGTCGAACGAGATGCCTTCGGCCTCCATACGGGTCAGGATATAGTTGCAGGTACCGTTGAGAATGCCGAAGACGCGGGTGACCGAGTTGCCGGCCATCGCTTCGCGCATCGTCTTGATGACGGGAATGCCGCCCGCAACCGCGGCCTCGTAGTTGAGCAGCACGCCCTTCTTCTCGGCGATCTCGGCCAGCGCGACACCATGTTTGGCCAGCAGCGCCTTGTTCGCGGTAACGACATGACGGCCTGCCTCGAGCGCCGTCTTCACAGCCGCGAACGCCGGCCCCTCGTCGCCGCCGATCAGCTCGACGAAAACGTCGATCTCGGCGGTCTGCGCCATCTTGGCCGGATCGTCGAACCATTTCGCGGTATTGAGATCGACGCCGCGGTCGCGCTTGGGATCACGCGCCGAAACCGCCGACACGACGATGTCGCGCCCGCACTGCCGTGTCAGCTCCGCCGCCTTGTCGCGCAGCACGCGCGCCACCCACGCGCCGACCGTGCCGAGGCCGGCAATTCCAACACGCAGAGCTTCAGCCATGGCCAGCGATGTCCCCCGAAAGATCAAACGAAATTGTGTGCGGAAAGCTTACCGATGGGCGGAAAGCGGCACGACATTGTTGGGTTGCTTGGCGCTGGTCGCCAGGAAGCGCTTGATGTTGCGCGCCGCCTGTCGGATCCGGTGCTCGTTCTCGACCAGCGCGACACGCACGAAATCATCGCCATGTTCGCCGAAGCCGACGCCTGGCGCCACCGCAACGTCGGCATGTTCGATGAGCAGCTTGGAGAATTCGAGCGAGCCGAGATGGCGGAACGGCTCGGGAATCGGCGCCCAGGCGAACATGGACGCAGCCGGAGCCGGAATGGTCCAGCCCGCGCGGCCGAAGGCGTCGACCATCACATCGCGCCGCTTGTGGTAGATGTCGCGTACTTCGGCGATGTCGGCGCCATCGCCATTGAGCGCGTGTGCGGCCGCCACCTGGATCGGCGTGAAGGCGCCGTAATCGAGATAGGATTTCACCCGGGTCAGCGCCGAGATCAGCCGCTCGTTGCCGACGGCAAAGCCCATGCGCCAGCCGGGCATGGAGAAGGTCTTCGACATGGAGGTGAACTCGACGCAAACGTCGATCGCACCCGGCACCTCGAGCACCGAAGGCGGCGGATTGCCGTCGAAATAGATCTCGGAATAGGCAAGGTCCGACAGGATGATGATGTCGTTCTTCTTGGCGAACGCCACCACGTCCTTGTAGAAATCGAGCGAGGCGACCAGCGCCGTCGGGTTCGACGGATAGTTGAGGATCAGCGCCAGCGGCTTCGGGATCGAATGGCGGATGCCGCGCTCGACCGCCGGGATGAAGCCGTCATCGGGCTCCACCTGCAGCGAGCGGATGACGCCGCCCGACATGATGAAGCCGAAAGCATGGATCGGGTAGGTTGGATTCGGGCACAGGATCACGTCGCCCGGCGCGGTGATCGCCTGCGCCATGTTGGCGAAGCCCTCTTTCGAACCCAGAGTTGCCACCACTTGCGTATCGGGATTGAGCTTCACGCCGAAGCGGCGCTGATAGTAAGCGGCCTGCGCGCGGCGCAGGCCCGGAATGCCGCGCGAGGAGGAATAGCGATGGGTGCGCGGATCGCGCACCACTTCGCACAATTTGTCGACGATTGCCTTGGGCGTCGGCAGGTCCGGATTGCCCATGCCGAGGTCGATGATGTCGGCCCCGCGCGAGCGGGCACTGGCCTTGAGCCGGTTGACCTGCTCGAAGACATAGGGCGGAAGCCGACGGACCTTGTGAAACTCTTCCATGGCAGTTCCAGACATCACTTGGCGTTTGGCAAGGCGCGCCGTGTCGGCAAGTGCCTTGGGCGCGCGCTATATACTTATTTGCAGGTAGGGTCGAGGGCGGGGTCGCATTTGCCTTCGATCTGCTTCAGCGTCTGCGCGCCATGCTTGCTGGCCAGGTCCGTCAGCGCCGCCTGGTTGGTGACTTTGGGGGCGCCGCCATTGGCTGCCTGCGCGCTCTCGTCCCCCTTCAATTCCGCGAGCCTGGCGTTCCTCTCGGCATCGGTGAACTGTTTGGCCGCCACTTTCGGCGGGATGTTCAGGTTCGGAAAGGTGCCGGTATCCTTCGGTCCCGCTGATGTGGCGATGGGCACCGGGCCGCTGGTATCGGTGCTCGAGCAGGCCCCAAGGCACAGCAGGGCAATTGCCGCACCGATGCGGCAAAAACGACCGGCGCCGAAAAAAACAGTCTCGCCAATGTTAATCGTCATATTGTTTCCTTGGCAGCCGGGGTAGAGCGAGGTTGGACCCGTTCGGATGTCCCATGGTAATATGTCAAGAAAACGCTTCGGGAGGAACCCCGCGCACCATGTCCAAAACACCCGATTCGGGCAAAACGGAAGATGGCGGACCTTCGACGGTCGAGCAATATCTGGTGAAGGATCCGGAACGCTTCGCCCTGAACATGGCGCGCATGATCGAGCAGGCCGGCAAGGCGGCTTCCGCCTGGGCCGAGCCGCGCGAGAAGGGCGAAGTGCGCGACCATGTCGCCGAACCGGTCGTCGACATGGTGAAGACCTTCTCCAAGCTCAGCGAATACTGGCTTGCCGACCCGCAACGCGCGCTCGAAGCTCAGACGCGGCTGTTCGCCGGCTATATGACGGTATGGGCGAACGCCATCCAGCGCGTCAGCCCCGATGCTGAGCGAACCGAGGACGCGGTCAAGCCGGAGCGCGGCGACAAGCGTTTCCAGGATCCGGAATGGGGCCGCAACGCCTTCTTCGATTTCTTGAAACAGGCCTATCTCGTCACCTCGCGCTGGGCGGCTGAGCTTGTCGAGCACGCCGAAGGTCTGGACGAGCACACCCGTCACAAGGCGAGCTTCTACGTCAAGCAGGTGTCCAACGCCATCTCGCCGTCGAATTTCATCCTGACCAATCCGGAACTGTTTCGCGAAACCATCGCCTCGAACGGCGAAAACCTTGTGCGAGGCATGAAGATGCTGGCCGAGGACATCGCCGCCGGCAAGGGCGACCTGAAGCTGCGCCAGGCCGACTACTCGCCCTTCGAGATCGGCCGCAACATCGCCACCACCCCCGGCAAGGTGGTCGGCCGCAGCGACGTCGCCGAGATTATCCAATACGATCCCGCCACCGAGACGGTGCTGAAACGGCCGCTGCTGATCTGCCCGCCATGGATCAACAAGTTCTACATACTCGACCTCAACCCGCAGAAATCCTTCATCCGCTGGGCGATCGAACAGGGCCACACCGTGTTCGTCATCTCCTGGATCAACCCTGATGAACGCCACGGCATGAAGAACTGGGAAGCTTATACAAGAGAGGGGCTGCAATACGGCCTCGACACTATCGAGAAGGCCACAGGCGAGAAGGAGGTCAACGCTATCGGCTACTGCGTCGGCGGCACGTTGCTGGCGGCGGCACTTGCCCTACTGGCGCAGGAGGGTGACGATCGCATCAAATCGGCGACCTTCTTCACCACCCAGGTCGATTTCACCTATGCCGGCGACCTCAAGGTGTTCGTCGACGAAGAACAGGTCGCGGCCGTCGAACGTGCGATGAATGAAAAGGGCTATCTCGACGGCACCAAGATGGCGACCGCCTTCAACATGCTGCGCTCGGGCGACCTGATCTGGCCCTATGTCGTCAACAACTACATGCGCGGCAAGGATCCCCTGCCCTTCGACCTGCTTTACTGGAATGCCGATTCGACACGCATGGCGGCGGCCAACCACTCCTTCTATTTGCGCAACTGCTATCTCGAGAACAACCTCTCGCGCGGCAGAATGGAACTTGCCGGCCGCACCGTTTCGCTCGCCGACATCAAGATCCCCGTCTACAACCTCGCGTCCAGGGAAGACCACATCGCTCCCGCGCTGTCCGTTTTCCTCGGCTCGAAATATTTCGGTGGCGAGGTCGAATACGTGATGGCGGGCTCCGGTCATATCGCCGGCGTTGTCAACCCGCCCGCATCGGGCAAGTACCAGTACTGGACCGGCGGCAAGCCGGAGGGCGACTTCGGCGAGTGGATCGCCAAGGCCACCGACCATCCTGGCTCCTGGTGGCCGCATTGGCAGAGCTGGATAGAGGCCAAGGACAACAATCGCGTGCCTGCCCGCAAAGCAGGCAAGCATATGAAAACCTTTGGTGATGCCCCCGGCACCTATGTCAAGGTGCGTGTGTAACCGACTGTAATGTCTGGTGAGTTGACGGACCCGTAAAAGCGGGCGAAATGGTGTCGTCAACCATCTTGCCGCCTAAATTCGGCAATTGCCGCAAAAATACTTCCAGGCTTGCTGATTTGACACAGGTCTCGTTTCCGGATCGGAGACAAGGGGCACCTCGACGCAGCCGTTCGGACGCCGCGCCAAGGATATACCGATCGGATATCGAGGGGGAATTTGACTTTGAAATCAGCAGGGTGGAGCCTCGCGAAGGGAGAACGCCGCACCATTGCGGCGGCGCTCTGCTCCGTGCTCCTGGCCTCCTGCACCTCGGCCGGCGACCCCACAATGTCGGTTGGCATGCCCGGCTACAATGCCTCCGCATCGGACATCCACGCAGCCTCGACAAACACGCCGATCGTGGCCGGCGATTCGTCGTCGCAGACGGCGACCACGCAGACCACCGTGATGGCGGAAGGCGACACAGCGCTGCCCGAGACGGTCGCCTACGTGCCGATTGCCAAGCCGCAGGCGGCCTTCCCCCTCACCGCGCCGGCTGAAGCTGAAACGATTGCCGGAAACACGCCGCAATCGCTGGAGCAGCAGCCGCAGACGGCGCAGCAGACCGATGCGGCGGCGCAGAAGATCGCCGCCGCCGACGCGGCCGTGACGGCGCCGAAGCAGGCCGTCACACCGGCGATGAACAATCCAGTCTATGTGACCGCTGGCGAGGCGCCGCAGGCCGAGGCGCCGAAGAAAAGGGGGTTCCTGGCCTCGATGTTTGGCGCCACGCCGGCTTCGGCGAAGCCCGCTCCACTGGTCAACACGCGCGCAGGCGAACAGCCGGCCGTGCAGGCCAAGCCCGCCCCGGGGGCGGCAAAGCCGATCATTACACTGGCCTCGGCCGATTCCACGGCGAAACCGGTGCAACTGGCTTCGCTCGGCGACGACTCAGGTCACATCACCGGCAGCGATGCCCTGCCGGGCGTCCGCCAGACGGCGCTGTTCGAGATCAAGCGCAAATCCGGTCTCGACGACGAAAGCGACGTCGACCTCAACGAGGATGAAGGTTCGGGCGGCCTCTACCAGGTCGCCTCCGCCGCCGGCATGGCGCGCCTGGCGCCCAACGGGCTCTTGAAGCAGAACGAGAGTGTCGACGTGGCGTGCCTCAAGCCCTCGCTGGTGCGCGTGCTCAAGACAATCGAAGGCCATTACGGCCGCAAGATGGTCGTCACCTCGGGCTATCGCGACCCCGCCCGCAACCGCCGTGCCAACGGCGCCAAGAATTCGCTGCACATGTATTGCGCCGCCGCCGACATCCAGGTGCCGGGCGTCTCGAAATGGGAGCTGGCGAGCTACGTCAGGACGATGCCCGGCCGCGGCGGCGTCGGCACCTACTGTCACACCGAATCGGTCCACGTCGACGTCGGCCCCGAGCGCGACTGGAACTGGCGCTGCCGCCGGCGCAGCGGTGGCGAAGGCTGACCAGGGCCGGTTCGGCTGGACGCGCCAAAGCGCGTCGCGCTGAAACGGACGTCACTGTTGAGCGACATGCATATTGCATCAGGCCGCTTCCGCAATCGTCTGAAAAGTGACCGCAAATCCACACGCCGGCTGGGGACGGCCGCCAGAAAAATTGCCGCCGGCGCTGCGTGAATCACTCGCTTCGGCAGGCAGGAAAAAAGTTGTCCAAGCCGGCACCTGACGGGTTGCCGGTTGCGCACAACGCCAGTATAAGCCGCTTTCATCTGAGCGCGCCCATCGTCTAGCGGTCAGGACACCGCCCTTTCACGGCGGTAACAGGGGTTCGATTCCCCTTGGGCGTACCAGCTTCACTCGAAGTCTCCTTCGCTCCCTTTCGGCGTCAAGAGCTATCGCGCCGGACAGGGTAACACCCCCTTCCGAAACGTCATTTTACGTGTTGATCATTCCGCCGCCTCGACCTTGTCGAGGGCAAGGCTCGATGGTTAAATCGGCTTTCCCAGGGGGATGCTAATATGGCAGTTCACCTTTCGGCGGATGCTCGAGCTCCTGCGGCGAGGCCGCCACAAAGATATCTCTTTGGCCCGCTGGCGGACTTCCTCATGCTTGGCGGGAGCGCATTCCTGATTTTGCCAGCCCTGTTCTTCGTGCCGCTCAAATACGAAGGCGCCGTGGCTGCGGTGATGCTTTTCCTGGCTTATCTGACCAACTATCCACACTTCGCCCACTCCTACCAACTCTTCTATCGCAATTTTGGAAGCAAGGTGCGCGGCGACGGATACGACAGGGGCCTCCAGATCCGCTACATTTTCGCCGGCATTGTCGTTCCCCTGCTCATGGGCGGGTTTTTTGCTTACGGCTCGATAACGGCGAACGCCCGGCTGCTCGGAAACGCAGCCAACGCGATGTTCTTTTTCGTGGGCTGGCACTACGTCAAGCAAGGCTACGGCATGTTGATGGTGGACGCGGTGTTGAAGCGCAGGTTCTTCACCAATCCGGACAAGAAAATCCTGCTGGTCAACAGCTATGCCGTATGGCTGTTTGCATGGCTCCAGACGAACACGGCGGTCAGCCAAGCAAAATATTACGGTCTGGAATATTACACGTTTGCCACCCCTGTGTGGCTCAATGCGATCGCGCTGTCGGCCGCGGCCGCTTCCACGGCCGCCACCGTTGTGATGCTGATCAATCGCTGGAGTAAAAATGGCGGCAGCCTGCCGTATAACGGCGTCGTCGCTTACAGCGCGTCCCTGTACCTCTGGATCCTGGTCGTGAGAATAAATCCGCTCTGGCTGCTCGTGGTGCCGGCACTCCATTCGCTGCAGTACCTGGCCGTGGTCTGGCGCTATCAAAGCAATGTCGAGCGTGACGGGCCCGATTCAGAAAGGGTTCCGGACTCCAGAATCCTGTCCATTCTTGGTCCGATCTACAGGATGCGTGTCCTGGGGTTCGTCATCGCCGGCGGGGTCCTCGGCGGTCTCGGTTTCTGGCTGGTTCCGGCGGCACTGACCGCCTTGATCCCTTACGACAAGGAAGTCCTGGGTTCGTCGCTGTTCTTCTTCATAGTGCTGATCTTCATCAACGTGCACCACTACTTCCTTGACAATGTCATGTGGCGACGCGGCAACCCCGAAGTTTCAAAATATCTGTTCCGCTAGCGGTTGGCACGGCCGGGTGCGGGAACGCCTTGCGGAGCACTTCAGGCGGAAAGAATTGGCATCGGCTCGGTTGCCGCGCCGGCCGATATCTCTTGTTGCACGGCGAAGAAGAACCTGCGCACCTCGTCGCTGGCCGCCGCTCTGTCCCTGCCTGACCTGACGACGAGATCGAACAACTCCGTTGCCTTGGCCCTCCAGAACGAGGTGGCGCTGTCGCCATGCAAACTGTCGAGCCTGGCAGCCACCTCCCGAACCAGGAATGCCTGACGGTCGATCGGGAATGCACGGATTTTTTCTGGGGACATCTTCCGAACCACGAGACTGACGCAACGAATCAACCATTGCCGAACAAGCATGGCGTAGCCGCGAAAGTGGAAACGGAAGCTTAATGGCATCCGCATCGATGCGCCGTTCGGCCATGAGAACGAAATAGCGCAGCACCCTCAGGCTTGCAGCCCTCTCGCCTGGCCACCGCGCTTGCGCGGCGCCATCATGTCCCGGGCCATCAGCCCGGTCACCCGGCAGAACGCCATGAACGCCCGGCAGGCATCCTCGGTCTTGACCACGTCCACGGTGGCGCCGAAGCAGGCGTTGAAGGCCTTCTGGTAAATCGGGCCTTGCCGGCGCAGCGGCCAGTCCTGGAGAAAATCAAGGGCCTGTTCGACGCTGTAGATCTCCTCGACAGGCAGGCCGGGTCCGGGCGCGATACGCACCGGCACCTCGAATTGCAATCTGTCCATCCGCCATCTCCCGAACTGTCGTCACCAGCGGCAACGCCATCCGTCGTAAAAAGTTGCTTTGACCGGCCGCTACCGCAGGAATGTGGCGTCTCCGCGGTCATGGACGTTTTGCCGCAGCCGCCGCAAGCAACCGCCAAGGCGCTCGACCTTGTCGAACGCGGGCGCCTTGGCGATCCGGCTACTGGTTGGCGGGATCGGTCTCCGCATCGAAGGCCATGCGCACCGCCGTAAGCAGCACGAAGGCCGACGGCACAGCGAAAATCCCGCCAAGGACAAGTGCCCCTGTCGCCGAAAGGCCGAGCGTCTCCGTCAGCGCCCAGTAGACGGTTCCGATACAGATGAGCGCCTGGACGGAAAGGAAAATGGCGGCGCAGGCCGCGCGTGAAAGGCTCTTGAATGTCTTGATACGTTGCATGGAAACAATCCGGAAATGACGCGCCACACACCGCTGCGCGACCGAGGCCGCCGCACGGATCGCGACGCGAACAGGAAGTGATTTGAGTGAAGGAGCGGTTGAACCGCTCAGGCCGGAAGCGACGGCGGTGCGCGCGGCTGATTGGCAGTCGCCCAAGATGTACGGGCCAACTCGCCAGCAGCGACGATCTCCGCCGGCGGAACCGAAACAAACCAGGAAAAGACGGTGTCCCGAGCCGGCAGGGCCGGATGGCCGCCGGCGAACTTGACCAGGGCCGGCCGGCCGGAACGAACTTCCAGCGCCTGCGCCTTGCCGGTGATGCGCAGCAGCGCCGCCGCTTCGCCGGACCGCTCCACGCCGGCGCTGGCGACACCGGAGGCTGCTCCGGCATGGACGGGCACCTCCGGCCGGCCAAGGGACAGCATCGCCAGCAGCACCAGGCTCATCAGCAATGAGCAGGCCGCCTTCAACGGCGCTTCCGGCAGTCTGGCGTGTCTGACCCTCATGAAATCTCCAAAAACCTCCCTCGCCCTACCGTACGGTCGACTGAAAGGGAAGGAACAAGGGCGTCAAAGACACCGGGGCGCGCCGAATATCCCTCCCGCTTGGTCGTGTCCGGGCAGTTCTTCCTTGAACCTTTTGCCCTCAAGTGCCAAATCTGGGGAGATTTTCACGCCGGCTCCCTTGCAGAGCCACACCCGCAAGACGGACACCAATGGTCACCTATCTCGACGCCGCCACGGCACCGCTTAGAAACACCGGCCAGATCCGCCTCTACGGCGAGGAAGGTTTTGCCGGCATGCGCAAGGCATGCGACCTCACGGCGCGCTGCCTCGACGAACTGGTGCCGATGGTTGCGCCCGGCGTCACCACCGACACCATCGATCGCTTCGTTTTCGAGTTCGGCATGGATCATGGCGCGCTGCCGGCGACGCTCAACTACCGCGGTTACACCAAGTCTTCCTGCACCTCGATCAACCATGTCGTCTGCCATGGCATCCCCGACAACAAGCCGCTGAAGGATGGCGACATCGTCAACATCGACGTCACCTACATCCTCGACGGCTGGCACGGCGATTCCTCGCGCATGTACCCCGTCGGCACCATAAAACGCGCGGCTGAACGCCTGCTCGAAGTCACCCACGAATGCCTGATGCGCGGCATTGCCGCGATCAGGCCCGGCGCCCGCACCGGCGCCATTGGCGCGGCCATCCAGAGCTATGCCGAGGGCGAGCGCTGCTCGGTGGTGCGCGACTTCTGCGGCCACGGCGTCGGCCAGTTGTTCCACGACGCGCCCAATATCCTGCATTACGGTAGCGCCAATGAGGGCATCGAGATGCGGCCCGGCATGATCTTCACCGTCGAGCCGATGATCAACCTCGGACGGCCGCATGTGAAAGTCCTGTCGGACGGCTGGACGGCGGTGACGCGCGACCGCTCGTTGTCGGCGCAATACGAGCACACGATCGGCGTGACCGACACCGGCTGCGAGATCTTCACGCTATCCCCCAAAAAGCTCGACCGCCCCGGCCTGCCGGCATAATGTTTCGTCCTGCCGGACCTCGCGGTCGGGAGAGTTTGGGGGCAGACGATATGTCACGTGACGACGACGAGCGCAGTTTCTTTGCAGAAAAGCCTGCGCAACTTCTCGCGACCATGCACTCTCCTGCGAAAGCCGGGCCTCCCGCGAAGGCCAGGGGGATTGAGGAGAAGCCGCATTATCTCGGCCATCGCGACCGTTTGCGCGAACGCTTCGCCTCGGCAGGTCCGGACGCCCTGCCCGATTATGAGCTTCTGGAACTCCTCCTCTTCCGCCTGATTCCCCGTGCCGACACCAAGCCGGTCGCCAAGGCGCTGCTCTCTCGCTTCGGTACCCTGGCCGAGGTGCTTGGCGCGCCAGTCGGCCTCCTCCAGGAGGTCAAGGGCGTGGGCTCGGCGGTGGCGCTTGACCTGAAAGTCATTGCGGCGACGGCCCAGCGCATGGCGCGCGGCGAGGTCCATGGCCGCGAAATCCTCTCCTCCTGGCAGCAGCTTCTCGACTACTGCCGGTCAGCCATGGCCTTCGAGGCGCGCGAGCAATTCCGCATCCTGTTCCTCGACAAGAAGAACACGCTGATTGCCGACGAGGTGCAACAGACCGGCACCGTTGACCATACGCCCGTCTATCCGCGTGAGGTGGTCAAGCGCGCTCTCGAACTGTCGGCGACGGCAATCATCCTGGTGCACAACCACCCGTCGGGCGATCCTACGCCATCGCGTGCCGATATCGAGATGACCAAGGAGATCATCGACGCTGCCAAGCGGCTCGGCATTTCCGTGCATGACCACATCATCATCGGTCGCAAGGGCTATTCCAGTATGAAGGGGCTGCTGCTGATCTAGATCATCGGCTTGGCGAAGCCACCCGAACGAAAGCAGGCAATCGCCGGCGCGGTCTTTCGGCTCAAGAATTTGAAAATCGTTCAATTCTGGAACGAATGGCCCGAAATTCAGGCCATCTCGCCACAAGTTTCCAAATTCCCCTGCAAATTCCCGGTCTTTTAGAAGATAATTCCGTTGAGGGGCGGCTTTTCCGTTGATACCGTTTGAAACGCTTCAATTGGAACCTGCCATTGCAACGCAAGCGCCCAACCATAGCGGATGTCGCACGCGCCGCCGGTGTCTCCATCGGAACGGTGTCAAACTTCATCAATGGGACCGCCGGCCTGAAGGAGGCCACGCGCGAACGCATTGAAAAGGCGATCGCCACGCTGATGTACCGGCCGAGTTCGTTTGCGCGTTCGCTGCCGGGCCGCGCGCCCCACAGGCCGAAGAATCTCGATCATCTGCCGAGGCTCCTGGTCGCGGGCCGGGTCAGCGTCGACTTTCTCTGCCGCGTCGACGTCCTGCCGCATCGCGACGACCGCATCACCGCCAGCCATATCGAGAAGGCGCTGGGCGGGCCTGCGGCCAATCTCGCGGTTGCCGCCGCCGGTGTTGGGGCGCCCTACGCTCTCGACGTGGAACTGGCGACGGCGGTCGGCGAAGACCCGGAGAGTGACTGGGCGCTCGGCGCGCTTTCCAAACTGGGCGTCCACGCATTGCCGATCCGCAACACCCCCAACAACCGCCTTTCGCAGGCCATCGTGATCATCGAGCGCAATGGCAGCCGCACGATCATCAGTGAACCGTTCGAACTCGGCGAGATCGATCTGACCGCCAATCTGGACATCCAGCCCGAACCGCGCCCGGCCTGTCTTCACATCGAAGGCTTCCACTACGAAACGATGACCGCTTCCATCGCGCGCTTTCATCAGGCCGGCTGGAGGGTGAGCCTGCATTCGGCCGGCCTGCCCAAGAGCGCACGCACGCCCGAAACGTTCACGCAGATGGTCCGGCACATCGATCTGACCTTCATCAACGACGTGATGATGCGGGAGATTTTCGACTTTCGCTCCAGGATGGCGACAATGATCGAAGAGGTGCGGCTGATGCTGGCGCGCATCAAGCCGCGCGGAACGGTCGTGCTCACTCTCGGCGAGTTTGGCGCGGTCGTCTTTCCGGCGAATGGCGGGCCGCAGATCGAGGTGCCGGCACTGCCTGTCGACCGCGTCGATGCGACGGGCGCTGGCGACAGCTTCGCCGGCATATTCCTAAGCCTCTGGCTGCATGGTGCGTCGCTGGACGACGCCGCCCGCCATGCGGCGATCGGCGCGAGCCTGACGACCACGGTCGAAGGCGCACAGGGCTACATCGCGGATTTCGCGACTTTGAAGGCTGCCGCCTTGGCGAACAACGCCATGTTGGCAAGCTGAACCGACAACTTACGGGAACCCAGGAGAGTATTGATCATGGCGAAAACAAGAGTGCTTCTGGTCGGCGAGAGCTGGATGAGTTCGGCGACCCACTACAAGGGGTTCGATCAGTTCGGCAGCGTCACCTTTCACCTGGGCGCGACGCCGCTGGTCGATGCCTTGAAGGGCAGCGAATTCGACCTCGACTACATGCCGGCCCATGAAGCCGTCGAAAAGCTGCCCTTCACCATGGAGGGCCTGTCGCAATACAAGGCCATCATCCTCTCCGACATCGGCGCGAACTCGCTGCTGCTTCACCCCGATGTCTGGCTGCACGGCAAGACAGTGCCCAACCGGCTCAAGCTTCTGCGCGACTGGACCCAGGCCGGCGGCGGCCTGGTCATGATCGGTGGTTATTTCTCCTTCCAGGGTATCGACGGCAAGGCGCGCTGGCACCGCACGGCCGTCGAGGAGGCGCTGCCGGTGACCTGCCTTCCCTATGACGACCGGCTCGAGATTCCCGAAGGGTTCCGGCCTGAAATCACCGGCCCCAAGGATCACCCGATCTTTGCCGGCATCGAAGGCGAATGGCCGCTGCTGCTCGGCGCCAACGAGGTCATTGCTCGCGATCGCGACGACGTCGAAATCCTCGCACGGTTGCCGCAGGATCAGGGCGGCCATCCGCTGCTGGTCACCGGCCGCCATGGCCAGGGCCGCACGCTGGCCTGGACGTCGGATATCGGCCCGCATTGGCTGCCCAACAGCTTCGTGGAATGGCCGGGCTATGCGCATCTTTGGACCAACGTGCTGCGCTGGGTCAGCAAGGCCGTCTAGCCGACCAGCAACCGCCGGGGAACCGCCATGACAGAACCGTTTCTTGTCGCCAGAAATATCGCCAAGCGCTTCGGCGCTCTGACCGCGCTTGCCGATGTCGACCTGGAGATCCGCTCCGGCGAGGTGCTGGCGCTTCTCGGCGACAACGGCGCCGGCAAATCCACCTTCATCAAGATCCTGGCGGGCGCCCATCCGCCCAGCGATGGAAAGCTTCTCATCGAGGGCAATCCGGTGGCTTTCTCCTCGCCCAAGGACGCAGCATCGTCGGGGATCGCGACGATCTTTCAGGAACTGGCGCTCTCGGAAAACCTGTCGATTGCCGAAAACGTCTTTCTCGGCCGCGAATTGAAACGCTCCATTTTGGGTATTCCCTTCCTGAAGCGCAAGGAGATGCGCCAGCGCGTCGATGGCCTGTTGAAAGAGCTCGACGCGCATATTTCCGATCCGGAAGCACCCGTCGGCAGCCTGTCCGGCGGTCAGCGCCAGGCCGTGGCCATCTGCCGGGCGCTTAATCTGAATGCCAGGCTGGTCATCATGGACGAGCCCACGGCGGCACTCGCCGTCGCCGAAACCCGCAAGGTCCTGGCACTGACGCGGCGGCTTGCCGCGCGCGGTTGCGCCGTCGTCCTCATCAGCCACAACATTTCCGAAGTGTTCGAGGTTGCCGACCGCATCGTGGTGTTCCGGCGCGGCCGCAAGGTGGCCGAGCGGCTGGCGGCCGAGACCAGTCACGAGGAAGTCGTTTCGCTCATAACAGGCGCCCATCCCGACGTGCGGGCGCTTGAAAAATCAAACTGAAATGCACGTCCATTCCAGAGAGGATAAACCAATGCTTTCTCAACTCAAAAAGGCGCTCGCCGTTTCCGTGCTGTCACTCGTGGTCGCCACGGCGGCCCATGCCGCCGACAAGCCCAAGGTCGCCTTCGTCCCGCAATTGATCGGCATCCCCTACTTCAATGCCATGGAAGCCGGCGGCAATCGCGCCGCCAAGGACCTGGGCGTCGATTTCATTTATTCCGGCCCCGTCGACACCAACCCGGTCGATCAGTTGCAGATCGTGCAGAACCTGATCGACCAGGGTGTCCAGGCGATCTCGGTCAGCGTGCTGGATGCCTCCAGCATCGCGCCCGTCGTCGAGAGCGCCAAGGCCAAGGGCATCAAGCTTTTCACCAGCGACAGCGATGCACCCGACAGCGGCCGTGCCGTCTATGTGGCGCAAGCGACCGACGAAGGGCTCGGCACGACGATCATCGACGAGCTGGTGAAGCGCGTCGGCGAGGACGCCACGATCGGCATCGTCTCCGGCGAGGCGACGGCGTCCAATCTCAACGCCTGGATCGGCTTCATGCAGAAAGAGGCCAGCACCAAATATCCGAAGCTGAAACTGCTTGCTCCGCAATTTGCCGGCGGCACGGCCGAGCGCGCCGCGCAGATATCAGGCGATCTCATGGCCGCCAATCCCGACATCAAGGCCATCATCGCCGTCGCATCCTCGACCTGTCCGGGCGTTGCCCAAGCCATCGAAACCGCCGGTAAGATCGGCTCCGTCATCGGCACGGGCTATTGCAGTCCGAACACGGCGCGATCCTACCTGAAGAGCGGCGCCTTCGGCTTTACCGTGCTGTGGGATCCCGAGCAACTGGGCTATCTCACGGTCTGGGCCGGCAAGCAGTTGATCGACGGCAAGAGCTTCGAAGCCGAGAACAAGATCGCCGGCCTCGAAAAGCCCGCCACCTATGATGCTACCAAGGGCATCCTGCTGCTGGGGCCGCCGGCTGTCTTCACCAAGGACAATGTCGACAAGTTCAACTTCTGAGCCTTGGGATGAACACGGTGCGACAGTTTGGAAACGGCGTTTTGGCCATGAACGGGCGGGAGTGGTCCCTGCTTGCCGCCTGTCTCCTGGCGATCGTCATCTTTTCTGTCGCATCGCCCCACTACGCGACGCCAGGCAATGCGGCGACCGTCCTGCGCAACAGCGTCGAACTGCTGTTGATCGGCCTTGGCATGACCTTGCTGCTTGCCATGGGCGGCATCGACGTCTCGATCGGCATCGTCATGGGCCTGGCGGCAATAGCAATCGGCCGTGTGCTCGGAGCCGAGGGCAATCCGCTGCTGGCGATCATCGCTGGCCCTGCGGTCGGTGCGCTGCTCGGCTGCGTGACGGCCACCGTCGTCGTCCTCGGCCGCGTCCCGGCAATCGTGGGAACGCTCGGCCTGCTTGGCGTCTACCGCACCGCCGTCTTTGTCCTTCTCGGCGGGCAGTGGCTCTCCGGCCTGCCCTCGAGTCTCACCAATCTTCTGGCAACCACCGTACTCGGCATTCCGGTCCCAGCCATCGTCATCGCCGTCGCCTATCTGGTCGTCTGGCTGGCGTTGCGGCGAACCCCCTACGGGCCGCACCTGCTGGCGATCGGCAATTCCGAGGAAAAGGCGCGGCTGTCGGGAATCCCCGTGGTCAAGGTGCGCTTCATGACCTTCGTCATCAGCGGCGTCCTGACCGGCATTGCCGCCACGTTCTACGTCGCCACCTACCGCAATGTGGAGATGACGATCGGCAGCACGCTGGCCCTCGATGCCATCGCCGCGGTCATTCTCGGCGGCACGAGCATATTGGGCGGCAGATGCAGCTTGATCGGCACGGTCTTCGGCGTACTGCTTCTGAGAATTCTCCAGAATGGATTGCTCTTGATCGGCGTTCCCTCGCTTTGGCAGCCTGTGGTTACCGGTGTTCTCATCATCGGCGTGCTCGGCTTCGAAGCCGTCTCCAACCGGCTGCCGTTTGCCCAATTCCTGCGAGCCCGCGCATGAACAGGATCCGGAACCTGCAGGGCCCCGCCCTCACCTTGGCTCTGCTGTGCGGTCTCTGGCTGGTCGTTATTGTCGGCCTGCTGGCGCTCAAGCCTTCGGTCTTCAATCTCGGCACCGTCACCACAATTTTGCAATTTTCGACGATCCTGGCCCTGGTCGGCCTTGGACAGGCGCTGGTCGTCCTGGCCGGGGGCGCGGGCATCGACCTGTCCGTTGGCGGCGCCGTTTCGCTCTCGGCGATCGTTGCCATGCTTTCCCTGAAGCTGGGGTTGCCGCCCCTTCTGTTGCCAGTCGTCTGCATCCTGGCCGGCGCCGTGCTCGGTGCCTTGAACGGATGGCTGGTGAACGGGCTCGCCCTTCTCCCCTTCATCGCGACGCTGGGAACATTCTTCGTCTATTCCGGCCTGGCGCTTGCCGCCACCGGCGGTGCGGCGCAGTCCGGCGTGCCCGCCTGGCTGCTCGTTTGGGGGCGCGGTGCGATCATGGGCATCCCCGTGCCTTTCCTTACGCTCGCCGTCCCCTGTTTCGCGCTTGCCGGTCTCGTGCTGCTCTCGACGGCTTGGGGACGCTGGATCTACGCCATGGGCTTCAATGAACGTTCGGCCAAACTGGTCGGCATTCCGGTCGATCGCGTGCGCTTCATCCTTTATGTGCTGAGCGGCGCGCTTGCCGGTGCGGCCGGGCTCGTCTCTCTCGCCTGGCTCGGCAGCGGCAGGCCCAATATCGGCCAGAACCTCGAACTGGAATCCCTGACCGCAGCCATGCTGGGAGGCATCGTCATCACTGGCGGGCGCGGTGGCGTCGGCGGCGTGTTCGCAGCCGTCCTGCTGCTGGTCACGCTGAAGACCGGCCTTTTGCAATTGAACATCAACACGGTCTGGCAGGTGGGGATTGTCGGCGCCCTTCTGGTTTTCGTCCTTCTCGCCGACCGACTTTCCCAACGTTGGAGATAACAATGCCTTCCATGGAAGAGACCATCGCCGCGCGCGTCGAGGCAGCCGCCGAGCGCATCGTGAAGACGCTGAGCGATCTCGTCGCCTTCCCCTCGATCGTGAAATCGAATCCGAAGGAGGCCGGCCCCGGCGAGCGGGATTGCCAGCTCTACCTGCAAAAGCGCCTTGAGGCGCTCGGCTTCTCGACCGATCTCTGGGATCCGGACGGCCCGGCGCTCTACGAAAAATACAAGGGACGTGCCGGCGCCAACAAGGGCAGGACGTTCGAGGGCCGGCCCAATCTCGGCGGCGTTTTGAAAGGCACCGGCGGCGGGCGATCCATCATGCTGACCGGCCATATCGACGTCGTGCCGCCGGGTGCCGCCGGCCACTGGACCACCGATCCCTTCCAGCCTGTCCTGAAGGACGGATACCTGCACGGTCGCGGCACGGTCGACATGAAGGGCGGCGTCGCCTGCATGCTGATGGCCGTCGAGATCCTGAAGGAGCTCGAGGTTCCCTTGTCTGGGGACGTCGTCTTCACCACCGTCGTTGACGAGGAAATCGGCGGCATGGGCTCGCTCGCCATGGTCGATCGGGGCTTTCGCGCCGACGCCGGCATCATGACGGAACCGACGGCGAACAGGATCGCACCGCTTTGTCACGGCATTCTGTGGGGCAAGATCATCATAGACGGCATAGGCGGCCATGCCGAACTGACGCCGAACTCCTGGTATTCGAGCGGCCCGGTCGACGCCGTCCAGCTTTGCCGGCAGATCCTCGACGGCATCGACATCCTCAACCGGCGCTGGATGTTCGATCCCAGGAAGAACCACCCGCTGATGGACCTGCCCAACCAGATCATCGTCACCCAGATCAATGCCGGCGAACATCCATCCTCCATGGCGGGACGCGGCGAGATCATCATCGACGCACAGTATCTGCCGAGCGAGCATGACGAGTTCAGGCTGGGTGGCAACGTCAAACGCGAAATCGAAGAGCACATCGCCAATGTCTGTCAGGCGGATCCTTATCTGCGAAAGCGCCCTGCCCGTGTCGAATGGATCCTCGATGCCGATTGCGCCGAGATCCCGGCGGACAACCCCTTTGTCGGCCTGTTCCAGGAGGCCGTCAAAGCAGCCGACCTGTCGCCGGCCCTGAGCGGCTTCGGCGCACACAGCGACATCGGCCTGCCGACCGGCCTGGGCCACACCCCGACCGTCAACTTCGGTCCTGGCGATCCGGCGCAGGCGCATCAGCCGAACGAGCGCGTTTCGGTGCGCGATCTCGTCGACTGCACGAAGGCCATCGCCATCGCGGTGGAGAAATGGTGCCGCTAGCGTAGCCGGCTGCGAGCGGCGGGGGAGCTTGCGGAAGCAATCCGGGGCTTAGCAAAGCAGTTCCCCGTCACCCGCCAAAGCGCGGTTCGGGAACGCCGGTCACGCCAAGGCCGGTGATGGCGAACAGGCTGCCGCGCAGCACGCCATCGCCGGGAAAACGCGGCAGCGGTGGCTTGGCCATGGAGGTGACGTAGAGCGTGTCGAGCTTCGGTCCGCCGAACATGGCGCTGGTGATCTTCTTCACCGGCATGTCGATGATACGGTCTATGCTGCCGTCCGGCGCATAGCGCACCAGGCGGCCATCATAGACCAGCGCATTCCACAGACAGCCTTCGGCATCGACGGTCGAGCCGTCGGCGGCACCACCGCGGCTGGTGTCGACGCGAGCGAAGGTGCGGCGGTTGGTGGCCGCACCTGTCGCGAGGTCGTAATCATAGGCCCAGATCTCACCGGTCCAGGTGTCGGCGAAATAGAAGGTGCGGTCGTCGGGGCTCCAGCATGGACCGTTGGAGCAGATGATGCCGGAATCGATCCTGGTGACGGAAAAATCCGGGTCGAGCCGATAGAGACCGCCGGACGGCCCCTCCTCCATAGTGTCCATCGAGCCGGCGAAGAAGCGGCCGCGCCGGTCGACCTTGCCGTCGTTGAGACGGTTCATCGGCTTGTCCGGCTCCGGATCATGGATCAACGTCACCTCGCCGGTGGCGAAATCGAGCAGATGGAAACCGCGCTGCAACGAGACGACAGCGCCGCCGCCATCCTTGCGCAGCGCCATCGAGCCGATTTTCATCGGCACGTCCCAGCAGCGGATCTCGCGCCCGTCGGCAGTCGCGCGGAACACGCGCCCATCGAAACTGTCGATCCAGTAGAGACGCTCCTGCTCGACGTCCCAGAGCGGTCCCTCGCCAAGCGTGGTCTTCACGTCCACCACGACTTCGATCTTCATGCCGTCCTCCTCTTTGTGGCTCGCGCAGCGATTGGGTGCGTCAGAAAGCGACCTTGCCGCCGCCCTTCAGCGACAGGATCTCGCGCGCTTCGTCCGGTGTCGCCACCTCCATGCCGAGCCCCTCGATGATCTTGCGCGCCAGCACGACCTGCTCGGCATTCGACTTGGCGAGCTTGCCCCTGCCGGCCCACAGGCTGTCCTCCAGCCCCACCCTTATGTTGCCGCCGAGTGCTGCCGATTGCGCGGCGATGCGTAACTGGCTGGCGCCGGCGCCGAGCACCGACCAGCGGAACTGGTTGCCGAACAGCCGGTCCGCCGTGCGCTTCATATGCGCGACATCCTCCGGATGCGTGCCGATGCCGCCCAGCAGACCGAACACCGACTGCACGAAGAAGGGCGGCTTCACCAGCCCGCGGTCGGCGAAATGGGCGAGGTTGTAGAGATGCGCAATGTCGTAGCACTCGAACTCGAAGCGCGTGCCATTGTCGTAGCAGGTGGCAAGGATGTACTCGATATCCTTGAACGAGTTGCGGAAGACGAGATCACGCGTCGCTTCCAGATGAGGCTTTTCCCAGTCGAACTTGAAGGTCTCGTATTTGTCGGCGAGGTGATAGAGCCCGAAATTGATCGAGCCCATATTGAGCGAGGCCACCTCCGGCTTGAACTGGGCGGCCGGGCGCACCCGCTCCTCGACCTTCATATAGGGGCTGCCGCCGGTGGTGATGTTGATGGCGGCATTGGTGCCTTGCTTGACGCGGGGCAGGAAACGGGCAAAGGCCTCCGGCGTCTGGTCGGGCTTGCCGGTCTCCGGATCGCGGGCATGCAGATGCAGGATCGCCGCACCCGCTTCCGCGGCGGCGATTGCCTCCGAGGCGATCTGGTCCGGCGTGATCGGCAGGTAAGGCGACATGGTCGGCGTGTGGATCGCCCCCGTCACCGCGCAGGTGATGATGACCTTGCCCGTGGCCGCCGTGGCGCCGGGCTTGCGGCTGGTTTCCTTCATTGTCCGAACTCCTGATCCGATTTCTTCTTGTGCGCCGCCAGCGCCATCAGTCGGCGATCCCGCCATACCTGCCGATCAACCAGCTTCTCCCGGGGCAAGCGCCTGCTACGCTCGGCCTCGACGGTTTCCATCACCTCGCCCGCCCAGTCGACGCGGCGCAGCATCTGCGGAAAAATATTGGAATAGATGCCCTGGTAGCGCTCGGCATAGTCGCGCACGCCGCCCGGCGCGTTGAGGTCGATCGTTTCGAAGGGCCCCATGAACGACCAGCGCAGCGCCAGCCCGTCGCGGATGCCGATATCGACGTCCTCGACGCTGGCATAGCCGTCGGCGACAAGCCGGAAAGCTTCCTCGAGCAGCGCCCCTTGCAGCCGGTTCATGATGAAGCCGTCGAGCTCGCGCTTCATCACCAGCGGCGCGTGGCCGGCATCGATGAGGAAGGCCCGCGTTCTTTCGAGCGTCTCGGCGGACGTCCACGGCGCCGGCACCACCTCCGCCGCCGGAATGAGGTAGGGCGGGTTGATCGGATGCACGACCAAGCAGCGGTGCCGCCCCGGGAGATGATCGGTGAATCTCGACGGCAGCAGCGCCGAGGTGGAACTGGCGATCACCGCCTGCGGGCCGGCCAGCGCATCGATGCGCGAGAACACCTCTCGCTTCACCTCGAGATTTTCCGGCGTATTCTCCTGGATATGCACGGCACCGGCCAGCGCCGCGTCCATATCCCTCACGACGGCGATACGCTCGAGCACCGCGTGCGCGGACTGTCCGCGCAGCAGGTCGTTCGAAGCTAGATCGCCGAGCACGCCTTCTATGTAGTCGCGTGCGCCGCCGGCCGCGACCGGCGACTGGTCCCACATGCGCACATCATGGCCGGCGCGCGCGAAGCTGATCGCCCAGGCCCGTCCGATGAACCCGCTTCCGACAATTGCAACCTTGGCCATTGCTTGCTCCTCAAAGCGTTTCGACGTTGCCGTCGACGCCGAGCGACTGGCCTGAAATGTTGATGCCCGCGTCGGACAGCAGGAATGCGACCATCGACGCCACGTCATACGGGCTGGTCATGCGGCGCAACGAGATGTTCTGCAGATAGCGTTCGGTCATCTCCTGGTGGCTGATGCCGACCTGTTTGGCGCGTGCCGAGATGACGCTCTCGATGCGCGGCCCCTCTATGATGCCCGGCAAGATGGCGTTGACCCTGATGCCGTGCGGCCCGAGCTCCTTTGCGAGGCTCTGCGTAAAGCCGATGACGCCGAATTTGGCCGCAGAATAAGGTGTGCGGAACGCATAGCCGTGGCGCCCGGCCGCCGACGACATCGAGACGATCGAACCGCCGCCGGCCGCCTTGATGAGTGGCACCGCGCGCCGCGCGCACAGGAACTGGCCGGTCAGGCCGATGTCGAGACAGCGCCGCCAGTCGGCCGGATCGATTTCGTCGACGCCGCCGGTCGGCCCGGCGATGCCGGCATTGTTGATCAGTGCGTCGAGGCCGCCGAGTTTCTCCTTCACCGCCTCGAACAGCCGGTCGACATCGTCGTCGCGCGAGACGTCGGCCTTGACCGCCGCGACAAGCGTCATCTTCTTGGGAGCGGCCGCCAGGGCTTCGTCGGATACATCGCACACGACGATGCGCGCACCAAGCCGCGACAGTGTTTCGGCAATGGCGAAGCCAATGCCGCCGGCGCCCGCCGTTACCAGGACACGTTGCCCTTTGAGCCCTGCCAGGAATTCGTCCGGCGATTTGGGTGCGCTCGTGCTCATCATTCCATTCCCTTCATTGAATGCGTCTTTCGCGCAGCGCCATGACGGCACCGAGCACCACCAGCCCGAACAGGATCGCCCGTGTGGCGTAGGGCAGCGTCGTGCCGGCCAGCAGCATCTGCAGCGCCGTCAGCAGCAGCACGCCGCCGAGCATGCCGAGATAGTGCCCGCGCCCGCCCGTGATCAGCGCGCCGCCGACCACGACAACGGCGATGGACGGCAGGAGATAGTCGTCGCCCATGCCGAGGCTGGCCTGGCCGGAAAAGCCGGTCAGCATGACGCCGACGATCGCCGCGCACAGCGCCGACAGCATATAAACGAAGATCAGCGTCCGCCCGACGGCAATGCCCGAAAGCTGGGCGGCGCGCGGGCTGTTGCCGATGCCGTAGACCTTGCGGCCGAAGGCGGTGCGACCGAGCAGCAGCACCGCAAGGGCCACGAAGACGACCATGAACGGCACGACGGGCGTTACCACCCATATCTTGCCGGTCATGAACCAGCGCAGCATCGGCGAGGAGAAGCCGGCCGGCGTGCCTTGCGAATAGAGAAGCGCGAAACCTTGCAGGATGCCGTTGGTGGCGAGCGTCATGACGATCGGTGAGATGCCGAGGAAAACGATGCCGATGCCGTTCGCCAGTCCGATAAGACAGGCGATGGCGAGCACCACCGGCAGCGCATAGACGAGTGCCGCGTCCGATCCGTTCACCAAGCCGGCAAGGAGGATGCCCGACAGGCCGATCGTCCACGGCACCGACAAGTCGAGCCCGCCGGTGAGGATGACGCTGCCCTGCCCGAGCGCAAGCACGGCAAGGAAACTCGACAGCACGAACAGCGAGTTCCAGTAGGTGGGATTGAAGATGGCCCGGCCGAGCCAGACCTGGGTGACGATCATGACGACGGCTAGGCAGACATAGGCCGGCAGCGCGTAGCGCAGCGCCTCGGCATTGCGCACGCGAAAGCCGGGCGCCTGTCCTGGAACGGCCGTTTTGTGAGCGATGCGCAGCCTGCGGTCGCGGGGATCGAGTTGTGACGGCAGCATGCCGGCGCGCCAGGCGGCAAGCCGCGCGCGCAAGGCGCGGACCTGGTAGGCGAGGACGGAGCCATGCGACAGCGAGCCCGCGAGCACGGCAAGGATCAGGATAGTGCCCTCGGCAATGGTCGAATAATAGGCCGAGACGTTGAGCACGAGCAGGACGTTGACGACCATCATCAGGATATAGGCGCCGAAGACGGTGCCGAAGGGGCCGCCCTGCCCGCCGCCGAGCCGCGTGCCGCCGACCACGACGGCGGCGAACATCGACAACAGCAGCGGATTGCCGACGAGCGGATCGCCGCTGCCGGTCTGGGCGCTGATGAACACGCCCGCAAGCCCGTAGCAGCCGCCGGCGATGACATAGACGAGGAAGCGCACGAGAACGACGCGCACGCCGACCGCGGCCGCGGCATCTGGATCGCTGCCGACCGCGTAGAGCGCCGTACCGAACCGCGTGCCCTTCAGCCAGAACCATGCCAGCAGGACCGCGCCGATGACGACCAGCGGCATGGGCAACCAGCCCGGGATCGCATCGCCGAGATAGAAAGTGCCGAGATCGGGCGAGACGAAGCCGCCGGGCTTGTCCATGACCAGCAGTGTGATGCCTTGCAAGATGAACATGGTCGACAGCGTGACGACGATGGGCTGCATGCGCAGCACCGCGATGAAGAAGCCGTTGAATGCCCCGACGAGCATGCCGACGCCAATGCCGGCCAGCGTCCACAGCCAGACGCTCGTTCCGGTCGCCATCGGATCCATCGACGTGGCCAACACTACGTTGACCAGCGAAACCACGGCGCCCGCCGACAGGTCGAAGCCGCCGGACAGGATGACGATGGTCTGGCCCATCGCCGCCAGCGCCGAGGTGGCGCCGCCGCTCGACAGGAACGAGATATCGAAATAGGTGAGCCGCCCGGCGCTGATCAGGTCGACGACGACGAGCAGCACTGCAAAGACGATCGCCGCGATAATGGCGCCGCGATGCCGCGCCAGAAGGCGCACCAGGGATCCGGCCTGTCCGGTTGTTAACGAACCGACCGCGCTCACTGTGCTGCCTCCAGCATATTGCCGCCATGTCCCAGCGCCGGCCGCATGATCGCGCTCTCGGTGATCTCGTCGCCGGCGAGCTCGGCCACCAGCCGTCCGTCATAGAGAACGAGCACGCGGTCGCATTGATGGACGAGTTCGGGAATTTCGGTCGAATGCAGCAGGATCGACCCGCCGGCCGCCACATAGTCGCGCATCATCACGTAGAGCTCGTGCTTGGTGCCCACATCGATGCCGCGGGTCGGGTCGAAGAGCAGCAGGATGCGGCTTTCGGCAACCAGCCATTTGGCGATGGCGATCTTCTGCTGGTTGCCGCCGGAAAAGGCGCCTGCTCTTGTCCACAGCGCACGCCTGTCCACCTCGACCGTCGAGAAGGCCGCCTGCACGGCCCGTGCTTCCTCTTCCTCGCGGATCAAGCCGAGCCGGGTGAAGCGGCCGACCACCGGCAGCGATGCGTTCTGCCGACCCGACAATTTCAGGAACAGGCCTTCGGTCTTGCGGTCCTCCGGCACCAGCCCGATCGCCATGTTGGGCCTCAGCGCATCGGCCGGCGAGCCGAGCCACACTTTACGGCCGTCGACCATGACGTGGCCGCGTTGGATCTCGGCCATGCCGAAGCAGGCGAGGAACAGGTCTAGCTGGCCCATGCCCTGAAGTCCGGCGATGCCGACGATTTCGCCCTTGCGCAGGTCGAAACTGGCGCCGTCGAGTTTTCTGCCCGCCTTGAGATCGCGTACGCCGAGCACCGGCGGACCGAAGACCGCCGCACCCTCGGGCTTTGGCGGAAAGGTCTGCGCGAGAGCGCGGCCGATGATCTTCTCGATCACATCCTCGTCCGAGATGTCGGCCACAGGTGCCGTGACGATGTGGCGGCCATTCCGCAGGATGGTCAACGTATCGCAGAACGCCCGCACCTCGCGCATGCGGTGGGTAATGAACACGACCGTCGTTCCGGCGGCCTTGAGCCGCGCGATGATCGTTCCCAGCCATTCGACGTCGCCGCCCGAAAGCGTCGAGGTCGGCTCGTCCAGCAGCAGGATGCGCGGCTTCCGGTAGACGGCGCGCGCGATCTCGATCTTCTGGCGGACCGCGAGATCGAGCGTCGCCACCTCGGCATCGAGATCGACCGAAAAACCGAGATCGGCAATGTGCCGTCCGACCGCCTTGCGCGCGACCGACCGCCTGATCAATCCGGTCGGGCCGGATGGCGCATAGGGCAGCAGCATATTGTCGAGAACGCTAAGGTCGCGGACCAGCGTCATCTCCTGGAACGCCGTCTGCACCCCGCGGTCGTGCGCGGCGCGCGGCGAACCGAGCGCGGCCGGCGCGCCAAGGATGCTGATCTGGCCTTGGTCGGGCCGCACCAGTCCCGATAGGAGCTTGACCAGCGTCGACTTGCCGGCGCCGTTCTCTCCCAGCAAGGCGTGTACGCTGCCGGGCGCGATCGCGAAAGAGACGTCGTCGAGCGCGACGGTCGCCCCAAACGCCTTGCGTATGCCGTTGACGGCAATAGCCGGCACATGCGTTGTTGAAGTCATCATTCCCGGTTCCGGCATGCCATGCCTGCATGCGCGTGGAGCCACACAGCGCTCCACGCGCACGGACTGCTGAAGCTTACTCTTCGGGTTGGCCGACGAGCGCCGCGTTGAGACCGATCTCGGGCGTCTGGTCGGAGAAGATCGACGCGAACCAGCCTGGGTTGGAAACCAGCGACGGCTTGAAGGTGTTGCATCCGGCCTTCATTTCCGCCCAGGTGCCCTCGTTGCAAAGCTTGATCGTCTCGTTGGTGACGATCGGCAGCGGCAGGATCGTCGCTTTCGGCACATCCTTGCCCTCGATCGCCTCGATGGCGAGCTTCAAGGCGAGCGCGCCGGAATAAGGCGGCGAGGCATAGGAAATGCGCGGCGCGCCGAGTGGCGCGTAGGGAGAAGCGGCACCCTCGACCTCGGTGCCCTCCGGCAGCATCTGGATGCGGCCGCCATTGGAGCCTTCGCCGGCGCAAGGCAAAAGCGCGCTGGCTTTCCTGCCTGCCTCGAGCTGCATCGAATTGGCGGTGAAGCAGCCCACCTGCATCCACAGCCCGTTAATGTCGTCCCAACTGCGCGTGGCGAGAATCTTGGAAAGCTCGGTGCGTGCCACGGCCTGGCTCCACATGCCGACCGCCTCGCCGACGATCTTGATGTCGGGATATTTGGCGAAGACCGCCTTGGCAGCTTTGGTGCGCAGGTCATCGACCGAAGTGCCGGGAACGCCGGTCACGGCGATGATGTTGCCCTTGCCGTTGAGCTTCTTGGCCAGCCATTCGGCTGTCACCCTGCCAGCCTCCTCCTGGTCGATATGGACATTGTAAGCGCATGGCTCGGTGATCTCGGCGTCGTAGGCGAAGACCTTCACCCCCTTGTCGCAGGCATTCTTCACGACCTGATTGAGCGCGGTCGGCGAGATCGGATAGACGACGATCGCCTCGGCGCCGCTTTGCACCATGGCGTTGATCTGCTGGATCTGGCGCTGCGCATTGGGCCCGGCGACCTGGACTTGCAGGTCGACCTTGTCGGCAAGGCTTTTGTGAGCGGCCATGGCCTTGACCATGTTGGCCGCCTCGGCCTGCCAATCGTTGCCGATATAGCTCATGCTCAGAAATATCTTGTGCCTTTCGGCGGCCTCGGCCGCGGACATGCCAAAGGCGCAGGCAGCCATGCCGGCCAGCAGCGCAAGCCGCCGGGCTTTCAATCCGATACCCATTATGAAACTCCTCCCGATCCGAACGATCGGATGCCTCCCAAGGGCACGAGACGTGACCTTGCCATCCGATATCCCAAGCGTATCATCATTTGATCAAAGATCAATGATGAAATATGCTCATGACAAGGCGACGGCCGGGGCGCTTGACGCCGCAGCCGGAAGCCTGCATTCCGGATACGGGTCATGGCGCAGCTTGCGCGGGAAGGTTGAGGGGAGATGGCTGGAGCGGCGTTCAGAAAGCCGGGTGTCGAGATCGCGCCCCTGTCCAAGGAGACCTTGCAGGACAGGGTCTATCGCCATGTCACCGAATTGATCCTCGACGGCAGCATCGTGCCGGGCGAGATGGTAACGGTGCAAAGCCTTGCCGATGCTTTCGGCGTCAGCCCGATGCCGGTCAGGGAGGCGCTGCGGCGGCTGACCGCCGCCAACGCGCTGATGGTGGTTTCAGGCCGCTCGATCGGCATTCCCGCACTCAGCCGCACACGCCTCGTCGATCTGAGAAACGTCCGCTTCGAGATCGAGGCGATCGCCGCTGCATGGGCAGCCGAGCGCATGGACGACCAGGCTATCGCCCGGTTGCGCCAGCATCTGGACGCGCTCGAACAGGCCAATGCGGCGGGAGACGTCAAGTCCTATCTGCGCGCCAACTACGCCTTTCATTTTTCCATCTACCGGGCGGCCGGCTCCGAGAACATCCTCAACATCATCGAGAACCTGTGGCTGCAGATCAGTCCTTATTTCAACATGCTGCATGATTCCGGAAACTACTCGACCGCCAACGCGCACCATC
Organism: Mesorhizobium sp. BR1-1-13; assembly: GCF_020165515.1. Lineage (NCBI taxonomy): Bacteria > Pseudomonadati > Pseudomonadota > Alphaproteobacteria > Hyphomicrobiales > Phyllobacteriaceae > Mesorhizobium > Mesorhizobium sp. BR1-1-13. Next base: position 141,969 of record NZ_JAIUIH010000004.1, read on the forward strand.
AAAAGATGTTCGCCGCGTTGCGCGACCGGGACGCGGAAGCGGTCAAGGCCGCGGTCCGCGCCGACATCGACGCCGCCTTCGACGTTCTGGTCGGTCTGCTGAAATAGCCCAAATGAGTTCCGTCGGCGCCCAAAGCGCGCAGCGGACACGTTCAAGGCATAGAGGTGTTGCAACTGCCGGCAAGCTGGCTGACCGCTTCATCGAATCCGGCCAGGTCGAAATCGGCCTGGCCGCGTCCCGACAGCAGCCCGAAGCGCCACGAAAGCTGGAGCCGGTTCGCGGCGGCAAGGCGCTTTATGCCGTCGGCGCCATCGCGCACCAGCATGCGGCCGCGCGGGCCGACCAACCAGCTCTCGTCGAACTTGTTGTCGCCGTCGACGGTGACCGACATGGTGATCTTGCGATTGGCCGTGACGGTGTCGTTCAATTGCAACCATTCGGTCCAGCGCGGTTGGCTGTCCGGGCGGCAGGCGATGGTCAGGATCGGGCTATAGCTCAGGGCGCCACCGCCGGTGATCAGCTTGTTGGTGGCATGAACCGAAGCCGTGACGAGGCCATCATCGTCCGTGCCGATGCGCCAGGTGCCGGCATCGGCCTGGGCGAAATCGCAGGCAAAGGCCAGGACGATCGCCAAGGCGACGACGCGTCGCGTTTCGAAGAATAGGCTCAACCGCCCCTCCAACAACCCTGTGGTTTGCAGCAGGAGCGCAGATAGTGATCAATGCTTGGTATCGACAATGGTCACCGTCCGCGAAACGGATTGGCTGTTGCAGTTTCGCAACGAAAAAGGCCGCCTCGAGGGGCGGCCTTCGTCAGTTCCATCAAGTCGGGACTTATTCGGCGTCCTTGGCGGCCTTCTTCTTCGGCGCTGCCTTCTTCTTCGGCTCTTCCGTGTCGTCGCTCTTCTTGTCTTCAGTCTTCTTCGACGCGGCCTTCTTCGCCGGCTTCGCCTTGGTCGCGGTCTCGGCTTCCTCGTCGTCGGCCATCAGCTCTTCCTTGCTGACCTTGACGTCGGTGACCGAGATCTGCCCGAGCAGGTGATCGACCACCTTCTCCTCGAACATCGGCGCGCGCAGCGCATTCAGCGCCTCGGGATTGTTGCGGTAGAACTCGAAGGCTTCCTGCTGCTGGTTGGCCGGAAAGCGACGAACCTGCTCGAACAGGCCGCGCTGCAATTCCTCGTCCGACACGGTGACCCCGGCCTTCTCGCCGATCTCGGCCAGCACGAGGCCAAGGCGCACGCGGCGCTCGGCGAGCCGCATATATTCGGCGCGGGCTTCTTCCTCGGTCGTCTCTTCATCGGCGAAGGTGCGGCCGGCCGCTTCCAGATCGCGGTTGACCTGCGCCCAGATGTTGTTGAACTCGGCCTCGACGAGCTTCGATGGCGCCTCGAACGAATAGGCCGCGTCGAGCTGGTCGAGCAGCTGGCGCTTGACCTTCTGGCGCGTCATCGAGCCGAACTGGCTCTCTATCTGGCCGCGCACGATCTCGCGCAGGCGTTCCAGCGACTCCAGACCGAGATTCTTCGCGGTCTCGTCATTGATTTCCAACTCACCCGGCTTAGACACTTCCTTGACCGTGACGTCGAAGGTCGCTTCCTTGCCGGCCAGATGCGCCGCCTGGTAGTTTTCCGGGAAGGTCACGGTGACCTGCTTCTCGTCGCCGGCCTTGCTGCCGATGAGCTGATCCTCGAAGCCCGGAATGAATTCCTTGGAGCCAAGCACCAGCGGCTGATCGGTGCCGGCGCCGCCGGCAAAGGCCTCGCCATCGATCTTGCCGACATAGTCGATGCTGACGCGGTCGCCTTCGGCCGCCTTGCCGGTCTTCGGCTCGTAGCTGCGCGCCGATTCAGCGACGCGCTTGACCTGCTCGTCGATCTCGGCCTCAGGCACGTCGAACACCTGGCGTGTCACCTTGATGTCGGAAAAATCCTTGATCTCGATGGCCGGGATGATCTCGTAATTGAGGCGGAATTCGAAGTCGGCGCCGCCGGCCAGGATCTTCTCGGCTTCCTTCTCGTCCTCGGTCATGATGACTTCGGGCTGCATGGCGGCTTTTTCGCCGCGGCCCGAAATGATCGACCGGGTCGAATCGTTGAGGATCTCGTTGACCACCTCGGCCATGAACGACTTGCCATAGACCTTGCGCAGGTGCTGCACCGGCACCTTGCCGGGACGGAAGCCGTTGATGCGAACCTTGTTCCTGGCGTCGGTCAACCGCGCCATCAGCTTGGCTTCCATGTCACCAGCCGGCACGGTGATCTTGATCTCGCGCTTGAGACCGGAATTGAGTGTTTCGGTGACCTGCATCGTAAAACCTTTGTTTCCACCAATGAGGCTGCCAAACGGCTCTCCGCCGTTCACAGCCTGCCGGTATAATCTTGCCGGGAATGGCTTTTGGTACGGAACCTGGCGATTTGACCGGAAATACGGCTCAAACTCTTCCAAACTGCGTTCCAAAATGTGAATAAGTCTTTGTTTTTCCTACTTCTTATCACATTTTGCAGAAGCGGATCGTCGCGTCCCGTCACATTCGACACGCCTTTTGTCACAGGCGAGGCCAATTTTCAACCATCTTCGCGTTTAGGCGAATAACCATCATTTCGGCCCTGACATTGACAGAATGATGGCTAATGGGATCGCCGGTCCATGCGGGCGTGGCGGAATTGCCAGACCTTCAAGTCGGGGCCGGCGGCTGCCGCGATATTCAAAGGACGATGCGGTATTCCACCTCACTCCCAAAGACCTCGACAAGTCCGCCGAGGCTCTGCTACAGCCCGCCTGAGGCGCGTGTGGTGGAACTGGTAGACACAGCAGGTTTAGGTCCTGCCGCCGCAAGGCTTGGGGGTTCGAGTCCCTTCACGCGCACCACTGAATGCCGGCAAGACAATGTTTCGCGGCTAGTCCGCGGCGCCCGGCAAAAAATCAGGAAACCGTCTTAGGCGAGCTTCTTGATGCGACCCTTGTCGAGGCGGAAGATGCCGTCATTACCACCTTGGCGCTGGAAATCATCCTGCAGCTCGTCCCATGTACCAAGATACTGACCGCAGTCGTCGCACTTGATGCTCGTCGAAGGTTCGGCATCGGCAGGAATCCGCAGTCTTATCGTGCCGCAAAAGGGGCACTCCAACTGGTGGTCCAAGTACCCCGTCGCCATGGGCTTTCCATCTTTCTGAATGCCACTGCCATCGTGGAGAATATACCCACCACGCAACACAATCCAGTGGCGAGACGCGAATGCCGGAAATGGCCCTGGGATCGATCGACGTTCAGGACGTTCCAGCCACTCCAAGGCGTGAGCTTCGGGGCCGCGCCGCCCTTCGCTCTTCAAGCTGTGGATGGCGGCCACCCCGTAGCACACCTTAATATAGCGGCTCCTGAAACAGCGTCTTGTCGCCATCCACCAGCGCCTTGATCTGGGCGGTGCCGTCGCTGGCCAGCGCAAGACGGATCCCGAACGGGCGCACCCGCATGTCGTTCTGGATTGCCATCCCCTCGCCTTCCGGCAGGTAGAACCGTTCGATGCCGTAATCCGGCGCGATCGTCATTCCCTCGCCGCGAAGATCCCAACCTTCTGCGACATGACCGCGAATATCGGCCTCGTTGGCACCGGCCGGTGTCGGCGCGGCGCCGAACCAGGCGGCGCTCGGCGTCCAGTAGCCGTCGGCGTTCTTCTTCAGGCGGACGACGATCGAGGTGTCGTCGCTGGAAAGTTTTCCGGCCGGGATGTTGGCGATCATCGTCACGGGTATGCGCGAGATCTCGTAGGCGAGCATGACATAGTCGCCGCGCAGCAGGTCGCGCGGATCGACAGGCTCGATCTTCAGCAGCACTTCCTTGCCGCTGCGCAGGATCGCCGCCCGGCCGGCGATGATCCACCCCAAGAAGCCGATCTGGACAAGCGCCAGCACCAGCGCCGAGATAACAAGCCTCTTCCCGGTCATCATGCCGTGGCTCCTCCGGTGGCGGGATCCTTCATGCGTTTCTCCACGCGGATGATGACGATCGCCAGGATGCCAAGCAGCACCGCCGCGGCAAGGAAGAAGCCGGCCGTGTCGAGCATCGACTGCAGAGTTACGACATAGATCATGGCGAGTTCGAAGGCGAAACCGAGATAGGCAAGCCAGCGCAGGCCACGGCTTTCACGCCCTGCGAGCACAATGGCGGCGACGATGCCGGCCAGCGCGACGACCGAGGCAATGGCGAAACCGCTGTTGTAGCTGCTTTCGTCGGCCAGTTCGAACTGGATGATGGCCAGGCCGGTGAGGAAGCCAAGCAGCGCATGTAGCGGCAAGCGGCCGCCAAGCTGCACGATCCTGTCGACCGGTTCCGGCGCGAAGACGGAAGCCACGAACAACAATACAGACACGATGACCAGCGGGATCGCCACCGGCAGCGTCTCGTGATCCACGGCGACCAGCACAAGATAGAAGAGCAGAGACAGGATGATCAGGTGCCGCGCCGCCTGGCTGCGGGTCCAGAACGAGACGGCAAACAGCACGATCGCCATGACGAGGAAGAGATGCGGAAACTGGCTGCGGTTGAAATAGTCGAACCCTTTCAGGAACAGCCAGGCATCGGCGATGCCGACCGCAGCGACGGTCAGCGGGTTGGACCGCAGCGCCACCGCCGCCAATGCGGTTCCGGCGCCCCAGGTGATCAAGGCCGAGGCCTCGTCCCCCGACAGATGGTACATCTGGCCTATCAGCGCGATCGAACCGCCGAAAGCAGCCGCCGCCACGATCCACAACGCCTCGCCGATCGCCGCATGGTCGCGGGTTTTCAGCACCGCACCGCCGACATAGCCGCCAAGGATGACAGCAAAGAGCGCGGCAACGCGCGCCAGCCGCGGAATGGCTTCCCAGTTGGCGGCGATGAAGATCAGGATGGCCGCGCCGAACAGGAGCGCGGCCATCATCGCCAGGATCGAACCGAAGCTCAATGACTGGCGCGCGTTGATCTCGACATCGCGCCTCAATGCATCGGCCGTCGGGGCGTCGATCAGTCCGGCCTCGAGCCATCGCGCAATGTCCAACCTGACCCGTGTCGCGTAGCCCGCCATGCCTTCCCCCGCTGCTTGGTCGGTTTTTCAGCTGGAGCTGCCAAACCGTTGACGTCACGGCACTTTCTGATTCTGGCTTCTTTGTGTCAGGTCCGTGAAGGCTTGTTAATGTTGCATTGCACAATTTGCATTGCTGCCATGCAGCCATAGCGCTTTTAAATCGATATGGGCCCGCCTATTTATGGTTTGTACACAAACGGAATGATCCGCAAGAAAAGACGAAACGAGAAATACCATGAACCTGATCCGCAACTACCGCAACTGGCGCCGCTACCGGGACACCGTTTCCGAGCTGAGCCGCCTGAGCAACCGTGAACTGACCGACCTCGGCATCAGCCGCAGCGACATTCCTTACGTCGCTCGCAAGGCGGTCTAATCCTTCGGACCGCGAATGGTCCGAACCAGTTTTGAGAAGAGCATGACAATGAACCTGATCCGCAACTATCGTAACTGGCGCGTTTATCGCGAGACGGTTACCGAGCTGGGTCGCCTTTCCAACCGCCAGCTGCATGATCTCGGCATCGTCCGCGACGAAATCAAGATCATCGCCCGCCAGGCGATCTAACAACGGAATTTCGCCAGGGTCGACCTCCTCCCCGACCCTGACGAATACGGTCACCCCTTACCTCCTCCCAAGGGTTGACCACCAAAACGGCGCCCGCCGCACCTCCTCCCGCGGCGGGCGTTGTTTCCTCGGAGCAAAAGGAATTTTGCTCTGGAGGTTTCGCCCCTCTTCCAAATGGCGAAAAGAATTTCGTCAAAGCCGACCTCCTCCCCGGCGATGACGAATACGGTCGACCTTCACCTCCTCCGAAGGTTGGCCACCCAAACGGCGCCCGCCGCACCTCCTCCCGCGGCGGGCGTTGTTTCCCGGAGCAAAATGAATTTTGCTCCAGAGGGCTTTGCCCCCTTTCAAAATGGCAAAAAGAATTTCGTCAGAGCCGACCTCCTCCCCGGCGATGACGAATACGGTCGGCCTTCACCTCCTCCCGAGGGTCGACCCCCAAAACGACACCCGCCGGACCTCCTCCCCCGGCGGGTGTTGTTGTTTTCAGAGGCAACTTTCGCCGTCACGGCCACGTCGCCTCAGCGCGGCAATTGCAATCGTTCCCCCAAGCGATTATTCCGGCGCTCATGAGCAAAAATCCCATCCACATCGTCGGCGGCGGCCTCGCCGGATCCGAAGCCGCATGGCAGGCGGCGCAAGCCGGCGTTCCCGTTGTGCTGCACGAAATGCGGCCCGTTCGCGGTACCGAGGCGCACAAGACCGACGGCCTGGCCGAACTCGTCTGCTCCAATTCCTTCCGCTCCGACGACGCCGAGAACAACGCCGTCGGTCTTTTGCATGCCGAAATGCGGCTGGCCGGCTCCCTGATCATGAGCGCCGGCGACGCCAACCAGGTGCCGGCCGGCGGCGCGCTGGCCGTGGACCGCGACGGATTTTCCGACGCGGTGACGGCCAGGATCGAGGCACATCCGCTGATCTCCATCCAGCGCGAGGAAGTTTCCGGCTTGCCGCCGGTCGAATGGGATCAGGCCATCATCGCCACCGGCCCGCTGACCGCACCCTCGCTCGCACAGTCGATTGCCGAAGCGACGGGCGCCGATGCGCTCGCCTTCTTCGATGCGATCGCGCCCATCATCCATTTCGACACGATCGACATGGACACCTGCTGGTTCCAGTCCCGCTACGACAAGGTCGGGCCCGGCGGCACCGGCAAGGACTACATCAACTGTCCCCTGGACAAGGACCAGTATCTTGCCTTCGTGCAGGCACTGGTGGAGGGCCAGAAAACAGAATTCAAGCAATGGGAAGGCACGCCCTATTTCGACGGCTGCCTGCCGATCGAGATCATGGCCGAGCGTGGCGTCGAGACGCTGCGCTACGGGCCGATGAAGCCGATGGGCCTCACCAACGCGCACAATCCGACTATCAAGGCCTACGCCGTCGTGCAACTGCGGCAGGACAATGCGCTGGGCACGCTCTACAACATGGTCGGCTTTCAGACCAAATTGAAGCATGCCGAGCAGGTGCGCATTTTCCGCACGATTCCTGGCTTGGAGAACGCCGAATTCGCCCGCCTCGGCGGCCTCCATCGCAACACCTACATCAACTCGCCGACCTTGCTCGACGGCTCGCTGCAGCTGAAGTCGCGCCAGGGCCTGCGTTTCGCCGGCCAGATCACCGGCTGCGAGGGCTATGTCGAAAGCGCCGCCATCGGCCTGCTCGCCGGCCGTTTCGCCGCCGCCGAGCGGCTCGGCCACGCGCCGTCGCTGCCGCCACTCACCACGGCGTTCGGAGCACTGCTCAACCACATCACCGGCGGTCATATTGTTTCGGATGATGAGCCGGGAAAGCGCTCTTTCCAGCCGATGAACGTCAATTTCGGCCTGTTCCCACCGGTGGAAGCGCCAAAGGCCGACGGCAAGCGCCTGCGCGGCAAGGACAAGACATCAGCCAAGCGCCATGCGATCACGTCGCGTGCGCGGGCTGACTGTCGGCAATGGCTGGGACTACCGTCCGAGACGGCCCAAGCGGCAGAGTAACGGGGTGCTCGTTCGGATTGGATCAGGACGTAAAGTAGTATAGTATCCCACTTTTCGCCCGGGAGCCGACCAATGGAAGCCGCCGAGAAACTTTCCATCACCGTAACGCCCGCCATGGCGCGCATGATCCGCGAAAGGGTCGATGACGGTTCTTTCGGCTCGGCAAGCGAAGTCATCCGTGCAGCACTCCGCGCCTTCCAGCGCGAAGAGGAGGAACACGCCGAGCGGATGGCGTCGATCCGGGCGCGGGTGAAGGCTTCGATCGAGGACACGAGACCGAACCTTTCCGGAGAGCAGATTCGCGACCGGCTTAAGAAATTGGCTGAGCAATATTCGAGCCGTGCCGATGATTCGGCGGCTTGAAGTCGAGTATCGCGAAAGTGCCAACAACGATCTTGCCAACATTTTCAAACACATCGTCGAAGCTGGCGGGAATCCGGATGTAGCGCTGAGGTTCGTTCTGCGCATCGAAGACCGCTGCCACAACATCGGCAATGCACCTCGCGGTGGTCGCTCGCGCGACGACATGGCACCGGGACTGCGAACCGTCCCGTTCGAGCACTCCGCCGTCATCGCCTACGTGATCGAGAGTGATGTCATCAGCATCGTCAATATCTTCTATGGCGGCCGCGATTACGAGACATTGATGCGCGACGGCGGTTCGAGTGACCCTTCTTAGCTGCCGCGACGAAACATCTACTCCGCCGGCTCGGTAACCGCCATCGGTAACCCTGGCCGACCTGCCTCACCCGGGTTTCTCCTGACATAGGCTGCTTTCAGGCTTTCCGACGTTTCGCGCGAGCCGTCATGGCTCCAACCTGGCGGCTTGATCAGATAGTTCAGACGGTCCCCAAGGCCCAACCCCGGCATCAGCGCATCCCGGAACATGCCGATCCATTCATGGAACGCCACTTTCAGCGGATTGAAGGTGCCTAGATTCTTGACGATGCCGTAGCGCGGCCGGTCTTCCTCCAATTCCGGAACGAAGGTGCCGAACATGCGATCCCAGATGATCAGCGTGCCGGCATAGTTGGCGTCGAGATAGCGAGGATTGGTGGCGTGGTGGACGCGGTGATGCGACGGCGTGTTGAAGATGAATTCGAACCAGCCCCACATCTTGCCGATCGTCTCGGTGTGTATCCAGAACTGCCAGACCAGATTGAAGCCGAAGGTGAAGGCAATCACCGCCGGATGGAAACCGAGCAGCACCAGCGGCGCCTGCAGCACGAACATGAAGGTGAACAGGCCCGTCCAGCTCTGCCTGAGTGCCGTCGACAGATTGTAGTGCTGGCTGGAATGGTGGTTGACGTGCTCGGCCCACACCCAGCGCACCCGGTGCGCAATGCGGTGGTAGATGTAGTAGCGCAGGTCATCGAGCAGAAAAGCGGCCAGGAACACCCAGAACGACAGGCCGAGATTGAACAACCGGAATTGCCAGAGCCACAGCAGCGCCCAGTAGGAGACGACGCCGAGCAGCAGCCCGGCGACGACATTGCCGGTGCCCATCATCAGGCTGGTCAGCGTGTCGCGCGTCTCGAACGAGCCCTTGGCCCGGCCGGTACGCACCAGCCACAGCTCGATCAGGATCGCGGCAACGAAGAACGGGATGGCGAGTTGGGTAACCTGCGGAAAATTGTAATCGCCCATTACGCGGCCTCCCTGGTCGAACGAGGATGCTGCGGCTGAAGAACTCTAAGCACAGCATGCGCGTCGGCAGCGTTTGCGAAAGTGAAGCGGCCGCCTTTCCAGGTGAAATCGGCAAGGCGCAGCGCAATCGTGCCGGCACTATCGTCACTCCACGCCAATACATCGCGCGGCGTGACGATCCGCGTCAGGAAACAGTCCCCGATGGTCTGCACGATGCCAAGGCGCCCTCGCCCGAGTTCCAGGAACGCGGTCCGACCGTCGGTTGTGAGGTGGATGGCTGCCGCCGGTTCATCTGGAAAATCCTCGGCAAAACGCTCTCGCGCCTGCTCCGCATCGGCCAGCCTGGCCTTGCGGCTGCCGCCGGTGAAATGAACGGCGGCGACCGACAGCGCGATGCCGAATACGACGATCACGACCAGCACGGGCAGGCTCATGGACAGGCATCTCCTCCAGCCGGCCTGTTGTCTTGGCAACAATTCCCGGTTGAGCGATTCATTAGCACAATTGACGTTTACGTCAAAGTGCTGGCCAGCCCACCATCGCGTGACGCAGCATGAGCCAGTGGCGGCGCATGGTCGAGAGTCGCACCGTGCCGTCGAGCGGCGAACCGCGTTCCATTTTCGTCAGGTAGGCTCGCGGCAGGACCAGCGGCAGAAAAGCCGGGCGCAGCGAAGCCGGCAAATCCGATGCGCCTTTCTCGAAGGCCGAGAGATGCTCCCGCGCCAGCGCGATCATGGCGGCGACGGCGCGCTGCGCACCTGGTCCACCATCGTCGGTGACGAATTCCTCCGGAGACGAACCCGCCGCGGCCAGGATGTCGGCCGGAACAAAACACTGCCCGCGCCTGCGATGCAGCGGCAGCAGGAGCAACAGTCCCGTAATCGCCTGCGCGCAACCCGCCCTACCGGCCAGTTCGGCGAAACGTGGGGCCACTCCCGGATCCAGCACCATTGCCGCCAATTGAATGAGCGCGGCTGCCGTTTCGCCGCAATAGCCTTCGAGATCGGTTCGCGACGGCATCGGGTCGTCATAGAGGTCGAAGATCCTGGCCTCGAGCATGTTCTCGAATGCCGGTTTCGGCAGGCTGTACCTGGAAATCGTGGCCTTCAGCGCATCCGCGATCGGATGGCCCGTCTCGGACCCTTCGGCTGCGATGACGTCGCGCCACCATTGCAACCGCACCTCGCCCGGCAAGGCCTCGCGGATGCGGTCGCGAATGCCCGCGATTTCGGCGTTGAAGGCGTAGAGCGAAAACAGCGCGTCGCGCTTGTCGGTCGGCGCATAGAGCGCGCTGAGATAGCGGTCATGGTCGGCGGCGCGCACGGCGCCCATGACGATTTCGCCTCTGTGGTCCACGTCAGTCGACGGCGATCAGCGCGGCAGCGACCGCGCGATCCTCGGCGAGCAGGACATTATATGTCCGCACCGCCGCACCCGTCGCCATCGGGTCGGCGGCTATGCCCGCGGCCTTCAAGGCGGCGCGAAGCCCCGCCGGCAAGGGTCGTAAATCCTTGCCCGTGCCGACCAGCAGGATTTCGATCTTCTCGGCCTGGGCCAGCAGCCGTTCGAAATCCGCCACCGTCAGCGCAGATGGGTCCGCCGGCTCCCAGCCATGGATGCCCGACGGCAGGCACAGAAGCGAACCGCGATGCGACATGTCGGCGAAACGGAAGCCGCCATTGCCATAGGCCTCGATCGGCGCGCGGCCGGGGAAATGCGCCTCGCGGATGACGATACCTTTGGCCATCCCTGCCGATCCGCCCTTCGGGTCGCGCGTCAGGTCGCGACCGCCTTGCCGCCGCCGACCGGCTTTTCCTCGTCCGATCTCGTGGCCTGCGGCCGCAGCTTGAACAGGATCAGCAGCGGCGCGGCGATGAAGATCGACGAATAGGTGCCGAAGATGACGCCGAACAGCATTGCCATCGTGAACGAGCGGATCACCTCGCCGCCGAACAGCACCAGCGCCAGGAGCGCCAGGATCGTCGTCACCGAGGTCAGCGTCGTTCGCGACAGCGTCTCGTTGATGGCGTTGTTGAGGAGCTGCGGCAGCGGCATCTTCTTGTATTTCCTGAGATCCTCGCGAACGCGGTCATAGACCACGATCGTATCGTTCAGCGAGTAGCCGATGATGGTCAGGATCGCCGCCAGCGACGATTGGTTGAACTCCAGCCCGGTGATGACGAAGAAGCCTATCGTCATGACCACGTCGTGGACGGTCGCCACGATAGCGCCGACCGCGAACTGCCATTCGAAGCGGAACCAGACATAGATCAGGATGCCCACCAGCGCGACCAACATGGCGATCGTGCCTTGCTTGGCCAGTTCCCCCGACACGGTCGGTCCCACCACCTCGACGCGGCGGAAATCGTAATTGTCCTGCAGCTCGCCACGAACCTTGTCGATGACGGTCTGCTCGGCATTCTCGCCGCCGTCCTGAGTGCCGACGCGGATCAGCACGTCGTTCGGCTCGCCGAACTGCTGCACCTGAACTTCGCCGATATTCAGTTCCGAGAGCCTGGCTCTGATGTCGGCAAGATCGGCATTACCGCTCTTGGACTTCACCTCGATCAGCGATCCGCCCTTGAAATCGATGCCGTAGTTGATGTCGACGGTCATGAACAGCACCACCGACAGGACCGACAGCAGGCTCGACAGAGCGAAGGTCCAGCGGCGGATACCCATGAACGGAATCTTCGTGCCGGGCGGAACGAAGGTCACCGGCGCCCGCGGCAATTCCTTCGGGCGGGCGCGGCGCAGCCAGATGGACACCAGCAGCCGGGTAAAGGTGAATGCGGTGAACACCGTGGTCAGGATGCCGATGGCGTAGGTGATGGCAAAGCCCTTCACCGGCCCCGTTCCGAGATAGAACAGCACCACGGTCGCGATCAGCGAGGTGACGTTGGAATCGACGATCGTCGCCAGCGCCTTCGAGAAGCCGGTATCGATCGCCTGGATCACCGAGCGTCCGGCGCGCCGCTCCTCGCGGATGCGCTCATAAATCAACACGTTGGAATCGACGGCCATGCCGATGGTCAGCACGATACCGGCAATGCCTGGCAAGGTCAGCGTCGCGCCAAGCAGCGACAACAATCCGACGATCATCGCCACGTGCACCGCCAGCGCGATGTTGGCGAGAAAGCCGAGAAAGCCGTAGGCGACGAACATGAAGGCGACGACGAGGATAGAGCCGATGATGCCGGCGACCTTGCCGGCATGGATCGAATCCTGGCCGAGGCCCGGACCCACCGTGCGCTCCTCGATCACGGTCAGCTTTGCCGGCAGCGCGCCGGCGCGCAGCAGGACGGCGAGGTCGTTGGCGCTCTCGGCCGTGAAATTGCCTGAGATCTGGCCGGAGCCGCCCAGGATCGGCTCGCGGATCTGCGGCGCCGAAATCACCTGGTTGTCGAGGATGATGGCGAACAGCTTGCCGACATTCTGCGATGTCGCCTGCCCGAACCGGGTCGCGCCGCGCGAGTTGAAGGTGAAGGAAACCACCGGCTCGTTGGTCTGCGAGTTGTAGGTTGCGGTCGCTTTTGAGAGGTCTTCGCCGGAAACGATGACGCGGTTTTCGATCAGGTAGGGAACCGGCGGATCGTCCTGCGAATAGAGGATCGATGAACCGGCCGGCGGACGGCCCTTCAGCGCATCCTGCACCGGCATCGACTGGTCCACCATCTGGAAGGTCAGCTTGGCGGTCTGGCCGATGATTTCCTTCAGCCTTTGCGGGTCTTGCAAACCGGGCACCTGCACCAGGATGCGGTCATCGCCCTGCCGCTGCACGATCGGTTCGGTGGTGCCGAGTTCGTTGACGCGGCGTTCGACGACTTCGATCGACTGTGCCAACGCAGCCGAGGTGCGATATTTTATGCCGGCGTCGGTGACGGTGAACTTGAGCAGGCCGGGCTCTGAATCATCCAGCGCTATCTCCTGGACGGAGCCGCCGGTGAACAGGCTTGCGGCGACCGGATCGGTCAGCGGCTTCAGTGCCGTCTTGGCCGCGTCGAGCTGGTTCGGGTCCTGTATGCGGACCTGTACGGTCCTGCCCGTGCCCGCCAGGCCGGTATAGCCGATCTTGGCCTCGCGCAGCAGCGTCCTGATCTCGTCACGCGTCGTCTCCAGCTGCGCCTTAACCAGATCGTTCTGATCCATCTGGAGCAGGATGTGCGAGCCGCCCTGCAGGTCCAGGCCGAGCGTCATCTGCCGCTTGGGCACCCAGCTCGGAAGCTGCGCCAGCGTGCTTGCGGGGATGAGATTGGGCGCGGCGAGGACCACTGTGGCTGCCACGGCCAGCCAGATCAGGATCATCTTGAAGCGCGAGAAATAAAGCATATAGCGTCGTCCGTCAGAGCGTGTCCGCGGATCGCTCCGCCTGGAATTTGGTTATTTCTTGGCGTTCTGGTTCGCCACCGGCTCGCCCTTGACGCGCACGTCGGCGATCGTCGAGCGCAATGCCGTCACCTTGGTGCCGCCGCCGAGGTCGATCTCGAGTTCATTGTCGTCGATCACCTTGGTCACCTTGCCGACGAAGCCGCCGCCGGTGACGACCGTGTCGCCGCGGCGTACGGCCGCCAGCATCTCGCCGCGCTTCTTCAGCTGCGTGCGCTGCGGCCGGATGATGAGAAAATACATGATCACGAAGATCAGGACGAACGGCAAAATGCTGATGAACATGTCGGGAGAAGCCCCAATGCCTTGGGCATATGCCGGTGTCACGAACATCGAGGTACTCCTGGATTTTGAAAACAGCCGCCAAACGGTTCAGTGGATTTGGCAGCCCCGCGAAATTTGGCCGGAATATAGTCGGTAAAGTTGCCAATGCAACTGCGTGGCCGGGCAAATCGGCTGCTTTTCCGGCCTGTTCGCCCGTGTTAGAGCAGGATCGCGAAAAGCGCGAGCGGGTTTTCGCAAAAGATCACGCTCGAACAAACGGTTGCAGCCAGTTTCGAAACCGTCGGGGTCGAACCCGGCCGCACCTGCCCACGCAGAACCAAAGCAAAAGACCTGAGATGACCGATACCAGCATCGACGCCTTGAACCAGAAATTCGACCGGCTGATCGAGGCGGTCAGCCGCCTCGCCCCGCCGCCTGTGCCCGAAACCGACCTTGGCGAGGCCGACTGCTTCGTCTGGCAGGCAGATCCGGGTTATCTGGAGCCGGTGCGCAAGGTCAACCGCGTCGACATCGGCCTGATCCGCGGCGTCGACCGCGTACGCGACATCCTCGTCGACAACACAGAGCGCTTCGCCTCCGGCTATGCCGCCAACAACGTGCTTTTGTGGGGCGCGCGCGGCATGGGCAAATCGTCGCTGGTCAAGGCGGTGCATGCGGCAATCAACGCCTCGCCGAAACTCGACCGCCCGCTCAAGCTGATCGAGATCCATCGCGAGGACATCGACACGCTGCCGAAGCTGATGATGCTGCTGAAGGCCGCACCCTACCGCTTCATCCTGTTTTGCGACGACCTCTCCTTCGACCATGACGACACCTCCTACAAGTCGCTGAAGGCGGCGCTCGAAGGCGGCGTCGAGGGCCGCCCGGCCAATGTCATCTTCTACGCCACATCGAACCGCCGCCATCTTCTGCCGCGAGACATGATCGACAATGAGCGCTCGACCGCCATCAATCCGTCCGAGGCGGTCGAGGAGAAGGTTTCGCTCTCCGATCGCTTCGGCTTGTGGCTTGGCTTTCACAAATGTTCGCAGGACGAATATCTCGAAATGGTCAACGGCTACGCCAGCCATCATGGGCTCGACATCGATCCCGACCAGTTGCGCGCCGAGGCGCTGGAATGGGCAACGACGCGCGGCAGCCGCTCGGGCCGCGTCGCCTGGCAGTTCACGCAGGACCTTGCAGGCCGGCTCGGCAAGGCGTTGAAGGACTAGGCGCGGTCGACCGAGTGACGGCAAGAGCCGGCCACAAAAGTTTCGTGGCCGACCCCGTCCGGGGACGCTGGTTTCTATATCGTGTTCATTGCCGCACAGGCTTTATGCTTCCCAGAACCATGGGAATATCGGTTTGTATCCCGAGTGTATCGGTTGCCCAAGTCTGCATTTCTGGTGAAGAATCACCTGATTTCAGGATGGAAATGGCCAGCTTGGACATGTCTGTGGGCGGCTTGGTATTGATCACCGCATAGGAGAAATAACCGGCCAGAGCGGCACTTGCGATCGAAATGACCGGCGCAACGATCAAAGCAGTTGCTCGCACATGCGATTGCCAGCGATGCGTTGGGCTGGCAGACGGAAGTTCATCCTCTTCGACAGATTCAGTCATTCCACTCTCCTTGCAGAGCGTCGAGAATGACTTTCCTCTATATTAGTTAAAATGCAGATAACCGCTTTTCTGACGACGGCCCCGGTTTTGGAACGACGACATGCGTGGAAACAACGACGTGGATCCCGCAACCAACTGAAAAAGCCCGCTCCTTGCGGGGCGGGCTGAGCCGGCGGGCCGGACTGGAGGTCAGGCGGCCTGCAATCGCTTTTTTTATTCTATTCCACGTAGCCCGACTATTCGAGATAGCCGGAGGGATCGACCGGGGCAGAGTTCTTGCGTACTTCGAAGTGCAGCTTCGGCGAGTCCGTCGTGCCGCTCATGCCCGACAGCGCGATTTCCTGGCCGCGCTTGACCTTCTGACCGCGCTGCACTTCGATCGAACTGGCGTGACCGTAGACGGTGACCAGGCCATTCTCGTGGCGCACCAGCACCGTATTGCCGAATTCCTTGAGACCGTCGCCGGCATAGATGACGACGCCATTCTCGGCCGCCTTGACCGGCGTGCCCGTCGGCACGGCGATGTCGACGCCGTCCTTGCCGGAACCGAAACCGGAGATGACGCGGCCGCGCACCGGCCAGCGCATCTTACCTATGCCGGTGGCGTCCGGCGCCACAGCGTCGTCGTCCTCGGCCTGCTGGATGACCTTGGCGTCCTTCTTCGGCGGCGTGTAGGAGGCCAGCGTTTGCGAAGGCGTCGTCTTGGCCGCCGGCTGCGTCGTGGCTGTCGTCACCGGGTCTACCGCCGCAGGCTTTGCGGCGGCCACCGTGGCCGTTCCGCCGGCCGGCACCTTCAGTGTCTGGCCGATCTTCAGCAAGCCGTCCTGCATGCCGTTCGCCTGCTTGATGGCGACGACGCCGACACCGGTCTTCCTGGCGATCGAGGAAAGCGTATCGCCCGACTGCACCGTATAGGTGCCACCGGCGCCGGCCTTGGGCGCGGCGGCGGCCACTTGCGGCGCGGGCTTGTTGTCCTTGGGCTTGTTCGCCGCCGCCGATGTATCGACCTGCGCGGCCGGCTTGCCCTCCTTGAGCTTCGGCTGCTGCGGCAGCACGGCGACCTTTTCCGGCGCGGTGGCCGGCAAGTCGCGCTTGCCATTGGCTGGCTTGGCGTCGGCCACCTTGGGCTCGGCCTTGCTGGAATAGCCATAGGCCGGAATGACGATCTTCTGCCCGGTCTTCAGTCCCTTGGTCGGGCTCAGCCCGTTGACCTTCATGATCACGTCGGCCGGCACTTTGTAGTGCTGCGCCAGGCCAGAGATCGTTTCACCGTCCCTGACGACGATCTCGGTGGCGTGCGGCGTACCGGCTGCCTTGGCGTCGGGCTGGGCATCCTTGAAGGGCTTCGCCGCGGGAGCAACCGTGCCGGTCGTCGTCCGGTCGACATGCGGCGCCGGACGCACCAGAGCGGGCGCCGATGCAACGCGCACCGGGTTGGCCGCGGGTGCCAGCGCCGGAGCCGGCTGCGCCTGGGCGACCGGGGGCGGCAGCGGCCGCGTAGAAACCGGTTCGAGGCTGGAGCGGCTGACCGACTGCGTGTGGGTGCCATCAAGCGGCGCGGCCGCGACATCTCCCGGATAGGGCTGCTGCACGGCGTCCTGCTTGTTGATGATGGCGCGCTGATTGTTTGTCGAGGAGGTGAAGACGTCGTCGACGCCGTTGAACCGCGACACTTGCGAGCTGCACCCAGCCGCAGCACCCGCGATCATGAGAACAGCGCAGCCCCGCGCCAAATTGCGACTGTTCGCCTTCAAAACACTGAGTTGCATCGCACTAACCCGCACAAACTCTGCACCAACTGGACAGGATTAAAGCGCGTTAATGTTACTGGTCGGTTAACCCCTTAGAATCAGACGCAAATTTTCTTAAAATATTTGGGGCCGCCCAGACTGCCCATATAGAGGCACGCGCAGCCGCCGTTGCAGGCCGGCTGACATGGACAATCCCTAGATAACGGCCGCCAGGCTGCGCAATACCGGCTGCAGGCGCACGAGGCCGATATCCTCGCGCTCGAAGCGGCTGCCGACCTTGGTGAGCTTGGCCAGCACCTGCTCGCCCTCCTCCGGCCCGATCGGCGCGATCACGATGCCGCCGCTCGACAACTGGTCGAGCAGGAAACGCGGCAGGCTGTCGAAGGCGGCCCAGGCGACGATCCGGTCGAACGGGCCTTCTGCGGCCAAACCGGAGGAACCGTCCACCTGGCGCGCGATGACGTTGCCGATGCCGAGCGCCTCGAAGCGCTGCCGGGCCTGTTCGACCAGCGTCTTGTAGCGGTCGATGGTGACGACCCGGCCTGCCAGGCGCGACATCACCGCTGCCGTATAACCGGAGCCGGTGCCGATCTCGAGCACGCGGTTCCCGACTTCGATGGCGAGTGCGGCGATGACCGCCGCCTGCATGTCCGCGCCCTCGATCGCTTCGCCGCATTCGATCGGCAGCATGCGGTCCGACCAGGCGATGGAATGGAACTGGGCGGCCAGGAAGCCGCGCCGCGGCGTCGCCTCGAAGGCCGCGATCAGCGCCTTCGGCACGGTCCCCCTGCCGCGCAGGCGCAGCAGGAAGGCGGCAAATCCTTCTCGGTCATCGATTGGCAGGTTCATGCAAGGGCCTTGCTCAGCTGGTCACGAATCTCATGCGCCGTGAGGTCGAGCTGCAATGGCGTCACCGAGACCAGGCGATTGCGCAGCGCGAAGAGGTCAGTGCCCTGCTTGCCCTCGACCGGTTCGCGGCCGAAGCGCAGCCAGTAGTAAGGCAGGCCGCGCCCATCGCGCCGCTCGTCGACCCACAGGCTGTGCACGAGCTTGCCTTGCGAGGTGACCACTGTGCCGGCGACTTCTTCGGGCAGGCAGTTCGGGAAATTGACGTTGAGCAGCACGCCGTCCGGCAATGGCGTCGCGACGAGCTTGTTGAGCAGCGCCGGCGCCAGCGCCTCAGTGGTCTCATAGGGAACGACGCGGTCCTCGCCGACAGTGCTGTAGCCTTGGCTGAGCGCGATCGAGCGTATGCCGAGCAGCGCGCCCTCCATGGCGCCGGCGACGGTTCCCGAATAGGTGACGTCGTCAGCAATGTTGGCGCCGGAATTGATGCCCGACAGGATCAGGTCGGGCGCGCCGGGCAGGATCTTCTTCACGCCCATGATGACGCAGTCGGTCGGCGTGCCGCGCACGGCAAAGTGCTTCTCGCCGATTTTCCTCAACCGCAGCGGCTCCGAGATCGACAGCGAGTGCGCATAGCCGGATTGGTCCTGCTCCGGCGCCACCACCCAGACATCGTCGGACAATGTGCGCGCGACGCGCTCGAGCGATGCCAGGCCCTCGGCGTGAATGCCATCGTCATTAGTCAGGAGAATGCGCATTATTTCGATTCGATCTTTTCCAGCCCGCCCATGTAAGGCCGCAGCACTTCAGGAATGGTTACGCTGCCATCCTCATTCTGGTAGTTTTCGATGACAGCGATAAGTGCGCGGCCGACCGCCGTGCCCGATCCATTGAGCGTATGGACGAAGCGGTTGCCCTTGCCGTCCTTGTCCTTGTAGCGGGCGTCCATGCGCCTGGCCTGGAAATCGCCGCAGACCGAGCAGGACGAGATTTCGCGATAGGCGTTCTGGCCGGGCAGCCACACCTCGATATCATAGGTCTTGCGCGCGCCAAAACCCATGTCGCCGGTGCACAGCACCATGGTGCGGAATGGCAACTCCAGCCGCTTCAGCACTTCCTCGGCACACTCCGTCATACGCTCGTGCTCGGCGAGCGAGGACTCCTGATCGGTGATCGATACCAGCTCGACCTTGTAGAACTGGTGCTGGCGCAGCATGCCGCGCGTGTCGCGGCCTGCCGAGCCGGCCTCCGACCGGAAGCACGGCGTCAGCGCGGTGTAGCGCAGCGGCAGTTTTTCATGCGCGGTGATCTCTTCGCGTACGAGGTTGGTGAGCGGCACTTCGGCGGTGGGGATCAGGCCAAGCCTGCCATCTCCATGCGGCGTGAAGAACAGATCCTCCTCAAACTTCGGCAGCTGGTTGGTGCCGAAAAGAACATCGTCCTTGACCATCAGCGGCGGGATGACTTCCTCGTAGCCATGCTCGGTCGTGTGCAGGTCGAGCATGAACTGGCCGATCGCGCGTTCCATCCGCGCCAGCCCGCTCTTCAGCACGGTGAAGCGCGAGCCCGAGAGTTTCGCGGCGCGCTCGAAATCCATCATGCCGAGCGCTTCGCCGATCTCGAAATGCTCCTTCACCCAGTTCGACCGCGTCGGCACCTTGCCGACAATGTGCTTGACCACATTGTCGTGCTCGTCCTTGCCGACCGGCACATCGTCGAGCGGCACATTGGGCAGCACCGCCAGCGCGTCGTTGAGCGCCTTGTCGAGCTCGCGTTCGCGCGCCTCGCCGTTCTGGATGAAGGCTTTTATCTCGCCGACTTCGGCTTTCAGCTTTTCGGCAAGGGCCGCATCGCCCGAGCGCATGGCGTTGCCGATCTCCTTCGAGGCGGCGTTGCGGCGTTCCTGCTTGGTCTGCAGCTCGGTGACATGTTCGCGCCGTGCCTCGTCCCTGGCGATCAGGTCATCGACGGTGGACTGCGCTTCCTCGGCCGGCCACGAGCGCTTCGCCAGCGCCTCGACAAGGGCCCTCGGGTTGTCGCGAATCCATTTGATGTCAAGCATGGTCTGAAAGCTCCTGCGGTAGCTTGCCGCCCAAAGCGCGCGGCGGTCTGCGCTACGATATGCTCAAGAATAAAGCCCGAAACGCATCGTGGGTTTCGCGATGCGTTTCAGGCCAGAGGGGGTAAACCGCATCTCTGATCGATGCAAGATCGGGCTTGCTGACGGCAAGGCCGCGGCCCGCTTTCGACTGGTGAGGGATAGCGCGACAGTCCAAACATAAAAAACCCGCCTCGGCGGCGGGGCGTTGGCGCAAACCAGCACCATAGGTAAATATCTACCATAGTGGCGGGCACGAAGTCAAGAAAAAATTCCTATCGACATCGGGCCGCGCACCGATTCCGAGCCCGGCAGCCCGCAGGGGCGACGCGCCCTGCCCTATGTGGAGGATGCGTCCGCCGGCTTTTCCGCCACCTCTTCCTCGGATTGCTGCTTCTCCCGCGCCAGGCGCTCGCGCTCCTGGCTGCGTTCGATCATCCGCGCCGACCAGATGGCGACCTCGTAGAGCAGGATGGTCGGGATGGCGAGGCCGATCTGGCTCATCGGATCGGGCGGCGTCAGCACCGCCGCGACGACGAAGGCGATGACGATTGCCCATTTGCGTTTCTCGGCCAGCGCCTTGGATGACAGCATGCCGACGCGCGTCATCAGGCTGGTCACCACCGGCAGCTGGAACACCAGGCCGAAGGAGAAGATCAGCGTCATGATCAGGCTGAGATATTCCGACACCTTCGGCAGCAGCGAAATCTGCACCTGATCGTTGGTGCCCGACTGCTGCATGGCGAGGAAGAACCACATCACCATCGGCGTGAAGAAGAAATAAACCAGCGAGGCGCCCATCAGGAACAGGATGGGCGACGCGATCAGGAACGGCAGGAAGGCGTTGCGCTCGTTCTTGTAGAGGCCGGGCGCGATGAACTTGTAGATCTGCGTGGCGATCAGCGGAAAGGCGATCACCATGCCGCCGAACATGGCGAGCTTGACCTGGGTGAAGAAGAATTCCTGCGGTGCGGTGTAGATCAGCTCGACCTTGTGCGGATCGAGCCCCGCCCATTGCGTCGCCCATTTGAACGGCACGACAAGCAGGTTGAACAGCTTCTTGGCAAAGAAGAAGCAGACCAGGAACGCGGCGAAGAAGCCGCCGAGCGACCAGATCAGCCTGCGGCGCAACTCGATGAGATGCTCCATCAGCGGCGCCGAGGATTTCTCGATCTCGTCCTTTTCCTTGTCCGAAACGCTCACTTGGCGGCTCCCGCCGTCTTTTTGGCCACCGGCTTCTTCGCTGGCGCCGGTTTCGCCTCGGCCTTCGTCGTCGCCGTCTTGGCTGCTGCCGGTTTGGCAGCCTTGGCAGCCTTTGACGCCGACACGGGCTTCGCCGGCGCTTTGGGCGCTGGCGCGGGTTTGGCGGTCGCCGCTTTCGCAGGCGTGGAAGCTTTCGCGCCATTCGCCAAAGCCTTGGCCGCCTTCCCTGCCGCGGGTGCCTTTGACGTCAGCTCTGTCGGCACTGAAGACGCCACCACCGATTCATCGGTCATGACCGGGAAGATCGGCGCGGCCGGCGTGGCATCGGGGTCATTGGGCCCCGGCATGGTGGTCGCACCATTCTTCAACGGTTCGGCCGCCTGCGGTACCGAGCCCGCGGGCGCCGCCGTATCGACGGCCGGCTTCGGCTTCATCGCCGCGTCGACGCCGGAACGCACATCCGCGGCCGCCTGCTCGAACGGATTGAGCTGTTTCCTGATCTCGGCAACCGGGCTGAGCCCCCTTAGCTCGTCGACCGACTTCTTGACGTCGTCGAGCTCCGCTTCCTTCAGTGCCTCGTTGAACTGCCTCTGGAAATCGGCCGCCATGGCACGCAGCTTCGCCGTCGTGCGGCCGAAGGTGCGCAGCATGTTGGGCAAATCCTTCGGCCCGACGACCACGATCATAACGATCGCGATCACCAGCATTTCGGTCCAGCCGACTTCAAACATGGCTATCCGTTCCGACTAATGCATGCCGCCCAAAAGTGCGAAGCGGTTTTGGGACAACGACACACACAAAAGCAACAACCCTTGGCTCAGCTCTTGCTGGCCTTTTCCTTCGCTGCCGAAACGGTTTCGTCGGCGCGATGTTCGACGGTACGCTTGTCGTCGGCAACGTCGTCGTCGGCCATGCCCTTCTTGAAGCTCTTGATGCCCTTGGCCATGTCGCCCATCAGCTCGGGTATCTTGCCGCGGCCGAACACCAGAAGCACGATGACCAGCACGATCATCCAGTGCCAAATCGAAAATGAACCCATAGCAACTCTCTCTCGAATGGTTTCCCTGGCGATGATCTATGCGTTTTCGCGTTGGGATTCAAACACAACCGCGACAGAGTTTATGAAAGGGTGTCGGATGTCACGCATTTTCGGCGATGCGGTCCGCTACCAATCGGCGCATCTAGCCCGGGAAAGCCTCCAGGAACAGAGGCTTGCGGTCAATCTTCCGTGACGCGCGGCGTCAGCAGGCCGAGTTCCTCGAGATCGATATCGGTCAGCGGATCCTCGTCTTCGGTCAGCGCATCCGGATCGGCCGGCGGCTGCGGAATGGAGAAATTCGACGGCATGCGGCCCGAAAGCAGGCCGGCGCCCTTCAATTCCTCCATGCCGGGGAGATCGCGGATCTCCTCGAGCGCGAAATGATCGAGGAAGGTTTCGGTGGTGCCATAGGTCACGGGACGGCCCGGCGTTTTGCGCCGGCCGCGCATGCGCACCCATTCCGTTTCCAAGAGCGTATCCAGCGTGCCTTTCGAGGTTTCGACGCCTCTGATGTCCTCGATCTCGGCGCGCGTCACCGGCTGGTGATAGGCGATGATCGCCAGAACTTCGAGCGCCGCGCGCGACAGCTTGCGCTGTTGCACGGTGTCACGGCTCATCAGGAAGGCAAGATCGCCGGCGGTGCGAAACGCCCAGGCATCGCCGACCCGCACCAGGTTGACGCCGCGGCGCGCATAAATCTGCTGCAGCTCGGCCATCGCGAGCGCGATGTTGATGCCATCGGGAAGGCGCGCGGCCAACTGCTTTTCACTGACCGGCTCGGCACTGGCGAAGACGATCGCTTCGGCCATGCGCACCGCCTCCGCCATATGCAGCCGCTCGGCGGGATTCTGCGCCGGATTCTGGGCCGGATTCGGAACCGAAGCCTGGTCGATCTCGCCCTCCTCCGGTTCGTTGTCCATCTTGAACGGGACAACCGAAGCGTTGGCGCGTTCGCTCATGATGCCACCTCGACTGCCTTGATTGCCGGTGCGCGGTGATCGCGCAGATAGATCGGCGCGAACACCTCGTCCTGCCGCACATCCATCTTGCCCTCGCGCACCAGTTCCAGTGTCGCCGCGAACGAGCTGGCGATCGCGGTGCGCCGCTCTTCCGGGCTGGACAGATATTGGATGAGAAAACTGTCGAGCGCCGTCCAGTCCCGCAAGCTTCCGATCAGGCGGGTCAGGATGTCGCGAGCGTCCTTGAGCGACCAGACGCCGCGCCTGGCGATCGTGACATTGGTGATTGCCTGCTTCTGCCGCTGCTGGGCATAGGCGGTGAGCAGATCGTAGAGCGACGCCGAATAGGCATTGCGCTTCTCGATGATGACCATTTCCGGCATGCCGCGTGCGAACACGTCGCGGCCGAGGCGGTTTCGGTTGACCAGCCGCGCCGATGCATCGCGCATGGCTTCCAACCGCTTGAGCCGGAATTGCAGCACCGCCGCCAGTTCCTCGCCGCTTTCGCCTTCCTCGCCCGGCTGCTTCGGGATCAAAAGCTTCGATTTGAGGAAGGCGAGCCACGCCGCCATCACCAGATAGTCCGCGGCGAGCTCAAGTCTCAGTGCCCTCGCCGTCTCGACGAAGGCCAAATACTGCTCGGCCAGCGCCAGGATGGAGATGCGCGCGAGATCGACCTTCTGGTTGCGGGCAAGATGCAGCAGAAGATCGAGCGGGCCCTCGAATCCTGCGACGTCGACGACCAGCGACGGATCGCCGGTCAGCCGGGTATCGTCGCCTTCGGCCCACAGGCGGTCCATCGGTGCGGCCTTCCCGGCCTTGCTTTCCAATGCTTCCGCCACGTCCCGTTCTTCCCTCTGTCAGGCCACCGCATCGAAATAGGTGGCGAATTCGGCGCGTATCTCGGTTTCTTCAGCCGCGTCGCGTTTTTCTATATAGGTCATTGCCCGGTTTGCGCGCTCAAGCGACTTGCCCTCGAGCCCTTTGGTTCGCGATGCGATGCCCGCCATCTCCTCGAAAACGCCGTTGCAGTGAAGGACCAGATCGCAGCCGGCCGCAAGGATCGAGGCCGCCTTTGTCGGGAAATCCCCAGAAAGTGCCTTCATCGAGGTGTCGTCGCTCATCAGCAGCCCATCGAAGCCGATCTCGCGGCGAATGATCTCGTCGATGACCTTGCCGGAGGTGGTTGCCGGGTTCTTCGGGTCGATCGCGCTGTAGACGACATGGGCGGTCATCGCCATCGGCAGGTGGTTGAGTTCCCTGAACGGCGCAAAATCGTGCCGCTGCAGCTCGCTCATCGAAGCGTCTACGACAGGCAGTTCGAAATGCGTGTCCGCGAAAGCGCGGCCATGGCCGGGAATATGCTTCATGACCGGCAGCACGCCGCCAGACATCAGGCCTTCCGCCGCGGCGCGGCCCAGCTCGATGACCGGGCGAGGCTCCTTGCCATAGGCGCGCGCGCCGATGACGTCGCTCGCCCCTTCGATCGGCACGTCGAGCACCGGCAGGCAATCCGCCGTGATGCCGTAGCGCAGAAGGTCGAAAGCGTGCAGCCGCGCCATCAGCCAGGCAGCGCGGGCTCCGGCGTCGTGGTCGTCGCGCCACAGCGCACCGAGCGCGCCGCCGGCTGGATAGTTCGGCGCCAGCGGCGGCCGCAGCCGCTGCACCCTGCCGCCTTCCTGGTCGATGAACACCAGCGCGTCCGGGCGTCCGATGCAGTCGCGCATCTCGGCGACCAGATCGCGGATCTGCTCGGTCTCGCTGATGTTGCGGGCAAACAGGATGAAGGCCCACGGGCATTCATTGCGATAGAAACTGATTTCTTCGCGGGTGAGCGATTTCCCGGCACAGCCAAGGATCATGGATTTTGATTCGGTCATGCCGACGAGTCTAGAATCTTCCGCGGCCAAAGGGAATCACGTCGAAAAGTGCAAAAAGAAAACCGGCGCGGCGTTGAGGCCGCGCCGGTTTTCGAACCGCTCTCCTCCGACACGGGAGGTGAATGACTACCTCGACACGAAGCAGTTGCCGCCGGCAGCCTTATAGCTGGTGCACAGATTGATGGCATCGTTGCGCGACTGCGCAGGCACGCGGACCCGGTAGAACGTCCCCTTGCCGGCGATCTCCGCCTTGACGATGTTGGCGGTACGGCCGGAAAGCACGCCACCGTAGCGGCGCTGCAGATCCTGATAAGTCGACTGCGCGCTTTCGACCGTCGGCTGCGAGGCGATCTGCATCGACCACGAACCGCCGCCGGTCGAGGGCGCCGCGGGACTGATGGAGGCAACCTGATCGGGCTTGACCTCGCCGACCACGTCGACCGGCTGGTCGGACGGGCGCTGCGGCGCGACCGGAACCTTGGCTGGCGTGTTGGCCGACTGGGCCTTGGCTTCCGCCTTGGGCTCGGCCACCGGTTTCAGGGCTGGCTCATCGTCCGCCTGCGCGGCGTTCGGCGCCACCGTGCCGGTTTGGTCAGCATCAGTCTGAGCCGACGGCGCGACATGTTGCGGCGCCGGATCGACCGGCTCCACGGCAGCCACTTGCGGTGCGGGGGGCGCCGGATCCTCACGCGGCACCAGCGACCCGTCCGATTTGACCACCATGGTCCTGACCTTACGCGGCGCCACGGCGACGACGTCGGGATTCGTGCCCTTGTCGGCATCCTGTAGAACCTGCGCGATACGGTCCTCGGACTTGGGTGCGGGCGCGGCGTTGTCGGCTGGCGCCGCAACGGCGGTTGGAGCATCGCCACCGTCGGCGTCGGTCGCGCCGGCTGCGGTCTGGCCGGGCGAGAGATCGATGGCGCGAGCCGGATCTTTCGCCGCCACATCAACCGGTTCCTCGACATTGGTGACGAGCTTCTGCTGGACCGGCTCGGCGGGCTTGGCGCCCTTGGCCACCGCGTCGTAGACCTTGTTGTCCTGGTTCGGCACCACGGCGCCGCCCGGGTTTTCCGGCTTGACCTTGATCGGTGCGTTGTCCGCCTTGACCAGGACCGGGGCGTCACTGCCGCCCTGGCCGCCCGGAGACAGCGCGAAGGCGCCGAGGCCTCCAGTGACAACGACTGCACCGACAATGGCGGCGATGAGCAGGCCGCGCCTGCGCGGCGACCCGCTGGCCTCGCGTTCGGCGAGACCAGGAACCGACATCGCCTCATCCAGCTCGGGATCGTAGTCGAGCTCGTCGACGGCAAAATCGTCGGCCTGTGAAACCGGCTGGCTGCCCGGCAAGTCGTCGACGTCGAAACCATTGGTGGCATCGGCATAACCTGCCGGCGCTGTCGCGCGGGCAGACATTTCCGCTGGCCGTGCCGCATAGGTGCGCGCCTCGGGCTGATAGCCCGGCTTGAGAGCCTCATAGCCCGGCTTGAGCCCCTCATAGCCCGGCTTGAGCCCCTCATAGCCCGGTTCAAAGGCATCGTATCCCGACTTGAAGCCGGGATTGTAGGAGTCGTCGGCATAGGACGCGCTGGTGTTTGCGGGAGCCGCAGCGACATCCACTGTATTCATCTCGGTCAGCAGATTGGAGAATTCGGCATCGAGATCGTCGTAGCCGGGCGCGGCCGGCTCGTCCTCTTCGAAGTGCAATTCCGGAATGTCGAGATCATCCTGAAGCGCCACGACGCGCTCCGGCACATCGACGGTCTCGACGTCGGGCATCTCGTCATAGGACGCGGACTGCTCGCGCTGCGCGCCGGCCGGCGCCGCATAAGCGGCAGGCTCAGCTGCACGATAGGTCGGCGGGACCGCGGCAGCCGGCGCCGCAGCCATGGGGGCCGCCGAAGCCATCGGCTGGGCGGTAAAACTCGCCTGTTGCGGCTGCGGGACCGGCGTAACCCGGCTCCACGAGCGGGCCGGCTCGGGCGGCGTGGACTGCGTCGTCAGCCAATCGAGGGAATCGTCGCGGAAAGTTTCCGGCGCGGCGGGATCCGCGGCGACGTCTTCATCCCGGTCGATGCTTTCGGCCAGGTCGATGCTTGCGGCGAGTTCCGCTTCGAAATCATCGTCTTCAGAGGCAGTGGCATGCGCGCCGAGGTCCTGGTCCTGAAGCTCATCGAGCATGAGATCGTCAAGATCGACGTCAGCGGTCGAGACCGCCTGATGCTGCTGCGCCGCCGCAGGTTCGTCCAGGTTCCAGTCGAGGTCACCGGCAGCCGGTTCTTCGTCGGGTTTCGCGGTCGCGGCGACAGGCTGCTGAACCGCGACCTCCTCTTTGGCCACCGGCGCCGGGCGTGCGCTCATAGCGCCCAACAGCGCGTTCAACTCGTCTTCAAGGCTACGCTCGTCGGCGGCGGCATGCACCGGTTCGGCCATAGCCGGGCCGGCCGGCTGAACGGGGGCAGCCACAGGCTCAGCAGCCGGCTCGTCCGTCGCTTCGGCAAGCGCGTCGTTGAAATCCTGCTCGAAAGCATCGTCCAGCGGCTCATCGGCGGCCAGGTCTGCCGCCTCGCCTTCCGCATCGGTCGCCTCGGCGAACACGTCATCCATTTCGTGCGCATCGGCCGTCTCGGCGGTCACCTCGTGCGCGTCAAGGGCATCCGTCCCCGCAGCCACGGGCGCATCGGTCGCGACCGAGTGATCGGCAGGTAGATCGAAATCGATATCCGCCAACGCGTCGTCGAAAGCCGTGGCGTCATCAAGCCGATCGCCAAAATCCTCTTCGGAAACCGCATGGTTCGCGTTCAGCACCGCCTCGACGGGAGGCTCAACCGGAGCCGCGGCCGCTTCAGGCTGCTGCTCCGCCACGTGACCATCGAGCATCAGTTCGTCTTCGAGCGAAAGAGCAAAGCCATCGTCGAATTCATGATCGACGGTCCGCTCCGCGACAGGCTCCGCCACGTCGGCGGCCAGGGCGGGCTCGGCCGCATCGATCGCGTCATCGAGCCGGAAGTCCTGATCGAGCGATGCCGCAAGCTCGTCCGCCATGGGCAGATCGTCATCGAGCGGCGAAACGCCATCGAGGGAGCTGGCTACCGCATCGTCGAAATCCGTATCGAAAGCGGGATCGACGGTTGGCGCGGCCTCGGCAACGACACCTGCGTCATCGACGCCATGCTCATCGTCGAGCTGCATGTCGTCAAACGCCATGGCGAGTTCGTCATCCGTGCCGTCGGTAGCGGCGGCGTCGAACGCCGGCTCATCAACATCGGCGACCGTCGCAGCGTCGCCTTCGGCAAAGTCGAAGTCGCCCATCAACTCCTTTTCGAGATCGATGTCGAAATCGCCCTCCTGCGCCTGCTGATCAGCGGCGGCTTTCGGCTGGGCGGGCGCCTGTGGCCTGACCGGCTGGCGGGGGTCGAATCCCATGATCCTGGTCAGTTCCGCGAACGGATCATCGTTGGCGATGTCGTTGTTGTCGGCTATTCTCAGCTGGGTTCTGTCTGCCATTATTGTTCCCGAACTCGCACTCATTCGGACGCCATGGACGTCGCGCAGGGTTGGCCCTTACCAGCGCAATGTGGGCAAAAGGTGACAGGTTTTTTAGTCAAACCTAACGCATTTCGGTGGGCGCCGCGGCGCCGATCAGCGTCAGGCCGGACGTCAAGACATCCGAAACAGCCTGCACCAGCCCTAGTCTGGCATGCGTCAATTGTCGGTCGTTAACCTTAACAAAACGTAAGTCCGGATTATCGGTGCCACGGTTCCAATGCCCGTGGAAGCTGGAGGCGAGATCGTAGAGATAGAATGCCAGCCGGTGCGGCTCGAGCGCAAGTGCCGCCGACTCGATCAACCGTGGATATTCAGCGAGTTTCCTGATCAGGCCGATCTCGCCTTCGTCAGTCAGCGACGCAACGGCAGCCGCCAGGCTGTTGCGATCGAAATTGGCCTCGCCCAACTGCTCGCTCGCCTGCCGGAACACCGAATGGCAGCGCGCCGAAGCGTATTGCACATAGAACACCGGATTGTCCTTGGACTGCTCGGTCACCTTGGCGAAGTCGAAATCGAGCGGCGCATCGTTCTTGCGATAGAGCATCATGAAGCGGATGGGGTCGCGGCCGACTTCCTCCACCACCTCGCGCAGCGTGACGAAATCGCCGGACCGCTTGGACATGCGCACCGGCTCGCCATCGCGAAACAGCTTCACCAGGTTGCACAGAAGAACCGTGAGCTTCACCTCGTCGCCGGCGATTGCCCGCGCCAGCGCTTCCAGCCGCTTGACATAGCCGCCATGATCGGCGCCGAGCACGTAGATCAGCTCGACGAAGCCGCGATCGACCTTGTCCTTGAGATAGGCGACGTCGGCGGCGAAATAGGTGAACGAACCATCCGACTTGACCAGCGCCCGGTCCATGTCGTCGCCGACCGCCGTCGAACGGAACAGGGTCTGTTCGCGATCTTCCCAGTCGTCCGGCCTCTCGCCCTTGGGCGGCGGCAGCTTGCCTTTGTAGATATGGCCCTTCAGCGTCAGGTCGTTGATCGCCGAGCGGATCTTCCTGGCATTGTCGGCGTGCAGCGTGCGCTCGGAGAAGAACACGTCGTGATGCACGTTGAGCAGCGCCAGATCCTCGCGGATCATCGCCATCATCGCGTCGATGGTGCGGTCCTTGACGATGGCGAGCGCCTCTTCGTCCGGCATCTGCAGCAAGGACCGGCCGAATTCCTTGGCCAGCGCCTGCCCGACCGGGACCAGATAGTCGCCTGGATAGAGCCCGGCCGGGATCTCGCCGACCTCGTCGCCAAGCGCTTCGCGATAACGCAGCATCACCGAGCGCCCGAGAACGTCGATCTGCGAGCCGGCGTCATTGATGACATATTCCTTGGTCACGTCGTAACCGGCAAAGGCCATCAGATTGGCAAGCGCATCGCCAACCACGGCGCCACGGCAATGGCCGACATGCATTGGTCCCGTCGGGTTGGCCGATACATATTCGACATTGGCCTTCCTGCCGCCGCCGATGCTGGAGCGGCCGTAATTGCGGCCCTCGCCCAGAAGCGTCGTGAGATGTGCCTGCCAAAAACCGTCCTTGAGCCGCAAATTGACGAAGCCCGGACCCGCAACTTCGGCGGCCGCGACATCCTTGTCGTCCCGCAGTGCGAGCGCCAGGCGCTCAGCCAGCGCCCGCGGGTTCTGGCCGGTGGGCTTGGCCAGCACCATCGCCGCATTGGTCGCGAGATCGCCATGACTGGCATCGCGCGGCGGCTCGACGGCGATGCGCGACAGGTCGGGCGAAACGCCGTCATTGTCTTTCAGGTCAAGCGCTTCGACGGCTTTTATGATTCGCGCGGTGAAGTCGGCGAAGATGTTCATGGGTACGACTCTGGCGGCTTTGCAGGGAATCCGGCTTGTTGGCCGGCAAAAACGAGCCCGCCCTAGCTCAAATCCGGCGTATGGTCAAACAAACGGCGGTGTTCCTTCAGCGCGTAGGTGTCGGTCATCCTCGCCAGGAAGTCGGCCACGCTGCGCGCCTTGATGCGATCCTCGGCCCGGTCGAGCCCCTCGCGCCAGCCGTCCGGCATAGCGCGCGGGTCGGCGAAATAGACGTCGAACAGGTCCCTGACGATCCGCTCGGCATCGGCGCGCACGCGCATGACTTCCTCGTGCCGGTAGAGGTGCTTGTAGAGAAAGGCCTTCAGCTCTTTCTCGGCGACGGCCATTTCGGCGGAAAAGGTCACCATCGTCTCGCCCGCCGCCCTCACCGCATCGGCGCTCCGCGGTCCGGTGCGTTCCAGATTGGCGGTGGTCGACCTGATCACGTCCTCGACCATGGCGGTGATCTGGCGCCGCATCAGCTCGTGGCCGGTGCGCACCTCGTCGAGATTGGGATAGCGCGCGCGCACCCCCTCCAGGATCGTGCCCGGCAGCGAGACGGCCTTCAGCATGTCCAGCGTCAGCAGGCCCGCCCTCAGGCCGTCGTCGATGTCATGGGTGTTGTAGGCGATGTCGTCGGCGATCGCAGCACACTGCGCCTCGATGCCGGCGAACCGGTCGAGTTCGAGGTCGTGCAGTT
The DNA here is from genome assembly GCF_020165515.1 of Mesorhizobium sp. BR1-1-13. Classification (NCBI taxonomy): domain Bacteria; kingdom Pseudomonadati; phylum Pseudomonadota; class Alphaproteobacteria; order Hyphomicrobiales; family Phyllobacteriaceae; genus Mesorhizobium; species Mesorhizobium sp. BR1-1-13. Next base: position 173,341 of record NZ_JAIUIH010000004.1, read on the forward strand.
CCGAATAGTCGCGGATCGCCTGCGGCACCGGGCCCTTCAGGCCCTTGCCTTTGGCGTCCGTCAGCGGTCCATTGTGCTTGACCAGGCCCTCCAGCGTTTCCCAGGTCAGGTTCAGCCCGTCGAACTCGGCATAGCGCGCTTCCAGCCTCGTCACGATGCGCAGCGATTGCGCGTTGTGGTCGAAGCCACCCCAATCAGCCATTTTCTCGTTGAGGGCGTCCTCGCCGGTGTGGCCGAAGGGCGTGTGGCCGAAATCATGCACCAGCGCCACCGCTTCAGCCAGATCCTCGTCGCCGCGCAGCGCCCGCGCCAGGGCGCGTGCGATCTGCGCCACCTCGATCGAATGGGTCAGCCGGGTGCGATAATGATCGCCTTCATGGGCGATGAAGACCTGCGTCTTGTGCTTCAGCCGCCGGAACGCGGTGGAATGGATGATGCGGTCGCGGTCGCGCTGGAATGGCGTGCGGGTCGGGCTTTCGACCTCTTCGAACAGGCGCCCGCGCGAGCGCGCCGGATCGCTGGCATAGGCCGCGCGGGGCCTATAGCCGAATCCGATGTCGCCCAACTCGTTGGTCATGGTCGATGCCGCCTGACTTTGGTCGCCTGACTTTGGCCGCTAGACTTTGGCTGCTAGACTTGGCCGCCAGACTATGGCCGGTTGACTTGGCCCTTCGCGCTTCATACCTATCATGTGAAACCGAAAGCAAGGTGACGCCCATGGGCGCGGATGCCAAGACTGCCATGAAAGTCGAGATGACCGATGCTGCCGCCAGGCGGATCGCCAAGATTGTGTCGGGCGAGGCCGGCAAGACGGCGTTGCGCGTTTCCGTCGAAGGCGGCGGCTGCTCCGGCTTTTCCTACAAGTTCGATCTGGTCGATGCACGCAACGACGACGATGTCGCCATCGAGAAGGACGGCGCCACGGTTCTGATCGACGATTTGTCGCTTGTCTATATGGGCGGGTCGGTGATCGATTTCGTCGACGACCTGATGGGCCAGTCGTTCCAGATCCGCAACCCGAATGCGGTCGCCTCCTGCGGCTGCGGCACAAGCTTCTCCATTTAGGAACAACATGCCTGCCATCGGCGCGGTTCGTCAGGTCGCGCTCTCGGCCGGGCGAGACCTCGACGCGACACTGGCCTTCTGGCGCGACGTGCTCGGGATGAGCGTGCATGCGCGTTACGATCCGCCGGGCATCGCCTTCATCATGGCCGGCAGCGTGCGGCTGCTGTTCACCGACGGCATTCCGGCCGGAACCGTCTATTTCGACATATCAGGTCTCGAGGATTTCCACGCCGGCGCGAAAGCTGCGGGCGTTCCCTTCACCGCGCCTCCGACGCTTGTTCATCGCGACACCGAGGGCCAGTTCGGCCCGGCGGGGGAAAGCGAGTGGATGGCCTTTCTAAAGGATCCCGCAGGCAATACGATCGGTCTGGTCGAACGTCTCGCCCCGGAAGAACATTGAGGCCGCCATGAAGATCGTCACCTGGAACATCAACGGCATTCGCGCCCGCATTGGCAACCTCACCCATTGGCTGACCGAAAGCGCCCCCGACATCGTCTGCCTGCAGGAGATCAAGACGGTCGACGAGCAGTTCCCGCGCGCCGAGATCGAGGCGCTTGGCTACAATGTGGAAACCCACGGCCAGAAGGGTTTCAACGGCGTCGCCCTGCTCTCGAAACTGCGCTTCGACGAGGTCATCAGAGGTCTGCCCGGCGACGACGCCGACGAGCATGCGCGCTTCATCGAAGGCGTGTTCTCGACCGACAAGGGCGCATTGCGCGTCGCCTCGCTCTATCTGCCGAACGGCAATCCGATCGATGATGAGAGGAAATTCTCCTACAAGCTGTCCTGGATGGCGCGGCTGGAGCGCTGGGCCGAGGAGCGGCTGAGGCTGGAGGAAGCCCTGGTGCTGGCCGGTGACTACAATGTCATTCCCGAACCTGTCGACGCGAAGTTCCCGGAGAACTGGCTGAATGATGCGCTGTTCCAGCCGCAGACGCGGCAGGCGTTCCGCAGGCTGAAGAATCTCGGCTTCACCGAAGCGGTGCGTTCGGTCACCGATGCGGGCGACACCTTCACCTTCTGGGACTACCAGGCCGGCGCCTGGCAGAAGAACAACGGCATCCGCATCGACCACCTGCTGCTGTCGCCCGAGGCCGCCAACCGGTTTTCATCGGCCTCGATCGAAAAGCATGTGCGCGCCTGGGAAAAACCGTCCGACCACGTGCCGGTGGCCATAGATCTCGATTTGCTGCCGGCCTGACGGAGACCCCTGCCCCTGCTGACGGCGGACCTTGTATCGCCATAATCAGGCGCATGATGGAAGATCATCATGGCGGCCGGGGTTCCCATGACCAGACGATTTGTCCTTTGTCCGATCGGCCTGGTGTTCGCCATGGCCGTCCCCGCGGCGGCCTTGGCCGACCAGGAATGCCTGGCCAATGGAAAATCATATCAAGTCGGCCAGGTCGCCTGCCTGACGATTGCGGACAAGAGCCACCTCGCCCGCTGCGAGATGGTGCTGAACAACACCTCATGGACAAAGGTTCAGGACGGCTGCCCGCAAGACACGCTGGCGCCTCACCTGCACGCCACGCCGATCTCGGCGCCGGCTCCCAGCATGGTGCCGGCGGAGCCGGCCGAGAATTGAGTTCTGATTAGCGATCTCCTCGTGGGGAGATCATCCTTACTGATCGGCGCTGTTGCCTTTGGTCAGGATATCGTCGGCCAGTGAAATCGCAGTGCGGCGGTCGGCTTCGCCGGCGGCGGCAAACGCTTCTTCCTGCATACCGCGGATCCAGGGCTGATCGGCGGGCGCCGCACGTTCGAGTGCTGCCGTCATCATCGCCAGGCCGCGCACGATCTTGCCGCTCTGAAACAAAAGATGGCCGAGCGTCGCCTGCGCGCCGGCATGGCCTTTTTCGGCGGCGAGCTGGAACCAGCGCCCGGCCTGCTTGACGCTGGCCTTCACGCCGCCCTCGCCCTTCAGGAACATCTGCCCCATCTCGAACTGGGCATTCGGGTTGCGGTAGTTGGCGGCTGCGCGCATGTAATATTCCTGGGCCGCCACTTCGTTCTCGGTCACCGGGCTGCCGGGAATGCCCTTGCGCAGGTAGTCGCCCAGCGCCACCAGCGCGTCGGAGACGTAGCTTTCTTCCGGTGAGCCGGGTTCGACGTCCTGATCGACAATCTCGGAGAAGAACTTGAACGCCTCGTAATCGTCGCGCGCCACGCCGTCGCCTTCGGCATACATGCGCGCAAGCTTCCAGGTGGCGCCGATCTGCCCGTTTTCGGCCGCGTATTTATAGGCCTCCGCGGCCTGTTCCTTGTGGCCGTTCTTGTAGGCGGAGTAGCCGAACTGGAACACCGCCCAGGGGCTCGACTGCGGCTTCACGCCGGTCTTGTCGTCGAACACCTTGTCGTCGAAGGCCATGGCCTGGCCGACGGCGCCAAAGATCGCTAACGCGACCAGTGCCGGAAGGACAGACGACCTCAACAACTCTGGTGTTGACTTCAACAACTCAGATGTCCGCATAGCAGTGTGTTTCTTTCGCACCGCCCGGATGGGTGACTGCGCCATCGCGCGCCGACCCTACCGTCTGTGCGTATTTCCATATCGCGCCGGACTGATAGTCGGTCGTGCGCGCCTTCCAACTCTTTGCCCTCGCAGCCAGTTCCCTATCGGACAACGCCACATCGATCGTGCCGTTCACGGCATCGATAGAGATCACATCGCCGTCCCGGATGAGGCCGATCGGACCACCAACGGCTGCCTCCGGCCCGACATGGCCGATGCAGAAGCCGCGCGTCGCGCCCGAGAAACGGCCGTCTGTGATCAGCGCCACCTTGCCACCCATGCCCTGGCCGTAGAGTGCCGCCGTCGTCGACAGCATCTCGCGCATGCCAGGTCCGCCGCGCGGCCCTTCGTAGCGGATGACGAGAACTTCGCCTTCCCGGTAGTTGCGATGCGTCACCGCTTCGAAACATTCCTCTTCCGAATCGAAGCAGCGCGCCGGGCCGGAGAATTTCAACTCCGTCATGCCCGCGACCTTCACGATCGCGCCTTCGGGGGCAAGGTTTCCTTTCAAGCCCACGACACCGCCGGTTTGGGTAATAGGTCTGTCGGCCGGGCGGACCACATCCTGGTGTTCATTCCAGGCAACATGCTCCATATTTTCGGCCAAAGTGCGGCCAGTGACCGTCAGGCAATCGCCATGCAGGTAGCCGTGGTCGAGCAGCGTCTTCATCAACAGCGGGATGCCGCCGGCCTCGAACATGTCCTTGGCGACATATTTGCCGCCGGGCTTGAGGTCCGCGATATATGGCGTCTTCTCGAAAATCCGGGCGACATCGAACAGGTCGAATTTGATGCCGGCCTCATGCGCTATGGCCGGCAAATGCAGCGCTGCATTGGTCGAGCCGCCGGTGGCCGAAACCACCGTCGCCGCGTTCTCCAGGGCTTTCAGCGTGACGATGTCGCGCGGCCGGATATTCCTGGCGATCAGTTCCATGATCTTTTCGCCGGAGGCGAAGTTGAAACGGTCGCGCATTTCATAAGGCGCCGGCGCGCCGCAGGAATAGGGCAGTGCCAGGCCGATCGCCTCGGCCACGGTCGCCATCGTGTTGGCGGTGAACTGGGCGCCGCAGGAGCCGGCCGACGGACAGGCCGCCTGCTCGATTTCAAGCAGTTCGGCATCGCCGATCGTGCCGACCGAGTGCTGGCCCACCGCCTCGAACACATCCTGCACGGTGATCTGGCGGCCGCGATAGCTGCCGGGCAGGATCGAGCCGCCATAGATGAAGATCGACGGCACGTTGAGCCGCACCATGGCCATCATCATGCCGGGCAGCGACTTGTCGCAGCCGGCGAGCCCGACCAGCGCGTCGTAGCAATGGCCGCGCATGGTGAGCTCGACCGAATCAGCGATGACCTCGCGCGACACCAGCGACGACTTCATGCCCTGGTGGCCCATGGCGATGCCGTCGGTGACGGTGATGGTGCAGAATTCGCGCGGCGTGCCGTTGGCGGCCGCGACGCCCTTCTTGACCACTTGCGCCTGGCGCATCAGCGAAATGTTGCAGGGCGCCGCTTCATTCCAGCAGGAGGCGACGCCGACCAGCGGCTGTGCGATCTCGGCCGCCGACAGGCCCATGGCGTAGAGATAGGAGCGATGAGGCGCACGCGCCGGACCCACGGTCACATAGCGGCTGGGGAGCTTGGCCTTGGAGATGACTTTGGCGTCCATACTCTTCCTTGCCCCACATCTTCCTCGCAAGGGGGCGGTGCGGCCTGCTCCCATCGCCGAGCCTTTTGGCGCGTGTCCCGAGACAAGATCGAGGTGCGCCGGGTTTATGGCGGGAAATGGGCAATTTCCTCGGCCTGACTTTTAGTGCAGGGGTTGTTCAGAAAGTGTTGCCAAAACGTCACAACCGCACGAGGCGGAGCCGGTGCGGTTTATCTGCAACGCAGCCCTGCGGCCGACAGGCTCGGCCGCAGCCCCGCAACGAAAAAGGCCGGGCATTGCCCGGCCTTTCATTGGATTTTACAAAGGCTTAGAACTTGATCTTCACTCCACCAGAGATCGCCGTGATCAGATCATTCCCGAAATCGTAGCTGGCATCCTCGCCTGCAACATAGCCGTTCTCACCAGCCAATGTTCCCGAGTGGCCGCTGGTCAGAACGCCGACCGCTCCAGCGAGCCGCACTTCGATGTTGGGCTGCGGCGTATAGGCGACGCCGCCGCCCAGGGTCCACGTATCGGTCTGCGCACCATAGCCATGCGAGGTACCACGATCCCAAGTCAATTGACCGGCGGCACTCCATTGATCATTGAACTTGTGGCCGATACCACCTGAAACGGTCCAGCCGTCACGATACATCAGGTCGAGCGACGTCACTTGACCGGGACCGTTCGTGAAGCATGCCGCCCCAGGCGCAACTGTTGGGCAGATCGGAACGCTCTGCAGCACGCTCCAGTTGACCCACTTGATTGAACCGAAGGCCAGCCAGCCAGGCGCAATACCGGACTGCAGTTTCAGCTCCAGCGAATCCGGCATCGACTCCTCTGCGCCATAGATCGGCACAGAACCTCCAAGAATAGCTGGCAAGGTGAGTGTGCCCGAAATGTTGTCAAGCTTGACCTTCGAATTGTAGACCAAGCTGGCGCGGAGCGCGATATCAGGGATTTCGTAGGCAACGCCGGCGCGCCAGCCCCAACCGTTGGCCTCCAGATCGACACGACCAAGCAGCGGTTGTCCGAGGGGAGTAAAACCAACCAAGCTTTCCTTGAAGCCTGAAATATCCTGATAGAACAACCCGCCGATAAAGCGGAGCTGGCCCTTGCCAGCGTCAAACTTGTAGGAACAGGTGCCGGCGTAATTGTTGCTCTTGATATCGGTCTCGACGTTAGAAAGCGCTCCGTTCCACATACCTGGTGCGGTATGCGCACCCCAAGGCTGCGAATAATCGACCATGCAGTCGATGCCCTGCACAACCTGGGCCTTCATTCCTATGCGCGGCACCCAATAGCCCTCGGCTCCGTCGGCCGAGGTACCAAGGCCGAGATTGGCTCCGCCGGGACCACGCGCATTCTCGTACTTACGGTCCGGCATCACATAGGTTGCTTCCGCATCCGTCGCGAACGGCGCCGGATCAAACAGCAGGTCGATATCGTAGCCGCCGCGTTCCAGGCCGCCGGCATGTGCCGAGCTCATTGCCGTCCCCAGCAAAGCCAGCGAAAAGCACCCTGCCCCCAGCAGTGCTTTCAGACGCAGATTGTTCATGGATGTCCTCCCCGAATAGTCAGTGCATCCAGCTAGAACCAATTCGGGTTAACGGTGCAACAACGAATTCTTGGGGCGTACATGTACATGTCCACCGGACGCATTCCGGACAAAATGCAGACCAGCGCAGCAAGGCAAAAAAACGGTTCGCAGGGCGTGTCTCCCTCAAAAAAACGGGAGAAAATCGGCCAAAAAGGCCATAAATAAGGAGTTTTGAGCAGTCAAACCGCCCCATTGTTACATTATGGCAACAATGGGGCGAAAACTTCCGTTTACGTCAACATTAACGCTACGGAATGCCGGTTTTCGAAGCAAAAAGCCACCCCATTTTAGAGGGCCCTAAAGTCTCCCGAATCTGCCTTCAACCCGCTTCGCGAACCCTGGCCAACGCCACGGAAAGCTTGCCCTGCGCCTCGCGGTATTCGGCCAGCTTTTCACGCTCGGCTTCCACGATCTCGGCCGGCGCGCTGGCGACGAATCTTTCGTTCGACAGCTTCTTGTGCAGGCGCGCGATCTCCTCGGTCACCTTGGCCAGTTCTTTCTGCAAGCGCGCGGCCTCGGCGGCGAGATCGATTAGGCTGCCGAGCGGCAGGCAGACCGTTGCCTCGTTGAGCACGATCTGCGCCGAGCCCTTGGGTGCGGCGTCAACCTGCGAGATGTCGCCGACGCGCGCCAGCCGCTTGATCGCGGCGGCGTGGCGCTCAAGCCGTTCGCGGGTAAGCGTGTTGGCTCCGATCACCATCAGCGGCGCGATGGCTGCCGGCGGCACGTTCATTTCCGAACGCACGGAACGAATGCCGGAGACGAGATCAACCAGCCAGTTGATGTCGGCGGCCGCTTCAGCGTCCTCGAAATCCGGCGACGGCCACGCGGCATGGCAAAGCAGCGAAGCGCGCTCCTTGCCCTCGCCCGCGGTCTGCGCCCAAAGTTCCTCGGTCATGAACGGCATCATCGGATGCAGGAGCTTGTAAATTTCGTCGAGCACGAAGGCGACGCAGGCGCGGCTTTCGGCCTTGGCCGCCTCGTCCGTGCCCATGAACACCGGCTTCAGCAGCTCCAGATACCAGTCGCAGAACAGGTTCCAGACGAAGCGGTAAGCCGCCCCCGCCGCCTCGTTGAAGCGATATGAGGTGATGCCCTCCGTGACCTCTCGCGCGGCGCGCGTCAGCTCGGTCAGGATCCAGCGGTTGACCGCCAGCTTGGCGTCGTTCAGCCAGAAATCGTCATTGCGCGCGACTTCGTTCATCTCGGCGAAGCGCGTCGCGTTCCACAGCTTGGTGCCGAAATTGCGGTAGCCGGCAATGCGCGCCGGGTCGAGCTTCACATCACGTCCCTGCGCCGCCATCACCGTCAGCGTGAAGCGCAGCGCGTCGGCGCCATATTCGTCGATGAGGTCGAGCGGGTCGACGACGTTGCCTTTCGACTTCGACATCTTCTGCCCGTTCTTGTCGCGCACCAGCGCGTGCATGTAGACGGTGTGGAACGGCTCTTCGTCCATGAAGTGCAGGCCCATCATCATCATGCGGGCGACCCAGAAGAAGATCAGGTCGAAGCCCGTTACCAGCACGTCCGTCTGGTAGTAGGTCTTCAGCTCCGGCGTCTCATCCGGCCAGCCCAGCGTCGAGAACGGCCACAGCGCCGAGGAAAACCAGGTGTCGAGCACGTCCTCGTCGCGGGTCAGGATTTCGCCTGGCTGGAAATTCTCGAGCTTGTCCTCGACCCAGGCCTTCCAGGGTCCTTCGAGCGCCAGATAATATTCGATCGCGGCACTCAGCGCTTCTTCCTCGGTCTTCTCGACGAAGACGCGCCCGTCCGGCCCATACCATGCCGGAATCTGGTGACCCCACCAAAGCTGGCGCGAGATGCACCAGGGTTCAATGTTCTCCATCCACTGGAAGTAAGTCTTTTCCCAATTCGCGGGTATGATCTTGGTGCGCCCCTCTCGCACCGAGGCGATGGCCGGCTTGGCGAGTTCGGCGGCGTTTGCATACCACTGCTCGGTCAGGAACGGCTCGATCGGCACGCCACCGCGATCGCCATGCGGCACGGCGTGGCGATGCGGTTCCACCTTGTCGAGGAAGCCGCCTTCTTCCATCAGTTCGACGATCTTCTTGCGCGCGACAAAGCGGTCGAGGCCGTTGAGTTCGTCCCATACCGCCTGGCGCTCCGGCGTCACCTCGAGCCCGGCGAGGAAATCCTCGTTGTCCCTGAGGTTTACCGCCGCCTCGACGGTGAGGATATTGATCGCCGGCAGCTTGTGGCGCTTGCCGACCTCGAAGTCGTTGAAGTCGTGCGCCGGCGTGATCTTGACCGCGCCGGAGCCCTTCTCCGGGTCGGAATACTCATCCGCCACCACGGGAATCTTGCGGCCGACGATCGGCAGGACGACATTCTTGCCGACCAGGTGCTGGAAGCGCTCGTCGTCCGGATGCACGGCGACGGCCGTGTCGCCCAGCATCGTCTCGGGGCGCGTCGTTGCCACGATGATGAAGGTCTTCGGGTTTTCCGGATCGAAGGCCACGCCTTCGACGGGGTAGCGGAAGTGCCAGAGATTGCCGTTGACCTCTTGCTGCTCGACCTCGAGATCGGAAATCGCGGTGAGCAGCTTGGGATCCCAGTTCACAAGGCGCTTGTCCTTGTAGATCAGGCCTTCCCTGTAGAGCGTGACGAACACTTCGAGCACGGCCTTGGACAGGCCCTCGTCCATGGTGAAGCGTTCGCGCGACCAGTCGGCCGAGGCGCCGAGCCGCTTCAGCTGGTTGAGGATCGCGCCCCCGGATTCGGCTTTCCACTCCCACACTTTCTCGATGAACTGTTCACGAGTGAGGTCGCGGCGATGGATCTGCTTTTCCATCAACTGCCGCTCGACCACCATCTGCGTGGCGATGCCGGCATGGTCCATGCCCGGCTGCCACAGCACGTTCTTGCCGCGCATGCGCTCGAAGCGCACGAGAATATCCTGCAACGTGTTGTTGAGGGCATGGCCCATATGCAGCGAGCCGGTGACGTTGGGCGGCGGGATGACGATGGTGAAGGCCTCAGCCCCCTCCTCGGCGCCGGCGCCGGCGCGAAACGCGTCGGCCTCTTCCCACACCTTGGCAATCTTCGGTTCGACGGTTTTGGCGTCGTAGGTCTTTTCAAGCATGGGAAAACGGTCCGCGCTGTCGGATTTTTGCTGGTCCGGTGTAAATCGGAAGGCTTTGATCGAGTCAACCGTAGGGGCCGCCTCGGCAACCGGCACAACAGAAAGAGGATCACCGTTCAGATAGTGTCTGTCCCGTATGCGACAACCTTGGTGGCGTCGGCACTGTCACCGGTTCCAGCCGGAGAGGCATTGCACACCTAGGCCGCCCAATCCCAAATGCCAGCTCGGGTCGTACGAGGAATAGTGCGACGTCTCAGGGCGCGCTGGAGTCCTCCGGCTTTTCTTTCATAGCGTCGGCGAACTTGCGCATAAGCCGCACGAGTTCGTCGACGTCGTGTGCGTCCCAGTTTTCGAAAACGGCGCGAGCGTTTCTCTCTCGTGCAGCGTCGATCTTGTCGGTCATCGCCTTGCCCTTGGGCGTGACGACGGCCTCATTCACGCGGCGGTCTGTCTCGCTCTGCCGGCGCACGGCCAGGCCAAGGCTTTCGAGCTTCGCCACCTGACGGCTGACAGTGGTGTAATCGCGGCCAGCCCGGTCGGCGAGGTCCACTATCCCGATCGGCCCAAGCCGCTCTATCCCGACCAGCAGAGGAAACAGTGCGCGGTCGAGCGCAATTCCGGCCTCCTTTACCATCTGCTCATCGCGCTGAGGCCGGTTCATAAGGCTGGCAATCTCGATCAGCGCTCCGTGGAGCTCGCGAATCTGATGACTTCCAATATGTGTATTTTTCACATTTTTCATTGACGGCACTCCGACTCTCCTATTATGTGCATTTTACACACAAGGAAATCGGTATGACAAACGGATTTGCGGCAGATGTGCTCATCTGCGGCGCGGGAGCGGCTGGCCTGACGCTGGGGATCGAGCTTGCACGGCGCGGTATACCTTTTCAGCTCATTGAGAAGATGAGCGAACCTTTCCGTGGCTCGCGCGGCAAGGGCATCCAGCCGAGGACACAGGAGATTTTCGAAGACCTCGGCATTCTCGACAGGGTCGTTGCCGCAGGCGGCGTCTATCCGCCGATGCGCGTGTATGGCGATGACGGCAGCTATATCGAAAAGGACACCGGCGAGCGCCCCGATCCGACGCCGGCGGAGCCTTACGCTATCGCGCTGATGATTCCGCAATTCCTCACCGAGCGGATCATGCGAGAGCGGCTGGCAGAACTAGGCCATAGGGTCGAGTACGGATGTGAGTTGGTTGGGTTCGAGCAAGGCGAAAACGGTGTCATGGCACGTCTTGCAGGGCCGAATGGCGAGCAAACCGTTCGCGCACGCTATCTTGTCGGAGCGGACGGCGGGCGCAGCTTCGTGCGCGGCGCGCTCGGCTTGAATTTCCCCGGCAAGACGCTGGGCGTGCGTGCGGTCGTGGCGGATGTGCTGTTGACCGGGCTGGACCGCGATGCGTGGCACCAGTTCAACGACGGTGACATGGAGCGAATGGTCGCGATTTGCCCGCTCGCCGGAACCGATCTCTTCCAGATTCAGGCACCCATTCCGCTGGACGGCGAAGTGGACCTCTCGGCAGAACAACTGGGGCGCTTGATTAATGAGCGGACAGGCCGCGCCGACGTGCAGGTGGATTCGGTCGCCTGGGCGTCGGCCTACCTGATGAACGCCCGGCTTGCCGATCGCTACCGGGTCGATCGGGTATTTCTCGTCGGCGATGCGGCTCATATCCATCCGCCAACCGGCGGCCAGGGCCTGAACACCAGCGTGCAGGATGCCTATAATCTGGGCTGGAAACTCGCCGCCGTGCTCGGCGGCGCGGATGATTGCCTGCTCGACACCTATGAGCAGGAACGGCGTCCGGTCGCGGAATCGGTCCTCGGCCTTTCGACGCGGCTGCTCGACGCCCAGAAACAGGGTGGAATGCACCGCGGCCGCGAGGTGCGCCAGCTCGATATCGGCTATCCGGACTCGCCGCTCTCCAGGGAACTGGCCGAACGCAGCAGCGGCCCGCGTGCGGGGGACCGCGCGCCGGATGCCCAAATCAGGGGCGCGGCGGGCCAACCGTGGCGACTGTTCCAACTGCTCAAAGGGCCGCATTGGACGCTGCTTGTTCATCAAGCCGGGAGAGAGACGGTTGCGCCACGCCAGGGGCTGCATGTCCACCACATCGGCCCGCAAGGCGATGTCATCGATGCCTGGGGACACCTTCGCCATGCTTATGCACTGGCACCGGGCGAGTGTGTGCTGATCCGGCCGGACGGGTATGTCGGTGCGATCGCGATTCTTGGCGCGGACCGGACCGCGGAGCTCGAAATCTATTTGGACCGCATGGGCGTAGTCCAACCCGGAGAAGACCCGAAATGACTGTCGAGATATGTTCGAACAATGAGGTTGGCGGGCTCTATGCTTGGATCGGGCCTATATGAAGCGTGGAGCGGCGTGGTCGTGGCAATCGCCATCATCGGAGCCATTATTGCGGCCACCCGCCTCCCTCGACCTGCCGATCCTGAGATTAGCGTGCCTGCGCCAGGGTGAAGGCGCAACGGTGTCCAACCAGCCACCTAAGGCGACCCGGGAAAATCATTGCGCGCCGCGCGCCACGCGCTCGATCTCCTCGCGCACCAGGCGCTCGACCAGCGTTGGCAGGTTGTTGTCCAGCCAGTCCTGCAGCATCGGCCGCAGCATCTCCTCGGCCATCTCGTCGAATGTTTTCTTGCTGCGGCTGGCAAAGGCATCGGAGAGCTCGCCAAAGGCCGCGGCGACCTGCCGGCCCGTATGCTCGGAAAGGATTGCCGGACGGGCCGCAGGCGTTTCATCCGCCGCCTTGCGCGCCTCATCGGTGGTCGCCGGGGCGGCGATCGAAGGGGCCCGCTCGAACGCCGGCTCCGGTATCGGCTCGTCCACCGGCGCTTCGGGCTGGGCAACCGGTTTGCGAATGCCTGGTATCGCCTTCGCCTGCTCGCCGACCGCCGCGATCTCGCGGCGCCAATCGGCGACGATGGCATCGCTTGCCGCGCCGGCCTCGGGCGCCGCGGGCCTGTCGGCCCTTTCGGCGGGCAGCGGCTCGGCAGCGATCCGGGCACTCACCTCGGCAAGCGTCATCGACGCCCTTGGCGCCACGGGATCGGTTCGCTCCGGCGCGTCCATGCGCGCGACCCTTGGTTCGGCCGCCGATGTCTGTGCCTGCACCTCCGCCAGCGTGACCGGCTTCCTGACCTCAAGGCTTGGACGCAGTTCGGCGCGAAACGCGTCGACGTCGGCGGCTGGAGCCTCGCTCGCCGCCGGCTTAAGGTCCTGGCGCAAGTCATCGGCATCGTCCGGCTGCTTACGGCCGCTGTCGCTGTCCTCGATGATCCTCCTGATGGAAGCCAGTATCTCTTCCATGGAAGGTTCGCGCTGTGCGCTGCTTGCCGTTGCCATCGTCACATCCGCCGCCCTTGTGACCTGTTGCAGATTTCCGCTCCGGAAGAAGCCGGATTCGAATCATGGCGACAGCGTAACCGACGGATCGCCGTACGAGAATCCCCATTCTGGGGACATGTGGGATTTCAACAGATTAGCGAAATTCGTCGTGACGGCTTGCCGGCGCAGTTGCGCAAACAATGAAGCGGGCCCGCGGGTCGCTCGCCGGCCCGGCGTTTCGATCGAACGCCGCCCCGCTTCTAGAGAACTACTCGAACCTGTGGAGCTTAGCGGCCGTCCGGCGTGCGCAGGCCGATCCACTTGTCCTTGACGGCGTTGTAGTGCTCTTCAGGCCTGTACTTCGTCGCCTGCAGCGCAAGGCGCTCGGCCGAGAGGCGGCCGATCGCCGACAGGATGGCATAGCTTGCCACCACCACGTCGTGCTCGGAATTTGCCTGGTTGATCTTGGCGGTGATGACGGTGGCCTGCGCGTTGAGCACGTCCAGCGTGGTGCGCTGGCCGACATTGCGTTCCTCGATGACACCGTTCAGCGCCAGTTGCGCGGCGTCGATCACCTGCCTGTTGGCGGCGACGCTCTGCTGCGCGGCGGTGTATTGCGACCACGCCGAGGCGACGGCCTGGCGCACCTGGTCGCGGCTGACATCGACCTGGATGCGGGCCTCGCCAAGCGATTCCTTGTTCTGTCGCACAACCGCCGAGGTGCGGCCGCCCGAATAGATCGGGATCGTCAGTGTCGCACCGATGTTGGCCGAGGTCGAACCGCCGTTGCTCCCCTGGAGGTCGGGATTGCGATGCAGATAATCCTCCGAAATGCCGGCCGACGCGGAAAGCTGCGGCAGCAATGCGCCCTCGGACGATTTCACCGAAAACGCGGCCGCATCGACCAGATGCTGGGTGGCGAGGATCGCCGGATGTTCGGCCGAGGCGATGGCAATCGCCGAATCGAGGCTCGGCGGCAGCAGCCTGGCCAATGGCGAGGCAGGCCTGAGCTTGCCCGGCTCGTCACCGACGATCTGGTGATAGCTCGCCGCACTTGCCAGCGCCTGCGCGCGGGCGGCGCTGAGCGACGCCACGGCGGAAGCGCGCGACGCATCGGCCTGCGCAACGTCGGTGCGCGTGCCTTCGCCGACCTCGAACCGCGAGCGCGCGGCGCGCGCCTGCTCGGTCAGGAACTGCAGATTCTGCTCCGTCAGCACCGCGATCTGCCGGTCGCGTATCACGTCCATATAGGCCGTGGCCGCGCTCAACAGCGTGTTCTCCTCGGTGTTGCGCAGGCTTTCGACTGATGCCTTGACCCGCGATTCGGCTGCCGCCACATTGTTTCTCGTCTGGAAGCCGTCGAACAGGCTCTGGTTTATGACGATGCCCACACTGGCCGACCCCGTCTTGACGTTGGCGCCGCTGGCACGGGTATTCACATAATTCGTGTCGGCCGTCCCGGTGATGGTCGGGCGCCAGCCGGACTTGGCGATGGCCACGCTCTCGTCGGTGACGCGTACGCCGGCTCGGGAGGCATTCAGCGAGGAATTGTATTGGTAGGCCTTTGCAAGCGCGCCGGAGATGGTTTCGGCCGAGGCGGCCAGCGGGGAAAGCGCGGTCGCCGAAACGAGGACGGCGGTGAAAAGTGACTTGCGTAGAGACGGCACCATTAAACCCTCATTCGTTTTCCATGGGAACCACACCGCACCGGCTTCTCCTTTGAGAACCGGAGCGGCGTGTCAGAATGTTCCCTGTCGCTCGGCCCAAAGTGCCCCCATTGGGATCAGCAACGATTGTTCAAATGCAAGCGACCATGACAAAGCCTCTGCTGCAAGGCCAAATCATTCAGAATTCGAAAGCATGCTCACGTTCGAACCCGGGTAGTGGCTTAATTGCCGCATTAAATGCCCGTCTACCGGTTACAACCCCCCCTGCTTTGAAAAAAAGCCGCGCCACGCCGGAATTGCCCTGGCCTTCGACCGCGACGAGGCGGCCGCCTTCGGCGAGCTGGTCGAGCAGCGCCGCCGGCACTTTGCCGACGCTGCCGCCGACGAAGACGACATCGTAGGGCGCCTTGGCCGCATGTCCCTGCGGCAGCGGGCCCTGGACCACGGTCACATTGCCGCAGCCCAGCGATGAAAGCACCGACTTTGCGGTTTCGGCCAGCGCCGAATCACTTTCAAGCGCCACCACGGATCCCGCCAGTCGCGACAGGATGGCCGAGGCATAGCCGGTGCCGCAGCCGACATCGAGGACCGAATCGGCCTGACTGATTTCGGCCAGTTGCATCAGCTTGGCCAGCGGCGAAGGCTCCATCAGATATCGCGCGCCGCCGGGGCCGTCCGCGATGCGGATGTCTTCGTCGATGTAGGCGAGATTGCGCTGGCTTTCGTCGACGAAAAGCTCGCGCGGCACGGAAAGCATGGCGTCGAGCAGCGGCGTGCTGGTCACGTCGGTGGTGCGGATCTGGCCATCGACCATCTTGACGCGAAGCTCGGAGAAATCAGCGCTCATGTCCCAACCAATCCGCTTGCCGCGCCACATCGCGGTTCATCTAGACGGGAACGGCGAGCCCCTGCGCTGACGCGCGGGAGCCCGGAGATTGGAGGCCTCGCCCGGAATCGAACCGGGGTGCAAGGATTTGCAGTCCTCTGCGTAACCACTCCGCCACGAGGCCTCGTTGCTCCCGGCGTTCCACCCGGTTCCAATAGGTTGCGGCGAAAAAGCCGTCAAGCGGCGACAATGCATTCGCGACGGTTTCGCCTGCGCCAGCCCCGGCACCCCGCCCCAAATGCGAGACAGGGCGGTTCGAGCTGCATTAGCAAGCCGTTAAGCATGGCGGATGATCGAGAGAAACTCCGCGCATCGGGCTGCGTTGAAGTGCAGGAGGACTGCGCCATGCAGCTGGCTAAAAAACCTGACGAGTCGACCAACAATGCGGACAGCTCGCCGCTGCTGGGGTGCGAGGAGCTGGTGCGCTACGCCATGGATTGCCTCAAGATAGAAGGCACCGGCCGGCTTTCGCCGCGCGACCGCGCGCGCCTTGCCTCGGCTTCCGCCGTCCTGAAGGAAATCAGCGAGGATCTGAAAGCAGGCCAGCAGGACGTCCCGGAGGAGGCGAGCACTGGAACGCAGGATAGCGCTGCGATTTGATTCGGCCCCTAAGGTCGCCGCGACGAAACCGGGCAAGGCCCCGGCCGATCAATCCGGCCGGCGCCGCCGTTCCCACCAGACGACGAACCGGCGCCGATGGCGCCGCACCATGGCGAATTCGTAGGAGAGCACCAAAAGTCCGAGCGGCACCATCCAGAAACCGAGAACAGGCAAGAACCCCAGAATGCCGCCGATCGTCAAAAGCACGCCGATCGCAATCCTGAGGCCGCGCGAACGCGGCATGGTGAACTTGCGTCCGAAGACCGATATCTTTCGCGCCGGTGCCTGGTTTTCTTCTGCTGCCGTCATCTCGAATGGCTGGTCCGTCTGGTGGCTTGAGGGTGTCACTTGAGGAAAGCCGCGACTGCACATTCGGTTCCGCGCCCCTCGCAAGGAGGCTAATATGAGGACGAACGCCGCCGATTGCGAGAAACGCCTGAGCGAAAAAGTCTCGGAAAAATGCGAAATGGTTCTTTGCAAAGCCGAAAAGGGTTTGCTATAGGCTGCGCCACTCGCATGAGAGCCTCTGTTCCCCGGTAGCTCAGTGGTAGAGCAACCGGCTGTTAACCGGTTGGTCGCTGGTTCGAATCCGGCCCGGGGAGCCAACAATTTCAAAGACATCGCCGCCTGAGCCCAAATCGCGAATTTTGCGATTTGCGTATCAGGGCAACATCTGCGGCAACAGAAGGTTTGCAGCGCGCTGGACAATCGGCCGTTCTGCCGAGCCTTCCACATGGCCAAGGCGAGGCCGCCGCTCGGCAAATCGAAGCGGCTATCGCACGCATGAAGCTCACCAAGGGATCATGCGCTGCTCCTTCGCGGAATCGAGCGAAAGCAAAAGAGCCCTGCTCACCGAAGCAGCCGAAGCCACAAAATCTAAGCCCAGGAAGCAGACTGTCCCAGCGCGTTGACGGTTGGTTAACGTTACGTTACCCTCCATAATTAGCTTAAGCTAAAAAAGGGGGATCTGATGAAAACGACTATCGTTTGCGCGGCTATCGTCCTTGCCACCTCAAGTGCCGCTGTGGCCCACGAGAAGAAGAAAACGGTCAACGCCGACGCATGTGCCGGCCTGTCGATCAAGGCGGCAGTGGCGGCGAAATTGGACTGCACTGCAACGGGTACCGGTATTTCACCACAGACTGACGCAGCTAAACCCAAGGCGCGCCTTGGGTACGACGATGCCAGCCCTGGGATGCCCTCTTTCGGGCTTTAATTTTTCCGCTTCAGTCGCCATGCTCGCGCGCCACGCGCTGGTGCAGGGCTGGAGCGAATGATGCGAAAAATTTTGATATCGGTGCTGCTGCTGAGGGCCGCCTTTTCCATAAACGCCGCCCTCGCGCTGGACAGCAGCGGCACGCCTGTCGTGGTCACGCCGCTTGCCTCGCGCACGACCACCGCATCCGGTTCCGCTCGGCCGGACTGACATGCCGTGCCGGTCGCCGATCTTTATCGATGGAACCCGATTCCTCGGGCTGGGTTCTTCGCGAAATCCCTTTGCTTGGTGAATGCCTTTTCCTGGAGCAAACTCCCTGCCGGGGCTCAAGGAGCAGAAATGAGAGCACGAACAGCGACGGTCGGCGATCTGGAAGACGTGTTTCGCCATTTGTCCAAGCGGATGTCCGACGAATACATCGCCGCCGGCAAGGACAGCAAGGTCGCCTACGACAATCTGATGATGAACCTGAAGGAGGGCCGCGCCCATGCCCTTGTCGACAGCGACGGGACCGTAGCGATCATCGCCTGGCACGAACATGGTGACGCCGCGGACACGCTGTTCGCCGCGCGCGAGGGCTTTTTCAGGGCCGCGACCGTGCGTTTCTGCAGGCGGCATATCAGGCAGATCCAGGCGCTCGCCGGCAATCTCCCCATTCACTCCCGCAGCTGGCTCACGGGACCGGAAATCGCAAAATGGTTTCGCACCATCGGCTATGTCGAGCGCGGCGAGGAAAACGGCGCCAAACTGTTCGAACTGCCGCCGGCCGCGACCCGGCCGGGCTAGGCAAGCGGCTTCGGTGCACCGCGATTCCAGCGTCCATTGCACCGTGGCACGGCTCGCCTTGGCGCGGCCCTAGCCCCAGGCGCCGACCATTTGCCGCGTCGTGGCGTTCAACCGGTTGAAGGCGTTGATCACGGCGATCTGGATGACGAGCCCGGCAAGCGCCTTTTCGTCATAGTGCCGGGCGGCCTCGTCCCATACCTCGTCCGTCACGGCATCCGTTCTGTCGGCCAGCCTTGTGCCGGCCTCGGCAAGGGCAAGCGCGGCGCGTTCGGCATCGGTGAAGTACGGCGTTTCCCGCCAGGCCGACAAGGCAAAGATGCGTTCGTCCTTCTCGCCGGCCTTCTTGAGTTCGCGCGCATGCATGTCGACGCAGACCGAGCAGCCATTGATCTGGCTGGCGCGCAGATGGACGAGCTTGCGCGTCACATAGGGCAAATCGGCCGCCTCGGTCGACTTGTCCAGCGCCAGCAGCGCCTGCAGGGCGCCGGGCATGAGCATCACGGGGTTCCTGAGCCTGGCTTCCATGGTCTTTCTCCGTTTTGAAACGTTTGTCCAGGGCGTGGTTTGCCATGCCCGCAAGCGGCGCATCCGGGAGACTTGTTGTGGTTCGCCGGCCATGCCCGCCGACTGGTCGAGGAGCGTCGGCGCTCAGCCTTGCTTCGCAGCCACCTGCTCAAGCCGCTCAAGAATACGCGGCCAGCCGCTTCCCATGCCGACATATCCACGCTCGTCGGCCGGCCGGAATCCCGAGTGCTCCATCCGCACCCGGGTCGCCGCGCCCTCAGGCGTGAGCGACCAGGTCACCACGGTTTTCAGTCCGCTGTCGGATTCGCTTCCGTCGCCCCAGCTATAGGCAAGCAGGCGTGGCGCCTCGACCTTCAGCACGACGCAGTTCGTCACCCCCGACCAGCCCGGTACCGGTGAAGCGCGAAACGTGAAGCGATGACCCTCTTGCGGCGCGAAGTCGTTCTGCATGAGCCATTCTGCGACAAGTTCGGGCACCGTCAGCGCACGCCATATCTTCTCCGCCGAATGCGGAATCAGCCGTTCGACGACGATCGATTTGGTCTGCGTCATGCCCTGCTCCTCTTAGTCGTTGTCGAGCGGCCGCTCGCGATCAATAACCCGATGGCTATGGATCAACTCATAACCACGTAGTTATAAGACTGTCAAGCAGGGAAATGTCCCCTGGTCCAATGCGACGTGACGTTCCTGCTTTCGCGCCCGCCGCCCGGGTGCTACGGGCTTTTCACAACATAATGGACAGGATCACACCTTGACCGAAGAAGTCCGCCCGCCGCTGATCGAAATCTGTGTCGAGGGCATTGATGGCCTCCTGGCAGCACAGGCCGGCGGCGCCGATAGGGTCGAACTGTGCGCCAGCCTCGTCGAAGGCGGCATCACGCCGAGCCTGGGAACAGTGCGTGCCGCCCTCGACCAGGCGACCGTACCGTTCCATGTCATGGTGCGGCCGCGTGGCGGCGATTTTCTCTACAGCGAAACCGAGTACCGTTCGATGCTGGCCGACGTAGCCGCCCTGCGCGACCTCGGTGTATCAGGCGTGGTGTTCGGCTGCCTCACCGCCGAAGGCACCATCGACGAGCGCCGCATGAGCGAATTGACGGAGGCCGCCGGTGGCCTCAACGTCACTTGTCACCGCGCTTTCGACATGACGCGCGACCCGGCCGAGGCGTTGGAAGCGCTGATCCGTTGCAAGGTCGGCCGCGTGCTGACCAGCGGCCAACGCGACACGGCGATGGAGGGCCTGTCGCTGTTGGCGGACCTGGTGCGATAGGGGGGCGATCGCATCGTCATTCTTGGCTGCGGCGGGCTCGATCTCGGCAACATTGCCGAGGTGCGGCAAAGGACTGGACTATCCGAAATGCATTTCGCCGCCCTCAAGGACGTGCCCAGCGCAATGCGCTACCGCAATCCAAAGGTCGGCATGGGCGGCTCCGATCTCGACCGCGAGTATCGCAACACGCTAACCGATACGCCGCTTGTGGCAGCGACGATCGCGGCGGCCAAGGCATGACCGCCCTCTCCCCGATCAGCCGTGTCTCGCGAAGCGACGAAGCGGCCATACTCGCGCTCAACAACGAGCATGCCGCCGAATTGTCGTGGCTTGAGCCCGAGCGCCTGTCTTTCCTGCTTGGCGAGGCGTTCTATGCGCGCCGCATCGGCGCGCTCGAAGCCTTCATCATGACTTTCGATCAGGGGGCCCGGTACGACAGCCCGAATTTTCTCTGGTTTCGCGAACGCTACGAGCGCTTCGTCTATGTCGATCGTGTCGTGGTGGCGGCGCAAGCCCGTGGCCGCGGCCATGCCCGCCTGCTCTACCAGGACCTGTTTGAGCACGCCACGCGCGCCGGCCACGTACTGGTCGCATGCGAGGTCAATGCCGACCCGCCCAACCCGGCTTCGGACGCCTTCCATGCCGCGCTCGGCTTCTCCGAGGTCGGCGACGCGGTGATCCACGGCGGCAAGAAGGCTGTGCGCTACTACGTCAGGCCTATCATCGCCTGAGCACTGCTCCTTTCCAGGTCTCCACCATTACTGGAACAGCGCCGCCGCACTGACCAGCGTCGTCCAGAACCCCCACAACAGCGGGATGCCGACCAGCAGCCAGGCAAGGATCAATTTGACAGAATTGCTGTTGTCTTGCGCCATGATCACTCTCCTTACGCTGCAGCCGGTTCGGCCTTCATGTGGAACCGTGCATTCACCGGCCGCATCACCAGGTTGAGCAGGAAACCGACGACGAGCAGGCCGGCCATGATGTACATGGTGACCGTGTAGGCATCGGCCTTCGCTACTCCTGCATCGATCTGGTACTGCCTGATGTAGTTGACCAGGACCGGCCCCAGCACGCCCGCCACCGACCACGCCGTCAGCAGGCGGCCATGGATGGCGCCGACATAACGCACGCCGAAGACATCGCGCAGATAGGCGGGAATGGTGGAAAAGCCGCCGCCATACATGCTCAAGATGACGCCATAGAACAGCACGAAAAGGAACACGTTGCCCGACTGGCCCGTCCACGGCACCACCGCATAAAGGATCACGCCGAGCACGAAGAAGACCGCGTAGGTCGTCTTGCGGCCGATATAGTCGCTGGTCGACGCCCAGAAGAAGCGGCCGAGCATGTTGAAGATCGACAGCAGGCCGACGAAGCCGGCGGCGGCGGCCGGCGTGATGCGTCCCGGGAACATCTCCTGGCTCATGGCGGAGGCTTGGCCGAGGACGCCGATGCCGGCCGTCACATTGAGGCACAGCACGCCCCACAGCAGCCAGAACTGCGGTGTCTTCAATGCGTCGTCGAGATGCACGTTGGCGGTTGTCACCATCGTGTTTTGTGTCGTCGGCGGCGTCCAGCCGGCCGGACGCCAGCCATCGGGCGGCACCCTGACGATGACAGCGCCGATCAGCATGAAGATGAAGTAGACGATGCCCAGCACGATGAAGGTTTCGGCGACACCGATATGCTGCGGGGTCGAAAACAGCTTCAACAGATAGACCGAAAGCGGCGAAGCGATGAAGGCTCCGCCGCCAAACCCCATGATCGCCATGCCTGTCGCCATGCCCGGCCGGTCGGGAAACCAGGTGATCAGCGTCTTGACCGGCGAGATGTAGCCGAGCCCGAGGCCGATGCCGCCCAGGACGCCGTAGCCGAGATAGATAATCCACAATTGATGCAAGGTGACGCCGAGCGCCGACACGATGAAACCGCCGCCGAAACAGCAGGCGGCCGCGACCATCGCCTTGCGCGGGCCAACGCGATCCAGCCAACCGCCGCCGAAGGCTGCCGCGAGGCCAAGAAACAGGATCGCGATCGAAAATATCCAGCCGAGTCCGGTCAGCTTCCAATCATCGGGCGCCGAATCGGTGATACCGATCAGTTTCGACATCGGCAGGTTGAAGACGCTGAACGCGTAGGCCTGGCCGATGCAAAGATGAATGCACAACGCCGCCGGCGGCACCATCCATCTGCTGAAACCGGGCTCGGCGATCGTGCGCGAGCGGTCGAGCCAGCCGCCGGCGTTTTCCCTGGTCGTTGCCATTCCATCCTCCCATGCAATGCTCCGATTCGAATAAACTAGGCGGAGCACGGGGCGGGACAACAAGGAATAGCTGCCATAATACCAATGTCTAAGGACATTGGGCTATCCGGCAAGCAGATCGCCAGGTCACCCCTGGCTATATTAGGACGAACTTACCAAACAAGCTGCCGAACAGGCGGCATCGAGCGAGGCTGACCTTGGCCGCTATGCAACGCAAGGGAGGGACACTGCGGCGTCACTCACCAGTTGCGGTTCAGCCACTCACGCGACGGCCGCTCGATAACATAATAGCTGCAGAGCGCGCAGGCAAAGACCCCAGCCAGCATCAGCCAAGGGTCGCTGCCTCGCTCATAGACGAATTGTAGAATGGCTGCTGCCACAGATAGAGCGAATAGGACCATAGGCCCAGCGTCGCCATAGGCCAGGACGACAGCAGTCCGGAAAACAATCTCGTGCTGAAATCGAGAGCGTTGACGGCAAGCGCCAGCAGCGGCACAGCGACCAGATAGTGGATCGGGGTCGGTACCGGGTCCATGAACAGAAGCACCGCCGCGATCGCTGCCGCCACCGCCACATAGGGGCCCTTCAACAGGGCCGGCAGCTTGCCGTCGGTCTTCAGCAGGCAGATGGCGGCCGACAGCAGGATCGACGCGATGTGCACGTCGGTGCGCCAATATGTGGTTTCGTAATCCATGTGCAGGAACCAGTACGAAACGGCACCGTTTGCCATGGCCAGCACCGCCAGCACCAGGAGCAGCGGGATGATGCGGCTGCGGCTTGCGACGAACGCGCTGATCGCGGCCAGGATGATGTAGGCATGCTCTTCGACACAGAGCGACCAGATGTGGTCGAGCGCGCCGGCGCGGTTCACCAGAATTCCGGCATAGTTGTAGGTGAATGTCAGCGCCGTCAGCGCCGCCTTCCATTTGAAGGCGATGAACGTGCCCGACAGCGCAATCATCGAAACGATCACGAACACCAGCAGTGCAGGATAGATGCGGGAGAAGCGGCGCTTGAAGAACTTCTTCAGCGGGTAGCGCTCGACGAACAGGATCTCGGCCATCAGCCGGCCGCTGAGCACGAAGAAGAATTCGACGCCCAGCACGCCGAGATTGATCCCTGCAACGGGAAAGAAATGGCCAATGAGCACCAGCGCGATCGAAAGTCCGCGCCAGCCGTCGAGATAGGCCAGTCTTGTCCTGGCGGATCTGTCGGCGACGGGTCTTGGCGGCACAACATGCGTCGCGGAGATGTCGGTCATGCCGCTCCCTTCGCATTGAAACATGCGAATAGGGTCGCAGGTCGTGATGAACACTCCGAACCCGGCTCGCGTTTGATCGCCGGCATAGTGCAGTGCAATACCGCTTTGTGCAAGTGCGAGATTGCCACAATGCGCCCGTCTGCGGAAAAGGGGCGCGAAGTCCCTCTCCCGCCTGACAGGGATCAGAAAGGAATCAGGCGTTCGCGGCGGCCACCGCGCGCTTGGCCATGACCGCGACCAGATTGGCACGGTAGTCGGCGGAAGCGTGGATATCGCTCATCAGCTTGGTCGCCGGCACCTTGACGCCGTCGAGCGCCGAAGCCACGAAGTCCTTTGCAAGCGCGGCCTCGATCTCCTTCGAGCGGAAGACGCCATCGTCGCCGGCGCCGGTCACGGCCACGCGGATGCCGTCCTCACCCTTGGCCACGAACACGCCGACAATGGCGTAGCGGGAGGCCGGATTGCGGAATTTTTCATAGGCTGCTTTTGCCGGCGCGGTGAAGGTGACGGCCGTGATGATTTCGCCGTCCTCCAGCGCCGTCTCGAACAGGCCCGTGAAGAACTTGTCGGCGGCGATCTGGCGCGTGTTGGTAGTGATGGTGGCATTTAGCGCCAGCATGGCCGCTGGATAATCGGCCGCCGGGTCGTTGTTGGCGATCGAGCCGCCGATTGTGCCCCTATAGCGGACCGCCGGATCACCGATCAGCGATGCCAGATGCGCGAGCGCCGGGCAGGCCTGTTTCAATTTGTCGTCGCTGGCAACATCGAAATGCGTGGTGGCGGCGCCGATCGTGACTGTCCTGCCGGACACTGTAACGCCTTGCAACTCCTTGATCCGCGACAGGTCGACGACATCGGAAGGGGCCGCCAGCCGCGTCTTCATGGCCGGGATCAGGGTCATGCCGCCCGACAGCAACTTGGCGTCGCCGCCCGTGACGAGCTTCGCAGCATCGGCGACCGAGGCGGCGCGGTGGTAATTGACTGCGTACATTGTCTCTCTCCCTTCGGGAAAGAGCGAACAGGGTATAGCGAGTTAGCGAATAGGACCTTCCCTTCGCATCACGCTTTTCCCCTACTCGCTACTCCCTACTCGCTTTTCAATGCTTCGCCGCACGGATTGCGGCCCACACCGTAGACGGCGAAGCCGGCATGGCGATATCCGCGATTCCTATGGCGTCAGTGATGGCGTTGATCACCGCCGGCGGCGAGCCGATAGCGCCGGCCTCGCCGCAGCCCTTGATACCGAGCGGATTGCCCGGACACGGCGTGTTCGAGGTCGAGACCTTGAACGAAGGCAGGTCGTCCGCGCGCGGCATGGTGTAGTCCATGTAGCTCGCGGTCAGAAGCTGGCCGTCGGCATCATAGTGGGCGCCTTCGAGCAGTGCTTGGCCGATACCCTGCGCGATGCCGCCATGCACCTGGCCCTCGACGATCATCGGGTTGATGATGTTGCCGAAATCGTCGGCTGCGACGAACTGGATGATCTCGGTCGTTCCGGTATCCGGATCGATCTCGACCTCGCAGATGTAACAGCCGGCCGGAAAGGTGAAATTGGACGGGTCGTAAAACGCCGTTTCCTTCAATCCTGGCTCCATGCCACCGGGCAAATTATGAGCGGTATAGGCCGCCAGCGCCATCTGGAACCACGGCACGTTTTTGTCGGTGCCGGCGACCTTCAGCGCGCCGTTCTCGATGACGATGTCGCCCTCGTCGGCTTCGAGCAGGTGCGCCGCGATCTTCTTGGCCTTGGCCTCGACCTTGTCGAGCGCCTTGGCAATCGCCGACATTCCGACCGCGCCCGAGCGCGAGCCGTAGGTGCCCATGCCCATCTGCACCTTGTCAGTGTCGCCATGGACGATCGAGACGCTGTCGATCGGCACCCCAAACCGTTCGTTGACCAGTTGCGCGAAGGTCGTCTCATGGCCCTGGCCGTGGCTGTGCGAGCCGGTCAGCACCTCGATGGTGCCGGCGGCGTTGACGCGCACCTCGGCCGATTCCCAAAGGCCGACGCCGGCGCCGAGCGAGCCCACCGCGGCCGACGGCGCCAGGCCGCATGCTTCGATGTAGCAGCTCATGCCGATGCCGCGCAGCTTGCCGTTCCTGGCGGCCTCCGCCTTGCGTCCGGCAAAGCCGGCATAGTCGGCGGCCTCCATGGCCGCGTCGAGCGAGGCGCCATAGTCGCCGGCGTCATAGTTCATGATGACCGGCGTCTGGTGCGGAAACGTGGTGATGAAGTTGGTCCGCCGAAGCTCCGCCGGCGACATGCCGAGTTCCCGCGCCGCGGTCTCCATCGTGCGCTCGATGAGATAGGTGGCTTCGGGACGCCCTGCCCCGCGATAGGCGTCGACGGGTGCCGTGTTGGTGTAGACCGTGCGGACATTGGCGTGGATCGCCGGGATATCGTACTGGCCTGACAGCAGCGTCGCATAGAGATAGGTCGGCACGCAGGACGAGAACAACGACATGTAGGCACCGAGATTGGCCAACGTGTCGACCTTGAGGCCGGTGATCCTGTTGTTCCTGTCGAAGGCCATTTCCACTGTCGAGACATGATCGCGGCCATGTGCGTCGGAGAGGAAGCTTTCGGTGCGGTCGGCCACCCACTTCACCGGCACGCCGGTTTTCTTGGACGCCCACAGGCAGACGATCTCTTCCGGATAGATATAGATCTTGGAGCCGAAGCCGCCGCCGACATCGGGCGCGATGACGCGCAATTTGTTTTCCGGCGCAATGTTGTAGAAGGCGCTCATCACCAGCCGCGCGACATGCGGGTTCTGCGAGGTCGTCCAGCAGGTATAATGGTCTTCCGCTCTGTCGTAGTGGCCCAGCGCTGCCCGCGGCTCCATGGCGTTGGGCACCAGCCGGTTGTTTACGATTTTCATGCGGGTGACGTGGGAAGCCGCCTTGATCGCCGCGTCGGTCGCCTTGGCGTCGCCGATCTCCCAGTCGAAAATCAGATTGTTTTCGGCCTCCGGATGGAGTTGCGGAGCGCCCTTTTCGAGCGCCTTCGTCGCATCCACCACCGCCTCGAGTTCATTGTAGGTGATCTCGACCGCTTCGGCGGCGTCGCGCGCCTGCCCCTTGGTGTCGGCGACCACGACGACGACCGCATCGCCGACATAGCGAACCTTGTCGACCGCCAGCGGCGACCAGGCTCCCATCTTCATCGGGGAGCCGTCCTTGGAATGTATCATCCAGCCGCAGATGAGATTGCCGATGCCATCGGCCTTCAACTCCTTGCCCGTCAGCACACCGATGACGCCCGGCATGGCTTGAGCCTTGTCGACCTCGATCTTCACGATCTGGGCATGCGCGTGCGGGCTGCGCACGAAGGCCGCATGCTTCATACCGGGCACCACCATGTCGTCGACATAGCGGCCGGCGCCGGTGATGAACCGCTTGTCTTCCTTGCGCGCCACGCGAGCGCCGACACCTTCAATGCCCATTAGAAATTCCTCCCGAAATAGTGAGTAGGAAGTAGTGAGTAGTGAAGATCGGCGCCGGTTCGGACCGACTACTCACTCCTCACGCCTTTCTCACGCCGCTTGCCTGACCTTGCCGCTCATCCCCTCCGATGCGGCGAGGATCGCCTTGACGATGTTGTGGTAGCCGGTGCAGCGGCAGATGTTGCCCTCGAGCTCTGCGCGCACCGTCGCTTCGTCGAGGCCTTCGGGGTGGCGCTTGATCATGTCGGCCGCCGTCATGATCATTCCCGGCGTGCAGAAGCCGCATTGCAGTCCGTGATGCTCCTTGAATGCCGCCTGCACGGGATGCAGGTCGGCACCATTGGCAAGCCCCTCGATCGTCACCACGCTCGATCCGGACGCCTGTACCGCGAGCATCGTGCAGGATTTCACCGCCTTGCCGTCGACATGGACGACGCAGGCGCCGCATTGCGAGGTGTCGCAACCGACATGGGTACCGGTGAGACCGAGATTCTCCCGCAAGAAGTGAACCAGCAGCGTCCGGTCCTCGGCCGCACCGCGGACCTGTTTTCCGTTCACCATCAACGAAACGTCCGACATGAATCCTCCCTGGGCATCACCTTGGTCATCACGCTGCCGACGCGGTGTTGGCTTCGGCCATGCGTTATTCGTACACCGCACAAGCCGTAAAAAACAGCGCGGCGCAAAAGCCGGATCATTGTACTTTCGGCCATGGCAGGGCGGAACACCCATTCCCCTCGCCCCATTGCCAAAATGCCGATTGGCGGCAACAATGGCTTTCGACGCTGGCGCGCAAGAAGCACATAAACAGCCGCGCACAGGCAGCGTCGGAGGAAATGCGGGAGAACGTCGCTGACCGTTTCACGGACGCGCTACGCATGCGGTTTGTCGGCGCTGACCACGGACGAGCCCGACCCGGACGTCTTCGCACGCGCGGTAGCGGCGGAGGCGGCCGCCATCGAGGCCGGCTTCGCCCTGTTGTTCTTTTCCCAGCGCCTTGTCGAGGCCGGCGCCCTTTCGCGCGCAATCGCGGCCCATGCGCCGGCGCTACACTACGCCGGCTGCTCGACTGCCGGCGAAATCACGCCGCAGGGCCTCGAGGAAGGCCATATCCTCGCCATGCTGCTCCCTTCGGCGTCGTTCACCGCGGTCAGCACCACGGTTGACAACCTGTCGTCATCGGGCTTGGACAGGGTCACTGGTGATGTCGAGGATCTGAGACGCACGCTGCATGGGCGCATCGGCGGCGAGCGGACCAGGAACACCTTCGCGCTCTGTTTCATCGACGGACTGTCCTATGCCGAGGAAGCGGTGAGTTCGGCCATCCATTGGGGCCTCGATGACATACCGCTGCTCGGCGGTTCCGCCGGTGACGACCTGAAATTCGAGACGACGAGCCTGATCTCCAACGGCAGGGTCACCTCCGACAGCGCCATCATCGTGCTGGTCGCCACGGAAATCCCTTTCCATGTCTTCAAGACCGACAATTTCGTTCCCACCGACGAAAAGCTGGTGGTCACCGCGTCCGATCCCGATCACCGCATCGTGCGCGAGTTCAATGCCACCATTGCGGCCGAGGAATATGCCGCTTCGGTCGGCATCGTCGCGCAGACGCTGACGCCGCTGAGCTTCGCCTCGCATCCGGTGGTGGTGAAGGTAGGCGGTGAATATTACTGCCGCTCTATCCAGAAGATGCATGCGGACGGCTCGCTGTCGTTCTTCTGCGCCATCGACGATGGTGTCGTGCTGTCGATCGCCCAACCCAAGGACATGGTGGAATCGACCCGCGCGGCTCTACTCGACGTCGAGGCGAGGCTTGGCGGCATCGACATGATCATCGGCTTCGACTGTGTCCTGCGCCGGCTGGATGCGCGCAACCGCCAGGTCTTTCGCGAGATTTCCGAACTCTACCGGGTCAACAACGTCATCGGCTTCGGCACCTATGGCGAACAATACCGGTCGATGCATCTCAACCAGACCTTCACCGGCATCGCCTTCGGCGAGCGCCCGGCCGCCGAGTGAGCGCTGCCGTGCCCCTCAAGGACATAGACGATCCCGACAGGCTGAAGAAGATCAACGCCGCGCTGGTCAGCCGCGTCGAGCGTTCGATGGACCAGCAAGGCAACGCCTTCTCGCTGTTCCAGACCGCGATCTCCCTGGAAAGCAGGGTACGCGCCCGCACCGAGGAACTGCACTCGACCTTGCGGCGGCTGGAGCAATCGAACATCGACCTCAGCGCCGCCAAGGAAAATGCCGAGCAGGCGAACCTGTCCAAGACCCGCTTTCTCGCTGCGGCCAGCCACGACGTGCTGCAGCCGTTGAATGCGGCGCATCTGTCCGTCTCCGCCCTTGCCGAAGTGCAGACCAGCGACGAGGGCCGGAAACTGGTGCGGCAGGTCGAGCGCTCGCTGGAGACGATGGAGGACCTGCTGCGCACGCTGCTCGACATCTCCAAGCTCGATGCGGGCGTGGTCCAGCCCGACATTGGCGATGTCAGCCTGGAGGCGCTGTTCTCGTCGCTGCGGTCGGATTTCGAACCTGTGGCCGAACTGAAGGGCCTGTCGCTGAAATTCCGCGCCGTCAACGCCGTGGTCCGCTCCGATCGCACGCTGCTGCGCCGCATCCTGCAGAACATCCTCTCCAATGCGCTGGGCTATACCCGCTCGGGCGGCGTCCTTGTCGGCACCAGGCACCGCGGCGATGCCATCCGCATCGATGTCGCCGACACCGGCTGCGGCATTCCCGACGACCAGCGCGAGGCCGTGTTCGAGGAATTTCATCGCGGCATCATGCCTGCCAATGCCGAACTCGCCGGCGGCGGCCTCGGCCTTGGGCTGGCCATCGTGCGGCGCATCGCCGGCGCGCTCGGACATCCCGTGACGTTTTCCTCGAAGGTCGGCCGCGGCACGATTTTTCACATCGATGTCCCCGTCGGCATCGGTGCCACGGCCGACGCCGTCGCCAGCGCTGCAAGCCTGGAGCGGCCGCGCGGCTACGGCCTGTTCGGCACCAAGGTTCTGCTGGTCGAGAACGATGTCGAGGTGCTGCAGGCGATGACCTCGTTGCTCGAACGCTGGCAATGCCTGGTGCGCGCCGCGACCTCGACCGACGACGCGCTCGACATGCTCGGCGACACGGACTGGGTGCCGGACATCGTCATAGCCGACCAGCACCTCGACGGCGGCGATCTCGGCACCGCCACCATATCGAAGGTCCGCCGCTATCTTGGCCGCGCGGTACCGGCACTGATCGTCACCGCCGACAGTTCCGAAGCCGTCGCCAAGGCGGCGCGGGCCGGCGGCATCGAGCTGATGCGCAAGCCGGTCAAGCCCGCGCAACTAAGGGCGCTGCTGGCCCATCTGCTGGCTTAGACCTGCCCCTCAAAACCCCGCCTGGTCCCTGAAAAGCTCCGCATTGTCAAGCTTCGAAACCTCGATCACCGCTTGCGTGCGGCTGTAGACGTTGAGCTTGCGCAGGATCTCCGAGACGTGCGCCTTGACTGTGGTCTCGCCCACTTGCAACTCATAGGCGATCTGCTTGTTGAGCAGGCCCTGGCGTAGCATCTGCAACACGCGCAACTGCTGCGGCGTCAATGTCGAAAGGCGCTGCACCATGTCGGCGCGGTCGGTGCTGTCGGCGTCGGGCGGGCGGCCCTCATAAGTTTCCGGAACATAGATGGCGCCTTCCATAACCGAGCGTATAGCGTTGGCCAGATCGCTCTTGCGCGCCGATTTCGGGATGAAGCCGGCAGCACCGTAGGACAGCGCCTCGGAAATGATCTTGGGCTCCTCGTAACCGGACACGATGACCACGGGCAGGCGCGGATAGCGTGTCCGAAGCTGCAGCAACCCCTCGAATCCGTGCACGCCGGGCATGCTGAGATCGAGCAGGGCAAGATCGAACGGCTTTGTCCCGGCCAGCAGGTCGAGTGCCTCGGCGATCGAGCGCGCCTCCACCGTGTCGACCTCCGGATAAGCCATCTGCACGGCGCTGTGCAGCGCCTCGCGAAACAGCGGATGATCGTCGATGATCAGGAACCGGGCGCTGTCAATGGCTGCTGTCATGTGGCTCGTTTCGGTTTGCCGGCCGCAGCATAATCCCGCGACCATGGCCGACTTATTGGCAAATAGTCTATCCCAGTGGAGGATGCATCGCCGCGAAAGTGATGGAAACTCCGGATTCCTTATACGGGCCGGCAGGCCAATGCTTTATGAAAAGCGACGCCTTGCCCGACCCCTTAATTCGGCAGAAGGTGCCCGCGACCCCGACATCCAACTGCAGAGACAGACCATGACCGCCTTTGTCCTCCCCGCTCCGCCAACGCCCTCGGTCGCAGTGGCCGGCTCGAACGAACGATTTGCGGTGCGCCGCATCTTCTGCGTCGGGCGCAACTACGCCGCGCATATCAGGGAGTTCGGCAATGACGAGCGCGATCCACCCTTCTTCTTCACCAAGCCGGCCGACGCGGTGGCCGACTCCGGCGCCACGATCCCCTACCCGCCGCTGACGACCAACCTGCACCATGAGATCGAACTGGTGGCCGCGATCGGCAAGCCGGGCTTCCGCATCCCGCGCGCCCAGGCGCTGGATCATGTCTGGGGCTATGCCGTCGGCATCGACCTCACTCGCCGCGATCTCCAGGACGAAGCCAAGAAGGCGGCGCGGCCCTGGGACTGGTCGAAGGCTTTCGACCGCTCCGCGCCGTGCGGTCCTCTGGTTCCCGCGCAAAAATCCGGCCATCCGAGCCAAGGCCGTATCTGGCTGGCCGTCGACGGCAAGATCCGGCAGGACGCCGACCTCGCCGAGTTGATCTGGCCGATCTCCGACATCGTCTCGATCTGCAGCGAAGGCATGGAATTGCAGCCGGGCGACCTCATCTTCACCGGCACGCCGGCCGGCGTCGGCGCGGTCAACCCTGGGGAGACGATGACCGGCGGCGTCGACGGCATCGGCACAATCGAAGTGACCATCGGCCAGCCAAATCGGTGAACGCATGAGCGACATCGTCCTTCACAACTACTACCGCTCCTCCACCTCCTACAGGGTGCGGATTGCGCTGGAGATGAAGGGGCTGACCTATGACTACGTGCCGCATCACCTGCGCCATGGCGAGCATCTCGAACCGGCCTATCTCGCGGTCAACCCGCAGGGCCTGGTGCCAGCGCTGATCCTGGGCGACGGCACCCTGCTGACGCAATCGCTGGCGATCATCGAATTTCTCGACGAGACGAAGCCCGAACCGCCTCTGCTGCCGAACGACGCAGTTGGGCGCGCCCGTGTCAGGATGCTGGCGCAGATGATCGCCTGCGATATCCATCCGGTGAACAATCTGCGTATCCTGACCGCGCTGCGAACCCTGTTCGGCGCCGGCGACGAGGATGTCGCCAACTGGTTCCGGCACTGGGTCAACGAGGGTTTCAAGCCACTCGAAGACCTGTTGATGGCTTCGCCCGAGACCGGCACGTTCTGCCACGGCGACACGCCGGGGCTGGCCGATATCTGCCTGGCGGCACAGGTCACCAGCAATGCCCGTTTCGGCGTCGATATGGCGCCCTATCCGACGATCTCGCGCATCAACGCCGCCTGCATGGCCCTGCCGGCCTTCCAGAACGCCGCGCCGCAAAACCAGATCGATGCCGAGTAACCGTCATTCGGCGACGCGCAGCGTCGCCATCGGCGTATGCGCAAACGGCCGACTTGTCTGGCGGAATCGATTTCCGCTTGACCGGCCCGGGAATCGGCTATCGTTTCCCGAAGTGCGCGCAAGGTGGAGTTGCCGATGAAAGCCGTCGTCTTCGAAAAATTCGGCGAAGAGCCGACGATCCAGACCGTTCCCGATCCGAAGCCGGCGCCGGACGGCGTCGTCATCAAGGTCGAGGCGACAGGCCTGTGCCGCAGTGACTGGCACGGCTGGATGGGCCATGATGCAGATATCCGCCTGCCGCATGTCCCCGGTCACGAGCTGGCCGGCGTCGTG
Source organism: Mesorhizobium sp. BR1-1-13 (assembly GCF_020165515.1). NCBI lineage: Bacteria > Pseudomonadati > Pseudomonadota > Alphaproteobacteria > Hyphomicrobiales > Phyllobacteriaceae > Mesorhizobium > Mesorhizobium sp. BR1-1-13. Next base: position 206,527 of record NZ_JAIUIH010000004.1, read on the forward strand.
GTAGCCGCCGGCAAGCAGGTGACCCGCTGGAAGGCTGGCGAGCGCGTCACCGTCCCGTTCGCCGTCGGCTGCGGCCATTGCTTCGAATGCACGTCCGGCAATCACCAGGTCTGCGAGCACCAGTCCCAGCCGGGCTTCAACGCCTGGGGCTCGTTCGCCGAATATGTCGCCATCGAGCACGCCGACACCAACCTCGTGCGCTTGCCCGACGAGATGGAATTCGCCACTGCCGCCAGCCTCGGCTGTCGCTTCGTCACCTCGTTCCGCGCCATCGTCGACCAGGGCCGGGTGACGCCGGGCGAATGGGTGGCGGTGCATGGCTGCGGCGGCGTCGGCCTGTCGGCGATCATGATCGCCAGCGCCATGGGCGCCAATGTCATCGCCATCGACCTCACCGAAGAGAAGCTGGACTTCGCCAGGAAGATCGGCGCGGTGGCGACCATCAACGCGGCGACGACCCCGAACGTCGTCAAGGCGGTCAAGCAGATCACCAACGGGGGCGTGCATATGTCCATGGATGCGCTCGGCCATCCCACCACCTCGTTCAATTCGATCGCCAATCTGCGCCGGCGGGGGCGCCATGTGCAGGTCGGCCTGATGCTGGGCGATCACGCCCGCCCGCAGGTGCCGATGGACAAGGTGATCGCGTTCGAGCTCGAAATCCTCGGCAGCCACGGCATGCAGGCCTACCGCTACCCCGCGATGATGGAGATGATCCGCACCGGCAAGCTGAAACCCGAGCTTCTGGTCGGCAAGAAGATCAGCCTTGAGGAAGCGCCCGCCGCGCTGATGGCGATGGGCGGTTTTGAAGGTATCGGCATCGGTGTGGTGACGAAGTTCTAGCCAGCCGCGCCCGTCATCCAACAGTCGCGGGCCGTGGCAAGTCCCGCTTGGCAAACTTTTTGGCGCCGAACACGCACAGCACCACGCCGAGCGTGACGACGACCATCATGGGGCTGACCTGTTCATGCAGCAGTGTCGCCGCCAGGGTGAGGCCAAAGAAGGGCTGCAGCAGTTGCAACTGCCCCACGGCGGCGATGCCGCCTTGCGCGAGGCCGCGATACCAGAACACGAAGCCTATCAGCATGCTGAACAGCGAGACATAGGCAAGCCCGATCCAGGCATTGGTCCCGACCGTGGCGAAGGACGGTGGCAGGGTTACCACGGTCAGCACCAGCATGACCGGCAGCGACAACACCAGCGCCCAGCAGATCACCTGCCAGCCGCCCAGCCTGCGCGACAGCGCGGCGCCTTCTGCGTAGCCCAGGCCGCACACGATGATGGCGGCAAGCATCAGTGCGTCGCCAACCGGCGAGGCAGTCACGCCCTGCGCAAGGGCAAACCCGCCCACCAGCGCGCTGCCGAGGCATGAGAACAGCCAGAAGGCCGGTCTCGGCCTCTCGCCCCCGCGCAGCACGCCGAAGATCGCGGTCGCCAGCGGCAGCAGGCCGACGAAGATGATGGAATGAGCAGAGGTGACATGCTTCAGCGCCAAGGCTGTCAGCAAGGGAAAGCCGACCACCACACCCAACGCGACGATGACAAGCGACATCAGGTCGTGACGCTCCGGGCGCTTCTCGCGGAAGACGAGCAGCAGCCCGAGGCCGAGCAAGGCGGCTATAACCGCGCGCGCCGACGTCAGGAACGTCGGATCGAGATCCATCACCGCCACGCGCGTTGCCGGCAAGGAGCCGCTGAAGATCAACACGCCGATGAATCCGCTCATCCAGCCGCTCGTCGTCTTGTCCATTGCAGGCACTCCATCCATTGCGCCCTCTATCGGGCCCATGCCCATGGCGTCACCAGAGACAATGCAGTACAATTCAACAAAACTGTAATGGTTTGCCGGAAGGTACAGATGGACGAACAACCCGCGAGATTCGATAACAGCGGAACCCTTGTCGAAGGCGTCATGGCCACGATCCGCCAGCGAATTGCCGCGCGCAGCCTCACGCCTGGCGCCCGGTTGCCCTCTATCCGAGCCTTCGCCAAATCCATGCAGGTTTCCAAATCGACAGTGGTCGAGGCCTATGAGCGACTGGCGGCGGAAGGCGCGATCCGTTCCCGGCCAGGCTCCGGCTTCTATGCCGCCGGATCGCTGGCGCCGCTGTCGCTGGCCGAGATCGGCCCCCGGCTCGACCGCGCCGTCGATCCGCTCTGGATTTCGCGGCAGTCGCTGGAAGCGGGCGATGAGATGCTGAAGCCCGGCTGCGGCTGGCTGCCCGCCTCGTGGATGCCGCAGGCAGCGCTACGTCGCGCGCTGCGCACCGTGGCGCGCGCCGATGATGTGGCCCTTGCCGACTACGGCACGCCGCTCGGGCTGCCGCCGCTGCGCCAATTGCTGGCGCGGCGCATGGCCACGCATGGCATCGAGGCTTCCCCCGAACAGATCATGGTGACGGAATCGGGCACGCAGGCCATCGATCTGCTGTGCCGGTTCCTGCTCGAACCCGGCGATACAGTGCTGGTCGACGATCCCTGCTATTTCAATTTCCACGCACTGTTGCGTGCCCATCAGGCCAAGGTCGTCAGCGTCCCCTATACGCCATCGGGACCGGATATCGACTTGTTCGCGCAGGCGCTGGCCGAGCATCGGCCGCGCCTCTACATCACCAACTCCGCTATCCACAACCCGACTGGCGCGATCCTGTCGCCGGTCACCGCGCACCGGCTGCTCAAGCTCGCCGATCAATCGGACCTGACCATCGTCGAGGACGACATCTTCGCCGATTTCGAACACACCCCTGCCCCGAGGCTCGCGGCTTTCGACGGGCTCGAACGTGTCGTCCATATCGGCAGTTTCTCCAAGACGCTTTCGGCCTCGATACGCTGCGGGTTCATCGCCGCGCCCCGTGACTGGATGGAAGGGCTGGCCGACCTCAAGATCGCCACCACCTTCGGCGGCGGGCGGCTCGCGGCCGAATTGGTGCTGACCCTGCTCAGGGATGGCAGCTATCGCAAGCATATGGACCTGCTGCGCGCCCGGCTCTCACGCGCCATGATCGAGACAAGCGCTCGGCTGAAGGCGATCGGGATCACGCCCTGGATCGAGCAGCCCGCCGGTCTGTTCCTCTGGTGCAGCCTGCCGGATGCAGTGGACGCAGCCGAGGTTGCCCGCCGCGCGCTTGCGGCCAATGTTGTGCTGGCGCCCGGCAATGCGTTCAGCCTGTCGCGATCAGCCAGCCGGTTCCTGCGCTTCAACGTTGCGCAATGCGAAGACGAGCGGATTTTCAAGGTGCTGGAGGCAGCCATGCCGCGCTGACGGCTGCGGCGCGGCTTGCGCGATCAGGACTTCACGCAAATGTCGCGCACACAACTCCGCAGCCAGCGCTGCGCCGGATCGGCATCGAGCCGCGGATGCCAGAGCATGGAAATGGTGACCGCCGGGATGTCGACCGGCAGGGAAAAACTCTGCATGCCGGCGCGCGCGCCTTGCGTATGCCGCTCGGGCACGCTGGCGATCAGGTCCGAGGCGCGCGCCATGGCGAGCGCGGCCGAAAAACCGGAAGCCATGCACACGACCGTCCGTTGCAATCCGAGCCGGCTCAAGGCCTCGTCGATCGGCCCTGTTTCGCGGCCCCGCCGCGAAACATTGATGTGACGGCCAGCCGCATAGCGTTCCGGCGTCATCGGGCCTTTGCCCAGCGGGTGGTCGCTGCGTACGGCACCGACGAAACGGTCGCGAAAAAGCGCCTGGATGCGCACCTCCGGCCCGGTCTCGCCGGCCACGCCTACTTCCAGGTCGATCGCCGCTTCGCGCAGCGACGCCATGTCCTTGTCCGACTTCGGCGCGAAACGCAGCCGCACGCCCGGCGCATCGGCCTGGATACGGGCGATCAGGCGCGGCCCGAACTCCTCGACGAAGCTTTCATTGGTGCGCAGCGTGAAGGTCCTCTCCAGGCCCGGCAGATCAAGCAGCTGGGCCGGGCGCAGCAGCGTTTCCGCATCCTGAACCACACGGCCGACCTTCTGGCGCAGTTCCTGCGCGCGTGGCGTTGGAACCAGGCCGCGACCGGCGCGCACCAATAGCGGATCTCCCGTCGCCGCGCGCAGGCGTGCCAGCGTGCGGCTCATCGCCGAGGGGCTGAGCCGTAATCGCTTCGCCGCACGCGCCACGCTGCCTTCGTCCAGCAGGACATCGAGGGCGACGAGCAGATTGAGATCGGGCGGCGACATGGGTCGATCCTAGCACGAAATCCACTGATGTGGCGCGTGATGCACGAATACAATGCAAATGCTGCGCATTCCGCCACATCACGCAAACGATTAGATCTTCGAAGCTTCGACCTGAAGCCGACAAAGGAGATCGCCGTGGCAGTCACTGAGCAACATCGCAACGATCACGCATCGGTCGCACAGAAAATCCCATCGGCTGGATGGGCGCTGGCGAGCCTGTCGCTGGCCACGCTGCTGTCGTCGCTTGGCACCAGCATCGCCAGCGTCGGCCTTCCCGCGCTGATGCAGGCATTCGATGCCTCATTCCAACAGGTGCAATGGGTCGTGATTGCCTATCTGCTCGCCATCACGATCCTGATCGTCAGTGCCGGGCGCCTCGCCGACATACTCGGGCGGCGGCCGCTGCTGCTTTTTGGCATCGCGCTGTTCACATCGGCGTCCGTGCTCTGCGGCCTCTCGCCGGCTTTGTGGCTGCTGATCGCGGCGCGGGCGGTACAAGGGCTTGGCGCGGCGCTGATGATGGCACTGACGTTGGCCTTTGTCGCCGAGACGGTGAGCAAGGCCAGAACCGGCAGCGCCATGGGCCTGCTCGGCGCCATGTCGGCCATCGGCACCACGCTCGGCCCTTCCTTGGGCGGCCTGCTGATCGCCGCTCTCGGCTGGCGTTCGATCTTCCTGGTCAACGTGCCGCTCGGCATCCTGACCTTTGCAATGGCCTGGCGTGCTTTGCCTGCCGGCAACCGGACGGCGCGGACCGGTCAAGCCAGCTTCGATGGTTTGGGCACGGGCCTGCTGGCCCTGACATTGGCGGCTTACGCGCTGGCGATGACGCTGGGTAGAGGCAGTTTCGGGCTCATCGATATCGGCCTGCTGGTCGCGGCTGGCATCGGCATCTTCCTGTTCGCCACGACGCAAAGGATGGCGAAAAATCCATTGGTCGAGCTTTCCGCCTTCCGCGATCTCTCGCTGAGCGCCAGCCTGGCCATGAACCTCATCGTCGCCACCGTGATGATGGCGACCTTGGTGGTTGCGCCGTTCTATCTCTCGCGCGGGCTCGGACTGGACGCGCCAAACGCCGGACTGGTGCTCTCGACAGGCCCGCTGGTCTCAGCGCTGTCGGCGTTGCTTGCCGGACGCCTTGCCGATCGCTTCGGAGCCAAAAGGATGATGGTCGCGGGCCTGCTCGGCCTTGCCACGGGCACGTTCCTCCTGTCCCTGGCGATAACGACACTCGGCATCGCCAGCTATGTCGTCCCCATCACCGTGACCTGCTTCGGTTATGCCCTGTTCCAGACAGCGAACAACGCCGCCGTCATGAGCAGCGTCGGCGGCGGTCAACGCGGCGTCATCTCCGGCCTGCTCAATCTGTCGCGCAACCTTGGCCTCATTACGGGCGCCTCCGTCATGGGCGCCATATTCGCCGCCGCATCGGCCGGAGGACGCGATGCCGGCGGCCAAGGCATGCTGACGTCAGCGGCGGCGGCCAGCGGAATGCAGGTGACCTTCCAGACTGCAACGGCCCTGACGCTGGCGGCGCTGGTGCTGGCGCTGGCTTCGGCTCGCGCCGTCGGCGGTGCTGCGCCCGAAATCCCCTGACTTGCCGCGCTGCATAGCCTGGAGGTTGCCCGGCCGGTCCTCGCCTGATAGGTGAACGACACACAGCCGAAGGACGGCTGCAAGATCATTCGGGGCAGCGGTATGGGAGCCAGCAAGTCAGCAGACGAGTAAGCCGCGACAACATCTCGTTGTTGCGGCTATCTGCCCCGTCATTTCCATTCTGAATCACCGGCAGGTCGCCGCCAAATCTCATCATTTGTGCGGATCCTCGACCATGTTTTATCCAAAACGCCCGATATGGGCTTACTCCTTGCCGTCGGCGCTGCTGCTGATGGCGCCCTTCGACATTCTTGCCTCGCTGGCCATGGACATCTATCTGCCGGTGGTTCCGGCAATGCCGGCAGCTCTTGGCACGACCCCTGATGTCATCCAGCTGACGCTCAGCCTCTATATGGTCACGCTTGGCCTCGGCCAGCTCGTGTTCGGCCCGATCTCCGACCGGATTGGCCGGCGCCCGGTAGTGATCGGCGGCGGGCTGCTGTTTGCAGGCGCTTCGTTTCTGCTGGCCGGCACGTCGTTGGCGACAGCCTTCGTTGCCCTGCGCGTCCTGCAAGCCATCGGCGCATCGGCTGTTCTGGTCGCGACCTTTGCAACGGTCCGTGACGTCTACGCGCAGCGGCACGAAGGCACGGTGATCTACGGCCTGCTCAGCTCGATGCTGGCCTTCGTGCCGGCATTGGGACCGATCGCCGGCGCCTTGATCGCCGACAGCTTCGGCTGGCGCGCGATCTTCATCACGCTCGCCGTCCTGGCCATGCTGACCACGTTCCAGGCGTGGCTGCGATGGCATGAGACGAAGCCCTCGAATGGCGACCGGCCGCACGCCGTATTCCGGTCGATCCTGGGCAGCTTCGCCTTTTGGACCTACACGCTCGGCTTTGCTGCGGCGATGGGCACGTTCTTCGTGTTCTTTTCGACGGCGCCCCGGGTTCTGATCGATCGCGCCGGCTTCTCGCAGATCGGCTTCAGCTTCGCCTTTGCCACGGCGGCATTGGTGATGATCGCAACCACCCGCTTCGCCAAAGCCTTCACCGGCCGCTGGGGTATCGCGGGCAGCCTGGCGCGCGGCATGGCGATGTTGCTTGTCGGCGCCGCAATGCTGGCGATCGGGCAGTTGTTCGCCGCGCCCTCCTTCGCGACCTTCATCCTGCCGACCTGGATGATGGCGGCGGGCATCGTCTTTGCCGCCTCGGTCACGGCCAATGGCGCACTCGAGGCGTTCACGGATGTCGCGGGAACCGCTGTGGCGCTCTATTTCTGCGTCCAGAGCCTGATCATCGGCATTGCCGGCACGTTTTTCGTCCTCCTGCTGGGCGGCGACACCGCGTGGCCGTTGGCCTGCTATGCCGCTGTTTTTGCGGCGATGACGCTGGGCGCCCTCAGCCTTTTGCCGAGCCGGCAGGCAAAGAACGCCTGACGAAGATGACCCAGGGGCCTGACGGACCGCCGCTCAGGCCCCTGCCCGCTTGCGGCGCTCATAGAGCATGACCAGCGTCTCGGCCGTCAGCGCCGGCTTTTCCTCGCCCTCGATCTCGACGGTGTTGGCGGCCTTCATCAGGTATTGGCCCGGCCCCCTGTCCTCCATGGACAGCAGCGTGGTGCGCAGCCGGATGCGTGCGCCCACCTTGACCGGCGCCAGGAATCGCACCTTGTCGAAGCCGTAGTTGAAGGCGGCCTGCGTGTTCTCGGGCACGATTCCCATGCCGAGCGCCAGCGCGCCGATGATCGACAGCGTCAGGTATCCATGCGCGATCGTCGTGCGGAATGGACTTTGCCGCCGCGCCCGTTCCGGGTCGACATGGATCCATTGGTGGTCACCGGTGCATTCGGCGAACTGGTTGATACGGTTCTGGTCGACTGTCGTCCATTCCGAGACGCCGAGCTCCTGCCCGGACATCGTCCTCAACTGCTCGTAGGTCGGCGGCGTCTTAGGCCGTATTTCGGTCATTCCTGTTTTCCCGATGGCTTCCAACGCTTCCGGACCACGAACCGGCGGCTCCTGTCAATTCGCCCTGCATGATTCCGTTCCCCCGGAATCGACGTGAATCCTGGCATCGCCTATGTCAACCCGTATTTGCCCGGTGCAACAGCGTGGCGGGTCGATGAGAGAGCATGCAAACAAACCTTCGCCGAGCGCAGGGCTGGCAGGCAATCAGTCTTTGGCACGCGAGCTACTTCTTCTCGAAGCCGGCGCGGATTTCCTCCATCGCCTCCTTGATGCGCATGCGCAGGATGTCGACCGATTCGGTGCCGGATTTCCTGGCCAGCTCGGCCACTTCGCTGGCATTCTTCAACGTGGTCTCGAAGGATTTCCTGGCGAACTCAGTCTGTTTGGCCATCAGGTCCTGCGGCGTGCCGGGCGCTCTGTAGCCTTGCGTCATGTCGGCGATTTCGCGCAGCGTGTCCTGCAGCATCTCGCGTTGCCTGGAGAACAGCGACGACGCGCCGGCGGCACTTGCCCGCGCCGATTTCTCCAACGCTTCAAGGTTCTTGCGGTGGTGCGCGAGGATCGCCTCGACATCGACATTGGGCAGTTTCAGGTCACGGCCGAACCGGCCGAACATGTCCGTGAAGGAATCGGAAGCCGGTTGTTTGGCCATGCTCATCTGCTCCCCCTGTTGATGCCCCAGCCATGAGAATAGGGCATGGCGTGCGCCCGTCAATTGACGAGAAACAGCCGCTCCGCGGTGTAAAGCGCGATGCCGGCCAGACCGCCGATGATCATGCCGTTGAAGCGAATATATTGCAGGTCCCGGCCGATGTTCATCTCGATCAACCGCGTCAGCTGCGCCAGGTCCCAGCGCTTGACCTGGTCGGCGATGAATTTCGATACGCCGCTCTTCTGGCTCTCGACGAAAGAGGACAGCGCCACCACGAATCCCTGGTTCATGTCGGCCCTGATCTTGGCGTCGCCGGCCAGATGCCGGCCGACCTCGACGAACATGTTGGCAAGATGCGCGCGGATGATCGATCGCGGCGCCTTGGCATCCTGCTCGATGAACAGGCTGAGGCTTTCCCACGTGTCGCCGGCCAGCGCCTTGACTTCCGGCCTGGCGAGGAAATCGCGCTTCAGCTTCTCGGCGCGCCTTGCATACTGCTTCGACGTTCTCAACCGCTCGACGAACCCCTGCGCGAAATGGTCGAATTCCGCGCGCATCGGGTGGTCTGGATCGGCTCTCACCTCGTCGAGCAGCGAACCGGCCGAGGCGACGACCTTCTTCAGGAGATAGGCGTCGGCCCTGAATAGGTTGAACAGCGACGGCAGTTCCTCGCGGATCTTTTCGCGCATGGTCGTCAGCGCCTGTTCATCGTTGAGGAATCGGCCGATCACCTTGATGAACTCATCGAACAGCCTCTGGTGACGGCGATCGTCGGTCAGGGCCGAGAGCAATTCGGCCGCCAACGGCGCCAGCGGCACTTTTTCGATCTGCTCCAGCATCCGGCTGGTGACGAAGCCGCGCAGCCCCGATTGCTCGACGGCGGCAAGCGTCTGCGGAACCAGGCGCACGACGAAACGCGACAGGCCCGCGGCACGCTCCGAATCGGCCAGCCAGTCGGCTACGAGCGCCGAGAAATCGACCTCGGCCAGCTTTTCGCGCACCGGCTCGGGGGCAAGGAAATTGACTTCGATGAAACGACCGAGATTGTCGGCGATGCGGCTCTGGTTCTCGGGAATGATCGCGGTGTGCGGGATCGGCAGGCCGAGAGGCCGCTTGAATAGCGCGACCACCGCATACCAGTCGGCCAGGCCGCCAATCGTCGCCGCCTCGGCAAAGGCGGCGACGAAGCCGAGCCAAGGATAGGTGCTCTCGAAGGACTTGGCCAGGGCGAACACGGCGACGCAAAGCGCAAGTGCCGCCGTGGCAACAAATTTAGTCCGCCGCAGTATGGTAAGCTTGGCATGCGCGTCGGCATCATATCCGCCGGAAGCCAACGCCGTGGCTGATTGTGACATGTCGGAGCCGCTCCTCGTCGATCTCGGACCTATTTAGAGCATTCCAGGAAAGGTGTGTAACGCTGTTCCCTGGAAAAGCGCCTGGCGCTCTCCCCGCGGAATTGCGTGAAAACAAAGAGTTAGGGCGGTCGGCCATCTGCCAAACGCTGGACCGCTCTGGTGTTTCACCCGAGGAAATGCGCATGACAACCGATTCGGCCGCGTCTTGCCGCCTTGCGCACACAAAGTTGACGAGGATATTCAGCTATTATGCGAAGCTAGTCTGGAATTATTCCAAGGTATAGGCCATATTCCGCCGAGGCCAGTGCGGCGAATCCGATAGCTCGGAGCAAAGCTGCACCAGCAAAGTTCAAAATCCGGCGTGATCGCAGCTCGCCGGCGCTTTGTGAGGACAAGATGCGGCTTACCCGCCAGACCAATTATGCCATGCGCATCCTGATGTATTGCGCGGCCAATACCGATCGGCTGAGCCGCATCCCCGAGATCGCCGCCGCCTATTCGGTGTCGGAGCTTTTCCTGTTCAAGATCCTCCAGCCGCTGGTCGAGAATGGCCTTGTCGAGACGGTGCGTGGCCGCAATGGCGGCGTCAGGCTTGGCCGCGCCGCGGAATCGATCAACCTGTTCGACGTCGTGCGCGTGACGGAGGAAAGCTTCGCCATGGCGGAGTGCTTCGAGAACGACGCCGCGGAATGCCCTCTGGTCGACAGTTGCGCGCTGAATTCCGCGTTGCGCGAGGCGCTCAACGCCTTCTTCGCGGTGCTTGCCCGCTATACGATCGCCGATCTCGTGGCGGCGCGTCCGAACGTGCGCAACCTGCTCGGCATCGACATGCTGGAGCGCCGCGCGCCGGCCGCCTAACTCACGACCAGGTCTGTTGAGATTCAGCTCAGGCCGAGTCGAGAATGGTGGCTTCCGAGAACCGGAACGGAGCGTACGTTCGGGTACGTGACTACCGGAAGCGCAGGAAACCGCCGTTCGCAGGCCGGCCTCAGCTGAATATCAACTGACCGCTGATTGAGGCAGCACGAACGGCATATTGCCGGCCGGCAGGACTCGAACCCTCAAGCGGCAACCGAATACCCTTTCGATCAGATCGTCGCTCAGCACATCCTGCGGCGAACCGGTGGCGGCAAGCCGGCCGCAGTGCATGACGAAAATCCGGTCGGCATACATCGCCGTCAGGTTGAGGTCGTGCAGGATGGCAACCACGCCGCCGCCCCTTCTGGCGAAGTCGCGGGCAATGTTCATGATGATCAGCTGGTGCTTGATGTCGAGGCTGGACACCGGCTCGTCCAGGAACAGATAGCGCGGCTTGCCGTCGAGCACCGGCGCCCAGACCTGGCACAGCACGCGGGCGAGTTGAACGCGCTGCTGCTCGCCGCCGGAAAGCTCCTGATAGAAGCGGCCGGCGAAACCGTCTAGGTCGACACGCGCCAGCGCCCGTTCCGGCAGGCGTTCGTCCTCGCCCGGCAGCACACCAGAGCGGCCTCCGACAAGGCCGAGCCTGACAATCTCGCGCACAGTAAAGGGAAACGACAAGGTCGTCGCCTGCGGCAGTACCGCGCGCAGCGTGGCCGCCTCGACTGGCGTCATGGTCGACAGGTCGCGGCCGTTGATGGCAATCCGGCCGGTATGCGCGAGTTCCCCGGACAGCGCCTTGAGGAAGGTCGTCTTGCCCGACCCATTGGGGCCGACAATGGCCGAAATCTCACCCGGCCTGACCTCGAAATCGACGCCAGCCACGATGCCTTTCCTGCCGATCGCCACCGAAACATCGCGCGCTTCGATCATGAAACACCCCTACAGGTCGATGACGCCACGCTTGCGCAGCAGAATCCAGAGGAAGAACGGCGCGCCGGCGATCGCCGTGACGATGCCGATCGGCAGTTCGGCCGGCGCCACGATGGTGCGGGCGACCGCATCGGCCAGAAGCAGCAGCGATGCGCCGAGCAGCGCCGAGGCCGGCAGCAGGAAGCGATTGTCGGGGCCGATCAGCAGGCGCAGCAGATGCGGCACCACGATGCCGACGAAACCGATGCCGCCGCTGACCGCGACGGACGCGCCGACCGCCGCCGAGACGCCGACGATCGCCGTATATTTCAGCCGCTGCACCGGAATACCGAGATGGCCGGCGGTCGCCTCGCCCAGTGCCAGCGCATTGAGGCCGCGGGCCAGGAACGGCATTGCCGCCAGTGCCACCACGATGACCGGCCCGACCGAGCCGATCTTCTGCCATGTCGCGCCGGCCAGCGAGCCGAGCTGCCAGAAAGTCAGGTCGCGCAATTGCCGGTCGTCGGCCATGAAGATCAGGATTCCGGTCAGTGCCATGGCAAGGGCCGCCAGCGCGAGCCCGGCAAGCAGCATGGTGGCGACGGATGTGCGGCCTTGCCGCGTCGCCACCCTGTAAAGCAGCAACGTCACCGACAACCCGCCGCCGAAGGCCGCCAGAGGAAGGGTCAGCGCGCCCAACCACGCGGTCACCGGAGAAAGCATTGTCGTGCCGAGCACGATGACCGCCACCGCGCCGAGGCTGGAGCCTGCCGAAACGCCGATAAGGCCGGGGTCGGCAAGCGGATTGCGGAACAGGCCCTGCATGACCGCGCCGGACACCGCGAGCGCGGCCCCGATCAGCACGCCGAGCACGACACGCGGCAGCCTTATGTCATAGACGATGAGGCGATCTCGCGCGCTCATCGCCACGTCGCCAGGCGCTGCGCCAAACAGCCAATCGCCGACGACCTTGACGGCGGACGCATCCGAGGCGCCGGAGGTCAGCGACAGCACTACCGCTGCCGCAAGCATGACGCAGGCGAGCGCGATGATCAGACGGGCGCGCCCGGAACGGTCACCGTCGCTGGCCATCTTCCTCTCCGCCGGCCCGGCGATCGACTGGTCGACCATGCCGCTCAGTCCGTAATCTGCGTGCCATAGAGCGCGACGGCAAGGTCGTGGACGGCGTCGGCCGTACGCGGTCCGAAGCCGAGCAGATATCCGCCATCGATGCGGATCAGCTTGCGCGCCGTTCCGGCCGGCGTCGAGGCGATCGACGCGTTGCCGAACAATTCGTCGTCCGATACCGGCGGCCCGGCATTGCTCATCATCAGGATCGCGTCCGGCCTGGCGGTGACAACAGCTTCGTCGGACAGTTGCTTGTAACCGGAGAAACCTTCGATCGCGTTGACGCCGCCGGCCAGCTTGATGATGCCGTTGGCCGCGGTGTCGCTGCCGGCCGCCATGATCTTGCCGCCCTGCATCGACAGCACGAACAGGACGCGCTTGCGCTCCTTGATCGAGGCCGTCTGCTTTTCCGCCGCCTGCAGCTTGGCATCGATCTCCCTGGCCAGCGCTTCGGCCTTGGCGTCGGCGCCGAGCGCCTTGCCGACCACGCGGACCTTTTCGAGGATGCCCTCACGGTCGTACCGGTCAGGCACTTCGATGAAGGGGATGCTCGTCTTCTTCAGCACATCGAGCGCCTCCTTGGGGCCGCTGCCGTGCAGCGCCAGCATGCCCGAAGGATTGACCGACAGCACACCCTCCGGCGACAGCTGACGCATGTAGCCGACATCTGGCAGGTCGAGAGCGGCTTTCGGATAGCGGCTGGTGGAATCGCGCGCCACAAGATGCTTTTCCTCGCCGAGCGCATAGACGATCTCGGTGATCGAGCCGCCGATGGACGCGATCCTGGTGGGATCGGCGAAGACGGCACCGTCTTCGGTGGCGCCCGCCGGCTGCAGCGAGGCAAAGCCCAGGAAGATACCGATTGCCGGCCCACGCATCCGTCCAAGGCCAGCCATCAGTCTCGATAGAGAAACCATCATTTTTCCTCAGGCTGCCGTCGGGCTTGGAATGCGCGGCAGGTTTTCGGCCAGGAAGCGCCAGTCGTCGCGCTCACCCTCTCCTTCATGGCGCTTGCCGAAGAACTGGATGATCATGTTGCCGACGGCGTCGTAGACCTCCAGCGACGTGACATGGCCGTCCTTGGTCGGCTTGCGCACGGCCCAGACCTCATGAATGTGGTCGGTGCGCAGGTGCAGATGGAAGGTCTCGTCCAGCACATTGATCCATGGTCCCATTGGCTTGATCGACTTGACCGGACCGGAATGGATCTGGATACAGCCGCGGTTTCCCACAAAGCACATGATCGGCATCTCGCCCGCGGCGGCATGATGGAACATCGCCCTCACCGCATCATTGTCGAGCAGCCAGGCGTAGTCCTGGCCCACCATGCGCACAGCCTGGCGGCGGCTGAGCTTCAACGTCTTCAGCATGCCGAAGAACTGATGCACGTCGGTCAGCCGGCTCCAGCGGTCGCGCAGATCGTCGAGAGTGGCGGTGGTTGTCGCTGCTTCGCCTTCATCATGGGAGGCTTGTCCTAAAACGACCACCGTCGGTTCCTGGTTCGATGATTCCAGCGAAGCGACCAGCTTCTGATAGGCATAGAGATTGGATCCCGGCCGCAGATGCACCTTGTGCACCGCCTCGCCCGCCGCGTCGAAGAATTGCAGGCTGCGGCGGATGTCGTCGCCGTCCCGTTTTTCCACGGCAAAGCCGTGCGCCCATATTTTCGGGAAAATGCGCAGGTCGATGTTCTCGCCCAGCACCATGGCATTGTGATTGCCGGTGACGACCTTGTCGTAGACGCCGATCTTCTCATGCACGGCGCTTTCGTTGCGGGTCAGCGCCATCACCTCGCCGACGGCTTCGAGGCCGGTCAGAAGATCGTTGACGCGTGGCTCGACGCGAACGACATCGTCGCCGCAATGCGCGGCGACCAGCTCGGCCTCCGAAATGCCAAGCTGTGCGGCCAGATCGCGCTCGCGCGTTTTCGGATTGTCCGTCCGCGCCCGCCGGATTTCGTGCGGGGCGGGTTTTACGCGCTGGTCCATTGTCCTGCTACCTTACGCTTACTTGTTGAGGATGAGCTTGCCCTGACGGGTGATCTTGAGCCGGTAGAGCGCGCCGTGATGCTCGATGCCGATCTCGTGCTCGCCTTGGAACAGCGTGTTGCTGGACAGCGTGCGCACCGCCAGCGGAACGCGGTCGAAGCGGGCGGAGGCATCGTCGGAACGGCGGACGCGATAGCGGAAGTCGTTGGGATTGTGCGTGTTCATCTGGATCGATCCCTTTCCTGTGCCGGGCTCCTGGCTAGGCGTTGCGTAATCCGATTCATTCTTGACTCGAATAATCATGTTTACTAGTCAGTGCAATACCGGATTAAATGAGTCAAGATTTAAGACGGGAATACGATCACAAATGCCAGCCAGCCCCAGGCCAGCCCGCATCGAACCTGGAAACTTTGGAGTTGGGGCACATGGGGTTAGCGATTTGGGAACGGCGCGGCTGGTCGGGGCCGAACGGTGCAGCGGCTTTGCTGGCGGGCGTGGCGGCGATTGCCTTGTTCGTGCCACCTGCCAACGCTCAGCAATCAACACAGGCGGCGGGAGAGCAGGCCGATCAATCGAAGCAGGCTGAGGGGGAAAAGCCGGCGCCAGCGGGCGCAACGCTGCTCGACAAGGTTCTGGTCATCAGCCGCACCGGAGAAACGGCCATCCAATCGCTGGCCTCGGCCAGCCATATCGACCAGGAACAGCTCGATCGCCGCATGGCGACGACGCCGAACGAAATGCTGTTCGGCGTGCCCGGCGTCGCGGCGCAGGCCGATGCCAGGCGCGTCAGCACCAGCGTCAATATCCGCGGCCTGCAGGATTTCGGCCGCGTCGCGGTCATCGTCGACGGCGCGCGGCAGAACTTCCAGCGTTCCGACCATGGCACCCAATCGACCTTCTACGTCGACCCCGAGCTTATCAAATCCGTCGACGTCATCCATGGTCCGGTCGCCAACACCTATGGTTCGGGCGCAATCGGCGGCGTGGTCTTCTTCGACACCAAGGACGCCCAGGACTTCCTCAAGCCGGACGAGACATGGGCTGGTTCCGTCACCGGACGCTACGAGAGCAACGGCGGGGGCTGGACCACCAGCGCATCCGGCGCCTATCGCTTCAACGACAATTTGGATGCGCTGGGCAACATCGTCTACCGCAATTATGACGACTACAAGGATGGCGACGGCGACACCGTCAAGGGCACCGGCTTCGACGTGCTGAGCGGACTGCTCAAGACCACCATCCGCCCGAGCGACAACAGCGAACTGAAGCTCGGCTGGGTCGGTTCAAGCGACGGCTGGAACGAGATCAGCGGCGGCGTGCCGGTCAACGACGTCGACCTGAAGTCGAACACCTTCACCGCTCGCTACAACATCACGGACGAAGACAAGAGCTGGCTCGACCTCCACGTCAACACCTCCTACAACAAAACCAATCTTGATCTGACCAGCCTTGTTCCGCAAAACCGCTTCGATCCCGTCACCGGCCTTCCCGTGATGTTGCCGGCAGGTTCGACGGCCACCTTCGATGTCGGCACAGCCGCCATCGACATCTGGAACACGTCGCGATTCGAGACAGGCGGCCTCGCGCATGAACTGACCTATGGCGGCGACTGGGTGAATGACGACGTCGAAACTGGCGGCACGGCAGGCGGCGACAGCTTCTATACGCCTTCCGGCAAGCGCAACGTTTCTGGTGCCTATGTCCAGGACAAACTCACCTGGGACTGGCTCGAGGTGATCGCCGGGCTGCGCTACGACAATTACAGCCTCAAGGACGGCGCTCACGAGGCATCGGGCGACCGCTTGTCGCCGCGCATCACCGTTGGCGTTTCGCCTTTCGAAAGCGCCAGCCTCGCAGGGCTGCAGTTCTACGGCACTTATGCAGAGGGCTATCGGTCACCGTCGCTGACCGAAACCCTGATCAGCGGCAACCATCCGGCTGGCGTCACCTTCCCGTTCCTGCCCAATCCCAGTCTGAAGCCCGAAACCGGCAAGACGGTCGAATTCGGCATCAACTACAGGCAGAACGACATTCTCGAATCCGGCGATGCGTTCCGGCTGAAAGCCGCCTATTTCAACAATGATGTCGACGACTATATCGACGGTGTCACGCTGTCGGCCTTCGATCCAACCAGCGGTTGCCCTTTCGGCCCGGGCATTCCGATCTGCTTCCAGTACCAGAACTTCGCCAAGGCCAAGATCAACGGCTTCGAGATGGAAGGCGTTTATGATGCAGCATGGGGCTACGCCGGACTTTCCGCCTCCATCATCAATGGTCACACCATATCCTACGAAGGCGATCGGGCGGACCTTGCCACGATCCCGTCCGCGCAGGTCACCGCGCAGCTCGGCCTGCGCTTCCTCGAGGACAAACTCACTGTCGGCGGCGAGGTGCAGTACAATGGCAAGCCCAAGGGTAACCCGATCGCCGAGGATTATACGCTGGTCAACGCCTTCGCCAGCTACCAGGCGACCGACAATCTGAAGGTTGATTTTCGCGCCGACAATCTGTTCGATGTCAAATACGCCAATCCGTTGAACGGCAGCACGACGGTCGCGGTCTATGAACCGGGCATAACGCTGAAGCTGGCGGCAACGATGCGGTTTGGAGGATGATGATGACGAACTTGACGGCATCCCTTCGTCTGCTGACCTCGGCGCTGGCGATGTCGCTTGCAGCGGTTCCGGCGTGGGCACAAGAGTCCGCGCCGGCGCCTGCTCTCGTCCTTGAACTCAATGGCGCGCAACCCTCCGAAAAGGGCTGCCGCCTGACCTTCGTGGTCACCAACAATCTCGGCGCCGACCTTTCCAAGGCGGCGTTCGAGATCGCACTGTTCAACGACGCCGGCGTCGTCGACCGCCTGACCGTGCTCGATTTCAAGGACTTGCCGGCCGGCAAGACGAAGGTGACGCGCTTCGATCTCGCTGGCACCAACTGCGTCAAGGTCAGCCGCGTGCTGATCAACAGCGCGACCGAATGCGTCGGCACCGGCGTCGAGCCGAACGCTTGTATGCGCAAGCTCAAAACCGGTACCAAGACCAGTATCGCTTTCGGCGTCTGAGGACGGTGTGGAGCGCGCGCAACAATGAACGCGCCCACAGAGAACCGTTCATCACCCGTCTCAGTCCCGGAAATCGAAAGGAACTTCATGTACATCGCCATGAACCGCTTCAAGGTGCAGAACGGCTCGGAAGCCGATTTCGAAGCCGTGTGGAAAAACCGAGATTCCAGCCTCGCGGAAATGAAGGGCTTCCGGGAGTTCCATCTGCTGCGCGGCCCAGTCAACGAGACCGAAGGCTACACGCTGTTTGCCTCGCACACGGTCTGGGCAAGCCACGACGATTTCATCGCCTGGACCAAGTCGGAGAACTTTCGCGCCGCCCACAGGAACGTCGGCACGACGAAGGTCCACTATCTCGGCCACCCCCAGTTCGAGGGTTTTTCGGTCGTCGAGGGCGCCTGAAGCGACCTCGCCAGCCGGATAAGGGTCCTCACGCCGCCGCAAGCAGGCTGGCATTGCCGCCCGCCGCGGTCGTGTCGACGCAAACGGCCCGCTCATGCGCGTAGGCCGCCGGATTGAGCACCTCGCTGACCAGCGGCACGATCGGCCCTGCGCGTTCGGCGATCACCTTGCGCACGATACGCGCCGCTTCCGGCGTCCCCGAGAAGGCGACGACGTCGACGTGCAACGACCGAGCCTCGACCGGATCGGGGCGGCCGTCGATCGCCGCCAGCGGCAGGCCCTTGCCGGTCAGCGCCGAAAGCGCCGCCGGCGCACCTGGCGCCACCGCCAGCACCGCATTGCCGGCGGCGAGCGCCTGGATCGTCTGGGCAAGCAGCGTGTCGCCGTCCGGTCCCAGGCACAGCACCCGACCGCGCGGCGCCAGTGAGAGTGTATTGGCCTCGCCGGTCGGCCCGGGCAGGTCGATCTGGCCGAAATCGATACCGGCGGCTGCTCCGATCGCCGCGGCACCTTTGCCGCGCAAGTGCTTGCGCAGGATGGCGATGCGGTCCGGCCGCGTCGACCAGCCGCCAAGCGCGGGATCGGGCAGATTGTCGGCGAGTTCGGTCGCCGTCACCTTGTGGCCGTCGGCAAGTGGCGTACCTGCCTCCGGTCCTTTGCGAAAGCGCCGGAGATAATGCGGTCCGCCGGCCTTGGGCCCGGTGCCGGACAGCCCCTCGCCGCCGAACGGCTGCGAGCCGACGACCGCGCCGATCTGGTTGCGGTTGACATAGATGTTACCGGCATGGATCCCGTCGACGAAATGCTGCACGCGACCCTCGATGCGGGTGTGCAGGCCGAAGGTCAGGCCATAGCCCTTGCGGTTGATGGCGGCGATCACCGCGTCGATCTCATCGGCGTCGAAACTGGCGACATGGAGCACCGGCCCGAACACTTCGCGCTCAATCTCCTCGATGCCCTTGACCCGGAACACATGCGGCGCGACGAAGCGGCCATCCCTGGGTGCTTCCAGCTTGGCGATCAGCCGTCCCTGCAAACCCATCGTCGTGCAGTAATCGCGGATCGAACCCTGTGCCTCGTCGTCGATGACGGGACCGACATCCGTCGAGATGGCCCAGGGATCGCCGACCTTGAGCGCCTCCATGGCGCCCTTCAGCATCTCCAGCATCTTCTTCTCGACATCCTTCTGCACATAGAGGACGCGCAGCGCCGAACAGCGCTGGCCCGCACTCTGGAAGGCGGAGGCGAGGATATCGCGCACCGCCTGCTCGGGCAGCGCGGTGGAATCGACGATCATGGCATTCAGCCCGCCCGTCTCGGCGATCAGCATGGCATCGGGCGCGGCTGTCTCGGCCAGTTGCTTCTCGATCAGCTTGGCGACCTCGGTCGAGCCGGTGAAGCAGACGCCGGCGATGCGCGGATCTGTTGTCAGTGGCCCGCCGACCGAGGGGCCATCGCCCGGCAGAAGCTGGATGACGTCTTCCGGCACGCCGGCCTCCCGCAGCATTTCGACGGCCCGGAAGGCGATCAGCGGCGTCTGCTCGGCGGGCTTTGCAATCACCGAATTGCCGGTGACGAGCGCTGCGGCGATCTGGCCCGTGAAGATGGCGAGGGGGAAATTCCACGGCGAGATGCAGACAATGACGCCGCGCGCCTCGGTGCCCGCCTCGGCATTGGCCGCCTCGGCGGCGTAATAGCGCAGGAAATCCACGGCTTCGCGCACTTCGGCGACGCCGTCGGCCAGCGATTTGCCGGCCTCGCGGGTGGCCAGCGCGAAGAATTCGACGGCATTGGCTTCGTAGAGATCGGCGGCGCGATTGAGGATGGCCGCACGTTCGGAAACTCGGCGCCGCGCCCAGGCCGGCTGCGCTTCCACGGCGATGCGCACCGCAGTCGCCACCTGCTTGGCGTTGGCCTCACTGACCGTGCCGACCACTTCCGATGGCTTGGCCGGATTGACGACCGGGCGCTGCTTGCCATAACCGGCGGCGCGCGTGATAGGCTTGGCGTGCCAGCTGTTAGGGCCCGCGAAGGCTGTCCTCTCCTTGTCGATCGCTGCCAACGTCACCGGATCGGTGATGTCGAACCCTTTCGAGTTGCGGCGGCCTGCGCCGAAGATAGCGGCCGGCGGGGGGATCGCGGGATTGGCGGCGGGGCCCTGGTTCTCGACCGCCTCGAGCGGGTCACGCGCAATGTCTTCGGGCTCGACATCCTCGTCGGTGAGTTGGTGGACGAAAGATGAATTGGCGCCGTTCTCCAGCAGCCGGCGCACCAGATAGGCGAGCAGGTCGGAATGCGCGCCGACAGGCGCGTAGATGCGGCAGCGCGTGCCTTCGGCCTTGCGCACCGTCTCGTGCAACGCCTCGCCCATCCCGTGCAGGCGCTGGAACTCGAAGCTATCACGGTTCTTCGTCATCGACAGGATGGCGGCGACAGTGTGGGCATTGTGGGTGGCGAATTGCGGATAGATGCGATCGGTCATCGACAAAAGCTTTCTCGCGCAAGCGAGATAAGAAACGTCGGTGTTGACCTTGCGGGTGAAGACGGGGTAGCCGGCGAGCCCCAGCGTCTGCGCCCGCTTGATCTCGGTATCCCAATAGGCACCCTTGACCAGCCGCACCATGATGGTGCGATCGTATTTCGTGGCAAGCGCATAGAGCCAGTCGATGACGAAGGCCGCGCGTGGTCCATACGCTTGCACCACCACACCGAATCCGTTCCAGCCTGCAAGCTCCGGCTCGGCAAGCACGCGCTCGATGACGTCGAGCGAGAGGTCGAGGCGGTCGGCCTCCTCGGCATCGATGTTGAGGCCCATGCGCGAATGGCGCGCCGCGAGCGCCAGCGAAAGGAGCCGCTCGGCCATGACAGGCAGCATCTCTTCCTTCTGCGCTTCCTCGTAGCGCGGATGCAGCGCCGAGAGCTTCACCGAGATGCCGTGGTTGTGGCGGATGTCGGGGCCGTTGGAGCCCGCGTCGAGCGAGGAAATCGCATCGGCATAGGCCTTGTGGTAGCGCAGCGCGTCGGCCTCTGTGCGGGCCGCCTCGCCCAGCATGTCGAAGGAGTAGAGATAACCCTTCTGCGTCATCGCTCGGCCGCGCTTTACGGCTTCGGCGATGGTGCGGCCGAGCACGAACTGCTCGCCCATCTCGCGCATCGCCGCCGCCACCGCCTTGCGGATGACGGGTTCGCCGAGTCGGCGCACCATGGCGCGCAGCGTGCCTTCGATGCCGCCCTCGCCTTCATCGAGCACGCGGCCCGTCAGCATCAGCGCCCAGGTCGAGGCATTAACGAAGATGGAGCTCGAGCCGCCCGAATGCGCCGACCAGTCATGCGGCGCGATCTTGTCGGCGATCAGGTCGTCCATCGTCTCGGTATCGGGCACGCGCAGCAGCGCCTCGGCCAGGCACATCAGCGCCACGCCTTCCTTGGTAGAGAGGCCATAGGCGGACAGGAAAACCTCCATCAGCCGCGGATCGGACGAGCCGCGCACCGCCCGCACCAGATCCGCGGCGCGAGCCGAGATCGCACGGCGGCCCTCCGCCGAGAGGCCGCTCGCCTCGGCCAGCCGCTGCACGGCCTGATCCTCGTCGGGCAGATAGTTGGCGCGGATTTGCTGGCGGATGGCGTCGAGCGCTGGCATGGCGGGTCCTACGGGCAAGCACAAGGGAGCGGGCCGGCGGTCGCCGGACCGAATGGCGCAAGTTAGCACAGGTCCCGATTTACAGGCGGTCTGAAGAAATCGACATTGTAGTCCAATAGATCTATCATATCAGTGCAAACTACCGAAAAAGGCTGCATTTTCGATGACCGAAGACCAATTGGACCGCATCGACAGGAACATCCTGTCAGCGTTGGCAAGCGACGGCAGGCTTTCCATGTCGGAACTCGCGGCCAAGGTCGGCCTGTCCAAGACGCCGGTGCAGGCGCGGGTGAAGCGGCTGGAGAAGGACGGCTATATCAGGGGCTACCAGGCGATCATCGACCGCGAGCGCATGGGCGAAGGCCATGTCGCCTTCGTCCAGGTGAAACTGTCCGACACCCGTTCGGCCGCGCTCGATGCCTTCAACCGTGCCGTACAGGCCGTGCCCGAGATCGAGCAGTGCCACATGATGGCGTCGAGCTTCGACTACCTTTTGAAGGTGCGGACCCGGGACATCGCCGCCTACCGCCGCGTGCTCGGCGAACGCATTTCGGCCCTGCCCCATGTCGCCCAGACCTCGACCTTCGTGGCGATGGAGACAGTGAAGGACAGGTAATTCATTCCGCCAAGGTCTTCAAAAACGCCACCAGCGCCGTGCGCTCGCGGTCCGACAGCGCCAGCGGATGAATTTCGGATGTCCCTTCCACACTGGGGGCAGCCTTGGCGTAATGCGCCACCACCTCGTCGAGCGACGCAAACTGACCGGCGTGCATGTAGGGCGGCCGCGTGGCCGCGCCGCGCAGCGAAGGCGTCTTGTAGGCGCGCACCAGTTCCGGCGTGTCCCTGACCATGAACCGCAATTCGCCGCAGGCGCCGACATCGCCATCGCGATAGGCGCCGAAGCAGTTGAACGGGTCGGCCTGAACTTGGCGTACCGCGTCGACGCGGCCGCGATCCGGCGGCAGGCCGTTGACCGGCGGCACGCCGGTGTTGTGGAACCCATTGTCGGTAAAGCGCGGCCCATTGTGGCAGGTCACGCAATTGGCCTTGCCGATGAACAGTTTCAGGCCGAGGATTTCCTCCCGGGAGAAGGCGGCGTCGCCCTTCGGCTCGGCCCCGGTCGCCAGGTCCAGCGCAAACCGGTCGAAGCGGGTCTGCGGCGGCTCGATCGAGCGTTCGAAGGCAGCAATTGCCTTGCCGATGTTGGCGAACACCCGGTTTGTCGCGTCACGCTGCCGATCGCTCATGGCGCTCCATGCGGCCTTCTCGGCATCGCTGCCGAGCGGACTGGCATTGGCTGGTATCTCGGACAGATCGGGCAGCGGGCCGAAGATGCGCTCGTAACGTTCGCCGAAGCGCGCCTTGATGTAATGCGCATAGGCGGCACGGTTTCCCGCCTGCTCCAGCGGGTTCTCCAGCGGCGTCAGCGCCTGCGCCCACAGGCTGTCGCGCCGTCCGTCCCAGAAAAACCAGGGATCGCGCGCGATGCCCGCGAGCGGCATGGTACGCCGGTTCGTACGGCCGACGCCAACCGCCTGCGGCAGGCCGTCCTGAAACTGCCGGTCGATCTTGTGGCAGGTCGAGCAGGACACCGTGCCGTCGCGGCTCATGCTGGCGTCGAAGAACAGCGTCGAGCCAAGGGCGGCGGCGGCCGGGACATCGGCGAACCGGTTGGTGGTATCGGGTTTCAGCGCCGGCAGCGTGTTCAGCGCCAGCGAGGCGATGGTCTTCTTCTCGGAATCGGAAAAATCCGGCTTGCCGCATCCGGCAAGAACAGCCATCGCCATCAAGACGAAAAAGCGTGCAAGACGCCTCATCTGCGGCTCACAGCACGACGTTGAAGACGACCGTATCCGACCCAGCCGTCGCGGAGATGGCAAAATGCAGCTGCCACCAGCCGCTCATGGTGAATTTCACTCCTTCGATGCGATAGCGCCCGTCTCCGAGATAGTCCGTCGCCTGCGGGCTGGTCGGCAGGCCGTGACGGTGCTGCGGCATGCCTCCCGATACCGCGATCGCGGCCCCTTCCACCGGCGCCCCGGCTATCGTCTTCAAGGTCAACAGCCAGGCTTCCAGTTCGCCTTGACGGACGACGCCGCGTTCCGGCGCGAAGCTCGCCATGAACAATCCGTTCTCGGTCTTTTTGGTTCGGGAGATATCCGGGCCCGCAACCTGCGCGGTTCGCGGTGCGGTCAGATAGACCACTGCCAGGATGCCAGCCAGCAAGGCTGCCAGACCAAGACCCGCCAAAAGATAACGCCATATCGAAGCCAAGCCGGTTCCTCTTCAGGGGATAACGTTTTGCCGCACGGATCGCATCCCGCCAAACCTGTTGGAATCGCAGGTGACGGAAAAAACCGCCCTTGCCAAGCATGGCGCTCTACTCTCCAAAAAGCTACAGCAGCATCGTAACGGGGAATGGATCATGATCGGCAAAGGTGTCGCCTCGATCGGCGAATGCATGATCGAGCTTTCGGGCCAAACAGGTTCGAACTGGCGCATGGGATTTGCGGGCGATACGTTTAACACGCTGTGGGCCCTGCATGCGCTGAGTGGAAGGCCAGCGACCTACGTCTCGGCTTTCGGAGACGATCCTTTCTCGCAAGACCAGATCGGCTTCTTCGCGGACAACGGCATCGGCATTGGCGAAAGCCCTGTTATCCCGGGGGCGCGGCCCGGCCTCTATGCCATCACGCTGACCGGCGCGGAACGCTCCTTCACCTATTGGCGCGGCGATGCGGCTGCCAGGCAGCTTGCCTCCAATCCGGCTGCGTTGGCAAAAAGCCTTGAAAAGCAGGCGCTTGTCTACTTTTCCGGAATCACTTTGGGAATTCTGGACTCCGCTGCGCGCGCCACGTTGCTATCGGCCGTGGCCGAGGCGCGATCCGCGGGGTCGCTGATCGCCTTCGATCCCAACTACCGGCCCCGACTGTGGCGCGATCGCGAGGAGGCGCAAGCCGCGATCCTGGAGGCGCTTGCCGTCACCGACATCGCATTGCCGACTTTTCCGGACGAGCAGATGCTGTTCGGCGATGAAACGCCGCAAGCAACGGCCGGGCGGCTCGGGCAACTGGTCGGCGAAGTCGTGGTCAAGAATGGCGAACAGCCGGCGCTGATCGTCGAGGACGGGACGCTGCGGGACGTTCAGGCGATCCATGTGGCCACGCCCGTCGACACCACGGGCGCGGGCGATTCCTTCAATGGCGGCTATCTCGCCGCTCGTCTGACCGGACATGCCCCTGCGGAGGCTACGAAGCGCGCGCACCGTGTCGCGGCCAGCGTGGTGCAGGTGCGCGGCGCATTGGCGCCGTTCGAGACGTTGCGTGCGGCATTCGAAACGGATTGAGGGTCAGGGCAGCCGGAACCGATATTCCGTCACGTGATGGTAGATCGCACCCGGCCACAGTGTCGCCTGCGGGAAATACGGCCTGTTCGGTGCGTCCGGCCATATTTGCGGCTCCAGGCAAAAACCGCAGAAGGCTTTGTGGTTTCGCCCTTCCAGCCCCGTGCGCGGCGTCACATACTGGCCGGTATAGAGCTGGACGCCGGGCTCCGTGGTCCACAGTTCCATCTCGACGCCGGAACTCGCGCCTTGCACCCACGCCGCCTGTTTGAGCGGCCCGCGCGCCGAAGCGAGGCAGAAGTTCTGGTCATAGGCAAGCTGCTCGCCTTCGGTCTCCATGCGCAGCGGCCGCGCCTGGCGGAAATCGAAAGGCGTGCCGTCGACAGGCTTCACCGTGCCCGTCGGAATCATTTCGCCATCCACCGGCAGATAGGCGCCGGCATTGAGCATCATCCGGTGATCGAGGATGTCGCCCGTCCCGCCATCATCGAGGTTGAAGTAGGAATGCTGCGTGAGATTGCACAGCGTCGGCTCCTCGCATGTCGCTGATATCTCGACGCTGAGCGTGCCGGGGATCTTCAGCCGGTACGTGCAGGTGACGTCGAGCGCGCCAGGAAAGCCCATCGTGCCGTCGGGGTCGTGCAGTGTCAGCGTGACGAAGTCCCGGCCATGCAGCGAAACCGTCCATGGCCGATGGAAAAAGCCTTGCGAGCCGCCATGCAGCGTGTGCTTGTCGAGAAAATTGCGCTCGGTCTGGTAGCGCTTGCCGGCGATGGTGAAACGGCCGTCGCGGATGCGGTTGGCATAGCGGCCGACGACCGCGCCGAAGAAAGCCGTGTCGGTTTCATAGGATGACAGATTGTCATAGCCGAGCACAAGAGGCGCGTCGTGGCCGGCTAGGCGCAGGTCCTGGATGATCGCGCCGAGCCCGAGGATATTGGCGCTAAGCCCGCCGCCTCTGATGGTGAAGCGGCGAACCGGTTCGCCCGCCTGGGTGGTGCCGAAAACCTCGCCGTCCTTCATTGCCATGCCCGCAAACGTCAGTTGATCCAGACGGCCCGTTTCGTAGCCGGGACAGGCAGATCACAGGCCTGCCTGTCCCGGCGATAGTCTATCAGAGGCCGAGGCCGCCGATGCAGACATATTTGGTATCGAGGTAGTCCTCGATACCCTGATGTCCGCCTTCCTTGCCGAGCCCGGACTCCTTGACGCCGCCGAACGGTGCTTCCGGCGTGGTGATCAGGCCTTCATTGACGCCGACCATGCCATATTTCAGCCCTTCCATGACGCGGAAGGCGCGGCCGAGGTCGCCGGTGTAGAAATAGCAGGCGAGGCCGAATTCGGTGTCATTGGCAAGCGCGATCGCCTCTTCCTCGGTCTCGAACCTGAAGACGGGCGCCACCGGCCCAAAAATCTCTTCCTTCATGAAGCGCATCTTGGGCGTCGCATCGGCGATGACGGTCGGCTGGAAGAACGAGCCGCCGAGCGCATGGCGCTTGCCGCCGGCGACGATCTTGCCGCCCTTCGAAGTCGCGTCGGCGATCAGTTCCTCGACCTTCTCCACCGCCTTCTCGTCGATCAGCGGCCCCTGCTGCACACCTTCCTCCAGACCGGAGCCGACCTTCAGCTTGTCGCTGGCGGCAGCCAGCTTCTCGACGAACCGGTCATAGACGCCGGCCTGGACAAGGAAGCGGTTCGTACAGACGCAGGTCTGGCCCGAATTGCGATACTTGGCCGTGATCGCACCGACGACGGCGCGATCGATGTCGGCGTCGTCGAAGACGATGAACGGCGCATTGCCGCCGAGCTCCATCGACACCTTCTTCACGGTGACGGACGACTTCTGGATCAGGATCTTGCCGACCTCGGTCGAGCCGGTAAAAGTGATCTTCTTGACCAGCGGATTGGCGCAGATCTCATCGCCGATCTCGCCGGCCGCACCGGTCAGGATGTTGATCACGCCCTTGGGGAAGCCGACCTCCTCGGCCAGCGCGCCCCAGGCCAGACCGGAGTAAGGCGTCTGCGAGGCGGGCTTGACCACCGCGGTGCAACCCGCGGCGAGTGCCGGGCCGAGCTTGCGGGCCAGCATCGAGGACGGGAAATTCCACGGCGTGATGGCGGCGATGACGCCGACCGGTTCCTTGGTGACCAGGATACGACGGTCCGCCCATGGCGACGGCACGACATCGCCATAGGTGCGGCGGCCCTCCTCGGCGAACCACAGGATGTAGGAGGCGGCCGAGCCGATCTCGCCCTTCGATTCGAACAGCGACTTGCCCTGTTCGATGGTCAGGAGCTCCGCCAGAACGTCCTGATTGTCCATCATCGCATCGTGCAGCTTGCGCAGCAGCTTCGAGCGCTCGAGCGCGGTGGTCTTGCGCCAGGTCTTGAACGCTTCGTCGGCGGCTTCGATGGCGCGGCGGGTCTCGACCTTGCCCGCTTTCGGCACGGTGCCGATCTTGAGGCCGGTTGCCGGATTGGTCACGTCGACCGTCTGGCCGCTGTCGGCCTGCACCCATTCGCCGTTGATAAGATTGGCCTGGCGCATGAAATGGCTGGTTTTCTGAAGCATGGTCTAGCCTCCGTTCGGCGCTCACGGGCCGCTATCTGGATGTCTTCGATTAGCGCACCGTGCGCTGGGGCCATTGCTCTTAACCTAGGGAAAGCCCCGCAAGCAATCGCAAGATGGCATATAGGGGTTATGCCAGTGCAAGGCGAGAGCCGGGGCCTGATTTCACCGCTGGCACATCGCGTCGAACCGGACTCACGCCGTGCGGCTCAGACCCTGGTCATATTCATGTCAGCCGAAGACGTGCACGCTCACCGCCAGCCAGAAAGCCGTGGTGACGACCGCGCTCGCGGTCGCGATGGTCATCTGGTTCGAAGCCAGCGCCTGGCCTGTGTTGAACTGCACGGCAATGAGATAGGAATTGATGCCGGATGGCAGCGCCGCCACCACGACCGCTACCTTGGCGGTCAAGGGCGGCAGGCCGAGCAACCAGACGAAGATCAGAACCAGCGCCGGCATCAGGAACAGCTTCAGCGTCGATAGCGCCAGCGCCGGGCGGACATTGCCTGATATGCCGAAGCGGCGCAGGCTGAGCCCCATGGCGAACAGCGCCACCGGCCCGGCGGTGCCGGCCAGCGCGTCCACCAGCCGCATGACCAGTTCGGGCAGCGGGATGCCGCTGAAGCGCCATGCGAGACCCAAAAGAATGCCGATGATCAGCGGATTGATGAACAGCCGCCTCAGGAAATTGCGGACGACGCGCACGGGATGCACATGCTCGCCGCCGCCGCGGCCGAACATCTCGAACAGCACGATCGAAGCCATCATCATGACAGGCAGATGCACGGAAACCAGGAGCGACAGAACCTCGAATCCATCTCGCCCGAATATGCCGAGAATGAACGGCGCGCCGAGCAGGACAACATTGGAATAAGCCGACGACACGCCGCCGACGACACCAGCGCGTGCGTCGCGTCCGAATATCCGCGTGGTGACGACATGGCCGGCGGCCCAGGTGATTGCCACCGCCGCGAAATAGACCCCCCATAGCGACCACGGTGCCACCCCGTGGAAATCGGCATTCACCATCGTCTGGAACAACAGCAGCGGCATCGCAACGCTGACCGCGAAATCGGATATCCCCTCGCCGCTCGCCGGCTTCATATAACCGGTGAACCCGGCGAGGTAGCCGAGCGCCACGAGGCTGAAGACGAAAAGGACGGTTTCGGTAAGCGGAGACATTTTTCCAGGGATAGGCGAGCCAAGGTCGCGGTGCAATCGCGCCCGAATTTCTTCGACTCCGAATTTGTTCTGCCAAGCGGGGCATCGCCGAAGGCGGCTGGACGTTTCCCATCCCGCTGACGACCGGAAGACCGATCTGGTGAAGCAGCGGATGACGACGGAGAGGTGAGACCGCGCAGCCCGCAGGCCTTTCGCTTGTCTTTGTACCTGCTTTCCGATCCCTATATGCGGGTGGCCGGTGCCCGGCTTCTGGAAGGATTGCGATGATCCGATTTGTCTTGGCGTTGTTCCTGTTTGGCGTCCCCGTTGCAGCGCATGCGACGGACGCCGGCTGGGCGCTGCTGCGCGATGGCGGTCATGTCGTGCTTTTGCGCCATGCCATGGTCACCGGCACCACCGATCCCGCCAATTTCGATATCGGCAGCTGCGCCACCCAGGTCAATCTGTCCGCACGCGGCAAGCAGCAGTCGAGCAAGATCGGCGCCTTGCTTGCCGCCCGCGCCGCCCCGGTCGAGCGCGTGCTGTCCAGCCGCTATTGCCGCTGCCTCGACACCGCGCGCATCGCCTTCGAGACCGAGCCGGAGCCTTTCGCGCCGCTCGACCTGCTGAAGGGCGACGCGGCGCAGAATGCGGCGCAACTCGCCGCGATCATGAAGGAAATCCGTGCCTATTCCGGCTCTGACAACCTGGTCATGGTCACTCATCTTGAAGATATCGCTGCGTTGACGGGCGTCTCGCCGCGCGAGGGCGAAGCCGTTGTCGTCGAGCCGCAGGGCGATGGCCTGCGCGTGCTCGGCCGCGTTACGTTCTAATGGGGGCCGAGCGGTGCATCAGCGAGCAGCCACGCGTCGATGAGGACTTGCGACAGAGGTAATGTTGCCAAAATACCACCAAAGAAAGATGCCGCGCTAGGGCCGCGACAATCAGGCCAACATCGTCCGCCGCCGCCAGCTATGGACGGGCCGCCGGGTTGACCGGCGGCCCGTCTTGCGTTTCTTGGGCACGCTACCCATCTGCACCCGGCGTATCAGGCCTTTTCCTGCCGGGAAAAACCGATTAGACAGCGCCCAAACAAGATGCGGACAGATTCCGCCCGCAACCGAAGGAAAAGCCCTTGTCCACCACGTTCGACAAAGTCGCCAAGATCATTGCCGACACCAGCGAGATCGACATCGACACCATCACGCCCGAGAGCCACACGATCGACGATCTCGGCATCGACAGCCTCGATTTCCTCGACATAGTCTTCGCCATCGACAAGGAATTCGGTATCAAGGTGCCGCTGGAAAAGTGGACCCAGGAAGTCAATGACGGCAAGGCTTCGACGGACGATTACTTTGTCATGAAGAACCTGTGCGCCAAGATCGACGCACTGGTGGCCGCCAAGACCGCCTGATCCGTACCCGATCATCCATGAGCCCCCGCGACGTCGTCATCACCGGCATTGGCCTTGTCTCCTCGTTGGGAGAAGGCCCCGATGAACACTGGCGCAAGCTCACTCAGCCGGGTCAGAAGCCGGTGCTCGAAGCCGAGCGTTTCGCGCCCTACACCGTCCATCCGCTGCCGGAGATCGACTGGAACCTGCAGATCGCCAAGCGCGGCGACCAGCGCCAGATGGAAACCTGGCAGAGGCTCGGCACCTATGCCGCCGGTCTTGCGCTGGATGATGCCGGCATCAAGGGCAATGACGAGCTCTGCACGACCATGGACATGGTCGTGGCCGCCGGCGGCGGCGAGCGCGACGAAGCGGTCGATGCCGCCATCCTGGCCGCCTCGGAAAGCCGCAACGACCGTGACGTGCTGCTCAACGAGAAGCTTACCACCGAATTGCGCCCCACCCTGTTCCTGGCGCAGCTCTCCAATCTGCTCGCCGGCAACATCTCCATCGTCCACAAGGTGACGGGATCGTCCAGGACCTTCATGGGCGAGGAAGGCGCCGGCGTCGCCGCAGTCGAGACGGCGGCCGCGCGCATTCGTTCCGGCCAGTCGACGCATATACTGGTGGGCGGCGCCTTCCAGACCGAACATTCCGATATGTTGCTCGGCTATGAGCTTGCCGGCTATCTGCATCGCGGTGCCTGGAAGCCGGTCTGGCAGCGGCAAGGCGCCGAAGGTGGCGGCGTGGTATCGGGATCCGGCGGCGCCTTCCTGGTGCTGGAGCAGCGCGAACACGCGGCAAGCCGGGGGCGCAGGATCTATGCCGAACTCGGCCCGGTCGTCTCCGGCCGTGCCAGGCGGCGGCAGGGCGAGCTCGATTCCGAGATCGCCGCGCTGCTCAAGAAGACTGCCGTGCCGAATGGCGGCTTGCTGACCATGTCTGGCGCCTCAGGCGCTCACGCGGCTACCGCCGCCGAGAAGGCGGCATTCGACGCCAATCCCGCGATCGCGGTGCGCGGCTTCGCGACGCTGACCGGCCACATGAAGGAAGCGCAGTTTCCCTTCGCCGTGGCGCTGGCGGCGCTCGCCGTCGACCGCAAGGCCGCCTACCCCGTTTTCGATGCCGCTGCCGAGAAACCGTTCGAGGGCGTTCCCAGAAGCGTCCTTGCAACGGCAATCGGCTACCACCAATTCGAGGGCATGGCGCTGGTCAACGCCGCATAGAGCGGCCAGCCACATACAATGATAAAGGTTAGGGCTTCCGGATGGCCAATCTCAGAGATCACATGGGCAGGCCGATCGTTGCCGTCACAGGCATCGGCGTGGTTACTTCCCTTGGAGCCGGGAAATCAGACAATTGGGCGGCGCTGACCTCGGGCAGATCGGGCATCCACCCGATCACCCGCTTCCCTGTCGACCACCTCAACACCCGCATTTCCGGCATGGTCGATTTCCTTGCGTCGAGCTCGAAGGGCGCCAGCCCCCTCACCTACGAACTGGCGGAGACCGCCGCGCAGGAAGCTGTTGCCGAAGCCGGCCTCAATTCCAGCGACTTCGGCGGACCGCTGTTTCTGGCCTCGCCGCCGGTCGAACTCGACTGGCATGAGCGGTTCGCGCTCTACAATTCCGACAAGCACGACGCCGGTGCCGAAAGGCTGCTTCGGGTGGCGCGCGGTCTGAAGGAGCTCGATACTTTCGAGACTACGCAGTTCGGCTCGATCGCCGACCGGCTCGCCGACCGTTTCGGCACGCGCGGCCTGCCGATCACGCTGTCGACCGCTTGCGCCTCCGGCGCAACGGCCATCCAGCTTGGGGTCGAGGCAATCCGCAGAGGCGAATGCGACCGGGCACTGTCGATCGGCGCGGATGGCTCGGCAACCGCCGAGGCGCTGATTCGCTTCTCGCTGCTGTCGGCGCTTTCGACCCACAACGACATCCCCGAAAAAGCCTCCAAGCCCTTCTCCAAGGACCGCGACGGCTTCGTGCTGGCCGAAGGCTCAGGCGCTCTCGTGCTGGAATCGCTGGAGGCAGCGCTCGCCCGCGGAGCGAGCGTTCTGGGCATTCTGCGCGGCTGCGGCGAAAAGGCGGACGATTTTCACCGCACCCGCTCCAAGCCGGATGGTTCGCCGGCCATCGCGGCGGTGCGCGCCGCCCTCGCCGATGCCGGCCTGGGCGAGGACGAGATCGACTATGTCAACGCGCACGGCACCTCGACGCCGGAAAACGACAAGATGGAGCACCTGTCGCTGTCGACGGTGTTCGGCGAACGGATTGGCTCGATGCCGATCTCGTCCAACAAGTCGATGATCGGCCACACGCTGTCCGCCGCCGGCGCGGTGGAAGCGGCGTTTTCCCTGATGACCATGCGCGAAGGCGTCATTCCCCCGACCATCAACTACGACAATCCCGATCCGGCGATCGTGCTCGATGTCGTGCCCAACAAGAAGCGCAATGCGCAGGTCGGCACCGTGCTCTCGAACTCCTTCGGCTTTGGCGGCCAGAACACTTGCCTTGTCATGGCGCGGGAACCGGTCTAAGCGAGCCACTTCCGCTAGAACAGAACCGACAGGCTCCATGCGCGCACTGCAACTTATCGAGGACCGCCGTCTTGAAACGGTGGACCTGCCGCCCCCGCCGCCGCCCGCGCTTGGCGAGGTGACGCTGCGCATCAAGGCAGTGGCGCTGAACCACATCGACGTCTGGGGCTGGCGCGGCATGGCTTTCGCCAAGCGCAAGCTGCCGCTGGTCGTCGGCGCGGAAGCCTCCGGCGAGGTCGAGACCGTCGGCCCCGGCGTTTCCGGGCTGCTGCCGGGACAGTTGGTATCGATTTACGGCGCGCGCACCTGCGGCCTCTGCCGCGCCTGCCGCGAAGGTCGCGACAATCTGTGCGAACACGTCTCGGGCGTTCATGGCTTCCACCTCGACGGCTTCGCGCAGGAGAAGATCAACCTGCCGGCGCGCCTGCTGGTCCCCGCCCCTCCGGGCGTGAGCGAGATCGGCGCGGCTGTCGCCCCCGTCACTTTCGGCACCGTCGAACACATGCTGTTCGACAATGCCAGGCTCGAGCCCGGCGAGACGATCCTTGTCCATGCCGGCGGATCCGGCATCGGCTCGGCTGCCATCCAGCTGGCGAAGCGGATGGGCTGCACGGTCATCACCACGGTCGGCTCGAACGACAAGATCGACAAGGCCAAGGCGCTCGGCGCCGATCATGTCATCAACTACCGTGACGACCGGTTCGAGGGCGTCGTGCGCAAGCTGACCAAAAAGAAGGGCGTCGACGTCGTGTTCGAACATGTCGGCGCCGATACTTTTGCCGGCTCGATGCTGTGCCTGAAGCGCGGCGGCCGCCTCGTCACCTGCGGCTCGACGTCCGGCGTGTCGACGCAGGTCAATCTGATGCAGCTCTTCCAGCAGCAGTTGAAGCTGCTCGGCTCCTTCGGCTGCCGCATGGAGAACATGGCCAACGCCATGCAGAAGATGGCGGCGGGACAGGTCGCACCCGTCATCGATACCGAAGTCGGCTTCGACGACATCGACGCCGCGCTGAAGCGCATGGAAGGCCGCGACGTGTTTGGCAAGATCATCCTGCGCGTCGTCTAGGCCCTGACTTCTGTGTTGAAGAAGCTTCGCCGCGACCTGATGTTCCGCTACGGCCGGCAATTGCGCCGGTTCGAGCACTGGCTGGTCGCGCGCATTGCGATGATCATCATCTCGGTACTGCGCCTGCTGCCCCCCGACAGCGCGCTGAATTTCGCCGACCGCGTCGCCCGCCGCATCGGTCCATGGGTCGGACGCCATAATGTGGCCGTCGACAATCTGCGCAAGGCCTATCCGCAGAAGAGCGAAGCCGAGATCCAGGCCATCGCCTCCGACATGTGGGGCAACATGGCGCGTCTGGCCGCCGAATACATCTTTCTCGACGCCTTGTTCGACTACGATCCAACTGCCACCCGTCCCGGCCGTGTCGAGGTCAAGGGAGTAGACCATTTCGTCGAGATCGCGGCCGAAAAGAAGCCGCACATCGTCTTCACCGGACATCTCGGCAATTTTGAATTGCTGCCGGTGGCGGCGGCTACTTTCGGCATGAATATCACCGCGCTGTTTCGCCCGCCCAACAATCCGTACCTGGCCGACTACATCCTCTCGACGCGCCGCGCGACCATGGGATCTTTGCTGCCCTCGATGGCGGGCGCGTCGTTCGCGCTCGCCTCGGTATTGGAAAACGGCGGCAATATCGGGGTTCTTGTCGACCAGAAGTTCACGGGCGGGCTGGAAACGACATTCTTCGGCCGCCCCTGCCAGAGCAATCGGGTGCTCGGCACGCTTGCCCGTCATTACGATTGCGACGTCTACCCGGCGCGCTGCGTCAGGCTGCCGGGCAACCGCTTCAGGCTCGAGATAGAAGAGAAGCTGACATTGCCGCGCACCGCCGATGGCAGCGTCGACGTGCGCGCCACCACCCAGCTCCTCAACGACGTGGTCGAGCGCTGGGTGCGCGAGGATCCCGGCCAGTGGATGTGGTTCCACAAGAGATGGGATATCAGCCGCAAGCGACGCAAGGCAAAGACCCGAAGCGCGTAGTCTGGAGCCGTCCGACGCGCCTCAGGCACGACGGCCGGCGCAGCAGTCAATTCCTCACGACGATGCGCGTGTTGCCGAAGCCGACTTCTCTCACCATCGAATAGAAAGCCGCCGCATTGGCCGTATGCAGCCGCACGCAGCCATGCGAGGCCGGTCGGCCGAGCTGCCTCACCGCGCCCGTTCCGTGGATGGCATAGCCGCCGCGGAAGAACACGGAATAAGGCATCGGCGACATGTCGTATTTGCGCGAATACCACATCCGGGCCGTTCGCTGCGGCCGGTAGGTGCCGCGTGGCGTGAAGTAGCCGGACCGAGCCGTGGACACCCTCCACCGGTAGACCTCCTGGCCGTACCTGACCGTCATCGTCTGCGACGACACGTCTATGTTTGCAATGAGGCTGGCTGCCCAGCTCTGCGCCGAAGCACCGAACAGCATCGTGACAAGCGCTGCTGCCATGAGAACTGTCTTTTTCATGCGATCAAACCCCTTTGATTGCCCCTTGCCTGCCTTCACGTCGTTTTTCATCTCTTTAACGGCAGGTGAACGGCATAACATATACTCTTGACCAATTCGCCAATCCAAAGCAGCGAATTTGAACGAATTCCCGCAAGAGTTGCCGTAACGACACGCCGCAACGGCCTAATTGCCAGCGGACTTGCAAAACGACGCCGATCGCTGCTCAACTCGGGCCATGAACGAGCGACTCCTCCAAGCGATCGATGACCGGCGTGACGATCTCGTCGCGCTGACCGCCGAGCTGATCCGCTTTCCCACCATCAACCCGCCCGGCGAAGCGTACCGGCCATGCGCCGAATTTCTTGGCGCGCGGCTGAAGAAGAGCGGCTTTCAGACCGAGTTCATCCGTGCCGAGGGCACGCCCGGCGACACCGCCCGCTACCCGCGCGTCAACGTCGTCGCCCGCTTCGATGGACGCTCGCCTGGCGCCTGCGTCCACTTCAACTCGCATATCGATGTCGTCGAGGCCGGCGACGGCTGGACCGTCGATCCCTTCGCCGGCGTCGTCAGGGACGGCAAGGTCTACGGCCGCGGCGCCTGCGACATGAAGGGCGGCCTGGCTTCCTCGATCATCGCGGCCGAAGCCTTCATAGAGGTATTTCCCGATTTTCCCGGCGCCATCGAGATATCAGGCACGGTCGACGAGGAATCCGGCGGCTTCGGCGGCGTCGCGCATCTGGCGAGGCTCGGCTATTTCTCGAAACCCAGGGTCGACCACGTCATCATTCCCGAACCGTTGAACAAGGACCGCATCTGCCTTGGCCATCGCGGCGTCTGGTGGGCCGAGATCGAGACCAAGGGCGAAATCGCGCATGGCTCGATGCCGTTCCTCGGCGACAATGCGGTGCGCCATATGGGCGCCGTGCTAAGAGCATTCGAGGACGAATTGTTCCCCGCGCTTGACCGCAAGATGACGCGCATGCCGGTCGTGCCCGAAGGGGCAAAGCGTTCGACCATGAATATCAACTCTATCCATGGCGGCCAGACCGAGGATTTCCGGCCCGGCCTGCCCTCGCCCAACGTGCCCGATTCCTGCCGGCTGACCATCGACCGCCGCTTCTTGCTCGAAGAGGATCTCGCCACGGTCAAGGGCGAGGTGACCGGCATTCTCGAGCGGCTGAAGCGTGATCGGCAAAAGTTCGACTACGAGATCCGTGACCTGATGGAGGTGCTGCCGCTGATGACCGAACGCGACGCTCCGGTCGTCAAGGCAATCGCGCAAGGCATCCACGCGATCTTCGATCGCGAGCCCGACTACGTCATTTCACCCGGCACCTACGACCAGAAGCACATTGCCCGCATCGGCCATGTCTATGATTGCATCGCCTATGGCCCGGGCATTCTCGATCTCGCCCACCGGCCTGACGAATGGGTCGGCATCTCGGATATGGTGGAATCGGCCAAGGTGATGGCGTTCGGGCTCAACGTGCTGCTGCGCGGCGCCCCATAGCGCGGGGCAAGTGCCGACGATCGATGCGGTTGCCTGGAGAAAACATTCCCGGCTACGCCGCCGCACAGCACGAAACGCAATTTACTCCCGTGCGAAATCACGCTTCTATTCGCCCGGTTTGAGCGCATGTTTGACCACACGGGGAGTCGCACGATGAAATTGTGGAAAACCATCCTGGCAGCTGCCGTCTTGGCGTTGGCCGTCGGCACTCCCGCGCTGGCGGCGCGAACCGATCTGGTCATCGGCATCCCGCTCGAACCGCCGCATCTCGATCCGACCGCCGGAGCCGCCGCCGCAATCGACGAGGTTCTCTATGCCAATGTGTTCGAAGGCTTGACCCGCATCGGGCCAAACGGCGAGGTGCTGCCGGACCTGGCCGAAAGCTGGACCATCTCCGACGACGGCAAGACCTACACTTTCAAGCTGCACACCGGCGTGAAATTCCACGATGGCGCCGGCTTCAGCGCCGAAGATGTGAAATTCTCGCTCGACCGTGCCCGCGCCGACAATTCGGTCAATGCGCAAAAAGCCCTGTTCGCGGCCATCGATAGGGTCGACGCGGTCGACCCGGCAACGGTCAAGGTGACGCTGAAGAACCCGCGGGGATCCTTCCTCTACAATATGGGCTGGGGCGATGCTGTCATCGTCTCGCCGAAATCCGCTGACGCCAACAAGGAAAAGCCGGTCGGAACCGGCCCGTTCAAATTCCAGAGCTGGGCCAAGGGATCCTCGATCACGCTGGTGAAATCCGACAGCTATTGGGGCACGCCGGCTTACCTCGACAAGGTCGAATTCCGCATCGTGCCCGATGCCGCCGCTAGCGTACCGGCATTGCTTTCCGGCGATATCCAGGCGTTCCCATTCTTCGATCCTGACAGTCTCGCGCAGGTCAAGGACGATCCGCGTTTCAAGGTGGTGATCGGTTCGACCGAAGGCGAAACCATCCTGTCGATCAACAACAAGAAGCCGCCCTTCGACAAATTGCTGGTCAGGCAGGCGATCTCCTACGCGCTCGATCGCAAGGCGATCATCGACGGTGCCTCGGCCGGCCTCGGCCTGCCGATCGGCTCGCATATGTCGCCGGCCAACAAGGATTATGTCGACCTCACCGGCCGCTATCCGCACGACGTCACCAAGGCCAAGGAACTCTTGAAGGAAGCAGGCCTGGAGAACGGCTTCAAGGCGACGCTGAAGCTGCCGCCGCCCACCTATGCCAGGCTCGGCGGCGAGATCATCGCCTCGCAACTCCGTGATGTCGGCATCAACCTCGAGATCATCCCGGTCGAGTGGGCGCAGTGGCTAGACCAGGTGTTCACCAAGAAGGACTACGACCTGACCATCGTCTCCCATACCGAGCCCAATGACATCGGTATCTATGCGCGCAAGGATTATTACTTCAACTACGACAACCCGGCCTTCGACAAGGTGATCGCCGATCTGGATGTCACCTCCGACGAAGCCAAGCGCAAGGAATTGCTGGGGCAGGCACAGAAGATCCTGGCCGACGACGCCGTGGTCGGTTTCCTCTACGAACTGCCCAAGGTCGGCGTCTGGGACGCCAAGCTGGAAGGCCTGTGGGAAAACGCGCCGATCCAGGCCAATGATCTCACCAAGGTGAAGTGGAGCGAGTGAAGCCGTTGGCCAAGAGGCGACGCTTGCGTTCCGCACCCCCCTCTGCCCTGCCACGCTGCCTGACTAGAGCCGCAGGACGATCGTTTCAGGTTTGCGCCGCCCCTCATCGCCCTGCCGGGCACTTCTCCCCGTATAGTGACGGGGAGAAGGGGGCTGGCCGCAACCTCGGCACCCTTTCTGCAACGCTGAAGATTGGCGAAACCCTTTGCGAAGGCGTCCTTCTCCCCGTCTCTATACGGGGAGAAGATGTCGGCAGGCAGATAAGGGGCAGCGCCGATTTCGACTATTGGCCGGTCGAGCGATGACCGCCTACCTCCTCAAGCGCCTCGCCATCGCCGCCGCCACGCTGGCGTTGGCCTCCATGGTCGTCTTCGCGGTGCTGGAGATCCTGCCCGGCGATCCGGCGCGGCTGATGCTGGGCATGAATGCCAGCGCCGATCAGGTCGAGCTGCTGCGCAACCAGATGGGCCTCGACGCGCCCCTGCCCTGGCGTTACCTGCACTGGGCCGGCGGCCTGCTCAGCCTGGATTTCGGCCGCTCCTACACCTATTCGGTGCCGGTCATCGATCTCGTGCGCGAGCGTCTCGTCGTCTCGCTGCCGCTGGCGCTGATCGCGCTCGCCCTATCCACCCTCATCGCCATTCCGGTCGGCCTGTTTTCAGCGAACCATCGCGGGCGGATGGGTGACACGACGGCGATGGGCGCCGCGCAGCTCGGCGTCGCCATCCCCAATTTCTGGTTCGCACTGATGCTGATCTATCTCTTCGCCGTCTGGCTGCGGCTGGTTCCGGCCGGCGGCTTTCCCGGCTGGGGGGCCGGCGTCTGGCCGGCGCTGAAATCGCTGCTTTTGCCCGCAGTGGCGCTCGCGCTGCCGCAGGCCGCGATCCTGGCACGCGTCACCCGTTCGGCACTGATCGAGGTGCTGAACGAGGACTATATCCGCACGGCCCGCGCCAAGGGCCTGCCCTACCGCGTGGTCCTGTGGCGGCACGCGCTGCGCAACGCCATGATCCCGGTGCTGACCATTCTTGGCCTGCAATTCGCCTTCCTGCTCGCCGGCACCATCATCATCGAGAACGTCTTCTACCTGCCCGGCCTCGGCCGGCTGGTGTTCCAGGCGATCACCCAGCGTGACCTGATCGTCGTGGAAAGCGTCGTCATGCTGCTGGTCGCCGCGGTCATCGCCGTCAACCTCGTCGTCGACCTCTCTTACGCCGTCGTCGATCCGCGCCTCCGAAGTCGGCAATGATGTTGCATCCGGACATCCCCGAAGAGACGCTGGGCGGCATCCTCGTCAAGGCGTTCGGTAACCGCTCGTTTCTTGCCGGCTTCGCCGTCACATTGTTCGTGGCGGCGGTGGCGATCCTCTCCTATGTCTGGACGCCCTACGACGTGACCCGGCTGGTCATATCCGACAAGACGCTGGCGCCGTCCTGGATGCACTGGTTCGGCACCGACCATTTCGGCCGTGACATCCTGTCGATGATCATGGTCGGCGCCCGCAATTCGATCGCCGTGGCGCTGGTCGCGGTGGGCATCGGCATGGGCGTCGGCGTGCCGCTCGGTGCTTTTGCGGCGGCGCGCGGCGGCCTCATCGACGAGGTGCTGATGCGCATCAACGATCTGGTCTTCGCCTTCCCTGCGCTTTTGTCGGCGATTATGATCACCGCCATCTTCGGCCCCGGCGCCGTCAATGCCATCATCGCCATCGGCATCTTCAACATCCCTGTCTTTGCCCGCGTCGCCCGGGCCGGGGCCTTGGCGATCTGGCCGCGAGAATTCATCCTCGCCGCCCGCGCCGCCGGCAAGGGCAAGGCGCTGATCACCGTCGAACATGTCTTGCCCAACATCGCCACCTTGCTTCTGGTGCAAGGCACCATTCAGTTCGCGCTCGGCATATTGGCCGAGGCCGGGCTTTCCTATCTCGGCCTCGGCGTCCAACCGCCGATGCCGAGTTGGGGCCGCATGCTGTTCGACGCCCAGACCCGCATGGTGGTGGCGCCCTGGATGGCGATCTTTCCCGGCATGGCGATCGTGATCACCGTGCTTGGGCTGAACCTTTTGGGCGACGGCATCGCCGACATCCTCGATCCGAAATCGCGGCGGCAACGATGAGCCTGCTGGAAATCGACAATCTCTCGCTGGCAATCGGAGACACACCGATCCTCCGGAGCATCGAGCTCTCCATCGCGCCTGGCGAGGTAATGGGGCTGGTCGGCGAATCCGGCTCCGGCAAATCGATGACGGCTCTGAGCGTCATGCGGCTCTTGCCATATGCGGCGCGTGCCAGCGGGCACGTTACCTTCGACGGCATCGACATCCTCGCGGCAAGCGAGGATCAGATGTGCGCCCTGCGCGGCGACGATATCGGCATGGTGTTCCAGGAGCCGATGACCGCGCTGAACCCGCTCAAGACCATCGGCGAGCAGGTCGCCGAAGGCATACGCTGGCATGCCAAGGCAAGCCGCGCCGAGGCGGAAGAGCGGGCGCGAAAAATGCTCGACCGGGTCGGCTTGCCATCGGCAAAATTCCCGCTGTCGCGTTATCCGCACGAACTGTCCGGCGGCCAGCGCCAGCGCGTCGTCATTGCCATGGCCTGCGCGCTGAAGCCGAAGCTGCTGATCGCCGACGAGCCGACCACGGCGCTCGACGTGGTGCTGCAGGCGCAAATCCTCGCCCTCTTGCGCGACCTTGTCGCGGAGAGCGGCATGGGCCTGCTCCTGATCTCGCATGACCTCGCCGTGGTGACGGAAATGGCCGACCGCATCACCATCCTTCGGCATGGCGAGGTGATGGAAGC
The DNA here is from genome assembly GCF_020165515.1 of Mesorhizobium sp. BR1-1-13. Classification (NCBI taxonomy): domain Bacteria; kingdom Pseudomonadati; phylum Pseudomonadota; class Alphaproteobacteria; order Hyphomicrobiales; family Phyllobacteriaceae; genus Mesorhizobium; species Mesorhizobium sp. BR1-1-13. Next base: position 247,718 of record NZ_JAIUIH010000004.1, read on the forward strand.
AGGCGACACGGCACGCACCCTCTCTGAACAGCTCCACCCCTATACCCGCCAGCTGGCGCTGGCCTCGATGCACGTGCCCGCACGTGCCCGGCCGCATGGCGTCACGGCAGCCCGGCCCTTGCTCGAGGTCGAGGGCGTGACGCGCGATTATCCTGGCCGGCGCACCTCACTGTTCAGGCGCGCGCCTGATATCCGCGCCGTCGACGGCGTGTCGCTATCGATGGCGCCGGGCCAGTCGGTGGCGCTGGTCGGCCGCTCCGGCTGCGGCAAGTCTACGTTGGCGCGCATGATCCTGGCGCTCGACCGGCCGAGTTCGGGCACCATCCGCTTTCGCGGCGAGCCCCTCACCGGCAAGAGCGAGGCGGACCTGAAGCCGGCGCGGCGCGACATGCAGGTAGTGTTCCAGGATCCCTATGGCTCGTTCGATCCGCGCCAGAAGGTCGAGAAGCTGGTCGCCGAGCCGCTGCACGTGCTGGACAGGAAACCGGGGCGCGCCGAGCGCCGCGAGATGGTGGCGCAGGCGCTGCACGAGGTCGGCCTCGACCAGTACGACATGGAAAAGTATCCGCACGAGTTTTCCGGCGGCCAGCGCCAGCGCCTGTCGATCGCCCGCGCCATCATCACCCGACCAAAACTGGTCGTCGCCGACGAGCCGGTTTCGGCGCTCGATGTTTCGATCCGCGCTCAGATCCTCGACCTGTTCGCCGAGCTCAACCAGAAACTCGGCATCGCTTATCTCTTCATCACCCACGACCTCACCGTCGCCCGCGCCATAACGGACGAAGTGCTGGTCATGCATGACGGCCAGATCGTCGAGCGTGGCCGGACGAGCGAGGTGCTGGATCACCCGCAATCCGAGGCGGCCAAGGCGCTTGTCGCCGCAGCGCCGGACCTGCACAGGGCAATTGCACGCCGTATGCAGGAGCAGGGGTGAGTGATCGGTTCGCGAAGCGAATCCGCCGTGTGAGTGAAAGGCAACAAACGCCGGAGGGTGCCGCAGATAGCCGGCCCCGGCCGGGATCAACCTACTGCTCCGATTTCACCACGTCGACCGGGCTGATGTCGAGCAGGTCGAGCGTGCGGCGCAGCAGGCGCACCTCGGTCTCGGCCAATTGCGCGTCCGCCTTGGCGATCTCGGCCATATGCTGCGCCAGTTGCTTGCGCCGCTCGACATCGAGGTCGCGGAACAGCGCGATGGCCTGCGAGCCATTGGTCTCGTAACCGAATTCGTTGAGATATTCGATGACGGCGTCGATGCTGGTTTCCGGAATGCCGAAGGCATCCTTGCAGATGCGCCGGAAAGCAACCATCTCGCTCTCGCTGACCGTTCCATCGGCCAGGATCATGCGGAACAGCATCAGAAGTTCCGCCGACAACACGGGGTCGTCCGCCACCTTGCGCACGCCCGGGTCGCCGTCGAAGATCGAGCGTATCTGGTCGAGCAGTTCGAATGCCATCGGAAGCCCCTTTGCCGATTCCTCTAATCCATGTAGCCCAAAAAGCGCAGCGGTTGGGATAACGACAGCACAAACACGAAATCCAGGCGCGACGCTTAGGATAGAAGTAGCGTGAAATCGGTCTTGCGCAAACGGGGTGTTCGTGATCGAAGCCGGAGCGTCTTTTGGCTTGATACTTCCCACCCGATGATCGACCTCACTTTACAATCCGTCGCCATGCTCGCCTTCGCCGGTTTTGCCGCGGGTTTTGTCGACTCGATCGCCGGTGGCGGTGGACTGATCACCATCCCCGCACTGCTGCTGGCCGGCTTCTCGCCGGTCGAGGCGCTGGGAACAAACAAGCTGCAGGGCATGTTCGGCTCGGGATCTGCGACCATCCACTATGCCGCGAAAGGCCATGTCGACCTTCGCCGGCAACTGCCTTCTGCGCTGCTGGCGCTCGCGGGCGGTGCCGTCGGTGCCTTGCTGGCAACGGTCGTGCCCGGCGACCTGCTGCGGGCGCTTCTGCCGCTGGTGCTGATCGCCATCGCGCTCTATTTCGCCCTGAAGCCCAACATGACCGACGTCGATCGCGCCGAGCGTATGACACCCTTCCTGTTCGGGATAACGCTGGTGCCGGCCATCGGCTTTTATGACGGCCTGTTCGGGCCGGGTGCCGGCTCCTTCTACATGCTGGCCTTCGTCGCGCTTGCTGGCTACGGCGTGCTCAAGGCGACGGCCCATACCAAGCTGCTCAATTTCGCCTCCAACATCGGCGGTTTCGTCGTCTTCGCCGCGGTCGGTGTCATCTCCTGGAAGATCGGCCTGATGATGGGCGTCGCCCAGTTCCTCGGCGCCCGCCTCGGCGCCAGCCTGGCCATGCGCATCGGCGCCAGGCTGATCAAGCCGCTGCTTGTCATCGTCTGCGTCGCACTGGCGGCGAAGCTCCTGGCCGACCCGGCGAACCCGCTGCGCGTCCTGATTGGTGTGTGACCCGCGCGCCTGATGGAATGCCACTGTTCGAATCATGTCGAGGAGAGGACCCGCACATGAATCTCAGTGCACCTACCCAGACTGTTTTCATCGGCATTCTCGCCGCCCTTGGCCTTCTTGCGTTCGTCCCACTCGCATCGGTGTGGATCGTGCTCATTGCTTACATCGTGCTTGCCGGCGGCGGCCTGATGCGCGGCGCCTGACATTCAAATCTCAGGCAATTCGGAGCGCCCGGCCAAAGCCGGACGCTTTTGATTCCGGTCCTACTGGCCGAAGCGAGTGAAAAGAGCAGTTAGCTACCGCGCCAGTGCGAAAATCGCGTCGCAGTCAAGATGGGTTTCCAACTCGGCCGCGACCTCGTCGAGAGCCCTCTCGACCTCGGCGCGATAGTCGATGCCGCCGCCCTTGACGCCGAGGCTTTCGAGGAATCTCCCTCGAAAGGCGTCGGCGCCAAACAGGCCGTGCATGTAGGTTCCGACCACCTTGCCATCCGCCGACACAGCACCATCCTCGACGCCATTGATGATCGCCGACGGCCGCAGCATATCCGGGCCGGTGGTGCGGCCGAGATGAATCTCGTAGCCTTCAAGCGGCAGGTCGAACGGCACCGAGCGGGCGCTGACGTTGCGCACCGTCTTTTCCGGTTCCATCACCGTTTCGATGTCGAGCAGGCCAAGCCCTTCCGCTTCGGTGACGCTGCCTTCGATGCCGTCGGGATCGCGCACGATGCGACCAAGCATCTGGAAGCCGCCGCAAATGCCGACGACATGGCCGCCGCGCCTGCGATGGGCGAGAAGATCACGGTCCCAGCCATTTTCGCGAAATTTCAGCAGATCCCCGATCGTCGACTTCGAGCCGGGAATGACCACCAGTCCCGCATCCTGCGGCAACGGCTTTCCAGGCGGCACGAACACCACTTCCACCTGCGGCTCGGCCTTGAGCGGGTCGAGATCGTCGAAATTGGCGATGCGGCCAAGCATCGGCACCGCCACCTTCAGCGCACGCGCCTCCCCGGAGGCAAGCCGTTCCAGCACCACCGAATCCTCCGAGGGCAGCCGCGCAGCCGCCTTCAGCCACGGCACGACGCCGAAGCAGCGCCAGCCGGTAAACCCTTCGATCGCCTTGATGCCGTCGTCGAACAGCGAGACGTCACCACGGAACTTGTTGATGAGGTAGCCAACGATCATGCGCCGGTCTTCCTCCGGCAGGATCAGATGCGTGCCCGCGACCGAGGCGATGACGCCGCCGCGATCGATGTCGCCGACCAGCACGACAGGCACGTCGGCCCGCGTCGCAAAACCCATATTGGCGATGTCGCGGCTTCTGAGGTTGATCTCCGCCGGCGAACCCGCGCCCTCGACGATGACGAGATCGGCGCCCTCGCCAACCTTTGCCCAGGAGTCCAGCACCGCGTCCATCAGCCGACCCTTCAACGCCTGGTAGTCGCGTGCCCGCGCCTCGCCGAACACCTTGCCTTGCACGATGACCTGCGCACCGACATCGGTCTGCGGCTTGAGCAGCACCGGGTTCATGTGAACCGATGGCGGCACGCCACAAGCGATCGCCTGCAGCCATTGCGCGCGGCCGATCTCGCCGCCGCCAGCCCTGTTGTCGCCGGGAATATCGGCGACGGCGGCATTGTTCGACATGTTCTGCGGCTTGAACGGACGCACCTTCAGCCCACGCTTTTTCGCGGCGCGGCACAGCCCGGCGACCAGCACCGTCTTGCCGACATCCGAACCCGTGCCTTGCAGCATGATGGCTTGAGCCATGGCTCAGCCCCTGCCCTGCGTCGCGGTCCCGGTGATCGTGGATTTCTGCGCCAGCGGCCCGCCGCGCCAGATATAGAGCGCCAGCAACGGCTCCTTGCCGGTGCGCATGGCGTGATTGACCTTGGAAGCGTGGTACACGACCTCGCCGGCCTCTCTCTTGTGAAAGCTGTCCTCGCCCATTCGCCACTCGGTGCCGCCGGTCAGCGGGATATAGATCTCCTCGGCGACATGATGGTGGTCGGGATAGACGATATCAGGCCCAAGGATCAGCACGCCGGCGGCGACCTCGTCGTTGGCGAAGTGGCCGCGGGTGCCGAATACTTCGAGCCAGCCATAATTGTCGATGAACGCCTTGCCGAAATCCGACTCACCGTAGGTCTGGCCCCAGCGCAATTCGCCGCGCTCCTGCGCCAGAAATTGGACCAGCTGCTTGGCTCGCGCCGGCGTCAATTCGGCGGCGCGATCGAGATGGCGCAGGCAGCCGAGTGGGTGCGGCTCAAGCTCGCGGGCGGGCATATCCCACCCTATGCGCGCCACCGCATCCCGCACCAGGAAGTCATCCACGGAAGCGAGATAGGCGTGGAACCGCTCTAGCAGCTCATCGAATTTTGTCGTCACATCTTGCTCCGGACATGCATTGACGCACAGCCGCTCCGCGGCGGCTCGGGTTGCGCGGCGGCATCATTGGTCTAGGTTGGTGCGCGCGCAAAGCCAAAAACGACAGGCCAGCGAGCCAGCTGGCCAGCATATAGGGAGCACGCCATGGACGCCGCGGTCGATGCGAGCACCAGCCAGTTCGAACTCAACGAGGACCAGCGCGCCATCCAGGAGATGGCGCAGGCCTTCGCCGCCGATCGCGTCGCGCCGAATGCGCTAGACTGGGACCGCAACAAGCATTTCCCCGCCGACGTGATCCGCGAGACTGGCCCGCTGGGCCTCGGCGGCATCTATGTCAGCGACGATGTCGGCGGCTCCGCGCTCGGCCGGCTCGACGCCGTGCTGATCTTCGAAGCGCTGTCCCACGCCGACCCGGCCTTTTCGTCCTTCATCTCGATCCACAATATGGTGGCTTCGATGATCGACCGTTTCGGCGACGACGGCCAGCGCCGGCGCTTCCTGCCGAAGCTGACCTCCATGGAGTGGCTGGCGAGCTATTGCCTGACCGAGCCGGGTTCCGGCTCCGACGCCGCTGCCCTGAAGACGCGGGCGGTGAAGAGCGGCGGCGACTACGTGCTGAACGGCGCCAAGCAGTTCATCTCCGGCGCCGGCGACAGCGATGTCTATGCCGTCATGGTGCGCACCGGCGTCGACGGGCCGAAAGGCATTTCGACCATTATTGTGCCGAAGGACGCGCCGGGCCTTTCCTTCGGCGCCAATGAGCACAAGATGGGCTGGCACATGCAGTCGACCCGCCAGGTCATTTTCGAGGATTGCAAGGTGCCGGCTGAAAACCTTTTGTCAGGCGAAGGCGCCGGTTTCGGCATCGCCATGGCCGGGCTCGATGGCGGCCGGCTGAACATCGCCGCGTGTTCGCTGGGCGGGGCCCAGTCGGCGCTTGACAAGGCGCTGTCCTACACATCAGAGCGCAAGGCGTTCGGCTCCAGGATCAACCAGTTCCAAGCTTTGCAGTTCAAGTTGGCCGACATGGAGACCGAATTGCAGGCGGCGCGCATCTTTCTCTATGCCGCCGCTTCCAAGCTCGACCGCAAGGCACCGGATGCCCCAAAATGGTCGGCAATGGCCAAGCGCTTCGTCACCGACACCGGTTTCAACGTCGCCAACGATGCGCTGCAGCTGCTCGGCGGCTACGGTTACCTGCACGATTACGGCATCGAGAAACTGGTGCGCGACCTGCGCGTCCACCAGATCCTCGAAGGCACGAACGAGATCATGCGTGTCATCATCGCCCGCGCGTTGATCGGCCGCTGAAGCCTGCAAACTCCGGGAGAACACAATGACGACGATCGCCTTCATCGGGCTTGGCAATATGGGCAATCCAATGGCTGCGAACCTGGTCAAGGCGGGGTATCCCGTGCATGGCTTCGACCTCATGCCCGAAAACCTGACCGTTGCACGCGAGCATGGTGTGGTCATCATGGCCGATGCCGCCGCAGCAGTGAAGGATGCCGACGTCGTCATCACCATGCTGCCCGCCGGCAAGCATGTCCTGTCGGTCTACGAAGAGATCGCGTCCAAGGCAAAGAAGGGCGCGCTGTTCATCGATTCCTCGACCATCGACGTCGATTCGGCGCGCAAGGCGCATGCCATCGCCGCAAAGCACGGCCTGCTGTCGGTCGATGCGCCGGTCTCGGGCGGTACCGGCGGTGCCACGGCCGGCACGCTGACCTTCATGGCCGGCGGCTCCGACGATGCCTTCGCCGCCGCCGAGCCGATCCTGAAGCCCATGGCCGGGCGCATCGTCCATTGCGGCGGCGACGGCGCCGGCCAGGCGGCCAAGATCTGCAACAACATGATTCTCGGCATTTCGATGATCGGCGTCGCCGAGGCCTTCGTGCTGGCCGAAAAGCTCGGCCTGGCGCACCAGGCCCTGTTCGACGTTGCCTCGACGTCTTCAGGCCAGTGCTGGTCGCTGACCACCTATTGCCCGGTGCCCGGCCCGGTGCCGACCTCGCCCGCCAACCACGATTACAAGCCCGGCTTCGCCGCCGCACTCATGCTGAAGGATTTGAAGCTGTCGCAGGAAGCCGCACAAGCCGCGGGCGCGGTGACACCGCTTGGCGCCGAAGCGACACAGCTCTACGGCCTGTTCAACGCGCAAGGGAATGCCGGCGCCGATTTTTCCGGGATCATAAATTTTCTGCGCGGCGCCAATCTATAAGCGACTGATAAAGCTAGCTTTTCTTTCGTACGCCTCGCCGAAGAACCGCAAAATTTAGGTTTGCTTAAGCTCTCGATAACTCCGCGGTAACGATGTCCCTATAAAACGGATTGCGAGGCGGATATCGCGTCCGCCCGGCGCTCCGGATCAGGTCCCGCGTACCGGAGCCCGTAAGTTTCGCCAAGTGTTTGCGTAGCGAAACGCCAAGCGTATCTGGCAAAGCCGCGTTCCCGGTGGGGCGCGGTTTTTGCGTTCCAGGATCCGACATCCCTCATATTCCGATTGCAGCGTTCGGGATCGGCACGTGATCTTCATTGGTCAGCACGATCGGCGCATCGGCGCCATCGACCCGGACCACGAGCAGGCGCGTGCTCCACGTGCCTGCGGTGCGAACCAGGTGCGAAAACACCGTGCCCTTTCCCTTGGCGCCGTGGATGGGAATGCTGAACCGCGCGTCACCCGTCCCATTCGCGTCGACGTTGAGATGGCCGCCGACCCAGAAATTGGCGGTCAAGTCGTCGCCGATAGCGGCTTTCACCCGGGTGTCGGCGCGAATGGCATCCATGGTCATGTGATAGGCGTCACTGTTCTTGATCATGAAAGGGATGCCGCCGACCATCGTCGCGCAGCCCCCGATACTGAGCACCCAGACGGCAAGACCGGCGATCGCCCAGTTGCGCTGCGTTCTGCGGAACTGCTCGGCATCGCGCCATGCACGGTTGCGCCATGCCCAGCGGCTGCCCCGCGCACCAAGCACGAAGATCATGACGATGTTGACGATCGGGATCAGCGCCAGCAGCGCGATGAAGGTGGAGTTGCCGATGCCCCAGATCCAGTTGAGGAAGAAGGCGCCCCAATTCCAGCGATCGAGCTCGGCCGGGATTTCGGCGGGCTGGTTGAGCGGTTGTCCGGCCATGGCATCCCCCGTCGGCAAAACTGCCTTGGCGGTTGTAGCCGATGGCGCCGGCGACCGGAACCCTCCGGTGCGCCTGGGACCGGCAATTGGGCCTTCGACGGCCGGGCGTCTCGGTCACGAACGCCCGGCCATTTCTTTTATCGCTTGCGCAGATCCGCTTGCGCCAAGTCGAGCGCCTTGCCGATACGCTCGCAGGCCATGTCGATCGTGTCCCGGGTCCAGATCAGCGGCGGCGACAGGATCATCGTGTCACCGGTGGCCCGCAGCATCATTCCGTTGGCGATCGCATGGTCGCGCACGGTCACCGCGGCACTTCCCGCCGGCAGGAACCGTTCCTTCGTCGCCTTGTCCTTGACGATCTCGATCGCGCCCATCAGCCCGATCGAACGCACCTCGCCGACCAGCTCGTGCCCGGCGATGCGCTCTTGCAGCGCCTTGGCGAAATAGGGCCCGGTGTCGGTCCTGACGCGATCGACCAGACCTTCCCGCTCCATGATCTCCAGGTTCTTCAGCGCCACGGCGCAAGCCACGGGATGGCCGGAATAGGTATAGCCGTGGTTGAACTCGCCGCCCTTCTCGATCAGCGCCGAGGCAATGCGATCGCCGACCAGCAGCGCCGACAGCGGCTGGTAGCCCGACGTCAGCGCCTTGGCGGTAGTGATGGTGTCGGCCTCGATGCCAAGCGTCTGCGCGGCAAACCATTCGCCCGTGCGGCCGTAACCGGTGATGACCTCGTCCAGCATCAGCAGCACATCGTATTTGCGGCAGATGCGCTGTACCTCGGGCCAATAGCTTGCCGGCGGTATCTTCACGCCGCCAGCTCCCATCACCGGCTCGCCAATGAAGGCGGCGACCTTGTCGGCGCCGGCTTCGAGGATGGCGTCCTCGACCGCCTTTGCCGCGCGCAGGCCGAAATCATGATCGCTCTCGCCCGGCAGCGACAGCTCGTAGGCGTATGGCGTCATCACATGGACGATGTTGGGCACCTCTCCGTTGAGCTGCTTGTGCATGGCGTCCATGCCGCCGAGCGACGTGCCGGCGATGGTCGAGCCGTGATAGGCCATCTTGCGCGAGATGACGCGGTTCTTCTGCGGCTTGCCTTCGAGCACCCAATAGTGGCGCACGAGCCTGAGCGCGGTGTCGTTGGCTTCCGAACCGGAAGAGCCATAAAACACCTGGTTGATGGTCTTCGGCGCGATCTCCGCCAGCTTCTTCGACAGAAGCACAGGCGTCGGCGTCGAGCATTTGAAGAAGGAATTGTAGTAAGGCAGTTCCTTCATCTGCGCATAGGCGGCCTCGGCGAGCTCGTCGCGGCCATAGCCGATGTTGACGCACCACAGCCCCGCCATGCCGTCGAGCAGTTCGTTCCCTTCGGAATCATAGATGAAGGGGCCGTTAGCGTGGGTGATGATGCGCGATCCGGCCTCGCGCAGTTCCCTATGGTCGGTGAACGGGTGCAGATGATGCGCGGCATCGATCTGCTGAAGCTGCTTCAGCGAATAGTTTTGATAGGTCATGGATCTGATCTTTCCTCTGGAACCAATCCGGCTGCGCCGGGGCGGATTCTTCAGAGGACAGCGGGTGGCGAATAGCCTATGCGGGCGCAAAGCCGCAAAAGCTCGGCGCGTAACGTGCGCAGCGACGGCGTCACCGCGCCCCCAAATGCCCGAACCCCGAAAAGGCCGGCCAATGTCACCACGGGAGCCATGCGGGCACCTTAGAGCAAAGAAGGTTCGAGGTGAACCACCCTTTGCTCCGGCCCGAAGCTTTCGGTTCAGCCCTTCCCGCCCAGCGTCCTTTGCAGGAAAACGTACTTCATCGCAGCCTGCGCCGCCTGCGGCCGGCGGTCACCGCGGCCGCCATGGCCGCCTTCGGTCTCCTCGAAGAAGAGCGTCCCGGCATGGCCGGCCTCCTGCAGGCGGGCGGCCATCTTGCGCGCATGGCCGGGATGCACCCGGTCGTCGGCGGTCGAGGTGGTGAGCAGCACCGGCGGATAGGCACCGGCGTCGACATGCTGGTAAGGCGAGTAGGCGGCCAGCCAGATCGCATCTTCCGGCTTCGACGGATCGCCATATTCGGCCATCCACGACGCGCCGGGCGGCAATTCGGTGTAGCGCAGCATGTCGAGCAGCGGCACCTCGATGATGACCGCGCCGAACAGCTCAGGATGCTGCGTCAACGAGACTCCCGTCAGCAAGCCGCCATTCGAGCCGCCCTGGATGCCGAGCGAGGCGGCTGTCGCAATGCCGCGCCTGACGACGTCCTCAGCCACCGCGGCGAAATCGTCAAAGGCGTTCTGCCGGTTTCCCTTCAGCGCTGCCTGGTGCCAGGCCGGCCCGAACTCGCCGCCGCCGCGGATGCAGGCCTGCACATAGGCATTGCCCTTCTCCAGCCACAGCCTGCCGCGCACACCGGCATAGCCGGGCAGCAAAGGCACTTCGAAGCCGCCATAGCCGTAGAGCAGCGTCGGCACCGGTCCCTTCTGGTCACGCCGCCTGACGACGAAATAGGGGATCATCGTGCCGTCCTTCGAGCGCGCCTCGAACTGTTCCGACACGAGCGGCGAAGCATCGAACCGCGACGGCTGCGACTTCACGGTGGCGAGCGTCTCGCCATTGTCGTCGGACCAGATGATCGAGCTCGGCGTCAGGAAATCGGTAAAGGAGAAGGACACGCTGGAGCCGAAATGCTCCGCATGGCTGATGCCGACATTGCCGTTTTCGGGCAGCGCGACAGGCTTCAGCGACCAGCCGCCCTTTTCGCGCGCGCAGACGACGACCTTGCCGCGCACATTGTCCATCAGGTTGATGAACAGCCGGTCCTGCGTGCGGGCCATGCCTGCGATGGACACCCGATGCGTGGGTTCCAGCAAAATTTGGATGGGTCCGAGTGCGCCGGTTTCTACCCAGCGCGCCAGGTCCAGCGAATAGAGACCGTCAGGCTTGCACAGCGTGCCGTCAGGCGCCGTCCACGGGCTGCGCACACTGAAGACGAGTTGATCCCTGAAGATCGCCGTATCGGTCATGTCGTCAGGCAGCGGCAGGCGCCTGTTCTCGCCCGAAGGCAGCCGCAGGAAAATATGCGAAGCGAAGAAATTGAGCGTTCGTGCCAGCACGAGATAACGCCGGTCGCCATCGAACTCGAGCGCCGCGCCAACGGCGAGGTCTTCCTTCTGCGCCTCGAAGATCGGCGTCGCGTCTTCCAGCCTGGTCCCGCGCTTCCAGAGCTTGACCACGCGTGGATAGCCGGATTCGGTCTTGTCGGCCTCTTCGAAGGCTGCCGAGACGATCAACGTATCCTTGTCGAGCCAGCCGAAGCCGGATTTGGAAGCGGGCGCGCGAAACCCATCCTCGACGAACGACTTGGCCGCGATGTCGAATTCGCGCATCTCGCTGGCGTCGCCGCCATCAGGCGACATCGAAACCAGGCAGCGGTTGAAATCGGGGTAGAGCCGGCTGGCGCCGCCGAACACCCACTTCACCCCCTCCTTCGCCGCGAGCTGGTCGAAGTCGATGATGGTTTCCCAGTCCGGTCTGTCGGTCTTGTAGGAAGCCACCGTCGTGCGGCGCCATAGGCCCAACACGTTGGTCTTGTCCTGCCAGAAATTATAGACGTAGCCGTTGAGCGCGGAGCCTACGGCGATGTTGTCCTCGGCGGTCATCAGATCGAGCGCGGTTTCGAACGACGCCTGGTAGGACGGATCGCCCTGCAATTGCGCCACCGTGACTTCGTTCTGGCGATGTACCCAGTCGAGCGCCTCCTTGCTCGTCCTTTCCTCCAGCCAAAGAAAGGGATCATCGGTCGCCAAGCCAGGCTTTGTGGTCGAAATGGTCATGCGGGTCTCCGGGAAATCGCGGGGCGGCCCTGCCTACATCGCGTCAAAGGGCGCCGGATTCAAGGTGTTGAAGCCGCGTCATCGCGGCAGATCGCTTCAGGCCGTCACACGATCCGCCGCCGGATGACGGTCGCAGCCGCCAGCGCCAGGCAGATCGCGCCGAGCGTCACCGGCAGGCCGCTCGCGCCGATCCCGTCCATCACGCCGCCCGCAAGCGGCGGGACGAGGATGCCGCCGACGCCCCACATCAGGGAGAAAGCGGCATTGCCGGCAATTAGCGCCGAGCCGCTGAAACGCTCGCCGAGTTCGATGATCGCCATCGTATAAATGCCGTAGGACACCGCGCCCCAGACGAAGATCATCGGCCAGACCAGCGGCGTTTCGATCAATAGCGGCAGCAGCAGACAGCCGAGCAGCGTCAGCACCAGGCAGATGAACCGCACCAGGCGCGCCGTCAGCCGCTCGGCCAGCAGGCCGAGCGGCACCTGCATGGCGATGTTGCCGGCGATCATCGTCGACAGCAGCGCCGACATGCGGGTCTCGGCGATGCCATAATGGGTACCGTAGACGGGCAGCAGCGCCAGCACCGCCTGCTCGAAGCCGGCAGCCACGACCACTGCCGACAAAAGCAGCCAGGCGAGCGGCATGAAGCCCATCACCGAAAGCCGATGCCCGGCTTCGTCGACCTTGGGCAGGCGCCCGACCACCAGGGCCAGGCAGCCGCCGCAGAAGATGAAGGCGGAAATACCGACCAGGAATGGCGGCCAGCCCTCCGTACCGACGGCCAGCAGGCAAAGCGGACCGGCGGCGAAGCCGGCCGAGATGATCGTGGAATAGACGCCCATGATGCGGCCGCGCCGGGCCGGCGGCGCCAGCGCGATCACCCAGATTTCGCTTAAGACATAGAGCGGATTGGTCACCGCGCCGATCAGGAACCGCAGCGGAAACCAGAGATAGACGTTCTGCGTCCAGCCGATCAGCGCCAGCACGATCGCCGAAAGCGCCGCGCAGGTCAGCGCCGTGCGCCCTGCCCCGAACCGCCGCGCCAGTGAAGGAATGAGCGGCGACGAGACGATGAAGCCAATCGGCGTCATCGCGGCCGACAGGCCGATCATGACAGGCGAAACGCCCTGCCGCTGCAGGATGAAGCTCAAGAGCGGATAGGACAGTCCCTGCGCGATGGCGAACACCGACACGGTCGCGATCACACCGGTGATCGCCGCCCACTGCATCGTCTCGTCGCGCTTCGGTTCCACCCGGTCCATGATCCACATCGCCTCTCGGCTGCAGGCTTAGCGTTTCGACCCGATAGCCGTAAGCCCCAAAGCCCGAACCCACGCTTGTTCCGGCCAAACCCTGTCAGGAGCCTCTGCGGCTGGCCGATCTGTAGAGCGCGAAGGCGACCAGCAGCGCGTCCAGGCCGATGATCACCGCCGGCAACCCCAAAGGCCCGATCGCCTGCATCAGCAGGCCGGCGTTGGGCGGGCCGACAATGCCGCCAACGCCCCACAACAAGGCGAAAGCAGCGTTGCCGGTGACCAGCAGCGAGCCCTTGAACCGGCTGCCGAGTTCCACCAGCGCCATCGTGTAGACGCCATAGCCGACCGCTCCCATCACCAGCAGCACCGCCCAGATCAGCGGCGTCGTGATCAGCAGCGGCAGCAGAAGCGCGCAAACGGTGGTCGCCACCGCGCAAACCAGGATCATGGAACGGCCGCCGAAGCGCTCGGCGAGTAGGCCAAGCGGGATCTGCAGCAGGATATTGCCCAGGGACAACGCCATCACCAGAGCGGCGAGCACGGCTTCCGGCAGGCCATAGCCGGCGCCGAAGACCGGAACCAGCGCATAGGTGCTTTGCTGAACCGCCGCCGAGACCAGCACCGCCAGCAGCAGCGCCGGCGCCAGCCGGGCAAAACCGACAAAGCTGCCGGCTGGCTGGCCGTCATCCTCGAAGCCGGTGAGCTTTGAGGAGACAAGGCGCAGAATGACGGCGCAGAGCACGAAGCCGCCAATGCCGACGCTGAAGGGAGCCCAGCCCGACGTGCCGACCAGGGTCAAGGTGAAAGGCCCGGCCGCGTAGCCGGCCCCCATCAGCGTATTGAACACGCCCATCACCCGGCCGCGTCGCGCCGGCGGCGCCAGCGACAGCGCCCACACCTCGCCCAGGATATAGAGCGGGTTGATGACCACGCCGATGATGAAACGGAGGACGAACCACGCCACCCAGTCCTGCAGATAGCCGATGCCCAGGAAGCACAGCGCACCGATCAGCGAGCAGCCGACGGCGAGCGTGCGGGCGCCGACCAGCCGCACGGCAGCCGGCACGAACGAGGCCGACAGGATCAAGCCAACCGGCATCATCGCCGCCGAGAGGCCAATCAGGCCCGGCGACATGCCTTGCTTCTGCATCAGCAGCGTGAACAGCGGCGAGCTCAGCCCTTGCGCGGCGCCGAACATCGCCAGCGCTGCGGTGATGCCGGCGAGCGCTGTCCACTGCGTTGCCGCTTCGCCTTGGCTCGAGCCGGTCGCGACCATGCTGCCGTTCCATGAGTGAATCGCCGACCTGCGGATCGGCAAGCCATCAGCTACCGGTTCGATCCCGGGAAAGGAAGGGCCGGACAGCGACATCCGCTTGCGCCAACGGCCGGCGCCGTGCACCGGAAGGCTCGCGTCAAAAGCCGCAGGCACCCGCCCACAGCGCTACGGAAAGTACCGTGCGATCGCGCCTTTCCTGCCTTGCGCGTAAGGCTTCAGCCACTTGTCGTCGATGGAGAGCCCATCGTCGTCCGAAGGGCCCTTGCCGATGGTCCTGCGCCAGGCGCGGAACTTGTAGTGGTCGAACACGTCGAGCATATGCACGGCATAGGCTGCGGCGAAGGTCTTGTCGCCTTCGACGATCACCATGTTCTCGTCGTTCTCGTAGGAAGCCTTGTAGCCGAGATTGTGGCTGCCGGTGACGACCGTCGCGTTGTCCTCCATCGGATCGATGATGACGATCTTGTCGTGCACGATGGCATGGCCGACAGTCAGCACCTCCGCCTGGAAATCCCGGGCGATCGTGGCGCCGGTCAGGTTCGCCGCCCGCACGATGGAAACGTTCGGCGCCTCCCAGACCTTCTCCGGATAGACGAAGGGCGACTTGCCGTCCCTGTTCGACTTATGGGTGACCGGATCCTTGGTCGACGCGACATAGTTGGGCATGGCGGTCTCATCGCTGATCGCCCCTTGCACGATCAGCTTCGGATCGGCCCTTGCCGCCGCCACCGCCTGGTCGACGATCGAATTGTCGCCGAGCCGCGAAGGATTGAACACCAGGAACAGCACGGCACGCTTGGCTGCCTTGATGCGGGCGAAGAGGTCCTCGAGATCGATCGGCCGCACCGAGATGTTCTTCTTGTTGCGCTCGGGATCATTGGGCGAGAACCACACCGTCATGCCGTCCAGCGCCGCCGTGGCGCCGTTGAGTGGGTTTGGCCTGTGGTTCTCCCTGCGAAACGGCACGCCTTGCGTCTGCGCGACATGGCCGGCAGCACTTTCCGTGGCCGGCGGCGGGAACAGGTCGGCCTTCATGCGCTGCCAGTAGGCGTCGAATATCTCAGCCATCGCCGGGTCGTCGCGGATGAAGGCGTTGTTGGATTGCCCGCAAATGCCCGTCGAGGTCCAGTTGGTGCTGCCCGTCATCACCGATTGCGGCTTGCCCTGGGCATCGCGATAGACGGCGAACTTGTTGTGGCCGATATGGTTGTTGTTGAACAGGCGATCCGTCACCGCGACGCCAGCGTCGTGCAGCCGCTTCCTGTAAGGTGCGTTGCCGGCGTCCCAGGCTTTCGTCTGCTCATCCCTGCCCGAATTGGAAAGAATGACCTCGACGACGTCCTTGGCGGCAATGATTGCTTCGCACAGTTCGTCGTCGCCAAGCTCGTAGAGCGCAAGCCTGACCGTGCCGCCTTCGTCCTTGGCCCGCTTCAGCAGGCTGGTCAGCACGTCGGGCACGTCGCCATGCAGGTAGGCGCGTATCTTGCTGGTCGGATCCTGCAGCACAGCCCTGATCTTGTCGCGTTGTCCGACCTTGATGCCGGCCTCGGCCAGCGCGCGCGACATCCATTGCGTCGACAGCACGCCATTGGTGAAGGCGACACGCGCCTTGCCGAACATCTGGCCGAGGAAGATCGGCGGACTGACCGCGCCCCGGCCGAGGTAGCCGAGAGGGCGCGCCGGCCCCGTATAGGTCTTTTCGGGGCGCACCGGCACGGGATCGAGCCCCGCCTTCATGTCGCCGACCGGACGCACCCGGTAGGCGATCATTTCGCCGTCCGGCCTGACATCGAGGCTGTCGCGGCGTCGCCGGACAGTGAGATCGCGCCAGAATGTCTTCTGCACCGGCCAGACGCCGGTATCCTGGGGGACCCAGTCCTTGTTGCGCTGTCCCTTGAAGGGCACCCAGGACGCCAGGCAACGCTCCTCGCCGGTGTTTGGATAGAGGCGGACGATCTCGAAGCCCAGGCAGCCCGGGATCATCCCGTCGAGGTCCCAGGAGAGGAACGCGACTTCGTTGTTGGTGGCGGCACGCACTTTGACGACGTCAGGCATGGCTCTCCCTCCGGAGATATTCGACGCACAAGTTTACCAGAAGCAAAAGACGATACTGCAACGAATGGCGCTCCCTTATCCGCGGGCCCGCCTCGGGACCACGCAGCTGCCGTTCCGGCATGTCGCTTCCCTCGCTCTAGTGGTCGCCGCCTCCGCAATGGCCGGGCAGCCGCCGGTCCATTATGCCGCCCACTTTCGCATCGTACGAGGCCCCTCATGACCGCCGCCCTTCAACCCGCCGAACCGGCATTGGCAACCGATCGTGCCCGCCGCGGCGGCCGCGCCGGAAAACGCGCAGGCGGCTCGGCCGCGTTCGAGCAGCCGCCGTTCCGCCAGCTGAAAATCCCGCTCCAGCCGACCAGGCTGGTTTCCGACGACGAGCTGGAATCGATCCACCTCGCCTCGCTGCGGGTGCTGAAGGAGATCGGTGTCGACGTCCTGCATGACGAAGCCCGCCGCATCATGAAGGAACATGGCGCCGACGTGCGCGAAGGCAGCGAGCGCGTGCGCTTCGACAGCGACATGATCCTCGATCTGGTGTCGCACTGCCCGTCCGAATTCACCATCCATGCCCGCAACCCCGCGCACAATGTGCGCTTCGGCGGCGATAATCTGATCATCTCGATGATGGCCTCGGCGCCCAATTGCTCGGACATCGATCGTGGCCGCCGGCCCGGCAACCAGCAGGACTATCGCAATTTCCTGCGCCTGGCGCAGATGCACAACATACTGAACTGCACGGGCGGCTATCCGGTCGAGCCGATCGACATCCATCCCTCCGTCCGCCACCTCGAATGCATCCGCGATCTCGCCACGCTGACCGACAAGGTGTTCCACATCTATTCGCTCGGCAAGGAACGAAATGTCGACGGCATCGAGATCACCCGTATCGCGCGCGGCATCAGCCACGAGCAGTTGCTCGAAGAACCGTCCGTCTTCACCATCATCAACACCAATTCGCCGCTGAAACTCGACGTGCCGATGATGGAAGGCATCATCCAGATGTCGAGCAAGGGCCAGGTCGTCATCGTGACGCCGTTCACCCTGTCGGGCGCCATGGCGCCGGTGACCATCGCCGGCGCGCTGGTGCAGCAGAATGCCGAGGCGCTGTCGGGCATCGCCTTTGCCCAGATGGTCAGGAAGGGCGCGCCGGTTGGTTATGGCGGCTTCACCTCAAACGTGGACATGAAGTCCGGCGCGCCCGCCTTCGGCACGCCCGAATACATGAAGGCGCAACTCGTCGGCGGCCAGCTCGCCCGCCGCTACAACATCCCCTACCGCACCTCGAACACCTGCGCGGCCAACACGGTCGACGCACAGGCCGCCTATGAAAGCGTGTTCTCGCTGTGGGGCGCCATCCAGGGCGGCGGCAATCTGATGATGCATGCCGCCGGCTGGCTGGAAGGCGGCCTGCGCTGCTCCTACGAGAAGACCATCCTCGACATCGACCTGTTGCAGATGGTGGCCGAATTCCTGACCCCGCTCGATCTTTCCGAAGAGGCGCTCGGTTTCGACGCCATCCAGTCCGTCGGTCCCGGCGGCCATTTCTTCGGCACCCAGCACACGCAGGATCGCTACAAGACCGCCTTCTACTCGCCGATCCTGTCCGACTGGCGCAATTTCGAGACCTGGGCGGAAGCCGGCTCGCCGACCGCGCTCGAAAAGGCCAACAAGGTGTGGAAGGAGCGGCTGGCCTCCTATGACGAGCCCTACATGGACCCGGCGATCCGCGAAGAGCTCAACGCCTTCGTCCAGAAGCGTCGCGCCGAAGGCGGCGCGCCGACCGATTTTTGAGCGTCTGCGGTGTCGATGAATTGATCACTCGTATGGATTCGATGAACGGTCGACCCCCACTCCGTCGAGCTGCGCTCGACACCTCTCCCCCGATCGACGGGGGAGAGGAAAGGCGTGAGCTTGGCCAGGCTGGCGCCCTTCCTCTCCCTCCGGAGGGGGGAGAGGTGGCGCCGCGAAGCGGCGACGGAGTGGGGGAAGCCGCTCGTGAAACCCGCAGTCGCCGCAAGATGGGCACCACTCAACGCGCGCGAAAGCTGAGGCAAGGCGGTAACAAGGCTGAAGCATTGCTGTGGCTCGAATTGAAAGGCCGCAAGCTTGGCAGCTATCGCTTTACGCGTCAGTTCTCTATCGGTCCCTTTTTTGCAGACTTCTGTTGCCGCGAAAAATGGCTGGTTGTCGAGCTCGACGGCTCACAGCACGCCGACAGTTCCTACGACCGCCGCCGTGACGATTTCATGCGCGCCCAAGGCTGTTCGATCCTGCGTCTTTGGAGCCATGACGTCCTGAAACACCGCACATCCGTCTGTGAAACCGTCCTTGCCGCGCTCGACGGCAGGCTGGTCGAAAACATCGCTGTCTCCGACCTCCGTTTTATTTTCACACCGCACTCACTCGATTCAATCTCTTCAAAAACGGACCTACCTTCATGAAATCCCATGTAAAAGCGGTTGTCATCGGCGGCGGCGTCGTCGGCTGCTCGGTGCTCTATCACCTGGCCAAAGCCGGCTGGACCGACATCATGCTGATCGAGCGTTCGGAGCTCACCTCAGGCTCGTCCTGGCACGCAGCGGGCGGCTTCCATACGCTCAACGGCGATCCCAACGTCGCCAAGCTGCAGGCCTATACCGTGCAGCTCTACAAGGAGATCGAGGAGCTTTCCGGCCAGTCCTGTTCGCTGCACCTGACCGGCGGCGTGATGATGGCGGACTCGCCCGAGCGCATGGACTTCCTGCGGCTTGCCCATGCCAAGGGCCGCTATCTCGGCATGGATACCGAGCTGATCACGCCATCCGAGGCCAAGGCGATGTTCCCGCTGATGGACGAGACGAATTTCGTCGGCGCCATGTGGGATCCGGTCGAAGGCCATCTGGATCCGTCCGGCACGACGATTGCGTATTCAAAAGCGGCGAAGAAACTCGGCGCCGAGATCGTGCTGCGCAACCGCGTCGTCGAACTGACGCAGCAGGTCGACGGCACCTGGAACGTCATCACCGAACAAGGCACGGTTCACGCCGAGCATGTCGTCAACTGTGGCGGCCTGTGGGCGCGTGAGATCGGCCGCATGGTCGGCCTCGAGCTGCCGGTGCTCGCCATGGAGCACATGTATCTCTTGACCGAACCCATGCCCGAGGTCGAGGAATTCAACAAATCGACCGGCCGCGAGATGATCGGCGTGATGGATTTCAAGGGTGAGATCTACACCCGCCAGGAGCGCAACGGCATCCTGCTCGGCACCTACGAAAAGGCCTGCAAGCCGTGGTCGCCGGTCAACACGCCCTGGGATTTCGGCCACGAGCTGTTGCAGCCCGACCTCGACCGCATCGCGCCGTCGCTGGAGATCGGCTTCAAGCATTTCCCCGGCATCGAGAAGGCCGGCATCAAGCAGATCATCAACGGCCCCTTCACTTTTGCATTGGATGGCAACCCCCTGGTCGGCCCGGTACAGGGGCTGACCAACTTCTGGTGCGCCTGCGCCGTCATGGCCGGCTTCAGCCAGGGCGGGGGCGTCGGCCTCGCTCTGTCCAACTGGATGGTGCACGGCGATCCCGGCTTCGACGTCTGGGGCATGGACGTCGCCCGCTTCGGCGAATGGGCCAGCCTGCGCTACACCAACGCCAAGGTGCGCGAGAATTATTCGCGCCGCTTCTCGATCCGCTTCCCCAATGAGGAACTGCCGGCGGCGCGCCCGGCGCAGACGACGCCGCTTTACGACACCATGCTCGCCAACAACGCCGTCATGGGAGACTCCTGGGGCCTTGAGACCGCGCTATGGTTCGCGCCGAAGGGCAAGGAGCCCAAGGATATCGTCTCCTTCCACCGCTCCAACGATTTTGGGCCGATCGGCGAGGAAGTGCGCGCCACGCGCGAGCGCGTCGGCGTCACCGAAATCGCCAACTTCGCCAAATATGAGGTCTCCGGACCGGGGGCGGAGGATTTCCTCAACCGGCTGATGACCAACCGCATGCCGAAGGCGGGCCGCATCGTGCTGACCCCGATGATCAACGAATTCGGCAAGCTGATCGGCGACTTCACCATCGCCAAGGCCGCGGAAGAACGCTTCATGATCTGGGGCTCGTCGGCCGCGCAGAAATATCACATGCGCTGGTTCGAAAAGCATCTGCCGAAGGATGGTTCGGTGCGGATTCACCGCTTCGACCAGACGCTGGTCGGCCTGTCGATTGCCGGACCGAAGTCGCGGGACCTCCTGCAGAAGCTGGTCGATGTCGATATTTCGACCAAGGCCTTCCGCTTCATGGATTTCCGCGAAATGGCGGTCGGCGGCGCGCCATGCATGGTCAACCGCATCACCTATACCGGCGACCTCGGCTACGAGATCTGGATGGCGCCGGCCTATCAGCGCCTGGTTTACAAGGCGATCAAGGACGCAGGCGAAGAATTCGGCCTGGTCGATTTCGGCATGCGCGCCCTGCTGTCGATGCGCCTGGAAAAGAACTTCCCGACCTGGTTCCGCGAACTCAGGCCGATCTACGGACCGTTCGAAGGCTCGATGGACCGCTTCATCAAGCTGGAGAAGAACGACTTCATCGGCCGCGACGCGGCCGCCAGGGAACGGGCCGAAGGACCGAAGCTGCGCCGCGTGTCCTTCATCGTCGAGGCGGCCGACGCCGATGTGATGGGTGACGAGCCGATCTGGGCCAAGGTCAGCAAGGACTACGGTACGGTGGAAAAGCCGCATGGCTTTGGCGCGCCGCGTTTCGATGCAGCGGGCAAGGAAGTGCGTGGTTCCAAGGCGGCGCAAGGCGCGTCCGCCGTGCGCGGCATCGTCGACGGCGACTGGCGCGTGGTTGGTTGGGTTACCTCCGGCGGCTATGCCCACTATATCCAGAAATCGATGGCGCAGGGTTACGTCCCGGCGGCGCTGGCCGAGGATGAAAGCGCCGGCCTGTTCGAGATCGAGATTCTCGGCCATCGCCGTCCGGCCCGCATCAATGTCGAGCCGCCGTTCGACCCGAGCGGCGAGAAGATGCGGAGCTGAGGTTTCGCCATGGACAGCGCGGCGCCAAAGGGGAGCTTCGGCCGCCATCGCAAGATCATGCCGTTTGTATCAGGCTCGATCGAGGCGCTGCGCGGCGCCTCCCGCCGGAAGGCGGCCGATCTCAACCAGCATGTGCTGGGCTACGGCGCGATAGCCGAAGCGGAATGGGCGGCGGCGGACATTGCCGCCCCCGACCTGGCCGAAATGCGCAAATACCGGCTGGGGCGCATCCGCGCCGAGCTGAAGCGCCGCGGCTATGCCGGCGCCCTGCTCTATGACCCCGTCAACATCCGCTATGCCACCGATTCCACGAACATGCAGCTTTGGGTGGCGCACAACCCGACACGGCATTGTTTCGTTGCCACCGAGGGACCGGTCGTGCTGTTCGACTATTTCTCCTGCGAGCATCTGTCGGACCATTCCGGCGTCGTCGACGAGGTTCGCCCCGCCGTCTCGTGGATGTATCTCTATAGCGGCGAGCTCACCGACCAGAAGGTCCGCCGCTGGGCGGCCGGGATCGCCGATCTGGTGCGGGAACATGGCGGCGGCAGCGGCCGCATCGCGGTCGACCACCTCAACCCCGAAGGCGTCGAGGAACTGGCCCGGCTTGGCATTTCCATCGGCAATGGCGAAGCGGTGATGGAGAATGCCCGGCTGATCAAATCGCCGGACGAGATCGTTGCCATGCGCCGCGCCATCGTCGCCTGCGAGGCGGCAATGGGCGAGATGGAACAGGCGCTCAAGCCCGGCATCTCCGAGAATGAATTATGGGCCGAACTGCATCGCGGCAACATTGCCCGCGGGGGCGAATGGATCGAGACGCGGCTGCTGGCCTCCGGCCCGCGCACCAATCCGTGGTTCCAGGAATGCTCCTCCCGCGTCATCGAGGCAGGCGATCTCGTCGCCTTCGACACTGACTTGATCGGCCCCTACGGCTTCTGCGCCGACCTGTCGCGCACCTGGCTGTGCGGGGATGTGAAGCCAACCGACGAACAACGCGATCTTTTCCGCATCGCCGCCGACCAGATCGCGCACAACACCGAATTGATACAGCCGGGCACCTCCTTCCGCGACCTTGTCGACCGCTCGGCGGTGCCGCCCGGCGACTGTTTCCCGACACGCTATGGCGTGCTCTACCATGGCGTCGGGCTGGCCGACGAATACCCGACCTTGCCGCATGCCGACGACTGGACATCGGACACGCCGGACGGCGTGATCGAGCCAGGCATGGTGCTGTGCGTGGAGAGCTATATCGGCAGGCTCGGCGGGCGCGAGGGTGTCAAGATAGAGGAACAGGTCCTGGTCACCGGCACAGGCAACGAAAAGCTTTCAACCTATTCGCTGGATGCGAGGCTGCTCGGCTAAGCCGGCAAGCGCCTCGCGCATCGCGGCAACCGTTTTTTCCGGCGTCGTTTTCGCCGTGATGAAGGGCAGGCCTTTGCGCCGTCCCGTCCAGCCGACGACCTTCATCTGCCGGGCCGCCGGCTCGAAGCGCTGCGCCAGCGCCCAGCTCTCGCAGTCGATCGCCGCGACATCGGCCCTGCCCTCGGCCACGGCGACGATCGACGCGCGATGTCCGCCGCTTTCGCTGCGCGAGGAAAACACATCAAGGCTTTCGCCCAGCGCCTCCAGGTCGCGCGTCGGCGCGATGATACCGGACATGGAATCGAGGCTGTTGAAGGTGAAGCGTTTGCCGCGGATCAGATCGAGCGGGATGACGGGCCTGCCATTGGCAGGCCCAGGCACGGACGCCTTGCCGTCCGCCCGCATCACCAGCGCGCTCGAATAAAGCTCGCCCTGGCCGCCTTCGTAGAGGTCATAGCTCGGCTGGCCGACAAGCTGCACATGGCCGGCCAGGCCAAGCTCCATCGGCCCCCAGCAAGTCTGCGCGAACAGCAGTGCGGGATGCAGCCAGAGCTGGTGAAAATCGAGCGCGTCCGGCGGTAGTGTCGCTGGATCGGGCGCGATCAGGACGCCGGTGGCACTATGAATGCCGCCCGGCACCGGCGGCAGATCGCCGTTGCGGCGAATGACGGTCTCCGGTGCCTCGATTACCCCTCCTTGCCGAAAGGCATCGCGCAGCAGTGCCCATTGGGCGTCGACCTCGCTGCGCGCCTCGGGCCAGTCATACATCGGCAGCGCTGCAACGAATTCGCTCATGCCGGAATCTGACCATCAAATCTGGAGAAAGGATCGCAAAAACGCGCCGCCGGATTAAAAATAGCCGACACCGTCGGTCGTTTCGCAGGATTCATTCCTTGGGCGGCTCGGCCGGGACCGGCGCGGTGCCGAGCCCGCTGATGCTGCGCGCCCTGACGCGCGGCTTGAATGCCCTGCCCGGTTCCGGCTGACGCCGCAACACCGGATGCACGATCGGCTCCTTGGCCTTGAAAGCATAGGACCTGATCAGCGCGAAATAGTTGGGATAGGCATAGCCATTGTTCATCCGCAGCCATTCCTCGCGACGCTCGCGAAACAGCTGAGGCAGCCGGTACCAGGCCACCGTCGGGGTCTTGTGGTGGACGAAGTGCAAATTGTTGTTGAGGAACAGGAACGACAGCGGCGAGCGCTCGATGATCACCGTGCGGCCTTCCGGATGCTCGGACCATTGATGCTCGGCAAAGGTACGGATCGCGATCAGCGACTGGCCGAGCCACACAGGCAGGATATAGAGCCAAAGCGGGATGCCGAAGCCGAACTGCACGATCGGCGCCACGACGGCGAGGCCGATCGCATGCAGCAGCCAGGCTTTGCGGATGGCCTTGTCGCCAGCCATCATATGTTTAGCGTCGTCGATGAAGAAGCCGATGCAGGACAGCCAGGGACCGAGCAAGAACCGGCCGGCCATGGTGTTGTTGATCTTGAGCAGGAATTTCATTGCCCGCGGCAGGTCGTCATGCTGCCACAGCGCCTGGTAATAGCTCTCCGGATCGTCGAGCGGATCGGTCAGGCGCTCATCAGCATGGTGGCGCAGATGAAGCGTCCTGAAACGGCGGAACGGCCAGACCAGACCGATGGGCAGGAAAACGAAAGCCTCGTTGATCAGCGCATTGCGCGTCGGATGGCCGTGCAGCACTTCGTGCATGATCGACGACTGAAGTGCCAGCATGAAACCGAGCAGAGCGAGCGCGGGGATCGGATAGGACGGCCAGAGCAGTAGACCGGTGGCGAGCCATGCTCCGTAACAGAAGAAAGCGAGGGCTACGGTTGGCCACTCGATGGCCGGTGTATTGCGTCGCCTTATGCTCTTGCCATTCATGCTATCGACCACTGCCCCTCAGTCGCCGGAACCCCAGTGGCTCCTGACAGCATAGTGTCAGGAGAAACGATTCCACTCAACGAGACAAAGTGTACAAAATGTTGCGATTGCGCATTTTCAACCGCACATGTTACAGATTGTAAACATATCTAGAGATTCATTTGCGCCTGAAGCGCCTAGTGAGAACGTTTCGGCGAAAATTTTTCCTCATGATTCGGGGAGTTGGGAGATGGACAAAAGGGATCTGTCAGCAATTTTTCGGGAGCGTCTCAAGCTGCTCCTGACACGGTCCGACCTCAACCAGTCCGCCTTCGCCACCGCCGTCGGCATCGATCGGTCGGCGCTGTCGCAGCTGATGTCGGGCGCGTCGACGCGCCTGCCGCGGGCCGAAACGCTGCTTAATATCGCAGCCGAGTTCAAAGTGTCGCTGGATTGGCTGCTCGGCCTCAGCCAGGACGAGGGCGTCACCGGTGAAATCCGCGAGAGCCTGGAGATCGAGGAAGCCCCCGACGGTTTTGACCGCACGCTTCTGGCCAGATGGTTCGCCGAGGCCGCGGGCACCAAGATCCGCTATGTGCCGGCCGGCATTCCCGATCTTCTGCGGACGCACGCGCTGGTCGACTATGAGGCAAACATCACCAACAGGAGCCGGCTCGCACAGGCAAATGAGACGCAATACCGCATCGAATACAACCGGCGCCCGGAAACCGACATGGAAGTCTGCATGCCGCGTCACACGCTGGAGATTTTTGCACGCGGCCTCGGCGTCTGGGACCGCTTCCCGGAGGCCGACCGTCGGCAGCAACTCGCCCACATGGCGACGTTGCTTGACGATCTCTACCCGACTTTCCGCCTGTTTCTCTACGACGGCCGCATGCGTTATTCGATCCCGCTCACCATTTTCGGACCCTACCGCGCCGCTATCTATGTCGGCGACATGTATGTCGTGCTGAACGCCACCCAGCCGGTCCAGGCGTTGACCCGGCATTTCGACAATCTGATCCGGGCCGCCGACGTCAACCCGCATGAGGCAGCAAGCTTCGCGCGCAATCTGGCCGGCATGTCGTTCCCATCAGGTTCCGCATGACCGCGGGCACCCGTAACTGCGCCCCTTAACTGCGACTCCGCCGTCGCTATTTCATTGACTAGACATAAAGACTTCTTTATATCCTTATCCGAATTCAGAATGTGAAAGCCAATCCGATGACGACGACCAACCCGATCGACGCGCTGCTGGCGCAAAAAGGCGTGCTTTTGGCTGACGGGGCCACCGGCACCAATTTGTTCGCAATGGGTCTGGAGGCTGGCGAGGCTCCTGAGCTGCTGAACGAGACCGCGCCCGACACCATCACCAGCCTGCACCAGAATTTCGTCGACGCCGGCGCCGACATCATCCTGACCAATTCGTTCGGCGGCACCCGTCACCGGCTGAAGCTGCATCATGCGCAGGACCGCGTGCACGCGTTGAACAAGCGCGCCGCCGAGATCGCCCGCGCGGTTGCCGACAAGGCCGGTCGCAAGGTGATCGTTGCCGGCTCAGTTGGCCCGACCGGTGAGTTGCTGGTGCCGCTTGGCGCCATGACCTATGACGAGGCGGTCGACGCCTTCGCCGAGCAGATCGAAGGCCTCAAGGAGGGCGGCGCCGAGGTCGCCTGGATCGAGACCATGTCGGCGCCCGACGAGATCCGTGCCGCCGCCCAAGCGGCGATCCGCGTCGGCCTGCCCTATACCTATACCGGTTCCTTCGACACCGCCGGCCGCACCATGATGGGCCTGCTGCCGAAGGACATACACGGCGTCGCCGACGGCTTGTCGCAAGCCCCGCTCGGCGTCGGCGCCAATTGCGGCGTCGGCGCTTCCGACATCCTCGCCTCGCTGCTCGACATGACGCAGGCGAAGCCGGAGGCAACCGTGATCGTCAAGGGCAATTGCGGCATTCCCGAATTCCGCGGCACCGAAATCCACTATTCCGGCACGCCTGAATTGATGGCCGACTATGTGCGCCTTGCCGTCGACGGCGGCGCGAAAATCATCGGCGGCTGCTGCGGCACCTCGTTCCAGCACCTGGCCGCCATGCGCAAGGCGCTCGACGCCCACACCAAGGCGGATCGTCCGACCGTCGAGACGATCGTCGAGCGCATCGGTCCGATGCGCAACAAGGTGGCCACGGCGAACACCGCCGAGACCAGCGAGGCCCGCCGCGAGCGTCGCCGCAGCCGGGCCTGAAGCCACCGCTTTCTCATTATTCGCTGTTGTCGGCGTAGCTCGACTGCGCCGATTTGAGATCGACGACATGGTCGCCGCGCATCGTCATCAGCGCTCCGGATGAAACCGGATCGGTGATCTGCTCCAGCATGATGCGGAAACGATCGTTGGTCAGAGCCGACATGGCGGTGTGGCGCGCCTGCGCGACATCGTCGCCGATGCGCCTGGCTTCAGCCGATTGGGCTGCCGCCGAAGCGGCCCGAGCCTGCGGTGTCGAGTTGGCGGTAGTCCTGATCTGCAATTCCGGCTCCCTCAAGCCCCACACACTTGGCCGGCGTAACAAGAGGAAATTGCGATCCGGTACCGGAAATGCCGCGCAATTTAACGATCGCAGATTCCGAAAAAAGGCCGGCAAGGGTGAAATCCCTCGCCGGCCTGCCTCACCCGCCCGTGGGGCTTCTCCGTCGGAACGATCTCATCTGAAGAAACCGGCCGTCATCAACATTACCGGTTGTTGCCCAGCGCCGAGGCAAGGCGCACAAGCGAGAGGAACTCGGACCTGTACCCAAACGGGTCGCCTCCCCGGGCGGCAGTGGCGATCTCCATGATCTTGTCGTAGCCGAACTTCGCCGTCGCATCCTCGTCGCGCAGCTTCTGGCCGAAGGCCGCGACGGCGACGGAGAAACGCTGGTCGGTGCTGGCCTGGTCGAAGGATGCCACCTCGTTGGCCGACGTCACCGGCGTGGTGATCAGCTTCGAGACGTCTTCGTTAGGCAGCTTGTAGCGGATTTTGACGAAGGCATATTCGTCCGCATTGGCGACGCCGCCATTGTTGACCCCAGCCTGGCCATAGCGCAGCGGTTCGATCTGTTCGCCGCCGCTGCCCTTGGGCGTGATCTCGTAGATTGCGGTGACCGAATGGCCCGAGCCGATCTCGCCGGCATCGACGCGGTCATTGTTGAAATCCTCGCGGTTCAAGGCGCGGGTCTCATAGCCGATCAGCCTATACTCCGAGACCTTGGCGGGATTGAACTCGACCTGGATCTTCACGTCCTTGGCGATGGGGAACAGCGTCGAGGAGGCATCCTCGACCAGCACCTTCTCGGCCTCGGCCAGCGTGTCGATATAGGCGGCGGTACCATTGCCGTTCTGCGCGATGGTCTGCATCATCTGGTCGTTCAGATTGCCGCGGCCGAAACCGAACACCGAAAGGAAGACGCCGCTCTTGCGCTCTTGTTCAATCAGGCGCTTGAGATCGTCGTCGTCGCTCTGGCCGACATTGAAGTCGCCGTCGGTGGCGAGCATCACGCGGTTGACGCCGTCCTTGATGAAGGACTGCTGGGCAAGCTTGTAGGCCTCCTTGATGCCGGCCTCGCCGGCGGTCGAGCCGCCGGGCTGCAACTTGTCGATAGCGTTGAGGATCTTGTCCTTCTCGGCAACCTTCGTGGGCATCAGCACCGTGCCGGCATCGCCTGCATAGGTGACGATCGAGATGGTATCGTCGGTCTTCAGCTTGCTGACCAGAAGCCGGAATGCCGACTTGAGCAGCGGCAATTTATCCGGTTCGTCCATCGAGCCCGAGACGTCGATCAGGAACACCAAATTGGCCTTGGGCTGCTCGGCCGGCTTGACGTCGAAACCCTTGATAGCGACATGCATCAGCTTTGTGTGCGCGTTCCACGGCGTCGGCATGACGCTGACGGTCGAATTGAACGGCGTCGACGCCGCATCCGGCCCCTTCCAGTCATAGGGGAAGTAGTTGATCATCTCCTCGACCCGCACCGTATCGGCCTGCGGCAGGAAACCCTCCTTCAGCGAACGGCGCGCGAAGGAATAGGAGGCGGTGTCGACGTCGATGGAAAAGGTCGAGACCGGGTCCTCGAGTGCCGAATGCACCGGATTGGTCTTGAAATCCTGGACGCGGTCGCGATTGTCCTCCGGTGGTGCGATCTGGTCCGCCGGCGCCATGGCGGGCTGCTGCGGTGCTATCAATTTGGACATGCGTGCGGCTCGCGACGTGCTGGGCGCGGCAGTGCTATCCAGGGCGAACTCGCCCGTTGGCGCAGGTGGCGCAGGTTCCGCTGGCGCAACCTGTTCCTGCGCATTCTGCGGTGCCAAGCCTCCGGCAACGGCCGATTCGGATTTGCTCGGCGCCGCCAAGGCGTCTTTTGCGTCGCGGCTTTCCGCGTCGGCCTTCTTGTCTTTCTCCGGCGAACTCGTTGCGAGCGGTTCGTTGATCGCCTGATCGCCCGTCGCCTGTTTGGCCAGTGGCTTCACGGTGGCGGGCTTGTAGGCCAGCGTCTCGGTCATCTTTTCGCCGCCGCCGAAAGTGGACGGCTGTTCCCTCAGCATATGGAAAGTGGCGTATCCGGCGATAGGCAGGGCGACGAGCCCGGCAAGGGCCGGCGTGGCTATGAGTTTCTTTTGCATGATTTCGCTCCAGAGCTTTTGTGCTCGCTCTGTGAGACGAAGACCGCCGACCGATCCTTGGGTGGCGGCGGAAATATTTTCCTGGTCATAGGCGCGCATGGCGGCCTCGAAGGCGCGCGCCTTCGCGCTCTCGCCCGGCGCCGGGATCGCTATGTCGCGCAGTCTCTTGAGTTCGTTCTCGTCGACCATGATCACACTTCCCCGGCCGAGCGCATCAGCGTTTTCAGCCGTTTCTTCGCTTCATGGATGTGCCAGGAAACCGTTGTCTCCGAGATCGCCATCGCCTCGGCGGCGGCCGCGTGGCTCAAGCCCTCGCCATAGACAAGCAGCACGGCGTCGCGCTGCTTGTCCGGCAGTCGCCGAACCGCAGCCCACAGCGCCTCGGCAGGATCTTCCGGCTCTTCGCAAGTCTCGCCCGAAACCAGCGCATGGACGCCATAGGCTTCGGTCTTGACCGTCTCGCGGGCGCTCTTGCGCATCATGTCGCGCGCGGCGTTCAGCGTCATGGCATGGAGCCAGGTGGTGAAGGCGCTGCCGCCGCGATAGTCGCGGATCGCCTTGCCGAGCCGGACGCAGACTTCCTGCGCGATGTCTTCGGCATCCGCCTTCCGGCCGCACCAGCGATAGGCGGCGCGATAGACGAAATCATAGTGCCTTTCGAGCAATGTGCCGAAAGCCCCCTTGTCCCCGACCTTCGCCCGCCCGATCAGTTCGGCGTCGGAGGCTTCGCTCTCATCCAGCATCATCGCCATCATTTGCCTGTTGGACGAAGGCTAATGGCCAATCCTTGGGGTGAGGGAAAGATTTTTTTGGAAAGAAGCTCTTCCTTCGCCCCTTCACGGGGAGAACGTGCCCGAAGGGGCGGCGCGAACTCATGAAAGTTTACGCAGCCGCGTCCGGCGAATTAGGCTGGGCTTGCGTTTGGGCCGAAGGACCTACCCGAGCGTCTCGGAAAACAGGGTGATCAACCGGTTCCAATGCCGCTCGGCGCCAACATCGTTGTAGACGCTGTGGTCCGGCACGCACCAGCCATGCGCCATGCCGACATAATTCTCCAGCACGTAATCGACTTCCGCCGCCCTGAACGCCTCGGCCAGCCGCGCCGACTGTTCGGGCGGAAAACTCCTGTCGACGCCCGCCATGCCGACATAGACGCGTGCCTTGACCGACCCGGCCTTGCGGTGCGGACTGTCGGCCGCGTCGCTGGCGAGATTGCCGCCATGGAAACTGGCAGCCGCCCTGATGCGATCCGGATAGAAGGCGGCTGCGTTCAGCGCCCGCGCGCCGCCCATGCAATAGCCGACAACGCCGATCGGCCCGGTGACGCCTTCGGCAGCGAGTGCGTCGAGGAAGGCGCCGCTGTCGGCAATGGTCATTTCCTGCGTCGTGCCGCTGATCAGCGCCATCAGCGGCACTTTGGTTTTTTCCTCGACGAAGGCGGTCTTGGCATCGAACGGACCGTAGGGCGCGTTGCGATAGAAGAGATCGGGCACCAGCACGGCGTAGCCCTCCTCCGCCAGCCGCTCGGCCATGCCGTCGAGCGCAGGGCGCGGGCCGAAGGCATCCATGTAGAGGATGACGCCGGTCTTGGCCGGGGAAGCGTTGGCCTGGCGGAACAGCCCCGCCCTCGCCATACCGTCCTTGGTCTTGATCTGAAGGTCCTGTTTCGCCATCGCCAGCTCCGTTCGGTTGCTGGGCGATACATATCCGGGCACGCCGGCAGGGCAAGCTGTTGCCTGATTTTGGCAGTCAACATTTCGTGCGGCAGCGCGACGAGCTTACCGACCCGCGAACGCTGCCATGTGAAAGGCCTGCACCTCCGGGGGGTAGCGATAGGCTGTGCCGTAGGGGCAGGCATTGCGGTCGAGGCAGCCGCCGTTACGGCAGGGGCCGCCACTCGGCCCGCGCACATGCGCCAGGCAGGCTTGATGAGCGAACCCCTCCGCGGAATAGGCGTCGACCGGGCAGGCTTTCAGGCAGGGTTTATCGACACAGGCGTCGCAGAGATGGATCGCCTCGCGAGTCTCGGGAAGCGCGATCTCGTCCGCAAACAGCAGCGCGCCGCGATAGGCATGCCAAAGCCCATATCGCGAATGCATGAGGATGCCGAGCGGTGACGGCTTCAGGCCCTCGGCCCGCATCGCCCATTGCTGGAACGGCAGATAGGGCTTGTCGGAAGGCGAAACGGCGCGTGCGTCGAATTCTTCCGCTACCGCGCCAATGACCTGCCGGGACCAGGTATCGAGGGGATCGGCGATGGCCTGTGATTGACTGTCGCGCCAGCGCAGGAAATGCGGCCAGGGTGCCGCCCCCGCCTGCCCCACCAACAGCGCCGACCTGGCCGGTGCACCGGAGCGGCCACAAGGCGCCGCCTCGCCATCCGCAAAGGTAAGGCCGCCACGCAGGATGAGGCCGTTGGCCCCAAGCGCGGCCGCAATCTCCTCCATCCTGCCGCGCGAAAGAATCATCCCTTCTTGACCGGATCGGAGAAAGCGCTCCGCCAGACTTCCTTGTGGATGATGTTGGCGACTTTAGCCCCGCCTGACTCGGGCTCCTTTCACGTGAAGGCGTCGGGCATCGACCCCTTCTTCTTGGCGATGAAGTCCTTCAGCGCTTCGTCGATCGCCGGATCGAGGTGCGGCGCCTCGTAGCTCTCCAGCCAGCGGCGCGCGAGTTCGTTGGCGCGCTGCGGCGCGGTCTTCTCCCCTTCGGCCAGCCACTGCTCGTAGGAATTGTTGTCGGCGATGTTGGAACGGTAGAAGGCGGTCTGGAAATTCGCCTGCGTGTGGTCGCAGCCGAGATAGTGGCTGCCCGGCCCGACCTGGCGGATGGCGTCCATCGCCTGGCCGTTTTCCGACAGGTCGACGCCTTCGGAGAATTTTTGCGTCATGCCGAGCTGGTCGATGTCCATCATGAATTTTTCGTAGCAGGACGCCAGCCCGCCCTCGAGCCAGCCGGCCGAATGGAGGACGAAATTGGTGCCGGCCAGAATGGTCGAGTTCAGCGTGTTGGCGCTTTCATAGGCTGCTTGCGCATCCGGGATTTTGGAAGCGCAGAGCGAACCGCCGGTGCGGAACGGCAGGCCGAGGCGCCGTGCGAGCTGTGCGGCGCCGTAGGACACCAGCGACGGCTCCGGCGTGCCGAAGGTCGGCGCGCCCGACTGCATCGAGATCGACGAGGCGAACGTGCCGAACAGCACCGGCGCGCCCGGCCGGATCAGCTGCGTGAATGAAGCGCCGGCAAGCACCTCGGCAAGCACCTGGGTCAGCGTGCCGGCGACCGTCACCGGGCTCATCGCGCCGGCGAGGATGAACGGCGTGACGATGCAGGCCTGGTTGTGGCGCGCATAGACCTTCAGCGCGCCAAGCATGGTTTCGTCGAACACCATCGGCGAGTTGGCGTTGATCAGGCTGGTCAGGACCGTGTTGTTTTCGACGAAGTCGTCGCCGAACACCAGCTTGGCCATGGCGACCGTGTCCTCAGCACGTTCCGGCGCGGTGACCGAACCCATGAACGGCTTGTCGGAATATTTGATGTGCGCGTAGATCATGTCGAGATGGCGCTTGTTGACCGGTACGTCGACCGGCTCGCACACGGTGCCGCCCGAATGGTGGATCGAAGGCGCCATGTAGGCGAGCTTCACGAAATTCTGGAAATCCTCAATTGTCGCGTAACGCCTGACGCCGTCGAGGTCGCGCACGAAGGGCGGTCCGTAGACCGGGGCGAAGACGGTAGCATTGCCGCCGATCTGCACTGAGCGTTCGGAATTGCGGGCATGCTGGGTGTAGATGGAGGGCGCGGTCTTCAAGAGCGACCGGCAGAGCCCCTTCGGGAAATGCACGCGCTCGCCCTTGACGTCGGCGCCCGCCTCTTTCCACAGCTGCAACGCCTCCGCATCGTCGCGGAAGATGATGCCGATTTCCTCGAGCACCGTATCGGTGTTCTTCTCGATCAGCGCCAGGCCTTCCTCGTCGAGCACTTCATAGACGTTGATCTTGCGCTTGATGTAGGTGAGCTGGGTGCCGGGACCGCCGCCCGAACGCGCCGCCCGCCTTGCCGCCGCCCCGCCGCTGGCGCCGCGTCCACGTCGCGCGTTTGACGCTTCCTGGTCCACTGCCGCGTGTTCGCTCATGATCGTTCTTCCCTGAATTTGGACCGGCTTGATTAGCGCCCGGCCCGGAACCGTTGTGGCCGCCTATCGCGGCTTCCGGCGGATCGTAGCCATGCACCCTATTCGAAACGGCCCGTCCGCGCCAACGCCTGTCGCAAAATCGACAAGAAAACCGATAGATTTTTCAGTCGCTTTCCTTTTGCGGGAAGTCGCAAATCAGCTATGGATACGCGCCCCTCGCGGGTTAGGTATTGGCGCGTTGATTTTAAGCTGCCATGGTCGTTCCCGGCAGCAAGGAGCCTGAGAAACAATGTCCGACGACGAGATTATCCTCTCCGAGCTTTCCGACGACGAGTTGGTGCAGCAGATGCACGACGATCTCTACGACGGTCTGAAGGAAGAGATCGAGGAAGGCACCAACATCCTTCTCGAGCGCGGCTGGGCGCCTTACAAGGTGCTGACCGAGGCGCTGGTCGAGGGCATGCGCATCGTCGGCGAGGATTTTCGCGACGGCATCCTGTTCGTCCCCGAAGTGTTGCTGTCGGCCAATGCGATGAAGGCCGGCATGGCCATCCTGCGCCCGCTGCTCGCCGCCACCGGCGCGCCCAAGCAGGGCAAGATGGTGATCGGCACCGTCAAGGGCGACATCCACGATATCGGCAAGAACCTCGTCGGCATGATGATGGAAGGCGCCGGCTTCGATGTCATCGACCTTGGCATCAACAATGCGGTCGAGAAATATCTCGACGCCATCGAGCAGCACCAGCCGGACATTATCGGCATGTCGGCGCTGCTGACCACCACCATGCCCTACATGAAGGTCGTCATCGACACGATGAAGGAAAAGGGCATCCGCGACGACTACGTCGTCCTGGTCGGCGGTGCGCCGCTGAACGAGGAATTCGGCAAGGCGGTCGGCGCCGACGCCTATTGCCGCGACGCCGCTGTGGCGGTCGAGACGGCCAAGGACTTCATGAAGCGTAAACACAATGTGCGCGCTTCCGCCTGATACAAGGCAAGGCGGACGCTCGACAGACGAAGCCGCGCCTTGCAGCGCGGCTTTTTTGTTCCCAGATGTTGGGAGCAGCGGCGGTCAGGGTTTCTTGACGGTATCGTCAACGGCCTTCGCGGTAGACTTGATATCCCTGCCGACGCCGCGGACGGTGTTGGCACAGGCCGAAAGGGCCAGGGCACAAGCCAGGATTGTGATTGGCGCAATGCGTAACAGTTTCATCGACGGTTTATCCCTCTCTCGGTAGATCGCCCCACAGCAACGAAAGCCGGCTCGGCTGGTTTCATGAAGATGCCCAGACCCAAGCAGAATCAAGCGGACAAGCTGCTCATCATCGCCTGCGGGATGATTGCGCGCGAGGTGTTGGCCGTCAAGGAACAGCTCGGGCTTCATCACCTCGAATTGACATGCCTTCCGGCCGAGTTTCATTTCTATCCGGACCGCATCGCGCCGGCGATGGACAAGGCCATCGAAAAGGCCAAGGCGGAAGGCTACAGCAACATCTTCGTCGGTTACGCCGATTGCGGCACCGGCGGCCTGCTCGATCGGGTCTGCGAGAAGCATGGCGTCGAACGCATGGCCGGTCCGCATTGCTTCGCCTTCTACCAGGGCATGGATGCCTATGCGAAGGTCGCCGACGACGACATGATGTCCTTCTACATGACCGATTTCCTCTGCCGCCAGTTCGACGCCTTCTTCATGAAGCCGCTCGGCCTCGACAGGCATCCGGAGCTGATCAAGGACTATTTCGGCAATTACGAGAAGCTGATCTACCTGGCCCAGACCGACGATCCGGAGCTCGACAAGGTCGCGGAAAAGGCCGCGAATCTGCTTGGCCTCGTCTATGAGCGGCGCGCAACAGGCTATGGAGACCTGACGGCCGGGCTGGCCAAGGCCGCGGCTGACGTCTGACGTTGGCCGGGCTGCGGCCCTCCTGCGCGGCTATTGGCGATCGCCCTTTCCGAAGGCAAAGACAGGACGGATCGCCGCCTTCTACTGGAGAATGGCCTTGATCTGTTCCCAGGCCAATTGCCCCAATCTGGCGTCAGCCTCATCATTTCCACCATGCGCGTGCAAGGATGATCGCGGCGTCGTTTCGCCCGGCAGCAATACGCGATGACCCGCGTCCTCCGCCAGGACAAGTTGGGTCGGCAAACCGGCGTCGGCTCGCCGTTCCACAATTGAGGTCGCAAATTTGTCCGAGGGCCAAAGGGCATCATCGCGTCCTGCGACGAGCAGGATCCGGGCGTTGGACTTCTCCAAGGGTATGGTCGCCGCCTCGATCTTGGTTTCGTGCCTCTTCAGGCAATGTTCGAACAAGCTCCTGTAGGTGATAAGACCGTCTCTATATTCTGGCTCCCATTCAGGATCCGTGGGAACAAAGGGAAGTGGCCTGCCCCGCAGAGTCCAGGACGAGCGCTCCGGCCAGCTGATGCCATCGAGGCCAGCACCGATGTTTCCCCATACGACTGACGAAGGACTGAACGCGACGACTGCGCTGATACGCGAATCGTGCACTGCCGCCAGCAACGCGGCTTCGGCGCCTTTCGACGTGCCGACAAAGACGATCCGCTTGCAGCCGAGTTCCACCAGGCAGTCCGCCGCGGCAAAGAAAATCTCCAGCGGCACCTCGCAGATGCCGGCGGCTTGGCCCTCGTCCCCGAACCAGCGGAGCGCAACCGCCGTCGTTCCTTGACTAGCAAAAAGCCTGGCTCGCGACACGTCCACCCGACCGCTGGAACCGCCGAGCACCACGACCCCGGTGGTGCTGTCAGCTGCGGTCCGAAACATCTTTCCGGACAGTCCCCGCGGAAGGCTGTCGCCGTCTATCGCCATGGCAGGCTCACTTTCGACCCAGCCAGCCCGACGATCCTGTAAACAAGATCCGCATTTCGCCGCACCATCGTTTTTAACCTCGGACATTGTTAAGCACGGATGACAGCCTGCCGCGAATGGGTAAATTGCGCGCAAGCCAAGCAAAGGCGCCGTCCAGCGGTCGGCTGCCGGACACCGACGAGGAATGCCGATGACCCTTCGCCCGATGCTTGCCGTTGCCGGCCTTCTCTGCTGCACCTTGCCCGCGCTTGCCGACGGCGAGGTGCAGAAGCTGATCACCGCCGCCGACAAGGCGCGGCTGGACAAATATGGCGAGACGCGCAAGGCGGCTCTTGCCGAGGCGAAGGCGGGCAATCCTGGCGAGGTCAGGCAGCTCGACGCCTTGCTGGCCAAGCCGCTGGTTGCTTTCTCCGACAAGGACCTCACCGGCAAATGGCAATGCCGCACCATCAAGGTGGGCGGGCTGAGCCCGCTCGTTATCTATGGCTGGTTCAAATGCAGGGTGACCGACGACGGCTCCGGCTGGCGGCTGGAAAAGCTCACCGGCTCGCAGCGCACCAAGGGCCGCTTCTTCGACGACGGCGAAAAGCGCGCGATCTATCTCGGTTCCGGTTCTGTCAACAACGACCAGGCAAAACCCTATGGCAGCGGTCCTCGGACCGACCAGGTCGGCTACGCCTTCCGCAATAGTGCCGAGGAATGGCGCATCGAATTCCCCGCTCCCTATTACGAATCGAAGCTCGACATCATGGAGTTCAAGCGCTGAGCGGAGCCTTCCTGCCGGCTCCGGCATACCAAGGATTAACCCGCCTAGTCTAAGCTCCGGCCGTGGCAGTTGGTCCCAGGGGTGGCAAGATCAATGGCAGTACCGGAAACCAATCCGAGACCGATCGTGGTCGTTACCGGAGGAGGCCAGCACGTATGGGCAATGGTCAACGCCATTGCCGACCGTGTCGGCCCTGTCATCGTCATCCTGGAAGTCCCTGAATCCAAAAAGCGATTGCTGCTTGGCCGTGCCCGTCGCCAGGGCTGGCTGCAGGTCATCGGCCAGTTCGGCACGATGGTGCTGAGCAGGCTGGGCAAGCGGCTCTACGCCAGCCATGCCGCCCGATTGATCGCCGAAGAGAAGCTCGAGACCGAGCCGCGGCCGGGCCAGGAGATCATTCATGTTGCCTCGGCCAACGGGCCGGAGTGTCTCGCGGCGATCCAGAGAATCCAGCCAGGCGTTGTCCTGCTTAACGGTTGCCGACTCCTGTCGAAGGACATGTTGGCCAGGATGCCCTGCCCGGTGCTCAACTATCACGCAGGCATCACTCCGAAATATCGCGGCATGAATGGCGGCTACTGGGCTTTGGCATCAGGCGATTCCGCGAATTTCGGCACCACGGTGCATCTTGTCGATGCCGGCGTGGACACGGGCGGCGTGCTGAAACAGGCCTACGGCCACCCGAAACCAGGCGACACGATCTCAAGCTATGCGCTGCGCCAGACGGCGTTTTCGCGCGACATCTGCGTCGAGGCGGTCAGTGATGCCCTTGCCGGAAAAATGACGACGTTCGATCCAGGCCTGCCATCGAAACAGTGGTACCATCCGACGATCTGGTTCTATCTCTGGACGGGGCTCAGAACCGGCATCTGGTAGCGCATTCCTCGTCCGGCGCCGCGTGCAGAAGGCAGGGCTATCCCAGCGTTTCGAGCCTGCCGACGCACAAGCCGGAACGAATAAACGCGCCTTTCATTTTACGACATCCAAATGCGTCGCTTTTGAATGCGCGCGCGTCGTCCCATAACAAGCGGCCCAATTGCGCATGCGGCAATGCTCGCAGATCGAGGAGTGAGAATTCATGGCCGATCTGATCGTCGTCTACTGGCGCGACATCCCTGCCCAGGTCATCGTCAGGAAAGGCCGCCAGAACGCCAAGCGCGAACTGCCATTGCGCTTCACCGAGGCGATCGACATGTGCGCCATGCGGACCGGCGCGGGCGGCACGGACGACTATCTGGCCGAATGGCGCAAGGCCGATCCGGTTCCGGTCGGCGACGATCTCGAAGCCGAGGTCGAGAAGGCATTCCAGGACATCGACGCGAAATATGACCGCGAGCGGCTGGTCGCTCTGGTCAAGGCGGGCGGCAAAGAAAATGTCTGAAACCATTCCCGCCAAGGAGAGCCCGGCGGCCCTGCAGCCGGTCACCCAGGCGACCCTGGTCAAGACGGCGGCGCCGAAATCCGACTACAAGCCGGCCGACGTGTCGCCGCAGCGGCGCGTGCAGCGCTCCTTCGCGGTGAGATTGTGGTCGGTCCGGCACTCGCGTCTGCTCGAATGGTTCTATGCCCGCTTCGCCGACACGTTCCTTCTGCTGCATCCCTTGTGGAAAGGCATCGGCTACAGCCGTGTCGAGGCCCCTGTGAAGTTTGTCGAAAAGCGCGTCAAGGGCTTCATGTTCGACTGCCGCATGTGCGGCCAGTGCATCCTGTCCTCGACCGGCATGTCGTGCCCGATGAACTGCCCAAAACAGCTGCGCAACGGCCCCTGCGGCGGCGTGCGCGCCAACGGCAATTGCGAGGTCGAGCCCGACATGCCTTGCGTCTGGGTCAAGGCCTGGGAGGGGGCGCGCAACATGGAGCACGGCGACAGGATTCTTGCGGTGCAGAAGCCGGTCGACCAGTCGCTGCGCGAAACGTCCGCCTGGCTGCGCGTCACCGCGCAGGCGGCAGCGGCCCGTGAAGCCGCGGCCGATGCGAAGACCGGAGCGGCCGCATGATCGCCCGCCAGCGTGACGAGAACCCGGCCGGCATCCATCTGCCGCTCGACCCCTTGCCCGGCCACACCTCGCGCGGCCGGCTCGAGCGCGTCCTGCGACGCGGTGAATTCGCTGTCACCACAGAGCTCAACCCGCCCGACAGTGCCGATCCCGAAGACGTCTACAACAGGGCGAAGATCTTCGACGGCTGGGTCGACGCCATCAACGCCGTCGATGCGTCGGGCGCCAATTGCCACATGTCGTCGGTCGGCATCTGCGCGCTCCTGACCCGCATGGGCTATGCCCCGATCATGCAGATCGCCTGTCGGGACAAGAACCGCATCGCCATCCAGGGCGACGTGCTGGGCGGGGCTGCCATGGGTGTCGCCAACATGCTGTGCCTGACAGGCGACGGCGTGCAGGCCGGCGACCAGCCCGGCGCCAAGCCGGTGTTCGACCTCGATTCCATGTCGCTGCTCGAAACCATCCGCATCATGCGCGACAACGGCAAGTTCCTGTCCGGCCGCAAGCTTACCACGCCGCCGCAGTTGTTCCTCGGCGCGGCGGTCAATCCGTTCGCACCGCCCTTCGACTTCCGCCCGATCCATCTCGGCAAGAAGATCGCCGCCGGCGCGCAGTTCGTTCAAACGCAGTACTGTTTCGACGTACCGATGTTCAAGACCTTCATGCAAAAGGCACGCGACCTCGGCCACACGGACAAAGTGTTCGTCCTGTGCGGCGTCGGACCGCTCGCCTCGGCCAAGACGGCCAAATGGATCCGCTCCAACGTGCCGGGAATCCATATTCCCGATACCGTCATCAAGCGGCTGGAAGGCGCCCAGGACCAGAAGAAGGAAGGCAAGCAGCTCTGCATCGACATCATCAATGAGGTGAAGGAAATCCCGGGCGTTTCGGGCATCCATGTGATGGCCTACCGTCAGGAGGAGTATGTCGCCGAGATCGTCGATGAATCGGGCGTGCTGAAGGGCCGCCAGCCCTGGAAACGCGAGATCCGCCGCGATGACCAGATGGTCGCCGACCGGCTCGACCATATCCTGCACGACGATGTTACCGAAACCCAGGTGGACATGGTGAAGACCGCGCATTGACTTGCGCTGAGAACCACCATTCGCTTGATCGACAAGAGATAACGATATAAAGAACTCTTTATATCACGACGGAGAGATTTCATGACCCGGACCATCGTTGCCTCGGCGACACGAGAAATCATCATCGGCTTCGACCAGCCCTTCTGCGTGATTGGCGAGCGCATCAACCCGACCGGCCGCAAGAAACTCGCCGCCGAGATGGTCGCCGGCAATTTCGAGACCGTGATCAAGGACGCGTTGGAACAGGCCGCTTGTGGCGCCACCATGCTCGACGTCAATGCCGGCGTCACTGCCGTCGATCCCAACGCGACCGAGCCGGCGCTGCTGGTGCAGACGCTGGAGATCGTGCAAGGCCTGGTCGACCTGCCGCTGTCGATCGACTCCTCGGTCACCGCCGCGATCGAGGCGGCTCTGAAGGTCGCCAAGGGCCGCCCGCTGGTCAACTCCGTCACCGGTGAGGAGGAAAAG
This sequence comes from Mesorhizobium sp. BR1-1-13, assembly GCF_020165515.1. Taxonomy (NCBI): domain Bacteria; kingdom Pseudomonadati; phylum Pseudomonadota; class Alphaproteobacteria; order Hyphomicrobiales; family Phyllobacteriaceae; genus Mesorhizobium; species Mesorhizobium sp. BR1-1-13. The sequence goes on from NZ_JAIUIH010000004.1 coordinate 288,282, forward strand.
CTCGAGGCCATCCTGCCGCTGATCAAGAAATACAACGTGCCGGTCGTTGCCATCTCCAACGACGAGACCGGCATTTCGATGGATCCGGATGTGCGCTTCGCCGTCGCCAAGAAGATCGTCGAGCGCTGCGCCGATTTCGGCATTCCCGCGCATGATGTGGTCGTCGACCCGCTGGTCATGCCGATCGGCGCGCTCGGCGATGCCGGCCGCCAGGTGTTCGCCCTGCTGCGGCGCCTGCGCGAGGAACTGAAGGTCAACACCACCTGCGGCCTCTCCAACATCTCCTTCGGCCTGCCGCACCGCCACGGCATCAACGCCGCCTTCATCCCGATGGTGATCGGCGCCGGCATGACATCGGCGATCATGAACCCCGTGCGGCCGCAGGAAATGGAGGCCGTGCGCGGCGCCAACGTTCTGAACGGCACCGACGAGAATTGCACCAACTGGATTCGCACCTATAAGGATTACAAGCCGGCCGAAGGCGGCCAGGCGGTCGCCGCACCGACGGCGGTCAATGCACCAGGCGAAGGCGGCAATGGCGGTCGCCGTCGTGGCGGCCGTGAAGCCCGCATGGCAAGGGGATAAGCGCGCAATCGTGAATTCGCATACCAACATCACCGATCCGCTCGTGCTGTTCATGCCGTCGGGCAAGCGCGGGCGGTTTCCGGTCGGCACGCCGGTGCTCGACGCCGCGCGCCAGCTCGGCGTCTATGTCGAAAGCGTGTGCGGCGGGCGCGCCACTTGCGGGCGCTGTCAGATCGAGGTTCAGGAAGGCAATTTCGCCAAGCACAAGATCGTCTCCTCCAACGACCACATCTCGCCCAAGGGGCCCAAGGAAGAGCGCTATGAGCGCGTGCGCGGCCTGCCAGAACGTCGCCGCCTCTCCTGCTCGGCGCAGATCCTCGGCGACCTTGTCATCGACGTCCCGCAGGACACGGTCATCAACGCACAGACCATCCGCAAGGATGCCGACACCAGGGTGATCGCCCGCGATACGGCGATCCGCATGTGCTATGTCGAGATCGAAGAACCCGACATGCACAATCCGTCAGGCGACCTCGACCGACTCAAGATCGCGCTGATGAAGGACTGGAACTTCAAGAACCTCGAATTCGATTTCTATTTGCTGCCGCAGGTGCAGGGCATCCTGCGCAAGGGCAACTGGACCGCGACCGCCGCCATCCACAAGGACGCCGACAGCGACATCGCGCGCGTCATCGCTTTGTGGCCCGGCCTCAAGAACGAGGCCTATGGGCTGGCCTGCGATATCGGTTCGACCACCATCGCCATGCATCTGGTGTCGCTGCTGTCGGGCCGCGTCGCCGCTTCCTCCGGCACATCGAACCCGCAGATCCGCTTCGGCGAGGATCTGATGAGCCGCGTCTCCTATGTGATGATGAACCCGGATGGGCGCGAAGGCATGACGGTCGCCGTGCGCGAGGCGATCTCGGGCCTTGTCGACAAGGTCTGCGCCGAAGGCAGTGTCCAGCGCAACGACATCCTGGATTCCGTCTTCGTCGGCAATCCGATCATGCACCATCTATTCCTCGGCATCGATCCGACCGAGCTCGGCGGCGCGCCCTTCGCGCTCGCCGTCTCGGGCGCGGTGCGCATCAAGGCCTCGGATATCGGTCTCAAGCTCAACCCGGGCGCACGTCTCTACATGCTGCCCTGCATCGCCGGCCATGTCGGCGCCGACGCCGCGGCGGTGACGCTGTCGGAGGGCCCGCATCGCCAGGACGAGATGATGCTGATCGTCGACGTCGGCACCAATGCCGAGATCGTGCTCGGCAATCGTGCGCGGGTCGTGGCTGCTTCCTCGCCCACCGGTCCGGCCTTCGAAGGCGCGGAAATTTCCGGCGGCCAGCGCGCAGCGCCCGGCGCCATCGAGCGCGTGCGCATCGATCCCGAGACGCTGGAGCCGAAATACCGCGTCATCGGCTCGGAACTGTGGTCCGACGAGCCGGGCTTCCTCGACAGCGTGCAGGCGACCGGCGTCACCGGCATTTGCGGCTCCGGCATCATCGAGATCGTTGCGGAGATGTATCTGGCCGGCATCATTTCCGAAGACGGCGTCGTCGACGGATCGCTCAGCATGCGCTCGCCGCGTATCGTCGCCAACGGCCGCACCTTCTCCTACGTGCTGAAGGAAGGCGAGCCGAAGATCACCATCACCCAGACCGACGTGCGCGCCATCCAGCTCGCCAAGGCGGCGCTCTATGCCGGCACCAAGCTGTTGATGGAAAAGCAGAACACCGAGCATGTCGACCGCATCCATTTCGCCGGCGCCTTCGGCTCCTTCATCGATCCGAAATACGCCATGGTGCTGGGCCTGATCCCCGATTGCGACCTCGACAAGGTCTCGGCCGTCGGCAACGCCGCCGGCGCGGGTGCGCGCATGGCGCTGCTCAATCGCGGCTATCGTCGCGAGATCGAGGAGACGGTTAGCCAGATCGAGAAGATCGAGACCGCACTGGAGCCCAAATTCCAGGAGCACTTCGTCTATGCGATGGCGTTGCCGAACAAGGTCGATCCGTTCCCGAAACTGTCGGCGGCGGTGAAGCTGCCGCCGCGCAAGACGGTGAGCGAGGACGGCATCGCCGGCGACGCCACCCCGCGCCGGCGCTCGCGCGAAGGCCACGCCGCGCGGCGTGGACGGGAGTAGACAGCCGCGCAGCCGAGTGCTTTCCCGAACTGTTGGCGTCGCCCCTCATCCGGGTGCCGCCACCTTCTCCCCGTATACTGACGGGAAGACGGGAGCTCCCCGCAACCTTGGCGCCTGTTCGGCAACGTCTGTGATTGGCGAAATCATCAACGATGGCCACTTTCGCCCCGTCACTATACGAGGAGAAATGTCCGGCAGGACAATGAGGGGCAGCGCCCGAGATTTCAGAGTTGGTTGCCTGGTCCAATTCATTTGTATGCAAATGTTTCGGGATTGACTGATCCGGAAACCAAATCACCGTTTTCGCGAAATCCGACCGATACATGGCAGGCGCATTTACCCGGCATCGAACGGCGGCCGAAGATAATCCTCGGCCGCCGCCGTTCTTCAAGGGAGATGAAAATGTCGATGTTTGAAAATCTCGGCCGCTACGGTGCGACCATCAGGCAGGCCCATGCCAGGAACAAGGCCGTCCGCGCCCTGAACAGCCTGCCGGCGCATGTCCAGAAGGACATCGGCTGGCCGGCCTCGCCGCCCAGCGACCCGCAGGCAGCACTTTCCGCCCTGCTCTTGGGCTTTACGCGCTGATGACCTTCGCCGACAAGTGCAAACTGCTCGGCACGCGCCGGAGCCCGCGCGGGGCTCCGGCCGTCACCAGCAACCGCCTGCGCGCAGCCCTTCTGCCGCAGCGCTGATCCCTCCCGCGAGAAATGCGGCGCCGATCACAGCGACGTGTGCACACAGCGTAAATCTTGACATCTTCGACCAGGGCACGATCTTCAAACATGAAGGGGACTTCTCTTAGCCGGCTCCGCTGAAGTTCGTGTATCCGCATGCCAAGTTTGAAAAGCCACGTCGTGTCCTTCGTGCTCAGGCACAGTCGCAAGAAGGCGTTTTCCAGCCCGGAAAACCTGCAGCGCTGGATCGCCGCGGCGCGCCGGACAGAGAACCATCACCCTCCGGTGTCCGTGCAGCAGCGCTTCGACATCGAGACACGCACCGTCGACGGCTTTCCCGTCTACGAGATCGCCCCCAGGGCCGGCGAGCGCAAGCGGGTTCTCTATCTGCACGGCGGCGCCTATGTCTTTGAAATCACGCCCTATCATTGGCACCTGATCGCCGACATGGCCGACCGGCTGGGCTATGCCTTTACGGTGCCCATCTATCCCATCGCGCCCGAGCATGACTTCCACGCCATGTTCGGCATGGTCGGCGACGTCTATCGCCGGATGCTCGGCGAGACGGAGGCGGAAGACATCGTCTTCATGGGCGATTCCGCCGGCGGCAACATGGCCGTGGTGCTGACCATGATGGCCGCCGAAGAAGGCCTGCCCTTGCCGTCGCGCCATGTGCTGATCTCACCCGGGCTCGACGTCTCGCTTGCAAACCCCGAGGTGTTCGAGGCGGAGCGGAACGATCCCTGGCTGGGCATCGCGGGCGGACGGGAGGCCATCCGGCTCTACAGTGCCGGAATAGATCCGACGGACTGGCATATCAGCCCCGTCTATGGCGACCTCTCGGTGCTGCCCAGGACATTGCTCCTGGCGGGCTCTCGCGATCTTCTCACGCCCGACAATCTGATCTTCGCACAAAAGGCGCGGGCCGCCGGCGTCGAGGTAGAGCTCGTCCACGAGGAAGGCATGTTCCACGTCTGGCCGCTGATCAACATGCCGGAATCGCGCCGCGCGCGCGAACGGATCGTGGCGTTTCTGACCGAGAACCCCTCGCCCCTTGCTGAAGGGGCCGGAGCAAGCTTCGAAGCGCCGTCCGCCGAGGCTTCGGGGCAGAGCCTCCAGTCGGAGCACCCCGGCTGATCAGAACTTGCCGGTTTCCCGGAAGACTTCGAACGTCGCGCGAATGTGGTCGGCCACCGCCTTGACCGGCGCGCTGGCATCCGGCGCTACCACCATGGCGAGGTTATAGGTGCCGATATCGGGCATGCCGTCCTTGGGACAGAGCTCGACCATGTCGTTGCCGAGGAAAGACTTCGGCAGCGGCGCCACGGCAAGATCTGACATGATGGCGGCGCGCTGGCCGGCCGTATGCGCGCTCATATAGGCGATGCGGTAGTTGCGGCCCTCGCGGCTCAGCGCTTCGAGCGCCCCTGCCCGCCAGGCGCAGCCCTCTTCCCACAGCGACACCGGCAAGGGTTCGCGCAGATGCGCGCAGCCGCCCTTGGCGCCGGCCCAGACGATCGGCTCCGTCAACAGCACCTCGGCGCCGAGCGCGCTGGTCTTGTAGGAATTGGTGAGCAGCGTGATGTCGAGCGCACGGTCATCCATGCGCCGGCGCAGATTGCTGCTCTGGTCGATCGTGACGTCGACGGCGATCGAGGGATGCGACTGCGCAAAACGCTTCAGCACATGCGGCAGCACGCGCTCGCCATAGTCATCCGGCGAGCCCAGCCGCACCACGCCGACAATGTCGGGAACGATGAACTTGGACACCACCTCGCGATTGATCGACAGCAGACGGCGGGCATAGCCCAGCAGCATTTCCCCATCTGTGGTCAGCGTCACCGAGCGGGCATCGCGCGCGAACACCGAACGGCCCAGAATATCCTCCAGCTTCTTGATCTGCATGGAGACCGCCGACGGCGTCCGGAAGACGGCGTTGGCGGCGGTGGTGAAGCTGCCGGTTTCGGCAATCGCCACGAAAGTGCGCAGCACGTCGAGGTCCAGCAGCGGCAGCGGATGATTGAGTGGGGCGTTCATGACGATCGACCTTCAATTTTTCTGATGCAAACTATCATTCCATTTCGTTTGATTGAACATCAGTTCGGGCGCATAGTCAACTCCATCGAAGCAGGATGCTGCCAAGGCAGCCACGAAACGATCACGACACAGACCTGCCTTCGACATGCAATGAAGCTGATACAGACCTGACGTAAGGCATTGCCGGGCACTTCCGCCCCGACATGAGGAGATCGAAATGTCTATCCTGTCATCCATCGGTCGGCTTGCGACCGAATTCAGCGCGGCCCGCGCCCGCTATCAGACCGAACGCGCCATCCGCTCCCTGCCGATCGAGCTGCAGAAGGATATTGGCTGGCCTGAAGCGGCCGACACGAAGGCCGGCATACGCGCCGGCGTCGGATCCTGGGCTGGAGCAAAGTAAACCGTGTGTATCATGCATTGAAGGCCTGCCGCGCAAACCGCCCGGCAGGTCTTCTTGTTTTACCGACCTGTTTTGCCCTTTTATTTGCGTTCACATGAATTTCGGAGCCATGCCGCCGCTGCATGGCGCATATGAACAAGCCGCATAGCGGCTCGGTTTTGAGCTAACCATTTGTAAATTATTGAAAAATCCGGGAATGCCTACAAAGGCTCCCGCCTTGCGTGTCGCTTTTCATATCAAGTGCTTCGCTTTTGCGATTTAGTTTTTACTTACACAAGCCTATATCCGCGCCAGCAAACGAGCTGCCCCACTCCATCAAGCGAAGGCGACCCGTCTGAGCAACCGATTGGAGATGAACATGAAGCTTTTTGCCCGCCTTTTCCCTCGCCGCGAAATGAACCTGACCACGGCCCTCGAGCGCCAGCGCCTTGCCAACACCATGCCCGGCCAGACCGGCGCCATGGCTGCCGCACGCCTCGGTTTCGTCGCCTGAACCGATCCCGCAGGCAGCGCTCCCTCGCGCTGCCTGAATAGATGACGCCGCCCGGTTCCGCCGAGGCGGCGTTTGTTTGCACACCCCTGACGGCGCTTCCATCATGGACGGCGCCGCGGCTGCCCGGCGTCGCAACACGATTGCCCATTTGCGACCCATGTCGCAAATTAAATCTTGCTAAAGCTCCTTAGCCGATTGACAAGGATGGTTTTTCCTGTTGTCGCTATGCTATTCGCGACATTCTGTTCGCGCCATGGCTGCGTGAGGTTCCCGTGAACGCCGTTAAGCATCCGATCAAGCGATCGTTTGTATTTTTCCTTATCCCCGACTTCACCATGATCGCCTTTGCGACGGCGCTCGACCCGCTTCGCTCGGCCAATCGCATGCTCGGCTACGAGGCCTATCGATGGCGCCTTGCCAGCATCGACGGCAAGCCGGTGCGCGCTTCGAACGGTGTCGAATGCGCGGTCAACACCTCGCTGGAGGAGGAGCGCAGGAAGATGGGAGGGCCGGATCGCCCCAATATGGCCATCGTCTGTAGCGGCACCAATGTCGAGCGCTACCAGAACAAGTCCGCCTTCGCCTGGCTGCGCGAGGAATACAATCGCGGCGTCTCCGTCGGCGGCCTGTGCACCGGAGCACATGTTCTGGCCGCTGCCGGCCTGTTGTCCAACAAGCGCTGCGCCATCCATTGGGAGAACCTGCCAGGCTTCTCCGAGGCATTCCCGAAGGCCAATGTCTTTGCCGACCTGTTCGAGATCGACCAGAACATCTACACCTGCGCCGGTGGCACCGCCGCGCTCGACATGATGCTGAAGCTGATCGGCGACGATTTCGACGAGAATCTCGTCAACCGCGTCTGCGAACAGGTGCTGACCGACCGCGTGCGCAGCCCGACCGACCGCCAGCGCCTGCCGCTGCGCGCCCGGCTCGGCGTACAGAACTCGAAAGTGCTGACCATCATCGAACTGATGGAAGGCAATCTGTCGGAGCCGCTGTCGCTGATCGAGATCGCCGATCATGTCGACCTGTCGCGACGCCAGATCGAGCGGCTGTTCCGCACCGAGATGGGACGCTCGCCGGCCCGCTACTATCTCGAAATCCGCCTCGACCGTGCAAGGCATCTCTTGATCCAGTCCTCGATGCCGGTGGTCGAGGTGGCGGTCGCCTGCGGCTTCGTCTCGGCCTCGCATTTCTCGAAATGCTACCGCGAGCTCTACGCCCGTTCGCCGCAGCAGGAACGCGTCGACCGCAAGCAGCTGCTGGCGGCATAGAGGCGCGCCTCAGAGCACCTCTGCCGATCGCATCGCCTCGACACGGATGTCCTCGGTCAGCCGCGCCTTCAACACGGAGAATTCCGGACTGGTCTTCAGCGTGTAGTGGCGCGGGTGCGGCAGGTCGATGGCGACGTCCGACTTGATCCGGCCGGGCCTGGCCGTCATCACCACCACGCGCGACGCCATGAAGATCGCCTCCTCGATGTCGTGGGTGACGAACAGCACCGTCTTCTTGCGCCGTTCCCAGATGCCGAGCAGCAGTTCCTGCATCAGCCCGCGCGTCTGGTTGTCGAGCGCGCCGAACGGCTCGTCCAGCAAAAGGATCGCGGGGTCGTTGGCGAGCGCCCTGGCGATTGCCGTGCGCTGTTGCATGCCGCCCGAGAGTTGCTTGGGCCAATGGTTCTCGAAGCCCCTCAGCCCGACGAGGTCGATATAGGAGGCGACGATTTCGCCCCTCTCCCGCTCAGCCATGCCGCGTTCGCGCAGGCCGAAGGCGATGTTTTCGGCGACCGTCAGCCACGGAAACAGCGTGTAGGACTGGAAGACCATGCCGCGATCCGGCCCCGGCCGGGTCACCGCCTTGCCGTCGAGCAGCACGCGGCCCTCGCTCGGCGCCTCCAGCCCGGCGACGATACGCAAGAGCGTCGACTTCCCGCACCCCGAAGGTCCCAGGATGGTGATGAAATCATTGGCCGCGACCGCCAGGTCGACAGGCATCAGCGCCTGGACCGGTGAGCCGCCGCGCACGCCGGCGAAAATGCGCGAGACGCCCTCGATGAGAAGCTTGCTCATGCCAGGCTCCATGGGAAGAGCCAACGATTAAGCGCCTTGAAGGCAAGGTCGGACAACAGGCCGATCAGCCCGATGACGATGATGCCGAAGATGATCTGCCCGGTTGCCAGTCGCGACTGGCTGTTGATGATCATGTAGCCGATGCCCGACGACGAGCCGATCAGTTCGGCGACGATGACATAGGTCCAAGCCCAGCCAAGCACCAGCCGAAGCGTCTCGGCGATCTCGGGCGCATTGGCGGGCATGATCACACGCTTGACGATGCCGTTGTCCGTGGAGCCGAGCGTGTAGGCCGCCTCGACAAGGTCGCGGCGTGTGGAGCCGACCTTTACGGCGATGATCAGGATGATCTGGAACACGGAGCCGACGAAGATGACCAGCAGCTTCTCCAGTTCGCCTATGCCGGCCCAAAGGATGAGCAGCGGAATGAAGGCCGAGGCCGGCAGATAGCGGGCGAAGGAGACGAACGGCTCCAGGAACGCCTCGACTGGTTTCCACGCGCCCATCGCAATGCCCAGCGGCACGGCGACGGCCGATGCCAGCACGAAGCCGCCGAAGACGCGCCAGATGGTGATCAGTATGTCGAGCCAGAACCGGTCTTCGACCAGCAGCCGCCAGCCATCCCGCAGCATCGATAGCGGATCGGCTAGAAAGATGCGGTTGACGTGACCTCCAAGCGTGATCCACGCCCAGAAGACGACGAACAGCACGAAGAAGGAAATGCCGAGCACGGTTCGCGTGCCCGGCGAGATCGGATGCAAGGGGCGCGGCATTAACAACGGTCCTTGTGGGAAGCAAAACGGCGGCGCGGGGCGCCGCCGCTAGACAGCGGCCGGTCAGTTCGCCACGGCGCTGGTGTCGGCCAGGGTGGAGACGTCAGGCGCTTCCTTGATCAGCCCCATCTGCAGCAGGAGCTCGCCGGCGGTCTTGGAGAAATCCTGGAACTCCTTGGTGAAGAACTGCTTGTTCTCCGCCCGGTCGGCCCATTTCAGGTACTTCGCCGAATCCTCGAACTCCTTGGCCGACTGTTTTACGTCCGCGCCCATGATGCCGTAGGATTTCTGCGGGTCCTTCTTGATCAGCTCGAGCGCGTCGAAATAGCTGTCGGCAAGCGCCTTGGCGGCGTCCGGATTGGCTTTGAGGAATTCGGGCGTGCAGCCGACCGTATCGAGCACCATCGGGTAGTCGAGCGTGGTCGCCAGAATGTGGCCCTGGTCGGCCTTGTCGCGCACCGCCGAGATGAACGGCTCATAGGTGACGGCGGCGTCGTTCTGGCCGGCAAGAAAGGCTTGCGCCGCCGCGTCCGGTTCCAGGTTGACCACCGTGACATCCTTGGTCGACATGCCGTTCTTGTTCAGCACCCAGGCCAGCATGAAATAGGGCGAGGTGCCCGGCGCCGAGGACGCGACAGTCTTGCCCTTGAGGTCGGCGACGGTCTTGATGTCGTTGCGCACGACGATGCCGTCGGCGCCGTAGGACTTGTCGAGCTGGAAGATCTGCTTGGTGGTCACGCCACTGGCGTTCCACACCTGCCACGTCTCGACCGTGGTGGCGGCGCATTGCAGGTCGCCGCTGGCGATGGCGAGCGGCCGGCTGGCCTGCGGCACCTTCTTCAAAGTCACGTCGAGACCGTGCTTCTCGAAGAGCCCCGCCTGTTTGGCGAGCGTCAGCGGCGCGAAGCCGGTCCAGCCGCTGATGCCGATAGTGACCGATGTGGCGGCCATCGCCGGCGCGGACAGGCCGGCGGCGAGCGCCAGCGTAAGGATAATGGTCCTGTTCATGTCAGTTCCCCTTTGTTTTCTCTGGGGGAATGTTCACGGACGCCGCCCGGCTGTCAATGAACAGGGCCGTGTTCGCCCCCATCGTCGGCGACGAATGTTCGCCTTTGCCGCCATAAAGCGGCTAGGCCGAGGACCGTGTCGTCAATACTGGTCGCAGTAGCACTCCGCGGACGAGATGCGGTCGTTCCAGTCGCTGCCGCCGAAATCGCGGACCCTGCGCCTGATCTCGATCGAACGGCCTCCCCTGCGCGAATCCTCATAGGCAACGAGAGTGCAGCCCCGGCGAACGATCACCGACGACACGCGGTCGTTCCAGAACTCGCGGCCGCGAAAATTGACCGAATCGTCGGCCCCGAGCGCGATCGACCGTCCGCGAAAATTCGCATTTTCGAACATGATGCAGGCGGCCTGATCGTCGTATTGGGCGCTGGCGCCGTCAGCGTAAAGCATGGACGCGACCGCAGTCAGGATGGCTAGACGTCTCATCTGGTGTTTCCTCGGTTTGACCGCGTCACCCCGCCCGCCGGATGGCGCGGCAAGGTCAGTTTGCCACTGCTTCTGCCGGACTGGCAAGCCTGGAGCGGTTGGGCATTTCACGGAAAGGCCGAACCGCTTTGACTATTTTTTTCAACCAATTCCCAAGGGAAAGCGTTACGCGCGTACCGGCAAAGCGCTCTGCGCTTTTTCTGGAATTTCTCAGCGGCTATCGAGCATCCAGTTGCGGTTGCGCCACATCTTTTCGCCGACAAGGCAATCGGTGGCTCGTTCGGCCTGCGCCAGCACCACCGGCGGACGATCGGCCTTGCTACCCGACCGCGGCGAGGCCGGCCCGGCGAGTTCCAGCACCAGCTTGCGGCGGATAGCCTCCGGGAACTGCGTCCAGTCATTGACCGGGACCATGAAGGCGCCGGGGCCGCCAATGACGCAGTCGCTGTAATAGCGGTCGAGATCGTTGACGTCGTAGGCGCTGGTGAAACCGCCGCGGGTCATCAGCGGCAAGCCGTTTATGACGATGCCTTGCGTGACCACCTCGTCGCGGATGATATCGACCGGCGCGCCCTGGTTGTTGGGGCCGTCGCCGGAAATATCGATGACCCGCTTTGTCCCTTGAAAGCCACTTTCGGCGAAAAGGTCCGCGCCGAATTCCAGCGCGCCGGAGATCGACGTGCGCCGCGCGCTGTTGGGCGGCTGGGCGGACAGCCGCGCCACCACCCGCTCGGCGTCCGCGCGAGTGGCGATCACCGTCCACGGCACGATGACGTGCTGCGAGTTGGTGCCGGCCCATTCGACATAGGTGACGGCGATCCTGCCATAAGCGCCGGCGGCGATGGCTTGCAGCACATGATCGTGCGTCAAGGCAGCCGCGTAGCCGCGACGCTGGATCTCGAGTTCGTCCGCCGACATCGACAGCGAGACGTCGACCGCCAGCACCAGTTCGACGTCGACGGGTTCGTCCGCGAGCGACGCCGGCGCCAGCCACAGCATCAGCGCCAGGGCGGCGGCACCGGAAAGCAGATGTCTTGCGCGAGCAAAAGCAGACATGCCGCAGGGTAAGCCAGAATCGCCAGCCGAAAAAGAGAAAAGCCCGACCATGGCCGCCGGGCTTATCCAAAATTTGCTGACGAGCCCTGCTGGGAGGTCGCCTAGCTTCTCGGTTTCAGATTCTCCGGATCGTAGAGCGGCTTGTAGCCGACCCCGGCGACCTCGACCGGATAGGTCTCGCCGAAATACTCCACCTTCAGCTTGCGGCCCTCTTGGCAGTAAGCCCATGGCAGATAGGCGAGCGCGATGTTCTTGCCGATGGTCGGGCCGTAGGCGACCGACGTGGTGAAGGAACGGCGGCCGAGTTCGTCAACCAGCGTCTCGCCGGTCTCGGGGTCCAGCACCGGCATGATGCCCACCGGATAACGCGCCACGCCCTTGGAATCGGTGTTTTCGGTCATCACCAGCGTGCACAGCATCGCCGGCTGGTGCTCGCGGGCGCGGTATTCCAGGTGCTTGGCCTTGCCGCAGAAGTCGTTCTCCTTGACCTTCGGGCGGGCAAGATCGGCCTCGAGCAGGTTGTACTCGGTGAGCAGGTCGGCATTCTGCAAACGCAGGCTCTTTTCCATGCGCCGCGTGTTGGCATAGGTCTCGACGCCGAACGGCATGACGCCGGTCGAGCGCAGCGCGTCCCAGACGGCCAGCCCGTCCTCGTAGCGCATGTGCAGTTCCCAGCCTTGTTCGCCGACATAGGAGATGCGGAACGCGGTGACGTCCTTGCCGCCGATCCGGATCGGCTTGATCGCGGCGAACGGGAAATTCTCCAGCGCAAGGCCCTCGGGATTCTCGACCACCTTCTGCAAGGTTGCTCGGGCGTTCGGGCCCCAGATGCCGATGGTGACGTATTTTTCCGTCACATCGGTGATGGTGACATCGAAACCCTTATCCTGCGCGGTGCGGCGCATGTACTGGAAGTCGCGCGGGCCGGCGTCCGCGCCGTCGATCAAACGGCAGCGGTCGGCCATGCGGATGACGGTGAAGTCGGCGCGCACCATGCCTTCCTCGTCGAGGAAGTGGGTGTAGATGCCCTTGCCGATATTGTTGTCGCCGCCGATCTTGGCCGCGCACAGCCACTCCAGCAGCGCGACGTGGTCGGGTCCCTCGACGTCATACATCGAGAAGTGCGACAGGTTGACGATGCCGCAGTCTTCGCTCATCGCCAGATGCTCGGCATTGGAGACGCGCCAGAAATGGCGGTTGTCCCATTCGTTCTCGCGCACCGGTACCCGGTTGGCGTATTTCTCCAAAAGATGCTCGTTGGCGGCATAGCCGTGCGCTCGCTCCCAGCCGCCGAGTTCCATGAAGTAGCCGCCGAGTTCCTTCTCGCGCTCCCAGAACGGCGAGCGCCTGATGTTGCGGCCCTTGGAGAAGGGCTCGCGCGGATGCACGGCGGGATTGTAGACCTTCATCGCTGTCTCGGTGCAGCGATCCCAGATGAACTGCTCCTTGGTCTGGTGCGGATAGAAGCGCGCATAGTCGATGGCGTGATGGTCGATCGAGGTGCGGCCGTCCGTCATCCAGTCGGCGATGAGCTTGCCCATGCCCGGGCCGTCCTTGACCCAGATGGCAACGGCATACCACAGCCCCCTCACCTTCTGGCTCTCGCCCATGGACGGGCCGCCATCGGCCGTCACCTGCAGCAGGCCGTTGAAGGAATGGCTTTCGTTATAGCCGAGTTCGCCAAGGATCGGCGTCAGTTCCATGGCGCGCTCCAGCGGCGCCAGGATCTGCTCCATGTCGAGGTCGCGCTGCGAAGGCGAAAGCCGGGCCTGGTCCTTCTCGAGCAGGTCGCGCGGATGGCAAAGGCGCGGATTGGTCTCTTCGTAATAACCCCATTCGATCTGCCCGCCCTCGGCGGTCTTGGGGTCGCCGGTGTCGCGCATATAGGCCGAATTGCCCTGGTCGCGCAGCAGCGGCCAGCCGATCTCCTTGCCCGTGCCGGCGAACTCGTTGTAAGGGCCGAAGAAGGTGAGCGGATGGTCGATCGGCATGACGGGCAGGTCCTCGCCCACCATCTCGGCGATCAGCCGGCCCCAGATGCCGGCGCAGACGATGACATAGTCGGCCTCGATGGTGCCGCGGTCGGTCACCACGGCGCTGATGCGGCCGTCCCTGACGACGAGCGAACGGGCCGGCGTGTTGGCGAAGGATTTGAGCTTGCCGGAGGCTTCCGCCTGGTCGACGAGCTTGCCGGCGACCGTCTGCGAGCGCGGGATGACCAGACCGGCGTCGGGATCCCACAGGCCGCCCTGCACCATTCCCTCTTCGATGAGCGGGAATTTCTCCTTGATCTCGGCCGGTTCGATCAGCCGGGCGCGCGTGCCAAAAGCCTTGGCCGACGCGATCTTGCGCTTGATTTCGTCCATGCGGCCGTCATCGCCGACGCGCGCGACTTCGAGGCCGCCGATGCGAGCGTAATGGCCCATCTTCTCGTAGAAATCGATGGAGTAGAGTGTCGTCCAGCAGGACAGGAAATCGTGGCTGGTGGTGTAGCAGAAGTCGGAAGCGTGCGCCGTCGAGCCGATGTCGGTCGGGATCCCTGATTTGTCGATACCGACAATGTCGTCCCAGCCGCGTTCGATCAGGTGATGGGCGATCGACGCGCCGACAATGCCACCCAGGCCGATGATGACGACCTTCGCCTTGTTCGGAAACTCTGCCATTGCCCGCGACTCCAGGTGCTGTTGCGGGCGGCGTCGGCGCCCGTCTGATCGGCGCACAATATGCAGACGACGGTGAGCGCGCTACCGCCTGTTTGCGACACGCCGCGGATGCGCCGCGACCCGATTTGGATCAGGAAAATCGCTGCCGTCAGGCGAAGGCCCAGATATCCTCGGCCTGGAAACCGACCTGGTAGCCGGCGGTCTTGAGCTTGACCACGACCTGGCCGATCTCCGGAGCGGGCAGTGCGCCGACCTCGACCTTGATCATGCCCGGACGGTAGCGTTGGAGATCGAGTTGCTCGAAGACCATCCAGTCTGCGCCCTCGCAATCGACGAGGAAGGCGTCGATATGGCTGATGCCGTTGCGGTCGAGTAATGTCTGCAAGGTCTCGGACGGCACTTCGATGTCCCTGAGATAGGGCGCGAATTTATTGAAATTCACGTCATCCTCGCCCCAGGCATTCTTGCCCGACATCAGGTTCGTGTCGGTGACCGAGGAGCAGCCGATGAACTCGATCGGCAGCGTGCCGGCCTCGAGCGCGGCGGCATCGAAGGTGTGGACGGTGATCGTCCCCCTTGTTTTCGTGACGGCAACCGGCTCGATGATGAAGCGGCTGGTATCGGGATAATTGGCGCGCAGGCGCTTCTGGTTATAGGGGATCGGCTCTACCAGCAGGGCACGGGCACCCGGTATGCGATGCAGCCACGGCGTGACGTCGTCGAACAGCGCGCCGTCGCAGGCACCGATATTGACCATCTGGAAAGGCCGCCTTGTCCCGCCGAAGCGCGATTTCAATGCCGCCCCGGCCAGGAATTTCGTGCCGCGCAGCGACGGACCGCGGTCGAGCAAACCGGCCGGAAGGCCAAGCGACAGCGCGATGCGCGTCAGGCTGGATAGCGAACTCATGGCGTGTCTCCGGGAATGACATGCAAGACGGCGCGGTGCTGGCCATGGGCGATCGTCGCCCACAGCGCCATGAAAGGGGTAGCCAGCAACAGGAATGGCGGGACCAGATGCGGGAAATAGATGCGCGTGTCGTGGATCGGGAAGACGGTGAATTTAGCCAGCGCGCCGAGCACGAGCGCGGCAAACAGAATGCCGGCGCGTCGGTCGAGCCGGAAGCCGGCACGGCCGGCCGTGTACCAGCCGGCCAGCGCCAGCACCGAGACGCCAACCCAGCTGTTGAGATTGACGGCGCGCAGCAGCGATGCGGCAAACGCCTTGAGATAGGCAACGACCGAGAAGGGCGGCTCGAATCCGTCCATATTGTAGTGCTGCGCGACGCTGGAGAACCACAGATGCGGCCACCAGCCAGGATGATGCGCCCAGTGCGAGATGGCGAAATAGGCGACGAAAGACGTGGCAAAACCGGCCAGCGCGCCCCATGCCTGCTGCCGGAAGGCGACGACCAGAACGGCGAAAACGGCAAGAAAGACAATATTGTCCGGCCGCACCATGAAGGCGAGGAAGAGCAGGATCGCCGTCGCCGTCTCGCGGCCGCGGACATAGGCGTAAAGCCCGCCGAGCAGCAGCGCCGAAGTCAGCAGATCCGGCGTCGAGGCGCGCGCCGCATCGCCGAAATCGGCCATGATCAGCACCGCGCCGATCACCGGCGCCAGCGCCAAGGCCTTTTCCGAGCGCAGCCAGAGCAGCGTGATTGCGCCGAACAGCAGCACCGAAGCCACCTGCACCAGCCGCATCGCTTCGACCGGCGACATCGCCGCGCTCAGCGTCGACAGGATCTCGGCGTAGAGGAACTTGATCCGGTACATGCCGAGCAGCGAATGGAAGTCGGCGGCATTCTCCGCCATGTGGCTGCGGAAGCCGCCGCCATCGTCGGTCAGCGTCTTGTAGTCGCCTGCCGAGACCCCGGCCTTGACGGTGTTGTAGGCATAATCATGCAGCGCCTGCGCATCGGGGTATGTGCCTTCCTCTGATATGGCGAGATAGGGAAGCATGTCCCAATTGGCATCGGGCATCACCCAGGCCGTCAGCGCCGTCAAAAGGATATAGAGCGCGAAAGCCGCCGCGCCGATGGGCGCCGCCAGCCGTGCATAGGTTCCCTCACCCCACGCCAGGCCGGCCGCTGTGAGCCGGTCGAGCGGGTTTTGCGGAGTGGGCGACTTGGTCAGCATCGTCGTGGGGCTCAACGAACCTGGCTTTTGACGAAATCCTTCACGATTCCCACAATGCCGCGCGACAACAGGCTGTCGAAGGCGTCGACGAAGCGGTCAACATGCTCGCGCTGGCAGATCAGCGGCGGCTCGAGCCGGATGACGTTGCGGTTGTATTCGGTGAAGGCGACAAGCACGTCATAGTCGCGCAGGAGCAGCGCGCCGACGAAGCCGGACAGCGAACCCTTCAGCTTGTCGTCGAGCACGCTGACCACCGGCCGCAACACCGTCGGCAAGGTCTGCGAAAAATCATGGAACTCGAGCCCGATCATGAGCCCCTTGCCGCGCACCTCCTTGATGATCTTTGGGTGTCTGTCCTTCAGCGCCTGCAGGCGCTGCAAAAGATATTCGCCGGTAGCGGCGGCGTTGTCGATCAGGCCCTCGTCATAGAGAACGTTGAGCGCTTCGATCGAGGTGACGCAAGCCTCGCCCATGCCGCCGAATGTCGCCATGGCATGGATCATCGCCGTCTTCGGCGTGCCATAGGCTTTCATATAAATCTCGCGCCTGGCGACCATCGCGCCGACCGCCGCCTTGCCGCCGCCGAGCGACTTGGCGAGCGCCGTCACGTCGGGGACGACGCCATAATGTTCGAAAGCATAGAAGCGGCCGGAGCGGCCGTAACCGCACTGCACTTCGTCGGCCACCCACAGCACACCGTACTGATCGCACAATGCGCGCAGCTTCTGCCAATATTCCGCGGGCGCCTGGATGATGCCGCCGCCACCCTGGATGGTTTCCAGTACGATGACGCCGATCTCGGGATCGCCGCGGAATGCGCGCTCGACCGCTTCGATGTCCGCGAACGGAATGCGGACCGCATTGTCGGCCACCTTGAAATCGGCGCGGTAGAGCTGGCCGTCGGTGATCGCCAGCACACCCTTGGTCTTGCCGTGGAAGGAATTTTCGGCATAGACGATTTTGGGCCGCTTCGGACCGGCGGCACGCTCGGCGAGTTTTATCGCCGCTTCCATCGCTTCCGAGCCGGACGAGCCCAGAAACACCATGTCGAGATCGCCGGGCGAACATTTGGCGATGTTGTGCGCCAACGCGGCCGCATACTGCGACATGAAGGCAATGGCGATCTCCTGGCGCTTCTCCTCCTGGAATTTTTTCCGCGCTTCGAGGATGCGCGGATGGTTGTGGCCGAAGGCCAGCGAACCGAAGCCGCCGAAGAAATCCAGGATCTTGCGGCCGTTCTGGTCGATATAGAACATGCCCTCGGCGCGTTCGATCTTGATCTTGTGGAAGCCGAGCAGCTTCATGAAATGCAGCTGGCCCGGGTTGAGATGTGCCTTGAACAGGTCGGTCATCGCAGCGACGTCCATCGCCTTGGCCTGCTCGACGCTGATCAGGCCAGGCTTGGCGATGGTGGCTGGCGACAGCGCCGGCGCGCTGACCATGGTGCGCGCGCTCGCCTGATCGGGCTTGGCCATGATGGTCATTTCAATCTCCTGTCCGCGCGCAGGATCGGGGATCGTGCGCAGATGAAACTGTTGGCAGGCCGCTATTCGGCGGGCACATGTTTGGCGGCGACGGCGTGCCCGGCCTTCTTGGCGCGGTATTCGCTGTAGGCGGCGATCAGCATATCCTCGTCGCGATATTGCGGCACCCAGCCGAGCTGGCGTCCCGCTTTGGAGACGTCGAGCACGCACTCCTCGTCGGCGATCAGATATTGCTCCGGATCCATGATCGGCAGGTTCACCAGGTCGAGCAGGTCCAGCGTGCGCTTCACCGCCCAGCCCGGCGTCGGAATCAGGATCGATTTCGAACCGGCATGCCTGATCAGGTCGCCGAGCAATTTCCTGACCGGCGGCGGGTTGAGCGAGCCCAGATTGTAGGCTTCATCAGGCACTCCGGCCTTCCAGGCGGCCCGCGCGGCCTCGGCGCAGTCGAATACGGAGATGAACTGATAGGGGTTTTTGCCCGAGCCGATCATCGGCACTGGAAGGTTCCAGTCGATCAGTTTGAACAGTTTTTCGAGAATGCCGAGCCTGCCCGGCCCGATGATCAGGCGCGGACGAAACAGCGAGATCGACATGCCGCGCTTGCGCCATTCGGCGGCCAGTTCCTCCGTCTTCTGCTTCGACCAGCCATATTCGCCGAGCGGCGCGACCGGATGCTCCTCGGTCATCGGCTGGGTGACCGTGTGGCCGTAGATCATGTCGGTCGTGTAGTGGACGAGTTTTGGCGCGCCAGCCCTGTCCATGGCCTGCATGATGTGCTCGGTGCCATGGAAATTGACCGGAAAGAAGAAGTCATGCCGCTTGGCCCGCACCTGGATCGGCGACAGCATCTTGGCCGACAGATTGTAGACCATGTCGTCTGCCTTCAGCCCAACTGCCGCCACTGACGCGGGATCGGTCACGTCGCAATGGATGAAGCGGGCGTTGCGGTAATGCGCCAGGTCGCTCTTGACGATGTCGGCGACGACCACCTCTTCACCATCCGTCACAAGCTTCGGGGCAAGGTGGCGGCCGACGAAGCCGTCACCGCCGAAAATCACATGTCTCATCGAACGATCTCGCTGGTGCCGATCTTGTCGGGGGTGATGGAGACGGTCTGCTCGTCATGCCCGCGGGCACCCAAGTCTCGGCCGCTTTGGGCGATCAGCACCGTGCCCACGCAGATGCAGGCGATACCCGCGATGCGCCAGCCATTGAGATCCTCGCGGAAGACGAAATAGGCGAAGACCGCGACGGCGACATAGGCGAGGCTAAGGAACGGATAGGCAAAGGAAAGCTCGACCTTGGACAGCACATAGAGATGCGAGGCCATGGAAATGACGAAGGTGCACAGGCCGAGAAACACCCAGGGGCTGAAGACGATCTGCAAAAGCTTGATAAGCGGGTTGGCGCCTTCGAACGAGATCGGCCCAAGCGACATCATGCCTTGCTTCAGCATCAGCTGCGCGGCCGCATTGGTCATGACCGTAAAGAGAATGAAGACGATATATTTCATGTCAGCTCAGCCACCCGTGACGCCTTCTATTACAAACCCGAAAAGATTTCGTGAACTCACAAGGATATTTTGAGTAAATCTTCTCGTTAACCGCTTGCTAACCAAGATCCATTTCAATTTTATCTATTCGGCTGCCTCGGCGCCCCGGCTTCGCAGGTCGATGTCTTTCGCGGTTCGCGCCCAGAAGCCGGACATGAAGGCCGGATCGCGCTGCGCCTCCAGCCGCGACCACTCCGGAAAGGACGCGGCGAAGGTTGCGGCACTCATGCGGGCATCCTTGTAGGGGTTGACCGCTCCGCCGGCTCCGATGGCGATGCGGTCGAGTTCATCCAACAACGCCAGGGTCGCGGCTCCCCTGTTGGGGAAATCCAGCGTCAGCGTGTAGCCAGGCCGCGGGAAGGAGAGCAGCGCCGGGGATAGGACGCCGCCGAAGCGTTTCAGAACAGTGAGGAACGAGCCCTGCCCGGCCCGCCTGGCAGCCGCGAGCAGCGTCGGCACCGCTTCGCGCGCGGCGGCTTCCGGCACAACGCTCTGGTGCTGGAACAGCCCGTTCGGGCCGTAAAGCCGGTTCCAATCGCGCACGCCGTCCAGCGGGAAGAAGAAGCCCTGGTAACCGACCTGGCGCGGCGCGGCAGAGCGGCCCTTCCTCCATCGGTAGGCCGCATTGAAGGCGCTCAGGAACGGTCGGCTGAGCACATTGAACGGCGGCTGGAACGGCACCGCGAAATTGCCGCCGGCGCGCGCAGCGGTATGCGAGCCATGCTCGGCGTGATTGCCTGTGAACAGCAGGCCGCGCCCGCTGCCCCGGCCGCCGGCGAGCTGATCGATCCAGGCGACGGCATATTCATTGGCCTGGTCCGCCGCTTCGGCCAGGTCGAAATATTCGCCGAGGTCACGAAACCGCGTTGTCTTCTCCACGATGTCGAGCGACGGAACCCGCATCAGCCGAATCGAGGCCGACAGAATCAGGCCGGTGAGGCCCATGCCGCCGATGGTCGCCCGGAATAGGCGCGCATTGTCGGTCGCAGAGCAACGGTAGGCCCGTCCATCCGACCGCAGCAGCGTAAAGCTCTCCACATGGCACCCGAACGTGCCGCGCCGGTGATGGTTCTTGCCGTGGACGTCGTTGGCGATGGCGCCGCCGAGCGTGACGAACTGCGTGCCCGGAACGACTGCCGGGAAGAACCCGTAGGGCGCGGCGTGGGCAATGATGTCGGACAGAAGAACGCCCGTATCCGCTTCGAGAAGGCCGGTCTCGGCGTTGAAGGCGCGGATGCGGTTCAACGGCCGCATGTCGACGACCGCGCCGGCCTCGTTCTGGCAGGAATCGCCGTAAGATCTGCCATTGCCATAGGCAAGCAAAGAGGATCGCCTGGCCTGGCCGCCCTTCAGCAGCGCGATAGCATCATCGACGCCGGTGGCGCGGGGCGCCGGCGGCGTCGCGCGCCCGAAGCTGTTGAAGCGCTCGCCGGCCATGCCTACCAGCCCCCGATCATCAGCAGCACGGCGCCGATCAGCACCACGATCTGGCTGCGCCAGTCGCGGATGATGAACACGACCGGATCGTCATGCATCTCATCGCGACGCGCCAGGATCCAGACCCGCATGGTGAGATAAAGCACGATCGGCGGCAGCGGCCAGATCAGCCAGGGATGCGGGTAGAGTTCACGCACCGCGACACTGTCGATGTAGAGCGCCAGCACCAGTGCCGAGGAGAAGGCCGAAGCCATGCCGGCCTGGGCGACGATCTCCTGGTCCTCGGTGCGATATCCGCGCCCGGCAATGCGCTCGCCGGGTGGAATGGCCGTGGTGCGCAGTTCGACGAAGCGCTTCACCAGCGCCAGCGACAGGAAGAAGAAGATCGAGAAGGCCAGAAGCCAGAACGAGACATCGACGCCGGTCGCCGCCGCGCCCGCCAGCACACGGATTGTGTAGAGGCCCGCCAGCGTCAGCACGTCGACCAGGAGCATGCGCTTGAATGACAGTGAATAGGCCGTGGTGACGGCCAAATAGCCGCCAAGCACGGCGAGGAATTCGAGCGACAGCAGGGCTCCCGTGCCGAGGCCGATCGCCAGCAGCACCGCGATCGCGCCAATGCCGAACGGTATGGACAGCGCGCCGCTGGCGAACGGCCTGTTGCGCTTGGTGGCGTGCTTGCGGTCGAGTGCAAGGTCGAAGAAATCATTGAGGATGTAGATCGCCGACGCCACGGCACTGAAAGAGACGAACGCCAGCAGGCATTCCCAGATCATGTTGGTGTTGAAATAGTCATGCGACAGCACCATCGGCACGGTGATCAGCGAATTCTTCAGCCACTGATGGACGCGCAACATCTTGACGATGGTCCGCAATGTCGGCTTCGGCGCCGGCATCGCCTCCGCGCCATGTGCCGCCTGCCAGCGCGCGGCGTGGCGATCCGGCGCCACCACGATCGCACTGCGCGCCGCATCGAAAACCTGGAGGTCATGGCGGCTGTTGCCGGCATAGTCGAAGCCGCCATCGCCATAGGCCGCGATAAGCGAGGCACGCTTCTTGCCGGAAGTTAGATTGTCGACCCCGTCCGTCGCCAGCACCCGGTCGAAGACACCGAGGTGGCGAGCGATGGCGTCGGCGAATTTGCGCGGCGTGCCTGTCGCCAGCACGATCTTGCGGCCTTCGGCATGCTCGGCCCGGATGCGGTCGAGCAACGGTGCGCGGTAAGGTAGCGACGCCGGATCGATATCGACGCGCTGGGCGATGGCCTGCTTCAGCCGGGCCGGCCCGGCGGCGGCCCAGAAAGGCACGAGGAAAATGTAGAGCGGGTTCTTCTTGAGAAGGATGAACAGTCCTTCCCATAGCAGGTCGGTCGCGATCAGCGTGCCGTCGAGATCGACCGCAAGCGGTATTGCGTTTCCGTCAGACCGCGCGTCCATGCCGTCCTGCCCTGCCTCGAACCCGTCGCGCCGTTTGTCGGCGTCTTCGCAAGACGTATAGCGGGGAGATGGCGTAACGAACGTTAAAACGCCCGGTTGTAGGCGGCTGTCGCCGCGGTATTCCCGCGTCATTGTTAAACAACGGCTACCGAAAACAATAAAAGGCCGGACAAATGTCCGGCCTTTCAAGGCATGCCGTCGAAATTACTTGATGCGGGCGACGCCACCCGAGATCTCGACCGTTTCCGAGCCGGTCAGGGCTTCGAGGTCGCCATTGGGCAAGGTGACGAAGCAGCCATTCGGGCAGAATTCCACGGTTTCGCCGGCGGCCAGCGCCAGGTCGGTCTTGCTGCCGCCTTCCGTCACGATCAGCGTGCGGGTCTCGGCGTCCTTGTTGACCGCGCTGGCGGAATGGGCCGAGCCGCTCACGGCGAGCAAGGCGACGGCGGCGACGAGCGACTTCCACATGTGCAGTATCGGTGTTCCCACCGCCTCTGTTGCATTCGCAAGGCATCCTCGCCTTTGCTTGGGAGCTTATATGAGATGGAAGCTGAACCGCAACTGAATGCCGCATTCATGCCGCAATTGGTTTTGACGGCCTGAAATTTTCCGACCGCCGATCTAATCCGGATCAGGTTTTTTCGCCTTGCGTCCCGATCTGGCCAGACGTTTGGCCTCGGCCGCGGCTTCCGCCTTTGCTTGTTCCTGCTCGGCGAAATCGGCCTCGATCTTGTCGTCGTCGGTCGGCCAGGCCTTCGCATGCTTGGGCTCGACGACCGCGCGTGGCGTCGAAGGTATCTCGATATGCTGGTCGCTGAATGTTTCCAGCACGGTGAAACGAATATCGTTCTGCACGATGTTGCCGTTCATCACATCCGCCAGGAAAACCCGGATCTCGAATTCCAGCGCGGCAGGCCCGAAATTGGAAAACAGCACGAACGGTTCGGGGTTCTTCAGCACCAGCGGATGACCGCGGGCGATCTCGAGCAGCACGGCGTGCACCTGCTTGACGTCGCTGCCATAGGCGACGCCGACCTTGATGTCGATGCGGCCGAGCTTGTTGCGGTGCGTCCAGTTGCCGACGGCGTTGTTGATCAGGTTCGAATTGGGCAGGATCACCGACTGCCGCTGGAAGGTTTCGATCTCGGTAGCGCGCACGCTGATCTTCTTGACAGTGCCGCTGATGTCGCCGGCGACGATCCAGTCGCCGACCTTGAACGGCCGCTCGGCCAGCAGGATCAGGCCCGAGACGAAGTTCGACACCACGTTCTGCAGGCCAAAGCCGATGCCGAGGGACAGCGCGCCGGCGACCAGCGCCAGGCTGGACAGGTCGATGCCCGCCGCCGAGATGCCGATCAGTGCCGCAAGTGCCACGCCGGCATAGCCGACGGCCAGCCGGATCGAGTTGCGCACCCCCGTGTCGACCTTGCCGCGCGCCATCACCGAACCGTCGAGCCAGCCCTGGAACCAGCGCGTCAGGAAATAGCCGATGATGAAGACGACGATGCCCGACAGGATGCCGGTGACCGAAATCGTCACCGAACCGATATTAATCCCGGTCGCCAGTTTGTAGGCCCAGGCCTGGATGTCGCCCAGTTGGAAGCCCCACATCAACAGGATCAGCGGCAGGAAGACCAGCACGATCATCACATTGATGGCCACGCTGACGACAAGGCCGAGCTGGTCGAGCGCGGTGTCCTCGTAGCTGGAATTGGCCGACAGCCAGCGCCCGACCGACGTGTTGGCGAAGGCGCCCTCGTCGCCGATCGCCTGTGCCGACAGGAAGCCGATATAAGCGGTGACGAGCGCGGTGCCGGTGACCACCACCTGCAACGAGACGAACAGCGCAAGGCCGATATAACCGAGCAGCGCCGCGATGATGGTGAAGAACCCCAAAGCCAGCGCCAGGTAGCGCAGCCATGCGGGCCAGGGCCGCCAGCTGCCGTCACCGGCCTTGAACGGCCGCAGCATCGCCATCAGGATCAGGATGATGCCGACGACGATGGTGGCCACGAAACTGCGCGCGATCGTCAGCGACAGCGGTGATCCCATCTTGTCGTTGATGACGGACAGGAAGGTGTTGACGCTGATGACCACGGCCATGGCGGTGGTGAGCCGCACCAGCCAGCGCGCCGGCCCGGTTTCGACCGGGATCAGGCGCCAGTTCGGCAGCCGCGGCTCGAGCGCCGCATTGGCAAGCCGATTGACGCAGAACACCACCCCGATGACGGTCGCCAGCGCGTTGAGGAAGGGGCCAATGTCGCCGCGCAAAACGTTGTAATAGTTGAAAAAGAAAATCGTCGATCCAAGGAAAGCGCCGACCGCCAGCGTCGGCAGCAATGTCGACCAGAAAGCCACCGACAGCCGGCTGAGATAGGACGGATCCTCATTGGACGGATCGGCTTCGAACACCCGTCCAAACAACCGCCTGCCGCCGACCAGAAGCACCAGGGCCAGCCCGAGCGCCACGAAGGTTGCCGCCAGAACGGCCTGGAACTTGAACCTGAAGGCGAAGCTCAGCCAGGACGAGACCGCCTTGTAGAAATTGCCGAACTCGTCGCGGGCGTCGGAAAAGACCTGTGGGCTCAGCGCATCCGACAGCACATAGCGCTTGGTCAGGAGATTACGGAAAAGCGCGCTGCGCATGTTGCCGATCTTGTCGATCAGCCCGCTGATGCGGATCGACAGCGTCTGCGCCTGCGCGATGACGGCGTTGATCTCGGCCTTTTCGGAGACCAGCGCCTGGCGCTCGGTGCTGACGATATCGGGCTCCGGCGGCTGGCCGGCGGCGGGTGCCGGGCCAAGCTGCTCGAGCCGGCTGTTGATCTCGCTAAGGCGCGTGCGGAAGGCCAGCGCGCTGTTCAGCGATTGCCGCGACAGCTCTTCCAGCTGAAGGCGGATATCGACGAGGGTGGCGTCGTCATCGCCGTCCTGCTGGATCTTCTTGTCGAGATTGTCGGTCTTGGCCGTCAGGTCCTGGAGGATTTTCTGCTGGTCGGCGACCAATCCGGCAGGCGCCTGGCCAAGCCCCTGCGCCGACGCGTCGAAGGAGAGCGGCGCCGAAACGACAAGAGTCAGGATCAGAACGAGGCGAAGCAATTTGAAAAACATGATTTGTTGGCGACTCAAGGCGGCAATGGCAATGAATTTGCCTGTCCTTGATAAAGACGGCCACATCATGGGGCAAGCCGTTGCATCCGACCGCCAGGGCCTCGAACTCGGGTCAACCAAGAACTGACGGCGGCCAGTCCCTCTGCGCCGGCAGCTTTTTATGATAGGAATTTTTTCTTGACTGGGTGAAGGCAGCTATGGTAGATATTCAGCCATGGTGCTGACTCGCGCCAGGGACCCGCCGCACAGGCGGGTTTTTCGTTCAACAGCGCGCCTACGAAGGATCCCGTCACCCGGATTCGTCGCCTGATCCGACCGCCACCTGCGCTGATCTGGCGGTGGCCGGAGCGTCGGCCAGTCGAAAGGCGATGGCGCAATATTGGCTTTGCGCGTGCGGCCTGCTCTATAGTCTGCCGCATCGCCCGAAACGGACATCATACCTATGGCAGAGTACTCGGCCCTTTCGCTGCTCGCGAACGCGCTCAAGGGAAACAAGGACTGGAAGCCGGCCTGGCGAAAGCCGGACCCGAAGGCATCCTACGACGTCATCGTCATCGGCGGCGGCGGGCACGGGCTGTCGACTGCCTATTATCTCGCCAAGGAACACGGCATCACCAATGTCGCGGTGCTGGAAAAAGGGTGGCTCGGCTCCGGCAATGTCGGCCGCAACACCACCGCCGTGCGCTCCAACTATCTGCTGCCCGCCAACACCCGCTTCTACGAGCATTCGATGAAGCTGTGGGAGAACCTGTCGCACGATCTCAACTACAACGTCATGTTCTCGCAGCGCGGCTGCCTGAACCTGGCGCACACGCCGGCCCAGTTCGACGACTATGCACGGCGCGGCAACGCCATGCGCCATCTCGGCGTCGACGCCGAACTGATGACGCCGGCGCAAATCAAGCACCTGCTTCCCGCGCTCGACATTTCCAATGATGCACGCTTCCCCGTGGTCGGCGGCCTGATGCAGCGGCGCGCCGGCACCGCCCGCCACGACGCCGTGGCATGGGGCTATGCGCGCGGCGCCGACCGGCGCGGCGTCGACATCATCGAGAATTGCGAGGTCACCGGCTTCCTGCGCGACGGCGACCGCATCACCGGCGTCACCACATCACGCGGCGACATCCGCGCCAAGAAGGTGGCGGTTGCGGTGGCCGGCAGCACCGGCCGGGTGATGCAGCTCGCCGGCATCGAGACGATGCCGATCGAGAGCCATGTGCTGCAGGCCTTCGTCACCGAATCGCTGAAACCCTTCATCGATACGGTCGTCACGTTCGGCATGGGCCATTTCTACATGTCGCAGTCGGACAAGGGCGGCCTCGTCTATGGCGGCGACATCGACGGCTACAACAGCTACGCCCAGCGCGGCAACCTGCCCATCGTCGACGAGGTGATGAGCGAGATGCTGGCGCTGTTCCCGGGGCTTGCCCGCGTGCGCATGCTGCGCTCATGGGGCGGCGTCTGCGACATGTCGATGGACGGCTCGCCCATCATCACCACCGGGCCCCTGCCCGGCATGTATCTCAACTGCGGCTGGTGCTATGGCGGCTTCAAGGCGACGCCTGCTTCCGGCTGGTGCTTTGCCTGGACCATCGCCAAGGACGAGCCGCACGACCTCAACGCCCCCTTCACGCTCGACCGCTTCCATCGCGGCCTGGTGATCGACGACAAGGGCCAGGGCGCCAACCCCAGACTGCACTGAACAAGATCTCACTAAGGCTCCGTTGAGCAAGGCTGCACCAGGAATATCCGATGTTGATCACTTGTCCCTATTGCGGCCCGCGCGACGTCATCGAGTTCACCTACCAGGGTGACGGCAACCGCGAGCGTCCCGACCCCGCCTCGCAGAACTTCGAAGCCTGGAACGCCTATGTCTATGACCGGCTGAACCCGGCCGGAGACCACAACGAGATCTGGCAGCATTCCGGCGGCTGCCGCGCGCATCTCAGGGTCGTGCGCAACACGCTGACGCACGAGATTTCCAGCGTGGCCTTCGCACGCGGCGATCACGGCTCGGTCGCGCGGCGCAAGGCGGAGGGCAAATCGTGAGCCCGCGCCGCACCGAAACCGGCGGCCGCATCGACCGGCTGAAGACCATCCGCTTCACCTTTGATGGCGCGTCCTACACCGGCCATGCCGGCGATACGCTGGCTTCGGCGCTGCTGGCCAACGGCGTCACGCTTTACGGGCGCTCGTTCAAATACCACCGCCCGCGCGGCCTCCTGACAGCAGGCGTGGAAGAGCCGAACGCGCTGGTGACGGTGCTGAAGGGCGAGGTCCGCGAGCCCAACGTCGCGGCGACCATGGTCGAGATTCATGACGGGTTGGTCGCCGTCAGCCAGAACCGTTTTCCGTCGCTGACCTGGGACGTCAGCGCCGTCAACCAGCTCGGCGGCAAGCTCCTGTCGGCCGGCTTCTACTACAAGACCTTCATGGGTCCGGTGATCGGGCCGCTGAAGGGCACGCGCTTCTGGATGTTCTGCGAGCATTTCATCCGCCGCGCCGCCGGCCTCGGCCGTGCCGGGTCCGCCGCCGACCCGGCGCGCTATGAGCGGATGAACGCCTTTTGCAACGTGCTGGTGGTCGGCTCCGGCCCTGCCGGGCTGACGGCCGCCAAGGCCGCTGCTGACCAGGGCGCGCGCGTCATGCTTGCCGAACTCGATCCGCGTTTCGGCGGCTCTGCCAACTGGTCGAACGAGACGATCGATGACCTGCCGGCGGCCGACTGGGCCAGGCGAACCGTGGCCCAGCTCGAGGGTTACGACAATGTCCGGCTTCTGCCGCGCACCACGGTCTGGGGCTACTACGACAGCAATACGCTTGCTGCCCTTGAGCGCGTCACCGATCACAAGGAGACACCCGGCAAGGGCGAACCACGCCATCGCTATTGGGCGATCCGCGCACGGTCGGTGGTGCTGGCCACCGGCGCTTTCGAACGGCCGCTTGTATTCCCGGGCAATGACCGCCCGGGCGTGATGCTGGCGCATGCCGCGGAGCGCTACGCCAACGAATTCGGCGTGCTGGCGGGGCAGACGATCGCGTTGTTCACCAACAATGACAGCGCCTATCGCTGCGCCCTGGCGCTGAAGAAGGCCGGCGCAAGGATTGCCGCGATTGTCGATGTCCGCCCCGAGCTTTCGGGCGAAATGCGCAAGCTGGCCGAGGAAACCGAAGCCGAGATCTTTCCCGGCCATGCCGTCATCGCCACCGAGGGAGGCAAGGCGCTTTCCGGCGTCAAGCTGCAGCGCTTCGACATGACCAACGGCACGCTCACCGGCGACGCGCGCAGCATCCATGCCGACTGCCTCTTGATGTCGGGCGGCTGGTCGCCAACCATCCATCTGGCCAGCCAGGCCGGCGCCAAGGCGGAGTGGAATGCTGCCCGGCAAGCCTTCCTGCCGCCGAAGCCGACGCAGAACTGGATTGGCGCAGGCGCCTTCACCGGCAGCTTTTCCACCGCCGAAGCGGTGAGTGAGGGCCGCGCCGCAGGCCTTGCCGCGGCGGGCGCGCAAACCACGCCGGCCGCGCTGCCCTCGATCGAAGCCGTACCTTGCGATCCCGATCCGGCGCCGGTGTTCGAGATCAGGGCCAGCGGCAAGAGCTTCGTCGACTTCCAGCATGACGTCACGTCGGAGGACGTGCGGCTCGCGTACCGCGAAGGCTTCGTCTCGGTCGAGCATCTGAAACGCTACACCACGCTCGGCATGGCGACTGACCAGGGCAAGAATTCCAACGTTCCCGGCCTGGCCATCATGGCCGAGGCGCTGGGCAAGCCGATCCCGGAAGTCGGCACGACGCGCTTTCGGCCGCCTTTTGCGCCGGTTTCGATCGGATCGCTGGCGGCGGAGCGCTTCGGCGACCTCAAGCCCGAACGTCTGACGCCGATGCATGACTGGCATGTCGCCAATGGCGCAACCATGTATTCCGCCGGCCTGTGGTACCGGCCGATGATCTACGGCCTTGCCGGCGAAACGGTCGAGCAGGCCTATGTGCGCGAGGCCAGGGCGACACGCGAAAGCGCTGGCATCGTCGATGTTTCGACGCTGGGCAAGATCGCGGTGCAAGGTCCGGACGCGGCCGAATTCCTCGACCGTGTCTACACCAACATGTTTTCCACGCTGGCCGTCGGCAAGGCCCGTTACGGACTGATGCTGCGCGAGGACGGGCTGGCCTTCGACGACGGCACCACATGGCGGCTTGGCGAACAGGATTTCCTGATGACCACCACCACGGCCAATGCCGGCAAGGTGATGCAGCACCTGGAATATTTCCTCGATGTGATCTGGCCGGAGCTCAAGGTTCACGTCACCTCCGTGACCGACCAGTGGGCGGGTGCAGCGATCGGCGGGCCGAAAGCCAGGCAGATCCTGGCCGGCTGCGTCGCCGGCACCGCTGTCGACAACGCGGCGCTGCCGTTCATGGGCATCGTGCGTGGCCAGATCGCTGGCGTGCCGGTGATGATCTGCCGGCTGTCCTTCTCAGGCGAAATGGCGTTCGAGGTCTATTGCGGCGCCGACCATGGCACCCATGTCTGGGAAGCGCTTGTCGAGGCCGGCAAGCCGTTCGGCCTGGTAACCTACGGACTGGAAGCCCTGGGCACGATGCGCATCGAGAAAGGCCATGTGACGGGCGCCGAGATCGACGGCCGCACCACGGCGCGCGACCTGCATCTCGACTGGATGCTGTCGAAGAAGAAACCGTTTATCGGCTCGGCGATGATGGACCGCGAGGGCCTCATCTCCCCCGACCGGCTGGAACTTGTCGGCCTGGTCGCGCTCGACAACAGGCCGCTCAACGGCGGCGCGCATATCGTCGAGGAGCTTGACGAGTCCAACCCGCACGGCTCCATCGGCCACATCACGGCCTGCTGCTATTCGCCGGCGCTCGGCAAGCACATCGCACTGGCGCTGGTCAAAGGCGGCAAGGCCAGGCACGGCTCGCGCGCCCACGTCTCCGATCCACTGCGCAATCGGTTCGGGCCGGTCGAGATCGTTTCCAACCACTTCTACGATCCGGACGGGAGCCGCATGCATGGTTGAGCGTCTTTCACCGCTGGAGCCGGAATTCCATGTCGGCTCGCACGGCGATTTCGAACATGGTGTCGAGGTCATCCTGACCGAGACGCGGCCGGGCTCGATCGTGCAGCTCGCCGCCTGGCCGGGCGAAGAGAAGAAACTGATATCGGGCATCCGCACCGTCACCGGGCTTACACTGCCCGACGGCGCCGGCGGCGGCGCCACCAATGGCGTTAAATCGGCATTCGGTTTCGCGCCGGGAAAGTTCACCGTAGCCGACGAAGCCGAGGGGCTGGCCGCGGCTTTCGCTGACGTGGTGACCCCCGCCATCGGCACGGTGACCGATCTTTCGCATGGCCGCACCGTGATCCGCATCGCCGGACCGAAGGCCGAATGGGTGCTGGCGAAGTTCTTCGCCATCGATTTCGCGCTGCCGGCCTTCCCGCTCGGCGCCGGCCGCTCGACCACCCATCACGATATCTTCGCCCAGGTCCAGCGCACCGGCGGCGACCAGTTCGACATCTACGTCTTCCGTTCTTTCGCGCGCTCCTTCTGGAAGGCGCTGTGTCATGCCAGCGAGGAAGTCGGCTACGAGGTACAGTAGGCTCGGGCTCGACGAATTCTGGCATCAAGGCCGGCCGGCTCTGACGCTACAGCAATGCGCCGGCGGCCGTCATACTGGCATGATATGGCCGTCAAGCCGGTCCGAAGGGTAACAAAACCCGTCTCCAGAATCCGCGCATCCGTTTGGCTCGAATATCTCCATGACCGCAGAAATATCCGCCGGCGCCACCGATCGCGCCGATGTGTCGGCCAGGGCCACGCTCCTGCTGCCGCTGACGGTTGCCTGCGGCGTGTTCATGACCAGCCTCGACCAGAATGTTGTGGTGACGGCGCTGCCCGGCATCAGCGAAAGCCTCGGCCGTCCACCCAGCCAGCTTGGCCTGCTGATCACGGTCTATGTCGCCAGCCTGATCATCTCGATGCCGCTCGGCGGCTGGGCCGCCGACCGCTTCGGCCTGCGCAACGTCTACTGCTTTGCGCTGCTGGTGTTCGCCGCCTCGTCGGCGCTGTGCGGCCTGTCCGACAACATCTGGACGCTGGTCGGCGCCCGCGCGCTGCAGGGCTTCGGCGGCGCGCTGATGGGTACGCTCGGCCAGGTCGTCATCCTGTCGACGTTCCCTCGAAGCCGGACGCTGAAGATCAACATGTATATCTCGCTGGCCGGCCAGTCCGGCCCGCTGGTCGGTCCGCTCGTCGGCGGCGCGCTGACCACTTACATCTCCTGGCGCTGGATCTTCTTCATCAACGTGCCCTTCGCACTGGCGGCGGCTGTCCTTGCCGCCTCGCTGTTTCCGACGGTGACCAAACCCGTGCGCACGCCGTTCGACTTCCCGGGCTTCCTGCTGGTCGGCAGCGGCATGGTCCTGCTTGTCTTCGGCATGGATTCGCTGGCGGCGAAAGATGCGGCCGCCGGCGTGATCGCGGTCGAGCTTGCCCTGGCGCTGGTCATCCTGACGGTCGCCTCGTTCTATTGCCTGCGCGTGCGCAACCCCCTGCTCGACCTCAAGCTCCTGCGCATCCGCACCTTCCGCATCTCCTTCCTCACCGGCGGCGGCCTGGACACGATCGGCCTCAGCTCCGTCGTCTTCCTGCTGCCGCTGATGTTCCAGCTCGGCTTCGGCATGAGCGCGGTGCAGGCGGGGTCGCTGACCTTCGTCGCCGCGGTCGGGTCGGTGGTCATGCGTATTTTCATGCCACGCCTCCTCAACCGCTTCGGTTTCCGCCGCGTGCTGGTTTTCAACACGCCCGTCGTAGCGGCCATGGTTGCGGGCTTTGCCCTGATGCAGGCGACGACACCGGTGTGGATCGTGCTTGCCTACATCTTCATCTTCGGCGTCTTCCGTTCCGCGCAATGGGCGTCGACCGGCAATCTTGCCTATTCCGATATCGCGCCCGAGCAGCTCGCCCGCTTCAGCGCGCTCTATTACATATTGTGGCAACTGGCGGTGGCGATCAGCGTCGGCCTCGCCGCCGCTGCACTATCGTTTCTGGCCGGCGGCCGTCCGGCCGTCGCCAATGACTTCCGGATACTGTTCGTGATCGAGGGTGTCATCACGCTGTGCGCGCTATCGGCCTATCTCAAGCTGACGCCGCAGGATGGCGCCCATGTCAGCGGCCATGGCGCCCAGATGAACACGGAATAACGGATGTCGCAGCGCAGACACAATCGGCCTACTCGCTGAACGTCACCCATTCCTCCAGCGGCACGCGGTCGGTGCGGAAGGCGTTTTCGGGCTTCGACGTATCTTCATAACCGAGCGCCATGCCGCAGACGACGATCTCCTCGTCGGGAATGCCGAGCACCGGCCTGATCTGCCGGTGATAGGGCGCGAACGCCGCCTGCGGACAGGTGTGCAGGCCCCTGCCCCGCGCGGCAACCATGATGTTCTGCAGGAACATGCCGTAGTCGATCCAGGAACCCTGGTTGAGGCGGCGGTCGATGGTGAAGATCATGCCGACCGGCGCGTCGAAGAAGACGAAGTTGCGGTCGTGCTGGGCGCGCATCTTGTCGACCTCGCGGCGGCCGATGCCGAGTGCGCCGTAGAGCCCGAAACCGTTGGCGCGGCGGCGGGTCAGGTAGGGTTCGAAGAACTGCGTGGGATAATATCGATATTCGTCCCAGTCGGCCTTTTCGGCACGGATGCCGGAATTCAGGATGGCATCCGATATCCGCTGCTTGGTATCGCCCTTGGTGACATAGACCCGCCATGGCTGCATGTTGGTGCCTGAAGGGGCGCGTGCCGCAACCGCCAGTATGTCGCGGATCGTGTCGTCGTCGACCATGTCGGGCAGAAAAGCGCGCACCGACCGGCGCGATACGATCGCGTCGTCGACGATCTCGGCATCAACCGTGATTCGAGCCTTCTTTTCCAGCATGGGCCGTCCTTACCCTGTGTCCCGATCGGACGTCCCCACTCGCCGCTCGCGGCCGAGCCTTTGCATGAACCGCCAAAATCGCGCAAGCAAATCTTGTGCACTCGTGAAAATCCGCTTGATTTTTTCACCGCTCCGGCATCTCATGAAATTTGATGGGATTTTTTCACGAGAGCACGATTTGCCCCCAGCTACAGCGAAAGCATTGCAGGGAAACTACGAGCGATTGCTGGCCGGCGATATCAGGGCGCTGCGCAAGGCGCGCGGCCTGACGCTTGCCGAGATCGCCTTGAAACTCGGCAGGTCGGTCGGCTGGGTCAGCCAGGTCGAACGCGGCCTGTCGACACCGTCGCTCAGTGATCTCAGGGCTTTTGGCGAACTGTTCGGCGTGCCGGTCAGCCTGTTCTTCGGCCACGACGTGCCCGTCGAAAGCGAGCGCGGCGCGGTCGTGCGCGCCGGCAGCCGCCGCACCCTTGGCACAAGCGAATCCGGTCTCATGGAGGAGCTTCTGTCGCCCGATCTCGGCGGTAGCTTCGAGATGCTGCGTTCCGTCTTCGCGCCGGGCGCTGAACTCAAGAGCGAGGCGCGCCGGCCGACCGAAGAGGCTGGATATGTCGTGTCGGGGACGTTCGACATCGAAATATCGGGGACATGGCACCGGCTCGGCGAAGGCGATTCCTTTCGCTTCGAGGGCAAGCCTTTTCGCTGGCGCAATCCGGGAATGGAGCCGGCGGTCGTCATCTGGGTGGTTTCGCCGCCGGTTTATTGAATGAAAATTGGATCAAGGGTTGGAGAAAAACATGGCCGGTTTGCCGAGCACGGCACGCGTGGTGATCATCGGAGGCGGTGTCGTCGGCGCCTCCTCGCTCTACCATCTCGCCAAGGCGGGCTGGACCGACTGCGTTCTCCTGGAAAAGAACGAACTCACCTCCGGCTCGACCTGGCATGCCGCCGGCAATGTGCCGACCTTCTCCTCGTCCTGGTCGCTGATGAACATGCAGCGCTATTCGACCGAGCTCTATCGCGGGCTGGCCGAGGCCGTCGACTATCCCATGAACTATCATGTCACCGGCTCGCTGCGGCTTGCCCACACGCAAGAGCGCATGCAGGAGTTCCAGCGCGCCAAGGGCATGGGCCGCTACCAGGGCATGGACCTCGATGTCGTCGGCACGGACGAGATCAAGCGCCGCTATCCCTTCATCGAGACTCATGAGCTGAAAGGCGCCCTCTACGACCCGAGCGACGGCGACATAGACCCGGCGCAGCTGACCCAGGCGCTGGCCAAGGGCGCGCGCGACATGGGTGCTAAAATCATCCGCTTCTGCCCCGTCACCAGCGTGCACCGCGAAAGGGACGAATGGGTGGTCGTGACGCCGCAAGGCGAGATCCGCTGCGAGATCGTCGTCAACGCCGCCGGCTACCGTGCCGCCGAAGTCGGAAAAATGTTCGGCCGCGAAGTGCCGATGATGGTGATGAGCCATCAGTACATATTGTTCGAGGAAATCCCCGAACTCGCCGCATGGTCGAAGGACCAGGGCAGGAAACTGCCGCTGCTGCGCGACGTCGACACTTCCTACTATCTGCGCCAGGAAAAGAACGGCATGAATCTGGGCCCCTATGAGCGCAATTGCCGTGCGCACTGGGCAACCCACAACGATCCGATGCCGGAGGATTTTTCCTTCCAGCTTTTCCCCGACGATCTCGACCGGCTGGAGCATTATCTGGCCGACGCCGTCGCCCGCGTGCCGATCCTGGGTACCGCCGGCCTGTCCAAGGTCATCAACGGCCCGATTCCCTATGCGCCGGACGGCAATCCGCTGATCGGGCCGATGCCGGGCGTCCCCAACGCCTTCGAGGCCTGCGTCTTCACCTTCGGCATCGCGCAAGGCGGCGGTGCAGGCAAGGTGTTGGCGGAATGGGTCACTGAGGGCCAGACCGAATGGGACATGTGGTCCTGCGACCCGCGCCGCTTCACGTCCTTCGCTTCGGCTCCGGATTACTGCGTTGCCAAAGGCATGGAGATCTACGGCAACGAATACGCCATCCAGTTTCCACGTCATGCCTGGCCGGCGGGACGCGACAGGAAATTGTCGCCGATCCATGATCGCATCAAGGCGTTCGGCGCCCGCTTCGACGCCTATAATGGCTGGGAGCGCGCCACCTGGTATGCGCAGGATGGTGACGACGTCTCCGAGGAAGCAACGCTCACCTTCCGTCGCGACGGGCCGTGGCAGCACCGCGTGCGCGAGGAATGCCTGGCCGTTCGCGACGCCGCCGGCATCCTCGACCTCCCGGGTTTTTCGCGCTTCAACCTCGAAGGTCCGGGCGCCGCCGAATGGCTGAGCCGGCAAGTGACCGGCCTCGTGCCGAAGCCCGGCCGCATCGGTCTCGTCTATTTCTCCGACGACAAGGGCCGCATCGTCACTGAAATGTCGGTGGTGCGCCATGGCGAGGAGTCCATGACGCTGATCACTGCGGCGGTTGCGCAATGGCATGACTTCGAATGGCTGAAATCGCACATGCCCAAGGATGCGACCTTCAAGCTGATCGACCGGACCGAGGAATTCTCCACCCAAATCCTGGCCGGCCCCAAGTCGCGGGAAATCCTCGCAGCCGTCTGCGAGGCCGACCTGACCTTGCCCTGGCTGACGCATCAGGAAACAAAGATCGCCGGGCGCTGGGCGAAGCTGGTACGCGTCTCCTTCGCCGGCGAACTCGGCTGGGAAATCCACACCAGGGTCGATGACACCGCCGCCATTTTCGACGCTATCTGCGCGGTGGGGCAGCCGCACGGCCTGAAACCATTCGGCATGTACGCGCTGGATTCGCTGCGGCTCGAAAAGGGCTACCGCACCTGGAAGGGTGACCTTTCGACCGACTATTCGATCC
Source organism: Mesorhizobium sp. BR1-1-13 (assembly GCF_020165515.1). NCBI lineage: Bacteria > Pseudomonadati > Pseudomonadota > Alphaproteobacteria > Hyphomicrobiales > Phyllobacteriaceae > Mesorhizobium > Mesorhizobium sp. BR1-1-13. Next base: position 324,612 of record NZ_JAIUIH010000004.1, read on the forward strand.
TGCAAGGCGGGCTCGAGCGCTTCGTCAAATGGGACAAGCCCGAGTTCCGCGGCAAGGCAGCGCTGCAGAACGAGAAACAGCAGGGCGTCAGGAAGCGCTTCGTCACGCTAGTGGTGGAAAACCCCGGCGATTGCGACGCGCCCTACATGTCGACGCTGTGGCATGACGGCCAGATCGTCGGCGAGACGACGTCGGGCGGCTGGGGCCATCGCGTCGGCAAGTCGATCGCGCTCGGCATGCTGCGTGCCGATCTGACCGAGCCCGGCACCGCCGTGGAGGTCGAGATCTTCGGCGACCGTTTCAAGGCAGTGGTGCAGAAGGATGAGCCCTTGTGGGATCCGAAGAACGAAAGGTTGAGAGCCTGATGCCAAAACCATCATCGCGCATTTCAGGCATCGTGCCGTCGGGCAAGGATGGCTGGGAAGTCCACTTCGCCGCATGGGCCCGCAAGGAGGCCGGCGAGGACATCATCATGCTGTCGGTCGGCGATCACGATTTCGATACGCCTTCCGAAACGATCGAGGCCTGCGTGACCGCGGTTCGCGGCAGCAATCACCACTACACCCCCCTGCCCGGCCTGCCGCGCCTGCGCGGGGCCATGGCGGCGGCCTCGGTCGCCTGCACGGGCGTCGGGACGACGCCGGACCAGGTCATCGCCACGCCGGGCGGCCAGGCGGCGCTCTACGCCGCCGTGCAGGCCGTGCTCGACCCGGGCGACCACGCCATCGTGGTTGCGCCATACTACGCGACCTACCCCAACACCTTCAGCGCCGCGGGCGCGACCTTCACGGTTGTCGAGACCCCGGCCGAGGATGGTTTCCAGCCACGCGCCGACATGATCCGCGCGGCACTTCGGCCGAATACGCGCGCCATCCTGATCAACACGCCGAACAACCCGACCGGAGCCGTCTATTCGCGCGAACGGCTGGAACAGCTGGCCGAGGTCTGCCGCGAGCACGATTTGTGGCTGCTGTCCGACGAAGTCTATTGGACGCTCGGCGGCGGCGAGCACATCTCGCCGCGTTCCCTGCCCGGCATGGCCGAGCGCACGCTGGTCATCAATTCCATGTCCAAAAGCCACGGCATGACCGGTTGGCGCATGGGCTGGCTGACCGGCCCGAGCGAGATGATCTCGCTGCTGACCAACCTCAATCTGGTGACGACCTACGGCCTGCCGGCCTTCATCTCGATCGCCTGCACCGAGGCGCTGGAGAAGGGTTATGGCGTGAAGGAAATTGCCGAACGCTACGCGGCGCGACGCGCCGTCCTGCTCGACGCCGTGCGCGGCATGAACAATGTCGGCGTGCGCGGCTCCGAAGGCGGCATGTATGTCATGCTCGACATATCGGCCGTCGAATCCGACGACGAGAAGTTCGCCTTCGCCTTCCTTGACAAGGAGAAGGTCGGCGTCATGCCCGGCTCCAGCTTCGGCGAGGCCGCAGCAGGCCATATCCGCGTCAGCCTGTGCCAGCCGGAACCCGTCTTGCGGGAAGCAGCACTTAGGCTGCGCCGCTTTGTCTCCAGCTATCGCCGCGAGGCAGCATGAACATCCCTTCCCCCAGAACCATTCCCGCCAAGGCAAGAGCCGTCATCATCGGCGGCGGCGTTTCCGGCTGCTCGGTCGCCTATCACCTGGCCAAGCTCGGCTGGACCGACATCGTGTTGCTGGAGCGTAAGCAACTGACCTCGGGCACGACATGGCACGCCGCCGGCCTGATCGGCCAGTTGCGCGGCTCCCAGAACATGACGCGGCTGGCGAAATATTCGGCCGACCTCTACGTCAAGCTGGAAGCCGAGACCGAGGTCGGCACCGGCATGCGCCAGGTCGGCTCGATCACCGTCGCCCTGACCGAGGAGCGCAAGCACGAGATCTACCGGCAGGCGTCACTCGCCCGCGCCTTCGATGTCGACGTGCGCGAGATTTCGCCCAGGGAAGTCAAGGAGATGTACCCGCATCTCAACGTGTCCGACGTCGTCGGCGCCGTGCATCTGCCGCTCGATGGCCAGTGCGACCCGGCCAACATCGCCATGGCGCTGGCCAAGGGCGCGCGCCAGCGCGGCGCCACCATCGTGGAGAATGTGAGGGTCACCAAGGTCCACACCAGGAACGGCCGCGTCACCGGCGTGTCCTGGGCGCAGGGCGAGGAGCAAGGCACGATCGAGGCCGACATCGTCGTCAACTGCGCCGGCATGTGGGCGCGCGAACTGGGCGCCCAGAACGGCGTCACCATCCCGCTGCACGCCTGCGAGCATTTTTACCTCGTCACCGAGCCGATCCCGGGGCTGAGCCGCCTGCCGGTGCTGCGCGTACCCGACGAGTGTGCCTACTACAAGGAAGATGCCGGCAAGATGATGCTCGGCGCCTTCGAGCCGGTGGCCAAGCCGTGGGGCATGGACGGCATAAGCGAGGATTTCTGCTTCGACCAGTTGCCTGAGGACATGGACCATTTCGAGCCGATCCTGGAAATGGGCGTCAACCGCATGCCGATGCTGGCCACCGCCGGCATCCATACCTTCTTCAACGGCCCCGAAAGTTTTACGCCCGACGACCGCTACTATCTCGGCGAGGCGCCGGAACTGCGGGGCTACTGGATGGCGACCGGCTACAATTCGATCGGCATCGTCTCGTCAGGCGGCGCCGGCATGGCGCTGGCGCAGTGGATCAACGACGGTGAGGCACCGTTTGACCTGTGGGAAGTCGACATCCGCCGGGCCCAGCCTTTCCAGAAGAACCGCCGCTACCTCGAGGAGCGTGTCTCCGAAACGCTCGGCCTGCTCTATGCCGATCATTTCCCCTATCGCCAGGTGGTAACGTCGCGCGGCGTGCGCCGTTCGCCCCTGCACGAACATCTGAAGGCGCGCGGCGCCGTGTTCGGCGAAGTCGCCGGCTGGGAGCGCGCCAACTGGTTCGCGCGCGAAGGCCAGGAGCGCGAATACCGCTATTCCTGGAAGCGGCAGAACTGGTTCGACAACCAGCGCGAGGAGCACCTCGCCGTCCGCAACAAGGTCGGCCTGTTCGACATGACCTCGTTCGGCAAGATCCGCGTCGAGGGCCGCGACGCCTGCGCCTTCCTGCAAAAACTGTGCGCCAACGACATGGACGTGGCGCCCGGCAAGATCGTCTACACGCAGATGCTCAACCGGCGCGGCGGCATCGAGAGCGATCTGACGGTGTCGCGCCTGTCGGACACCGCCTACTTCCTCGTCGTGCCTGGTGCGACGCTGCAGCGCGACCTCGCCTGGCTGCGCAAGCACCTTACGGACGAATTCGTCGTCGTCACCGATGTCACCGCTGCCGAAAGCGTGCTCTGCCTGATGGGCCCGGATGCGCGAAAATTGATCCAGAAGGTCAGCCCCAACGACTTCTCCAACGAGAACAACCCGTTTGGCACCTTCCAGGAGATCGAGATCGGCATGGGCCTCGCCCGCGCCCACCGTGTCACTTATGTCGGCGAACTTGGCTGGGAGCTCTATGTTTCGACCGACCAGGCGGCCCATGTCTTCGAGGCAATCGATGCGGCCGGTGCCGATGTCGGGCTGAAGCTGTGCGGCCTGCATACACTCGATTCCTGCCGCATCGAAAAAGCCTTCCGCCATTTCGGCCACGACATCACCGACGAGGACAACGTGCTGGAAGCCGGTCTCGGCTTCGCGGTGAAGACGGCCAAAGGCGATTTCATCGGCCGCGACGCGGTGTTGAAGAAGAAGGAAGCTGGAGTGAGCCGCCGGCTGGTCCAGTTCCGGCTGAAGGACCCGCAGCCGCTGCTCTTCCACAATGAGGCGATCCTGCGCGACGGAAAGATCGTCGGCCCGATCACCTCAGGCAATTACGGCCACCATCTCGGCGGCGCGATCGGGCTGGGCTATGTGCCCTGCCAGGGCGAGACCGAGGCGGATGTGCTGGCCTCGTCCTATGAGATCGAGATCGCCGGCGAGCGCTTCGCGGCGGAGGCGTCGCTGAAGCCGATGTATGACCCGAAGGCGGAAAGGGTGAAGATGTAGCGGCGCTTTTTCCTTCTCCCCTTGTGGGGAGGTGCGCGATTAGATGGGTCAACGCCGAGGCGCACATCAACAACCAGGGACCCGGGTTGCCCTGTTCCAGACTTTGCCCGGCGCGGGCCAACATCGTCGCCGCCACGGCCGATGCTGAGCAGCCGTCACTGCACCTACTCGAGCGCGAGCCTCGCGGTATGACCGCTATCGTCCAGTCGGGCCTGGCCGTGGCCTGCCTTGCATTGTGCAGCGTCCCGCCCTCGTTGAAGATCATTGGCGACGCGGAAGGACTGCCATCGTGGAATACCTTGAGATTGGCATCCTACGCGCCAACGCGGCCGAGAATGTAGCTGCCGATCGCCTGGAGGCAGCCATCCGGCGCGACTTGGCTTAAATGCGCCGGAGGGTCAGGATTTTGGTGCTTTCATCAAGGCTTGGATTTCGCCGACCGCCGCGGAATACCCGGCCTGTGTGAGCCGGAATCCGGTCTTCGCGTCGCCGTGTACGAGTTTTTCTGTCCTCAATTCCCCAAGGCGATTTCGCACGGACCCAGCACTTCTTGCACTCATCGTCTTGAGAATATCAGCGCTCGGCACCCGCTCCGGATAGCGGCTATGGAGCAAAATCAGGATTTCGCCTTTAACCGAGGTATCGGCATGGACGAGGTAGGTGCCATCAATTTCCTCGACCAGCGTGCCCAACGGAGCCTGCACCAGTTCGATAAGTTTACCGGCTTCCTCCATCGAAACGCCGGTGGCATTTCTCAAGAGTTCCGCGGTGATCCATGCGGCGCCCTGGTGCACGAAAGCTAGGTCGAATCTGTTCGGGTCGACCGGGTTCTTGTGCGCGATATTGCGCTTATTCCGAAGTGTGTAGATAGATCGCGCAATGCGGCTCGCGCAAATGCGCAACCCTTCCGGAATGACCGTTTCATTTTCAACGGTTTTGCTGAGATAGGCGTCGACGTCGGGCTTGGCGTCGTATTTGCCTTTCGCCATGTATTGAAGGCATTGCACGAACGTCTCAACAAACTTCCCGGGCGATGCCCGCTCGAGGGTCAGCGTCGTTGCGTCCTGGCGGACCTTCACGAAGTCAATGCACAGCTCCTTTGTCAGGACTTCACCGAGAAGTCCTGACAGCGCCTGGGCAAGGCGTTCTTCATCCATTGATCATAGCCTCGACTGCCTTGACCCCGGCCACAGTGATTTTATAGACCTTGCGGGCCTGCTGGCTCTTGCCGCTTTTCTTAAGCTGAAGCGCAAGTGCCGGTTTCTGATTCTTCAAAGATTCAATGGCCGCAGTGACGTTGGCCAGACCCTGGCCCAGGTGCTTCAATTCCTTGTTGGCCGACTGGCTGTCGAAGTTTTCGGCGCCTTGGCAAACCTGGAGCCAATAGCCGGCAATCAAGGCCTTGTCGCCGTTCGTTTTCGGTTGGGTAGCGTCGTAGAGCTCGGCAACGGAACCGTAGGTGGTTGCCTCAGCAATTTCCGGCTCCGCTGCCGGTTCGGAGCCAGCTGCAGGCTCGGCCGCGGCTGCTGCAGCCCGGCTCGCGTTATGGACGATTTCCAACCTCGCAACGATGTAATTGACAACCCGGCTGCGCGCGTCGTCGTCGAGGGGTTCCAGAGCATTGTAAAGCGTCTGCATCGCCGAAAATTCCGCATCGGCAGCGTTAGGCTGATCAGTCATTTCGATTCTCCAAGCTACAATGCCATTTAGATATTGGTGCGATCTACAAAATGCAAGATGATCGCTTTCACGTATTCTCCATGCTCAGGCAATTTCACTTCGTCGCGGACCGGCGTTTTATAGCTGAATTGACAGCATATTTTTCAACGTGTGGCTATAGCTCGATGCGAATGGCTTGTAAAAGCCTGCGTTTAGGGAAATTCATAACCTGCCTTTGTCGAGCGCAAAAAATGATAGTTGATCATACATATCAATAAGTTATGGTTCCTATACCTTTCTGCCGACCATGACATTTCGGAAAAGAGAGATTCAGTTCTCCTTTATACATCTATTTAAAGCCTTGGCGTTGTGCGCCGGGCTCCATCTCGTTGAGGCCGTTAAATCGGGTGCGAACCCACGGGACGATTCCGGTGGATAAGTTCAATCGTATATAATCTAAAGTCAGCCAAGCGCGGCCTGCGTGGGGATGAGCGGCGCACGCTCACCAAGGACCAAATCCGCAAGAAGTAGCGGCTTGTGGTTTTCGCCGCCGAAGGCGATCCCCCTGCTATCCTGGCAGCACGGTGCTGCAGAATCTGCTAGGCATCGAAAATCAGGACGAGATCGACGAATTCGAGCTGGCGCTGTTTCTAAGGCGCCGATGAGCCCCTGCCCGCGGGCAACCCCGGATTATCACCACTATCTCGCCCTGCATCATCACCTGTTCCAGGACGTCTATTCGTGGGCCGGATAGGTTCGCTCGATCCAGACCAAACACACTTAGCGAAGGTGGCCCGAAAGGCCGAATGAGGGGCGGCCCCAGCCTCTCGCAGTTAGCGCAGGCGCCATCATCTCCCGTGAACGGGGCGAAGAAAGCTGTTTCTAAAACCGCTCCAGCTTTGTCCGCACTTTCGCCAGAAACGCCGCCCTCGTCTTCGGCGTCGAGGCGTCCATCAGATAGTGCGCCAGGAAGAAGGTCCGGCAGCGCGTGGCGCAGAGCGCCCGCATGCCGCGCAGCAAGGTCTTGCGCCCGGGCTGGCCGACGACGACGCTCCACCAGGTCGGCGCGCCGCAGGTGGTGATGACGCCAACTTTGGTCACATGCCGCATCAGCGATTTGATCCGCCCCTTGCCGGCCGGCAGCTTGAAGGCGACGTCCGTCGCCCACACCCGGTCGAGCCAGCCCTTCAGCATCGCCGGCAGCCCGTACCACCAGGTCGGATAGACGAACAGGATCGCCTCGGCCCAGTTGAGCAGCTCGAAATGCGGCTTCAGCGCAAGGTCCTGCGGCGCCTGGTCGTTGTAGAAACGCCGTTCCTCGCAGCTCATCACCGGATCGAACTTCTCGGCGTAGAGATCGAGCAGCCGCACCTCCCAGCCCCTTCGCGTCAGCACCTCCACAGCGGTGTCGCGGATAGCGGCGCAAAAACTCTCCGGCACCGGATGGCAATAAACCACCAGCGCGCGCATCAGAATCTGTCCATGCTGGCAATGACCTTGGCCAAGAACGCCTTGCGCGTCTCGTCGGTCGAAAGGTTCATCGAATAATGCGCCAGATAGTAAACGGGAGCACCCGGCTTGACCGTGGCACGCAGCACGCGCTTGACCAGTTTGCGCGGCGGGTCGCCCATCAGCAGGGCGCGGAACCGGCTGCCGCCATAGGTGGTAACCGCCGCGATCTTCCTGATGTTATGCAGCGACGGCTGCGCCTTGCCGTCGATCAGCTTGAAAGACACGCCGGGCAGGAAGACGCGGTCGAAGAACCCTTTCAGGATTGCCGGAAAGCCGTAATTCCAGACCGGATAGGAAAGCACCAGCGCATCGGCGCGCAGCAGGCGGTCGACATACGGCGCCGCAGGGTCGGCGGAACCGCGCGGATTGTGATAGTCCAGCCGTTCTTGGCGAGAGAGCCGCGGGTCGAAATCCTCGGCATAGAGATCGCAGTCGTCAATCGCATGGCCGGCAGCCGTCAGTCGCTCGACGATCGTCCGGTGCAGGCCGGCATTGAAGCTGGTCTCGACCGGATGGGCGTGGAGGACGAGGATGTTCACGGGAAGATATCCCGAAGGTCAGCGCGAGGCGTCCCCCTCCGCCCTGCCGGCCATCTCCCCCTCAAGGGGGGAGATTGGCAGCCCTTACGCCGCGCCTGTGCTTCCAACGTTGGAGACAGGCGAAAGCGGTGGCGCGAATAATCTCCCCCCTTGAGGGGGAGATGGCCGGCAGGCCACAGGGGGGCGTTCAGGCGCGAACCTCTCCTCATCCCACCCTCTGCAGCCCCTTGAACAGAAAAGTCCGTCCCGAACAGTAGTCATAATCCGGGTTTTCCCAGGCGATCATCTTGCCGGGATTGAGCAGGCCTTGCGGATCGGTCTCGCGTTTGAAGGCGAGTTGCACCGCATCGGTCTGCTTCATGCCGCCCTCTTCCAGCGTGTAACGATGCGGGTTGAAGATCGGGCAGCCATTGTCCTCATGCAGGCGGATGATCTCGTCGAGCCGTGCCTCGGTGGTGAACTTCACCAGCGGCAGGCCGAAGCAGGTGATGTTGCCGTCCAGCCGCACGAATTCCAGATGCGAGAAGACTTCGCCCGGAAACATCGCGTCCATCTTCTCGACCAGCGCGAGCTGATTGGGAAAGGGATAGAGCGACTGCAGATAGGTGATGTCGGGGTCGACCCGCAGTGCCCTGAGCGTCGTGTGGTTCCAGGCCAGCTCATAGGCCGGCGGCAGGCCCTTTTTCTCGTCCGGCGTCGCCGTGGCGGCGTTGAAAGTAACCTGGCCGCCGGTGCGCCGCGTGAAGGCAAGGAACGCGTCCAGCCCGTGCCGCGCCACCATGACGACGCAGATGCTCTGCCCATCCTTCAGGAATTTCTGGTGCCGTTTGAAATAGAGCTGCGGCACGGGTGCCGCGATCGGCGTGATCAGCTTGGTCAGGATGCCGTCCTGGCAGGCCAGTGCGTTGCCGTAGCGCGCCGCATCCATGAAGGCGTCAAAGCCGACAATGACGTCGATCCACTCATAGGCCGCGGTCAGCGGCATTTCGACTTCCGTGATGATGCCGTTGGTGCCGTAGGCGTGCGTCACCTTGTGCAAATCCTCGCCCGTGAGTTCGAGCACCCTCGGCTCGGCCTCCATGGTCACCACGCGCAGGCGCAGCACGTTGCCGAAATCACGCAAGCCGCCGAAATTGATCGAACCGACGCCGCCCGAACCGCCGGCGATGAAGCCGCCGATCGAGGCGGTGTTGTAGGTGGAGGGTGAGAGCCTGAGTTCCTGCCCTGAATGCGCCCGCGTTGCCTTGTCAATGTCGGCCAGCACCGCGCCCGGCCCGGTCACCACGCGCCCCGGCGCGATCGACTTGATCTCTTTCATGTCGGCGAGATTGAGCACCACGCCGCCCGAGAGCGGCATCGCCTGGCCGTAATTGCCGGTCCCGCTGCCGCGTGGTGTCACCGGCACGCCATGCCGGTGACAGGAGGCAAGCACGCGGATCAACTCGGCCTCGGTCTTCGGCGTAACGACCAGGTCGCCGGTGACGTGATCGAGCTGCCGTTTCAGCACAGGGCTGTACCAGTAGAAATCGCGGCTCTTCTGCTGGACGATGGCCGGATTGTCGTCGAGCTTTATCCCGTCGAGATCGCGTTTCAGCGCGGCGATATCCATCAGTCCACCATCAGCTCGTCGAGTTCGGCATAGTCGGGCAGTTGCCGGTCGATCGCGCGCCCAGCGCGCACGACGATGCGATCCGATTCGGGCCGCGACAGCAATTCCGTCCAGCTGCGGCCCTTGAAGACAATGAAATCGGCATCGCCGCCGGCGGCAAGCGTGCCGAAACCATCGAGCCGCATCACATCAGCCGGCGTTGCCGTGACGGCCTGCGGCCAATCGGCGACCGGATGATCGAAATGCAGGATGCGCGTCGCCATGCGATAGACCTCCAGCATGTCGAGATCGCCATAGGCATAGAACGGATCGCGGGTATTGTCGGAAGCGACCGCGACCGGGATGCCCCTCGCCTTCATCTCATGCAGCAGCGTCACCCCGCGCCAGCGGGGCGTGGTTTGATCGCGCCGCCGGTCCTGCAGATAAAGATTGCACATTGGCAGCGAGACGATCGCCAGCCCGGCTTTTGCCACCTTGTCAAGCGTGTCCAGCACCTCGAGGTCCGGCTGGCGCGCCAGCGAACAGCAATGGCCGACGAGGATCTTGCCCTCGAAGCCGTTCCACAGCGACGCCTCGGCGATCTTCTTCAGCGAGATCGCCGCGATGTCGTCGGTCTCGTCGGCATGGAAATCGAGATCGAGGCCATGCTTGATGGCTTGGGCGAAGACATGGTCGAGCAGTTCTTCCAGATCCGGCACCATATAGGTGACGACGCCAAGCACGCCCTTGGCGGCGGCCACCCTTTTTGCCAGCCTGTCGAACCAATTCTTGTCGCGCACGCCCTCGACGCCGATCAGGCAGGCGCCCTGCAACTCGATGCGGCCGCGCCACCTCTCGCGCATCGTCTCGAACACCGGCCAGGAGATTTCCTCTTGCGGCGGGACACTGTCCAGATGCGTGCGCAGTGCCCTGGTGCCATGCGCGTAGGCGCAGCGCAGCGAGAAATCCATGCGCCGCGCCACGTCCTCGGCACTCCAGCGGGCAGTGCGGTCGGCACCTGTGGCATTCAGCGCCCCCATGAAAGTGCCGTCGGGATTGGGTTTTCGCGGCCAGATATGGCCTTTGTCGATATGTGTGTGGCAGTCGACGAAGCACGGTAGGACGATACGGCCGCCGAGGTCGATCGCATCGGCAGGTGCGTTCGATCTGCCAGGAACGGCAATGCTGGACATCTTGCCGTCGGCCACCGCGATGTCGGCGAGTGCGAAACCGTCGCTGTCGAAGGGCGCGGCAAGGTCAGGCGTAACGGACCGATGAACGCGTGCGTTGGCAAGCTGGTAGTAACCAGAGGCTGGTATCAAGGCCTGCCCCCCTCTGTCCTGCCGGACATCTCACCGCTCCTGCTTCAGCGCGCTCTCGTGCCAGCGCCGCAAAATGAGATGCGAAATCAGCGACAGCACGAGGAAGATCAGGATGCCGGTCAGCGAGATCAGGAACAGCGCCGCGAACAGCCTGGGCGCGTTCAGCCGGTAGCCGGCCTCGATGATGCGCGAGGCGAGCCCCGACGACTGGCCGGTAGCGCCGGCGACGAACTCGGCTACCACGGCGCCGATCAGCGACAGGCCGCCGGCGATCTTCAGCCCGCCGAGGAAATACGGCATCGCCGCCGGCAGCCTGAGATAGCGCAATTGCTGCCAACGCGTCGCGCCGTTGAGCTTGAACAGGTCGCGCAGATTGCGGTCGACCGAGTTGAGGCCGAGGGTGGTGTTGGAGAGGATCGGAAAGAAGGCCACAATCCAGGCGCAGAGCAGAAGCTTGGTCGTCTGGTTGTCGACATAGATGTTGATCAGCGGGAAGATGGCCACGATCGGCGTCACCTGCAGCACGATGGCGAAGGGAAAGAACGACATCTCCACCCATTTCGATTGCGCAAACAGCACCGCCAGCCCGACCCCACCGATGACGGCAAGGAGCAGACTGAGGAAGGTGATGCGCAAGGTGACCAAAAGTGCGGAGAACAGCAGGCCGGCGTCGTTGTAGAGCGTCCCCAGCACCACGCCGGGACGCGGCAATATGTATTGCGGAATTTCGTTCCACACGCAGATGCGGTCCCACAGCCAGATCGCCAGGACCATGATCGCCAGCGGCAGGATCCAGCGGCCGATCCGCTCGAGCCGCTCCTGGCGCGCGCGGCGTGCTTCCTCGGGGTCGAGTTTCAATGCACCGTCAATGGCCGTCATGATGCGAGCCTGGAATTGAATTGATGGCTTTGACCAGCACGTCGGACGTCTGCCGGCACAGCGCCGCATAATCGGGTGAGGTGCGAAAGGCCTCGTCGCGCGGATAGGCCGCATCGATGGCAAGCTCGTCGAAGATCCTGCCTGGCCGCGCCGCCATCACGACAACCCTGTTGGACAGAAACACGCTTTCGAAGACGCTATGCGTGACGAAGACGACTGTGAAGCGCTCGTCCTGCCACAGCTCCAGGAGATCGTTGTTGAGCTTGAAGCGGGTGATTTCGTCGAGGGCCGCGAACGGCTCATCCATCAAAAGCACGCGCGGTTTGGTCACCAGGGCCCGGGCGATCGATACGCGCATCTTCATGCCGCCCGACAATTCGCGCGGCACGGCGTTCTCGAAGCCGGTGAGATGAACCCTTGCCAGCATCTCGGTCACCACCGGTGCCGCCTTGGCGCGGCTGACGCCCTTCAGTCTGAGCGGCAGCCAGACATTGTCGAAAACGCTGGCCCAGGGCAGCAATGTCGGCTCCTGGAACACGAAGCCGATGTTCGAGCGGTCGAGCGAACCGCCCGCACGCCAGTCGAGCATGCCGGAGGTCGGCGTCGCCAGGCCGGCGATCAGCCGTAGCGCCGTCGACTTGCCGCAGCCGGACGGCCCGAGCAGGCTGAGGAAATCCCCTTCCCGGATCGTCAGGTCGACGTCGGCGAGTGCCGTCACGCCATTGGAAAAGACCTTGCCGACGCCCCGCAGCGCCAACAATGCCGGAGCCGTGTCGGACCCGTTCGCCGGCGCCTGCGCCACCTGTTCCCGCAGCATGCCGGGACGGCCTATTTCTTCAGCTCGAGCCCGACGCCCTTGTTGACGAAGGCCAGCGTATAGGCCTTCGTGATGTCGATGCCTGCGGGCGTGACCTTGGCCTTGACCATCTTGTCGTAAAAACTCTTGATCCGCGCCTCGTTCATGGCGCCGATGCCGAGCTTCTCGGTGTCGCCGGAATCGGCCAGGCCGAACTTCTTCATCTGCTCGATCGAGAAAGCGATCTGCTCATCCGTCATGTCAGGATTGTCTTTCTTGATCATGTCGTTGGCGGCCTTGTTGTCGCCGTAGAGATACTTGTACCAGCCCTTGGCCGAGCCATCGACGAAGCACTGGACCACCTCCGGCTTCTTGTCGATCGTGTCCTGCATCACCTCGACCGTCGTCGAATAGGTGTCCCAGCCATAGTCGGCGAGCAGGAACTGGTTGGGCACGAAGCCGCCTTCCTTTTTGACCGCGAACGGCTCGGAGGTGACATAGCCTTGCTGGATCGACTTCTTGTTGGCGAGGAAGGGAGCTGTGTTGTAGGTGTAGGGCACGCGCTTGGCCGCGTCGAAGCCGAGTTCGATGATCATCCACTGGAAGAAGGTCTGCGCGCCCTCGTCGCCCAGAATGTACTGCTCGGCGTTCTTCAGGTCCTCCCATTTGTCCAGCCCCTCGCCGGGATGGGACATGATGACCTGCGGATCCTTCTGGAAATCGGCCGCCACCACGCGCATCGGAATGCCTTGCTGGACGGCGTCGAAGGCCGACAGCAGGTTGCCGCCCATGTAGAAATCGATCTTGCCGGCCAAGAGCATCGGCCGGCCGCTGACCTGCGGGCCGCCCTGCATGATGGTGACGTCGAGGCCGCATGCGGCATAGGTGCCGTCAGCCACGGCCTGGTAGTAGCCGCCATGTTCCGGCTCGGCCAGCCAGTTGGTGCCGAAGGTGACTTTTTCATTTGCCGCGGCACCAAGCGTGCTCGCCGCAAGCACGGCCACCGCCGCCACCGACATCTTCAGTTTTCCGTACATCGACACCACCACCCTTTGTTTGCTCCGGCGCGCCACGCGCCAGGCTCGACACCAGAGATTCAAGAAGCAAGACACATGCCACCGGCGTCTCGCGCCGGGACCCGCCCGCCTGCACCACAGCCATCTGCGAACGCCGGAAAGGTCGTGCTGCACCGGAGGCATCGTGCCTATTTTTTAAACGCCTGTCCACAATCGCACCGGCGACATGCACCGCCATCTTGATGGTACGAGGCATCCGGTCCTAGGCTGCCAGGAGACAGGAGATTGCCATGTTCAAATTTCTGAAGCCAAAGTCGATCAAGCCGCCCTTTGCGCGCTACAGCCACGGCGTCGAGGTGCCGGCTGGAAAGCGTCTGATTCTGTGCTCGGGCCAACTCGGCATCCGTTTCGACGATTTCGTTCCGGAAGACGCCGGCGCCCAGGCCGAGCTTTGCTTCGCCAACATAATCGCCATTTTGGCCGAGGCCGGATTGGGGCTGAAGGATATTGTGCGCATCAACGCCTTCGTGACCGATCGCGCTCATCTCCAATCCTACATGGATGTCCGCAACAGCCTGTTCTCCGATCCCGCACCGGCCTCGACGCTGATGATCGTATCGGGGTTTGCCCGGCCGGAATTCAAGGTCGAGGTGGAAGTGCTGGCGGCGGGGTGATCGACAGGCAGTCCGTCCCGCGCTAGGTCTGCCCGGATAATTGAAGAGGCACGACATGACTGCGAAAAAACGCGTGTGGTGGGGCGACTACCGGACAACCGAATATGCCTCGATCAATCCTGAGGCAACGATCGCCGTGCTGCCGGTGGCGGCCATCGAGCAGCATGGACCGCATCTACCTGTCTCGACCGATACTTCGATCATGAACGGCATGCTCGACACGGTCATCGCTCGCCTGCCCGACGATCTCGACATCCGCATCCTTCCCATCCAGGCGGTGGGCAAATCGAACGAACATCTGCATGCGCCGGGCACCCTCACTCTGCCGGCGACGACGCTGGTGGAGGCCTGGACCGAGCTTGGCGTTTCGATCGCGCGGGCCGGCGTGCGCAAGCTGGTCGTCGTCAATTCGCATGGCGGCAACGAGGAGATCATGGGCATCGTCACGCGCGAATTGCGGGTGCGCGAAAGGATGCTGGCGGTCAAGACCAGCTGGCAGCGCTTTGGCCGCCCGGCCGGCATGTACACCGAACTCGAAGACCGCCACGGCATCCATGGCGGCGACGTCGAGACCTCGCTGATGCTGCATTTCCGGCCGGATCTGGTCGACGTGAGCAAGGCCGACAATTTCGTGTCCAATGTCGCGAAGGCCGAGAAGGAATTCTCGCTGCTGCGCCACACTGGCACCCACGCCTTCGCCTGGATCGCCAGCGATCTCAACCCGAATGGCGTGGTCGGCGACGCCAGCATCGCCACCCCTGAAAAAGGCCGGCTGACCGCGGAATACCAGGCCGACGGCTTCATCGGCCTGCTGCGGGATGTTCGCAAGGCGAAGCTGGCAGACTGGCTGAAGTAGGATGTTGCCTGACGCGGATTTTCTGACCATCCCATGGCACATCGCCTCTCTGAGATTGGTCGAAGCCTTTCTCCCCTCGTCATCCTGGGGCGAAGCAAGGAGCGAAGCGACGCGGCGCAGACCCCTGGAGCTGCACCGCAGCCCAAGGGATCCATGGCGTGACCAGGGAGCGTCGCTGCGGTGGAGAATTCTGCTCTGCTGCACTCGCGGCTAAGGTCGCGGCATGGATCCTCGGGTCTCCGCGACGGAGCTTCGCTCCTGCTCCGCCCGTGGATGACGAAGGCGGGGAGGCTACGGCTAACCTCCACGGTCGCATCAAACGTCGATCTTGAGGGCAAAGGGCGTGCCTTCAAAGGCATCGGCGCCGCGCCCGATCACTTCGATTGCCGCGACCATGCGGCCGTCTCGACCAAGCAGCGCGTCGGCCACCGCGATCAGCCGCGGATTGGGCGTCGCCGATGGCGACAGCATCCGCAACGTCCGGGCCAGTTCGGCCTCGTCGCGCTTCGGCGCCAGCGCGGCGGCGATGATATAGGCGGAGGCTGTCGAGCGGCTGATGCCGGCATAGCAATGCACCACCATCGGTCTTGCCCGGTCCCAGCGGCGCGCGAAATCGAGCAGGTTGCGCACATGCTCCTCGCCCGGCATGGTCATGCCATCCTGCGCCACCGCGATGTCGTGCATGACCAGGTGCAGATGGTTTTCCCTCATGATCGAGGCCGGGCGGAGCACATCGGTGCCGGCGGCCAACAGCGACAGCAGCCGCTCGGCGCCGGTCCTCGCCACCGTTTCCTCGACCTTTGCCAGCGAGCAGACATGGATCATGGTTTGATACCTTTCGCTCGATCCTCGCGCCGCGCCGCCCATTCGGCAAGGGCGGATTCGAGCCGCAGCCACTCCTCCTCGTTCCCCGGCAGACCGGCCCGCAGGACGTGCGGACGGTCGGTGAAATGGCGAAGCAGGATGCCGCGTTCGCCAAGTGCTGCAAACAAGCCGGCGGCCTCCGGCAGGCTGAAATAGCGGAACAATGTGGTGCCGCCCGCGACAGGCACGCCGAAACGACCGAACAGTCCGTCGAGCCGAGCCGATGCCTCCGCCAGCGACGCGCGCATGTCGTCCTGCCAGCCGATATCGGCAAGTGCCCGAATGCCATATTCCAGCGCCGAGCCGGCAACGGCCCAAGGGCCGAATTGCGTTTCCAGCCGTTGGGCCGTCGGCGCATTGGCAAGCGCAAACCCAAGCCGCAGGCCGGCCAGCCCGAAAAACTTGCCGAAAGAGCGCAACACGACGATGCCGCCCTGGCCGACATCGCCGGCGAGACTGTGTTGGCGCGGGCCGACATCCATGAATGCCTCGTCGACGACCAGCAGCCCGCCCTTGGCGTGCAAGCCGGCGGCCAGCGCCAGCAGCCAGTCGCGCTCGATGATGCGCCCATCCGGGTTGTTCGGATTGACCACGACGGCAAGGTCGGCGTCCGCCAGATCAGCGAAATCGCTGACTTCGGTCACCTCGTGCCCCGCGATTTCCGCCGCGCGGACATGTTCGGCATAAGTCGGCCCCAGCACGAGCGCCTTGCCCGGCGCGACCAGCGATGCCACGCGCGGCAGCAGGATCTGCGTACCGGGCGCAGCGACGACATTGGCTGGCGAGGGCGCACCATAGGTGCCGGCCGCGATCGCCGTCAGCTCACGCGCCCGCCCCGCTTCCGGCAATCGCGACAGCGAGGTGGCGGGCAAATCGAAAAGCGGGTAGGAGTGCGGATTGATTCCGGTCGAGAGGTCGACGAAAGGCTGAGGGGCGTTGGGGAAAAGCGCCCTTGCCCGGCCGAGACTTCCACCATGGTCCACCGCTCCTTCAAGAAGCTTCATGTCAGTCCTGATCGCTTTCCTGTCATTGGCCGTCGAATCCGCGCTGGGCTACCCCGACTGGCTGTTTCGCGCCATCGGCCATCCCGTGACATGGTTCGGCAGGCTGATATCCTTTCTCGATCGCCGGCTCAACCGCGCCACTGATCCCGACGCGCTGCGTCGCCAACGTGGTGTCCGGGCGCTTCTGGTCATCGTGCTGGTGCCGGCGCTAATTGGCCTGTGCGTGCAGACCCTGCTCGGGTTCGTTCCCTTGGGACTGTTCATCACCGCCCTTCTGGCGACATCGTTCCTGTCACAGCGGAGCCTTTATGAGCATGTCGAGGCCGTCGCCGACGCGCTCGATTCGGGCGGGCTCGACATGGGCCGCGCCGCCGTTTCGCGCATCGTAGGCCGCGATCCCGAAATCCTGGACAGGGCCGGTGTCTGCCGCGCCGCGATCGAGAGCCTGGCCGAAAATTTCTCCGACGGGATCGTTGCCCCCGCCTTCTGGACGGGCGTCGGTGGCCTTGCCGGCGGCGCCGCCTACAAGGCCGCCAACACCGCCGATTCGATGATCGGCCATCGCACGCCGCGCCACGAAGCGTTCGGCAGGGCAGCGGCACGTTTCGATGATTGGATAAATCTGCCGGCGTCGCGGCTGACGGCGCTGCTCATCACGTCGGCGGCTTTCCTGGTGAAAGGCGCCGACGCGAAAGCCGCATGGCAGGCGGTGCGGCGCGACGCGAAAAAGCACCGCTCGCCCAATGCCGGCTGGCCGGAGGCGGCGATGGCCGGCGCACTTGGCCTGGCGCTCGCCGGGCCGCGCAGCTATGGCGGCGTAACGGTCGACGACGCGTTCATGGGCGAAGGCGGCCGGCGCGAAGCCGACAGCATCGACATAAGGCGGGCACTGAAACTTTATCGTGTCGCCGACTGCCTGTTGATCGCGCTGTGCGGGGTGATTTCGGTCGTTGTCATGGTTGTGACCTAACCTTACCCTCCCCCTTGTGGGGAGGGTAAGGAACGCTCAGAACTCGATCCCCTGCTGCGCCTTCACGCCCGCCGCGAAATGGTGCTTGGTCAGCCCCATCTCGGTGACCAGGTCGGCCGCCTCGACCAGCGCCGGCTTGGCGTTGCGACCGGTGACGACGACATGCAGGCCCTCGCGGCGCGCCTTCAGCGCGGCAACCACCTTCTCCAGATCGAGATACTCGTAGCGCAGCGCGATGTTGAGTTCGTCGAGCACGACGAGACTGATCGACGGATCGGCCATCAGCTCCAGCGCCTTGGCCCAGGCGGCCTCGGCCGCCGCGATGTCGCGCTTCAGATCCTGCGTCTCCCAGGTGAACCCCTCGCCCATCGCGTGCCAGACGACGCGGTCGCCGAATGCGGCGAAGGCCTCCTTCTCACCCGTATGCCATTTGCCCTTGATGAACTGGACGACGCCGACGCGCTTGCCGTAGCCGAGCATGCGCAGCGCCAAGCCGAAGGCAGCCGTGGTCTTGCCCTTACCCGGGCCGGTGTTGACGATCAGCAGTCCCTTTTCGACCGTCTTGCTCGCCACCTCGGCATCCTGCACCGCCTTGCGCTTGGCCATCTTGGCGCGGTGGCGCTCTTCGTCCTTTTCGTCGATGTCGGTCATGTCACTTCACCTTGAGCGGCAGCCCCGCCACCATCAGCAGCACTATGTCGGCAATCGCGGCGACCTGCTGGTTGAGGCGGCCGGCGGCGTCGCGGAACCGGCGCGCCAGCGCATTGTCTGGCACGATGCCTTGTCCGACCTCATTGGATACCACGAACCAGGGCCCGCGCGGCCGCGACAGCATGTCAGCCAGCCGCCGGCATTCGCCCTCTACATCATGTTCGGCCAGCATGTGATTGGTCAGCCAGAGCGTCAGGCAGTCGATAAGCACCGGCTGGTCCTCCGGCAAGATCTCCAATGCACCGACAAGGTCGAGCGGTGCATCAATGGTCGTCCAGCCCTCGCCGCGCCGCGACCGGTGCAACGCGATGCGCTGCCGCATCTCGTCGTCATAGGCTTGCGCCGTGGCGATGTAGGTCCATGGCGAAGGCAAGGCCGTCATCAGCGTTTCGGCGTGCGCGCTCTTGCCGGAGCGCGCACCACCGATGATGAAGGTCAGTCTTCCGCGATCAGGCAAAGCTGTCGCGCAGACTCGTCGCGGTGCCGGTGAAGCGTCCACGCACCACGCCGACGGCAGCGCCGAGCACGAGCCAGAAGACTAGGTTGGTCACAGTTACCGCCACCACGAACTGATGATGCAGGCCTTCCGGAATCGGCGTCTCGAAACTGTCGGGCTGCGGCGCGCCGACAATATGCGGCGCGACGATCAACACCACGCCCAGAATCGCCAGCGGCAGCGATTTGCGGAAGGCGATCAGGGCAAGGCCGATCGCCGTTGCCGCCACCGTTGCCGTCCACCAGATCTGGCGCGGCAGAAGCTCGGCGGCAGGCATGGCCGGCAGTTCCGGCGGCAGGCCGAGGCCCGGCGCCAGCGTGAACACGGCAAAGCCGGCCAGTCCCCAGAACACGCCCTGGCGCCAGTTGCCGATGCCGCCGGCGAATTCCGAAACCGCGACCAGGACCAGCGCGAAGCCGATGCCGGTGACGATGTTGGCAAGCACGCTGAAGGCGAAACGCTCGAAGCCGTCGGCCGGCGCCCAGCCTTCCTCTTCAGCCGGAGCAGCTTCAGCGGGTGCCGGCGCCGCGGAGCTCATGGCGTTACCCGCCGGGGCGGCAGCGCTCATGGCGTTGTTGTCGGTCGCGGCCGGTGCGGTATGGTCATGGTGATGGCCGCCGCCGGCCTGTTCGTAGACTTCCGCCTTCAGGATCAACGGCACGGTGGCATAGGCCTGCATGCAGGCGAGAACGACACCGGCCACAAGCCCTGCGATCGCCGCGATGAACACGACGTTGCGAAACAGGTTCATGATGTCAAATCCCTATCAGTGGCAGGGAAACGCCATCGAGTGGCGATAGTCGTGCGCGGCATTGTGGACCGCGTCGATATGCGAGAAACCGACAAAGCCGACGACGAAAATGCCGAGCAGCGCCGCGAGCGCGAGTTGCAAGAGGCGCGACTGCGAGGAGATGGAGGCGCCGAGGGAGACGGAAGCGGTATTCATGTCTTGTCCTTTCACCCTCCACCCGAGGGCATCGAAGTCAGTTTCCTGTCGCCGGCAGGTCTCCTGGCTCGCGGATCAGCGCCCTTCCCCACCTTCCCGAAGAAAATCTTCAGTGGCATATGGAGAGGACTACCGCACACAGTTGCGGGGGCAGCCACGGCATTGGGCAGCAAATCCGCCCGCACCGCATTCCCTCTTGGCTCCAATCGGAACCGACGACGAAGGTGACTATAGGGAAAATCGCCGCATCCGGCAAACCAAATTCCGACGGCGACAAGCGCTTTAGCGCCGTCCGGCCGCTTGCTCCGCTGCAATTGACAATTTCCGTGGCCGGGTGTCGGCTGCCATCCTCACAGGAGGCCAGCCATGCAGCCCGTCCAGAGCCAGCACGCCCCCTACAACGGCCTCACCCGGGCCGAGCCGACATTGCCGTCCTCGGCCTATTGGGATGCGGCGGCCTACCAGCGCGACCTCGACGCCATCTGGTACAGGAACTGGCTGCTCGTCTGCCGTGGGGCCGACCTTGCCCAGCCGCTCGCCTTTCGCACCTTCCGCGTCGGCACCCAGGAGGTCGTCGTGCTGCGCGACGACACCGGCGAGCTACGCGCCTTCCACAACACGTGCCGGCATCGCGGCTCGCAGCTTTGCCAGGAAAGTGCTGGCCGGTTGAAGGCGCGGCTGATCACCTGCCCCTATCACGCATGGTCCTATTCGCTGCGCGGCGATCTCGTACGCGTGCCGTCGAAAACGCTGCCCGAAGGCTTCGACAAGGCGGACCATCCGCTCTATCGCGTCTCGCTGTCGGTCTGGCGCGGCTTCGTCTTCGTCAATCTGGCGGAAGATGCCGCCGGCTCGGCGCACTCATCCTTCGACCAGGCCTCCGGCGATCTCGGCAACTGGCCGCTGGAATCGCTGACATCAGGCCATGTGCTGCGCAAGGTGATGAACTGCAATTGGAAGATCTTCTGGGAAAATTTCAACGAGTGCCTGCATTGCCCCGGCGTCCACAAGGACCTGTCGCGGCTGGTTCCGATCTATGGCCGCGGCCTGATGGGCCGGCATGACGACCCCGAATGGACCCGCCATGCCGACAATGACGCGCCGGAATTTTCCGGCGGGCTGCGGGCGGGTGCCGAGACATGGTCGCGCGACGGCCAGGCGCATGGGCCGGTCTTTTCGGGCCTCACACCGGCCGAGCGCGCCGCCGGCCAGACCTACGCCACCAGCCTGCCCTCTATGTTCATCGTCGGCCACGTCGACTATGTCAGGTCAGTACGGCTGGTGCCGCTTGGCCCCGAGCAGACCGAGTTGACCGCCGAATGGCTGTTCGCGCCCGAGGCGTTGGCCGCCACCGACATCGACAATATCGTCGGCTTCGGCACCCAGGTGCTGGAGGAGGATGCCGCGATCTGCGAGGTCAACCAGAAAGGGCTGCGCTCCATGCGCCACAAGGCCGGCGTGCTGATGCCGGAGGAGTACGACCTTCACCGCTTCCACGACTGGGTGCGCGAACGGCACGCTGCGCTTGTGCCGTAAGCTTCACAGCGACTTCGGCAGATACCGCCAGGTGACATAGCCGCAGACCGCCGCAAGCAGGCCGAGCGTGACGAAAACCGAGCCGAGGCCAAAAAAGGCCAGCACCACTGAATAGACCAGCGGCGGCGTCAGTTCGGAAAAATCGAGATAGGTGCGGTAGACCGCAGCCATCTGCGCGCGCTCGTAAGAACGCACGGAGCGCATGAAGGCGGTCGAGCCCAGCGCGTCGAGCGCGATGGTGAAGAAGGCGCCGCATAGCAGGAAGGCGCCGGTGATGAGCGGCGCGCTTTCGCCGACGGCACCCGCCGCCAGCAGCATCGCCGACATGGCGAAATAGGCAAATGTCATGGTCCTGCGGCCGCCGAAGCGCTTGCCCGCCTTGCCCCAGAAAATCGCCATGAACAAAAGCGCGTTGCCCGCCGAAACCAGAATGCCGCCGGCCAGTTCGCCCTCGCCGGTGATGACCATGAACAGCGGTCCGTAGACGAAGAAGGTCGTCCAGAAGCAGGAGCGGCCGAAGGCGATCAGCCAGGCCAGCCTCAGCCTCGGCTGCGCGACGAAGCGGCCGATATTGGCCAGCGGATTGACCGGGCGCGTCTTGCCCGGCCGGATCGAGGGATTGTCGCCGAGCCGGTAGGTCCAGAACAACGCCAGCAGGGCCAAGGCGAATACGGCGACCGCGCCATGCGCGGCATAGATGCCGAAGCGCGTGTAGAGAAAGATGCCGAGCGTCGGCCCACCCGTCCAGGCAAACATCGACCACGCCATGCGCAGCGATTCGGCCTGCATGAAATCGGTCTTGCGGATGTGGTCCATGATGTAAAGGTTGAGCGTGATCGACAGCGCGCTGGCGCCCATGACACGGCATAGCATGCCGGCCAATTGCCCGGCGAGCGTATGCGTGACGAAGAACAACGAGCCGATCGCCAGCAGGCAGGCGCCCGCCGTGTAGACCCAACGCCGGGCGAAGCGCTGGATCAGCATCGGCATGAACAAGGTCACCGACAGGCCGAGCATCGCCACGATGGTGTAGAGGATCGAGACGATCTGCTCATTGTGGAGGATCTCGTAGGCCTGGATCGGGATGACGCTCGACACCGTGGCGCGAGCGAAGGATTCGACCGCGTAGAGCGAGGCGAAGGTGCGGGCATCCGCGGCCTTGAGGGCCGGTAGCCAGATCGGATGGCGCACATGCGTGGACATTGCTTCCCCAAAGCAGAATCACCAGCCAAATCTGCGGCCATCATTTCGCGACCGGTAACAGGAAACCGACGTGCCCCGGTTAAAACGAAGCCGGTCAAAGGCTTTCCCGTGCTGGCCTAAAGGGGTGCCTGATGCAGCGCCGGCTGACCGTCCGTATCGAAGCTCACGGCCTTCTTTTGTCCGGCGTAACCGTGATAGTCCTCGTGCGGGGCTGAATCAGATCGCGAGACCATGAGCATCCAGACGCCGACCATGCCCGCCGCGGAGTTGCCGAAGACCAAGCGCATCGTCGCCATCGACATGCTGCGCGGCATCGCGCTGATCGCCATGGCGAGCTACCATTTCACCTGGGACCTGGAATTCTTCGGCTACACCGATCCCGGCCTGACCGCCTTCGGCTGGTGGAAGTTCTATGCTCGCTGCATTGCCTCAACCTTCCTGTTCCTGGTCGGCGTCAGCCTGTATCTCGCCCATGGCAAAGAGATCCGCTGGAACGGCTTCTGGAGACGCTTCGCCATGGTCGCCGGGGCCGCGATCGCCATTTCGGTCGCCACCCGTATCGCCACACCGGATGGTTGGATCTTCTTCGGCATCCTGCACCAGATCGCGCTGGCGAGCCTGCTCGGGCTGGCATTCCTGCGCCTGCCGGCGCTGCTCACACTGCTGATCGCCGCGGCCGTCATCGCCATTCCCTTCTATTTTCGGCTGGAATCGTTCGATCACCCCTGGCTGTGGTGGGTCGGCCTTTCCGCGGTCAACCCACACTCCAACGACTATGTCCCGTTGTTCCCGTGGTTCGGGGCGGTGCTTGTGGGCCTCGGAGCGACCAAGCTTGCCTCCGGCTTCGGCGCCTTGGCGCGCCTGGCGGATGTGGCACCCGGGCGCTGGTCCAACCCGCTGGTCTTCATCGGCCGGCACAGCCTGGCCTTCTACGTGATTCACCAGCCGCTGCTGATCGGCAGTGTCTGGTTGTTCTCGCAAGTAATGCCCGCGAAGGTCGAACCCCCGCAGGTGAACTTTCTCAAGACCTGCCAGATCTCGTGCGAGCAGCAGCGCGACAGCAAGTTCTGTTCGAGCTATTGTGGGTGCATGCTGGACACGCTGGAGGGCGAGGCAACGCTTGATCGGCTCTACAAGAACGACCAGACCGCCGAATGGAGAGCGCATCTGGCGGACCTCGCCGGCACCTGCACGGCCCAGACCGACAGCAAGACGGAGGAAGGTGTCGAATGACCGAGACCCCGCCCAAACCTGGGCTGATACCGTGGCCGCCGCTGATCTACATCGCCGCCATCGCCATCAGCATCGCGCTTGGCCTGCTCTTTCCCCTGCCCTGGATCGGCGACCTCCTGGGCGACCTCCTCTACGCGGCCGGCTGGGTGGCGCTGTTCGGCGTCGCCGCACTCTGGTTCGCCGCCATCCGCACCATGATGCGAGCCAGGACCACGCTCAACCCCAACGCCGTGCCGGACCATCTTGTCACCTCGGGCCCATTCGCCGTCAGCCGCAATCCGATGTACCTCGCCAACACGCTGCTGTTGATCGGCGTCGCCTTCATCTCCGGGATCGTCTGGTTCCTGCCGCTCGCCTTCGTCGCCGCCTACGTCACGCAGAAGGTCGCGGTGGAAAAGGAAGAAAAGATGCTGGCGGCAAAGTTCGGCAAGAAATACCGCGACTATGCCAAGCGGGTGCGGCGCTGGATTTGATTGGAGGCTGGCTTGGCCGAAACCGCCCCTTCTTCGTCATCCACGGGCGAAGCAGGAGCGGAGCTCCGTCGCGGAGACCCGAGGATGACGATGTTTGGAAGCTTCGGCCAATCCCGAACGTTTCCTGTGGCCACTCACACAAGCCGCCTACGTATTAACCCCCAGCTCGACCAGCCGCTCGACGCAGGATTCCTCTGCCTGGTCCAGCTCTGCCAATGTCTCCTCGAGGTCGCGGCGCTTTTGCCTCAGATCCTCGCGCTTTTCCTCGATGCGCTTGATCATCAGCTTGAGTTGGCCGACCTCGCCGGGCGGTTCCTTGTACATCTGGATGATTTCGCGGATCTCGTTGATCGAGAAGCCGAGTCGTTTTCCGCGCATGATCTGCCGGATCAGGTGTCGGTCGGATGGACGAAACAGCCGCGTGCGGCCGCGCCGCACCGGCTGCACCAGCCCCTCGTCCTCGTAGAAGCGCAACGTCCGCGTCGACACGTCGAATTCGCGCGTCAGCTCGGTGATCGAATAATATTCCCGCATTCTCACCCCATAGCCGGAGACTGGCGATTGCTGCTCTCCGTCCGCCGCAGACCTGCCGGATCGGCCGCAGTCTGCCTGTCGCCGAGCCTCGCACGGCATTTACGTAAAAGTCAATTGAGCCGGATCAATGGACGCCGAACCACCACGTGGCAAGGCCGAGAAAGGCGAAGAAGCCAACGACGTCGGTGACCGTGGTGACGAAAACCGCCGAAGCGACCGCGGGATCGACCTTGAAGCGGTCGAGCAGCAGCGGGATCAGGATGCCGGCAAGGGCCGCAACGAACATGTTGATGATCATGGCCGCGGCGATGATGCCGCCCAGATTGGCATCGCGGAACCAGACGGCGGCGACGATGCCGATCAATATGGCGAAAACGATGCCGTTGATGAAGCCCACGCCCATCTCGCGGCGAATGATGCGGCCGGCATTGTAGATGTCGAGATCCCTTGTCGCCAGCGCGCGCACGGTGACGGTCATGGTCTGCGAACCGGCATTGCCGCCCATCCCGGCCACGATCGGCATCAGCACGGCGAGCGCCACGATGCGCTCGATCGTGTGGTCGAACAGGCCGATCACCGATGCCGCCAGGAAGGCGGTCAGGAGATTGACAAGCAGCCATGGAACACGCGAACGCGAGGTCGAAAAGATGCTGTCGGAAAGCTCTTCGTCGCCGACGCCGCCCATGCGCAGGAGATCTTCCTCGGCTTCCTGCTGAATGACGTCGACGACGTCGTCGATGGTCAGCACGCCGACCAGCCGCTCGTTCTCGTCGACGACGGCGGCCGACAGAAGGTCATATTGCTCGAACTCCCGCGCGGCCTCTTCCTGGTCCATTGTGGCCGGAATGGCGTGCCGCGTCTCATGCATGACCTCCTCGACCTTGACCGAGCGCTTGGTGCGCAGGATCTGGTCGAGGTCTATGGCGCCAAGCAGCTTGAAGCTCGGGTCGATGACGAAGATCTGGCTGAAGCGGTCGGGAAGGTTCTTGTCCTCGCGCATGTAGTCGATGGTCTGGCCGACCGTCCAGAACGGCGGCACTGCGACGAACTCCGTCTGCATGCGCCGCCCGGCGGTCTCCTCGGGATAGTCGAGCGAGCGGCGTAGCCTGATGCGCTCGGTAAACGGCAGTTGCGACAGGATCTCGTCCTGGTCCTCCGGTTCGAGGTCCTCGAGGATGTAGACCGCGTCGTCGGAATCGAGTTCCTGCACCGCCTGGGCAATCTGCGCGTTGGGCAGATTGTCGACGATGTCCATGCGGATCGCCTCGTCGACCTCGGTCAGCGCGGAAAAATCGAAGTCGGCCCCCAAAAGCTCGACAAGGGCGCGCCGCTGGTCGGGATGCAGCGCCTCGATCAGGTCGCCCATTTCCGACTGGTGCAGGTCGTCGACCTCACGCTTGAGCGTGAGCGTATCGCGGTCGGCGATCGCCGCGCCGATCTGGGCGAGAAAGGACGAAAGGACAGCGCCGTCCTCACCGTAGATGTCGGCGCGGTGTTCGTCAGCGACCCCAGCGCCGGTCGTCCGTTCGTCCTGGCCTTCCACCAGCGCCTCCCGCCATTGCAATCCTGGAAAAGGTGCGTCTCAGGTCTAGAACATCGGACCCGAAAGGGGAAACCGGTTTCGGGAAAATCCGACGCTCAAAAGAAACTGGCGTAACGCGCGGGAATATCAAACGAAATGCGCGGTCCGTTGGGCTGGAGGTGCCGCTACAAATGAGATTCCCGGAAGAGAGAATGGTGCGGTCGAGAAGACTCGAACTTCCACGGGTTGCCCCACAGCGACCTCAACGCTGCGCGTCTACCAATTCCGCCACGACCGCACGTGGTAGGAGCCGGAACCGACCGGCTCGCGGCGTGTAGCAAATCGTTTCCGGCGAAACAAGTGCGCCCCGAGCATTTAATCGCTGGGAATTGCCATAACGGATCAAAGCGTCAAAATGCACCGCGAACTGGACGTTTCGGCCCGATATCGCCATATGGAGTACAACAAGAGACATCCCATGCCAGAACGCAGCCAGATCGCCACGTCGTTCCTGCCTTTGCCCGGTTCGGCGCCCGTCGAATGGGCGATCGAGCCCGGCCTCACCGCCTACCCCGAGGCGCTTGCCTTCATGGAGGCGCGCGCCGAAGCGATCCGCAGCGGGGCCGCCGGCGAGATGGTCTGGCTGGTCGAGCATCCGCCCCTCTATACCGCCGGCACCAGTGCGCGTAGCGAGGACCTGATCGACGCCACCCGGTTCCCGGTGTTTTCGGCCGGCCGCGGCGGCGAATACACCTATCATGGGCCGGGCCA
The DNA here is from genome assembly GCF_020165515.1 of Mesorhizobium sp. BR1-1-13. Classification (NCBI taxonomy): domain Bacteria; kingdom Pseudomonadati; phylum Pseudomonadota; class Alphaproteobacteria; order Hyphomicrobiales; family Phyllobacteriaceae; genus Mesorhizobium; species Mesorhizobium sp. BR1-1-13. Next base: position 351,718 of record NZ_JAIUIH010000004.1, read on the forward strand.
GCGCGTCGCCTACGTCATGCTCGACCTGAAACGCCGCCGCGAGGATGTGCGCGCCTTCGTCGCCGCCCTCGAACAATGGATCATCGGCACGCTCGCCGCCTTCAACGTCAATGGCGAGCGCCGTGAGGATCGCGTCGGCGTCTGGGTGGTGCGGCCCGATCGCCCTGCCCTCCCGGACGGCTCTGCCGCCGAGGACAAGATCGCGGCAATAGGCATTCGGCTCAGGCGCTGGGTGAGTTTTCACGGCATCGCCATCAATGTCGAGCCGGACCTCGGCCATTTCAGCGGTATCGTGCCGTGCGGCGTGCAGGACCATGGCGTCACCAGCCTCGTCGATCTCGGGCTGCCGGTGACGATGGCCGATCTCGATCTGGCGCTGAAATCAGCGTTCGAGGATGTCTTCGGCCCGGCTACGGCCTTGCCCTTGGAAACAGTCCGCGAGGCCGGCTGAACGCTTTCCGGACAGCTCAGATCAGCCGTGCGGACGCCCAGAGCACTCCATAGCCGTGGATGACGAACACCGCCAGCAGCGCGCCGGCGATGACGAAACGGTCGGCTGTGCGGATCGGCTTCAGTTCGTGGCGCGGCCTCACCCCGCTGCCCGCAGTCAGAAGGCTGAGGATTGCAAAGACCGCGCCGGCCGCGAGCAGAAAGCCGGTGGAAAAGCCGGCCTGCCAGCCAAGCGCGAGGAAGGCCGAGAACAGGAAAAAGGAGGCCAGCGCCAGCGCGACCGGCCCCGGGCAGATCTGGCGCAGCACCTGGCCGCCATCGAATTTCCACACCGGCACCAGATTGGCGATGTTGAACAGGGCAGCACAGCCCGCCAGTGTCGCCAGCAATGTCGCGGTAAGCCAGTGCCCTTCCGCGCTTGCAAACGTACTGCCCATCATCGCCAACGGCACCAGGAAAGCAGAGAACCCGGCGCCCATCAGCGCCACGAACGCGACTTCGAAACGGCTGTCATAGGGCCGGCCGCCAATGGCGACGCCGCCGAGGAGCGGGATGAAGATCATGCGCGCCCTGCGATGGCCCATCAGGCGGAATGCCGCCATGTGGCCGAGCTCGTGCAGGGCGACAACGGAAGTCAGGATCGCGGCCAGCGCCAGCCCGCCGCGGTGAAGCCCGAAGAACGGCCACAGGATGAATGCCGAGAGGGCGGCGAAGCCGAGCTGGCTCAGCGGATGTTCGAACCAGCCGCCCTTGCGATACCGCCCTGTCCTGGCCCAGCCATCCAGCTTGGCGAGTTCGCGGCGCATGGCGAAATAGCGGAACACCAAGAAGGCCACGCCGCGGTAACGGTCGGTCTGGGTGAGCGTCACCCGGGTGGCCTCGCCAATCGAGACCAACTGCGCGGTTTCCCGATAATGCGCCCAGAAAGACGGATCGAGCGCCGTGTCCTCGATGACGCGCATCGAAAAGCACCTGCCATGCACGACATTCTCGAGCAGGGCCTTGCGTTCGATCGGCTGGCCGTCCCGGCCCTCCCAGGACATTCTGGTGCGGACCAGTCCCTCGCCCAGCATCTCTGCCGAGAGGATTTCGCCGGACCAGCCGGCATTGCTCCCGAGCGGCCACAGCGCCTGCCACAGGCGCTGCCGGTCGGCCGCGACCGTGCGGCTGAGCCTGATGGTGCGCAAACCAAGCGGCACGCTCATCAGGAGAAAAATCAGCCCGAGATTGCTGGCCACGAGGAAGGCGGTGACGATGGGCGACACGCGGCGCTCCTGCTTTCAGGAGCGATACCCTAGCGCCATGGCGGCAAGAAAGGCTTAACGGCAAGACGGACTTTCGTCCGCCGGAACAAAGACGGCAGACACCGTCACCTCACATGGCTCCGATCCAGATCGCCATGGAAATGAGGAAGGTGCTCATGCAAACCAGCGAGATGACATCCTGAACCAGATCGGTCATAACTCTCTCCTGTTGTTGATATGTTCGCAATTTGTTCTAATTTTGTCTCAAAGTCAACGAGCAGAATCCGTCCGCAGCCGGAATCTTCGAGCGATCCAACCGGCAGGGTTAAGAAAAGGTTGATGGTGCGGGACCTATCAACAGGTCAGGAAGATGTCGGCGCCGCTATCGTCCCGCAGCGTATGGATGAGCGCCTGCTTGCACTCAATCCTAGTCGAGACAATAGTGGGTAAGCTGTACGACTGCCGAGTGATGGACGTGGGGCAACACGAAGGCGCCAATCAAGCTGATCGCTGGCGAAAGCGCATGAGGCAAGGCCGCCGGTGGCGCCTCTCGCGCAACTTTGTAACCTGGCTGCTCATCCTGGTGATGATCGCGATCTCTTCCACCCTGATCGCACTGAAGGCTCATTGGCGGCTCTGATCTTGAGGGACTCCCGGAAAGATCAGTATCCCTGATGGCAAACTAAACTCGCGGAAATCTCACTGGACGTAGTTAAGATTGGACCCGATCTCGCAGCGGACATCGAGGTGCCCCTAAAGCGGTACCACCTTGCCCTCGGCCAGGGTGACGCGCCGGTCCATGCGCGCTGCCAGCTGGTGATTATGGGTGGCGATCAGCGCCGCGAGGCCCGATTGCCGCACCAATGCCTCCAGCGCCTCGAACACATAGGAAGCAGTGACCGGGTCGAGATTGCCGGTGGGCTCGTCTGCCAGCAGCACCAGCGGCGCATTGGCGACCGCGCGGGCGATTGCCACGCGCTGCTGCTCGCCGCCCGACAGTTCGGACGGCCGGTGCGATGCGCGCTTGCCGATCTGCATATAGTCGAGCAACTGCGCCGCGCGCTCGGCCGCCTCCTTGCGCGGCAGCCCTTTGATAAGCTGCGGCATCATGATGTTTTCCAGCGCCGAAAACTCCGGCAGCAGATGGTGGAACTGGTAGACGAAGCCGACATCGTTGCGGCGGATCGAGGTGCGCTCGTCGTCGGACAGCCGGCCGCAGGCCCGGCCGGAGAGAATCACGTCGCCGGCATCGGGCCGCTCCAGGAGCCCTGCCGTATGCAGCAGCGTCGATTTGCCGGTGCCGGACGGCGCCACCAGCGCCACCATCTCGCCGCGCTTCAGCGAGAAGTCCGCACCGTTCAGGATGGTGAGCTTGCGCGGCCCCTGGACATAGTGCCGCTCGACGCTCTTCAATTCGATAATGGCCTGCGCCATCATTCGTACCTCAGCGCTTCGACCGGATCGAGGCGGGCCGCCCGCCATGCCGGAAACAATGTCGCCAGGAACGACAGGCCGAGCGCCATGATGACGACATAGGTCGTCTCGCGCGGATCCATCTTCGCCGGCAACTGACTGAGGAAATAGAGCTCCGGATTGAACAGCACCTTGCCGGTCATCCAGGAGAAGAACTCGCGGATCGATTCGATGTTGAGGCAGATGACCACGCCGAGCAGCACGCCGGCGATGGTGCCGGTGACGCCGATCGCCGCGCCTGTCATCAGGAATATGCGCAGGATGGCGCCGCGCGAGGCGCCCATGGTGCGCAGGATGGCGATGTCGTGCCCCTTGTCCTTCACCAGCATGACCAGCCCGGAGATGATGTTGAGCGCCGCCACCAGCACTATCAGCGTCAGGATCATGAACATGACGTTGCGCTCCACCTGCAGGGCGGAAAAGAAGGTCTCGTTGCGCTGCCGCCAGTCGACGAGGTCAATGGGTCGCTGCGCCGCCTCTTCCACCTTCGGTTTCAGCGCGTCGACATCATCGGGATTGTCGACATAGATCTCGATCGTCTGGGCTCGCCCATCCATGTTGAAATAGAGCTGCGCCTCCGAAAAAGGCATGTAGACGATGGAGGCGTCATATTCCGACATGCCGACTTCGAAGATCGCCGCGATCTTGTAGCCCTTCATGCGCGGCGTCGTGCCGAGCGGCGTCACGTCGCCGTCCGGCGAGATCAGCGTGATCGTATCGCCGAGCGCCAGGCCGAGATTCTCCGCCATGCGCTTGCCTATGGCGACACCCTCGCCCGTGTCGAAATCGGCGATCGAGCCTTGCTTGATATTGCTGGCGACGATGGCGATCTTGCCAAGGTCTTCGCCCCTGATGCCGCGTACCAGCGCGCCGGAGCCGCCGCCGATATTGCCTTGCGCCAGCACCTGCCCGTCGATCAGCGGAATGGCGTATTTCACGCCGGCCACGCCGTTGATGCGGCCGGCGACCTGCGCATAGTCCTCGAGCGGCGAATCGAGCGGCTGCACGATCAGATGGCCGTTGACGCCGAGGATGCGGGTGAGCAGCTCGGCCCTGAACCCGTTCATGACCGCCATCACCACGATCAGCGTCGCCACCCCCAGCATGATGCCGAGGAAGGATATCGAGGCGATGACCGAGATCACCGTCTCCTTGCGTCGCGAGCGCAGATAGCGCCACGCCACCGTGCGTTCGAAGATGGAAAACGGTCCGGCGCCTGCCGGTCTGGCTGCCGCCGCCTCGCTCATGCGGCGGCACCGAAGCGTTTTTTCGCATCGGCGATCGGCAGCGTCACGCGCTCGCCGGTCTTGCGGTTCTTGATCTCGACCTCGCCGGCGGCCACGCCGCGCGGTCCGACGATCACCTGCCAGGGCAGGCCGATCAGGTCGGCGGTGGCGAACTTGCCGCCCGGCCGTTGGTCGGTGTCGTCATAGAGCACATCCTTGCCGGCGGCAGTGAAAGCTGCGTTGAGTTCATCGCAGACGCGGTCGCAATCGGCATCGCCGGCTTTCATGTTGATCAGGCCGAGATCGAACGGCGCCACCGCTTCCGGCCAGATGATGCCGTTCTCGTCATGGCTGGCTTCGATGATCGCCGCAACCAGCCGCGACGGCCCGATGCCGTAGGAACCGCCGGAAGCGAAATGATCCTTGCCGTCGGGCCCGGTCACCTTGGCGCCCATCGGCTTGGAGTATTTCTCGCCGAAATGGAAGATATGGCCGACTTCGATACCGCGCGCCGAAACCTTGTCGCTGTCGGGAACCTCAGCCCAGGCCGCTTCGTCATGCATTTCGTCGGTCGCCGCGTAAGGCGTCGTCCAGGTCTTGACGATGCCTGATATCTCGGCGTCGTTGGAGAAATCGGTGTTGGCTCCGGGCACGCCGAGCGACAGATAATCGCGATGGCAGAACACCTGGCTCTCGCCGGTGTCGGCCAGGATGATGAATTCATGGCTCAGATCGCCGCCGATCGGGCCAGTGTCGGCCCGCATCGGGATCGCCTGCAGGCCCATGCGGGTGAAGGTGCGGAGATAGGACACGAACATCCTGTTGTAGGCGGCTCTCGCGCCTTCGAAGTCGAGATCGAAGGAATAGGCATCCTTCATCAGGAATTCCCGGCTGCGCATGACGCCGAAGCGCGGCCGCACCTCGTCGCGGAACTTCCACTGGATGTGGTAGAGGTTGAGCGGCAGGTCCTTGTAGGACTTTACATAGGCGCGGAAGATCTCGGTGACCATTTCCTCGTTGGTCGGGCCGTAGAGCATGTCGCGGTCCTGGCGGTCCTTGATGCGCAGCATCTCCTTGCCATAGTCGTTATAGCGGCCGCTTTCGCGCCACAGGTCGGCCGACTGGATGGTCGGCATCAGGATTTCCAGCGCGCCGGCGCGGTTCTGCTCCTCGCGGATGATCTGACAGACCTTGTCCAGGACCCGCTTGCCGAGCGGCAGCCAGGAAAAACTGCCCTGCCCCTGCTGGCGGATCATGCCGGCGCGCAGCATCAGCCGATGCGAGACGATCTCCGCCTCGCGCGGATTCTCTTTGAGGATGGGCAGGAAATAGCGCGACAAACGCATGGACTGGTCCGTGAATGAGGAGGCCGCGCCAGAATCGGTGCGACGCAGGCTTGCTTGCCCCGGCTTCATAGCCATTTCATGGCGCAATGGGAACCCGGACGCATCGACCCGGAAAACGGAAATTCAGCTTTCGAACGGACGTGGTGCGCGGAATGAAAAGGGTTTTGAGCACCACTCGCCCGCGCCGCGAATGCTGGACGATCGAAGGAGCCACGGTTGCATAAAACGCCCTGCTGGTGGTTTCCCAAGCAAAGCCTGCCATACTATTGTGCAGTGCAGCACGAGAATGCCCGTTTCAAGGCAAAATTCTTCGTGACATTTTCATTTCCGTTGGGCTAATGTGCCCCGATAACCGAGAGAGCAGAGAAAAATCTGTTCTCCTACGCGGTCAAAGTCTTGGGAGGATGCGATCTAGGCGCGGTTACTCGCTGCCGCCGGAAACCGGAAACAGATCGGACGCGTTTAAATTGCAAGGCCTTGTGCCTTGCATTTTTTTTGTGCAATCACCTGCTTAGCGCAATGCGTTGCCAAACCACCTTACCCCGCGTCATGATTTTTTGAAGCCTGAACAGGTACGCCGGCGCCGAATGGCGGCGCGGCCTCGCCCGAGCGCAAGAACCCGGTTTGAATGCTGCTATTTTGCCGTGGCCTGGCCGAATTCCGGCACGATGTGCGGGATGTCGTTGAGGCTATATCCCAGCCCGTGCGTCAGGCCGTAGAAAATGCCCATGAGCACCGCCGTGGCGACGGTGGTGCGGATCACCGCACGCAGCATATGTGGTCCGCGCGGCGCGCTCGGCACCGTGCCCAGCGTCACGTCACGGTCGTCATCCTGCGTCCTGACGCTGAACGGCAGAACGGCAAACAGCACCACCCACCAGGTCGCGAAAAACAGTGCGGTGAACGAAACCCAGCTCATGATTGCTCCAGTTCGATCAGCGTGCCGAAGAAATCCTTCGGATGCAGGAACAGCACAGGTTTGCCATGCGCGCCGGTCTTCGGCTTGCCGTCGCCCAGAACCCGGGCGCCAGCTGCCTGGAGCCGGTCCCGCGCGGTAAGGATATCGTCGACCTCATAGCAGAGATGGTGCATTCCGCCCGACGGGTTCTTCTCGAGGAAAGCCGCGATCGGCGAGCCCTCGCCGAGCGGCTCCAGCAACTCGATCTTGGTGTTGCCGACATTGACGAACACCACGGTGACGCCATGCCCGGGCAGCGCCTGCGGTTCGCTCACTTCGGCGCCTAGCGTGTCGCGATAGCAAGCGGCAGCCGCAGCCAGATCCGGCACCGCAAGCGCGACATGGTTCAGGCGTCCAAGCATAGAGCGCTCCGCTTTAGGGGAGTAAGGGAGTAGGGCAGTAGGGGAAATGAGACTGAAGAAAGTAACTACTCGTTCTTCCCTACTCCCCTACTGCCTTACTGCCCTATTCCCTTATTCGTCACCGCGTGACGAATACAGTCACCAGCGGTTTCTTGCCCCAGGCTTCGTTGGCGGCGCCGCGTACGGCACGGCGTACCGCCTCCTGCACCAGGTCGAGGTCTTTTCGGCGCTGACGGGGGATGGAGTCCACCGCGCCGATTGCCGCATCGATCATCAGGTCCTCCAGCGTCTCGCCCCTGGCGTCGGCCTCGGCGACGCCGATTGCGACCAGATCGGGATCGCCGGCGAGCTCATACTTCTCGTCCAGCACCACATTGACCGCGACATGGCCGGCAAACGACAGTTTGCGACGATCGCGAATGCCCATCGCCTGGTCGGTGCCGATCAATCTGCCGTCCTTGTAGATGCGGCCGAACGGCACCTGGTCGATGATCGTGGCAGGGCCGGGAGCAAGCCGCAGCATGTCGCCATCGCGCACCTGCGCCACCTGGCCGATGCCCGACGTCGACATCAGCGAGCCCTGCGCCACCAGATGCGCGGCCTCGCCATGCACGGGAACGCCGATCTGCGGCCGTACCCATTCATACATCTTGCGCAATTCGCTGCGCCGCGGGTGGCCGGAGACATGCACCAGCGCATCGCCGTCCTCGATGATCTTGATGCCGAGGTCGACGAGGCGGTTCTTGATTTCGAGGATCGCCTTCTCGTTGCCGGGAATGGTGCGCGAGGAAAACACCACCGTGTCACCGGCCGTCAGCGACACCGACTTCATCTCGTCGCGCGACAGCTTGGCCAGAGCCGCCAGCGGCTCGCCCTGGCTGCCGGTGCAGATGACAACCAGGTTTTCGCGCGGAATGAAGCCGAAATCCTCCTCGGCGATGAACTCCGGCAAACCATCCATGTAGCCGAGCTCGCCGGCGACATCGATGACGCGCTTCAGCGACCGGCCGAGCACCAGGCACTGACGGCCGGCATCGCGCGCCGCCTTGGCGATGGAAACGATACGGCCGACATTGGAGGAAAAGGTGGTGACGGCGACGCGGCCCCTGGCGGCCTGAATAACCCCTTTCAGCCCCTCGCCGACCGCGACTTCCGATGGCGATTCGCCTTCGCGCATCGCATTGGTCGAATCGCAGACCAGCGCCAGCACGCCCTTGTCGCCATAGGCGCGGAACCGCGCTTCGTCGGTCTTGGGTCCGATCGTCGGCGCCGGGTCGATCTTCCAGTCGCCGGTGTGGATGACGGTGCCTGCCGGCGAAGTGATGGCCAGCGACATCGGTTCGGGTATCGAATGCGCGACCGGGATAGCCTCGATTTCAAACGGACCGACGGTGAATTTTTCGCCCGCGCGGTAGATGGTCAGCGGGATCTTCGGCGCGCCCTGCTCGCCCTGGCGCTTGGCTTCCAGCAGCCCGGCGCTGAACGGCGTCATCCACACCGGCGCCTTGAGCCTCGGCCAGATATCGAGCAGCGCGCCATAGTGGTCCTCATGCGCGTGGGTGATCACGATACCGCGCAAATTGGCGATGTTCTCTTCGATGAAGCGCGTGTCGGGCAGGATCAGGTCGACGCCCGGATGCGCCGCATCGGGAAAGGTGACACCGACGTCGATGACGATCCACTCGCGCGCGCTCGGCGGACCATAGCCGTAGAGAGCGAAGTTCATACCGATCTCGCCGACGCCGCCCAGCGGCACGAAGACGAGTTCGGCGTTTTCCGCTTTCGCCATGATTTTTTCCTTCCTGGCCCTCAGGCCAAGCCATTGAAGCAATTCCGGGAAAGTCTGTAACGGTTTTCCGTCTGGAATTGCGCAAAAACAAAACTATACCCGGGCGGATGCGACCGCGCCGAAATGCACATCGCCGGCGGCGATCGTCAGAACCGAGCCCTCATCGTCGCGGATCACGAAACGGCAGTCCTCGTCAATGGTCTCGAACACCCCGCGCACCACATTACCGTCAATTCTGACAGCAACCTCGCCGCCAAGCCCCGCCGCGCGTGCCAGCCAGCGCCGCCTGACGGCGTCAAGTCCGCGCCCCTCATCCCACAGGCGGGCATTCTCGCTCCAGGCATCCGACAGCGCCAGGAACAGCGTTTCGGCGTCGCATGCCGCACCCAATGCGTGAAGCGACGTCGCGGGATAAGGCAAATCCTCAGGGTATGCCACAACATTGACGCCAATGCCGACCGCCACAGCGAAACGGCCGCCGTCCAGCATGGCCGATTCCAGCAGGATACCGGCGAGCTTGGCGCCGGAGGCGAGCACGTCGTTCGGCCATTTCAGCTCGAAACGGTTCTTGCCTTCATTGCCGCCGTCGAGGCCGATGGCGATCCGGCCCGCCGGCACCACGGCATCGAGCGCATCGGCCAGCGCCAGGCCGGCGACGAAACCGAGCGTCGCGGCGAGGCGAAGCTCGCCCCCGGTGAGGACGAGCAGAGTCGCCGCCAGATTGCCTTCGGGTGTCGCCCAGACGCGGCCGCGCCGCCCGCGCCCGCTTTCCTGTTTCTTGGAAACGACCCATAATCTGCCGGGGTCGCCCGCCCGGGCATGATCCAGCGCCAGCGCATTGGTGGAGCCGACACTGTCATGCGCCTCCAGCCGGAACCCTTCCGACGCCGAGGTTGGAGCCAGCCGAAATGCCATCCCGTCAGAAGAATGTCTTGGCGGCGGCTTCGGCATAGGTGCCGATCGGCCCGCCGATCAGCACATAGAACAGCACGAAAGCGCCGGAGACACCGAGTACGAGGCGCAATTCACTGGCCATCGGCACGAAGCCGCCGACCGGTTCGTCGAACCACATGATCTTGATGATGCGCAGGTAATAATAGGCCCCCACTACCGAGGCCAGCACGCCGATGATCGCCAGCGCGTAGAGGTTGGCATTGATGGCGGCGAGGAAGACGTACCACTTCCCCCAGAAGCCGGCGAGCGGCGGGATGCCGGCCAGCGAGAACATCAGGATGGTCAGGATCGTGGCCATGATCGGGTTGGTCGAGGACAGGCCTGCCAGGTCGCTGATCTGCTCGACATTGCCTTCCTTGCGCCGCATGGCGAGGATGAAGGCGAAGGTGCCGAGCGTCATCACCAGATAGATCAGCATATAGATGGCGACGCCGCGCACGCCGGCTTGGCTGTTGGCGGCAAGGCCAACCAGAGCGTAGCCCATATGGCCAATCGAGGAATAGGCCATCAGGCGCTTGATGTTGGTCTGGCCGATCGCCGCGAAAGAGCCGAGCGCCATCGACGCGATCGAGATGAAGACGATGATCTGCTGCCAGTCGGAAGCGATCGGCTTGAACGCGCCCATGGTGACGCGCACGATCAGCGCCATAGCCGCCATCTTGGGTGCCGCCGCCAGGAAGGCGGTCACCGGTGTCGGCGCGCCCTCATAGACGTCGGGTGTCCACATGTGGAACGGCACCGCCGAGATCTTGAAGGCGAGGCCGGCCAGCACGAAGACCAGGCCGAAGACGAGGCCAAGCTGGCGCTCACCGCCGCCCAGTGCCGTCGCGATCTCCTGGAAGCCGGTGTTGCCGGTATAGCCATAGACCAAGCTGATGCCATAGAGCAGCATGCCCGACGACAGCGCGCCGAGGACGAAGTATTTCAGGCCCGCCTCGGTCGAGCGCAGGTTCTCGCGGTTGATCGCGCACAAGACATAGATCGCCAGCGACTGCAGCTCGAGGCCGAGATAGAGCCCGATCATGCCGTTGGCCGAGATCATCAGCATCATGCCGAGCGTGCACAAAAGGATCAGCACCGGATATTCGAACTTGTCGAACCGCTCCGCCTTGGCAAAGCGCATCGACATGATCAGCGTCACCGCCGAGCCCACCAGCGCCAGCAGCTTCATGAAGCGGGCGAAGGAATCCTGGATGAAGGCATTGCCGTAGGCGCTGCCCTGCCCGGTGGAGACGATCAGCCAGGCGCCCGATATCACCAGCACGGCGACGGCAAGGCCGGTCACGGTGTTGGCGGTGTTGGCGCGCGAGTAGGCCCCGACCATCAGCAGCGCGAGCGCGCCGATGGCAAGGATCAGTTCGGGCGTCGAGAGCGACAGGCTGGAGAGAAGGTCCGGCGTCATGGTTCGCAAAACCCCTGGGTCAGTTCGCCGCCGCGGTCTGCGCGGCGCCGATGGATGCGGTGACATTGGTGACGAGCGACTTGACCGACTGGGCCGTCGCGTCGAAGACGGGAGCGGGATAGACGCCGAAGAAGATGACCAGCACGACCAGCGGATAGATGATCGCCTTCTCGCGTGTCGAGAGGTCGAGCAGGCCCTTGAGGCTGTCCTTGGTCAGCGCGCCGAAGATCACCCGGCGGTAGAGCCAAAGCGCGTAGGCCGCCGACAGGATGACGCCTGTGGCGGCGAAGAACGCCACCCAGGTATTGACCCGGAACACGCCCAGCATGGTCAGGAACTCGCCGACGAAGCCTGACGTGCCCGGCAGGCCGACATTGGCCATGGTGAAGATCAGGAACACGGTGGCGTATTTCGGCATGTTGTTGACCAGGCCGCCATAGGCGGCGATCTCACGCGTGTGCATGCGGTCATAGATGACGCCGACGCACAGGAACAGCGCGCCCGAGACCAGGCCGTGGCTGAGCATCTGGAAGATCGCGCCCTGCACGCCTTCCTGGTTCATGGCGAAGATGCCCATGGTCACGAAGCCCATATGGGCGACCGACGAATAGGCGATCAGCTTCTTCATGTCCTCCTGCATCAGCGCCACCAGGGAGGTGTAGATGATGGCGACGACCGAAAGCGCGAAGACCAGCGGCGCGAACATCTCGGATGCCAGCGGGAACATCGGCAAGGAGAACCGCAGGAAGCCGTATCCGCCCATCTTCAGCAGAATGGCGGCCAGGATCACCGAACCGGCTGTCGGCGCCTCGACATGCGCATCCGGCAGCCAGGTGTGCACCGGCCACATCGGCATTTTCACCGCGAAGGAGGCGAAAAAGGCGAGCCACAGCCACGTCTGCATGTTGGCGGGGAAATTATGCGTCAACAGCGTCGGGATATCGGTCGTGCCGGACTGGTAGAACATCGCCATGATGGCGAGCAGCATCAGCACGGAGCCGGCGAGCGTGTAGAGGAAGAACTTGAAGGAGGCATAGACGCGCCGCTTGCCGCCCCAGACGCCGATGATGATGAACATCGGGATCAGGCCGGCTTCGAAGAAGACGTAGAACAACACGATGTCGAGCGCGCAGAACACGCCAATCATCAGCGTTTCAAGCAGCAGGAAGGCGATCATGTAGGCCTTGACGCGCTTCTCGATCGCTTCCCACGACGCCAGGATGCAGAGCGGCATCAGGAATGTCGTCAGGATGACGAACAACATCGAAATGCCGTCGACGCCCATATGGTAGGAGATGCCGGAATCGAGCCAGGCGACCTTCTCGACGAACTGGAAGCCGGCTTGCGAATTGTCGAAGCCGGTCCAGATGAACAGCGAGACGATGAAGGTGAACGTCGTCGTCAGCAGCGCGATGGCGCGGATGTTGCGGCGTGCGTTTTCGCTGTCGTCGTTGATGAACAGGATGAGCAGCACACCAACCAGCGGCAGGAAGGTGACCAGCGAGAGAATTGGCCAGGCGGTCATCAGAGCATCATCCAGGTGACGAATGCGGCAACGCCGATCAGCATGGCGAAGGCATAGTGATAGAGATAGCCGGTCTGCAACTTGACGACGCGGTTGGTGACATCGACGACGCGTGCCGAAATGCCGTCAGGCCCGAGACCGTCGATGACAGTGCCGTCGCCGGTCTTCCACAGGAAGGAACCGAGGCGTTTGGCCGGCCGCACGAACAGGAAGTCATAGAGCTCGTCGAAATACCATTTGTTGAGCAGGAAGGCATAGAGCCCGCGATGCTGGGCGGCCAGGTTGACCGGCACTTCCGGCGAGCGGATGTAGAACTTCCACGCCAGCGCCAGGCCGATCAGCATGGCGATGAAGGGCGATAGCTCGACCCATAGCGGCAGTTCGTGGATGTCGTGCAGGATGTGGTTGTCCGGCAGCGTGAACAGCGATGCCTTCCAGAATTCGGCATAGCCCTCGCCGATGAAGGCGCCGTGGAAGATGATGCCGGCAAACAGTGCGCCCGCCGCCAGGACGAACAGCGGCACCAGCATCACCGGCGGCGATTCATGAACATGGTGCATCACCTCATGGCTCGCCCGCGGCCTGCCGTGGAAGGTCATGAAGATCAGCCGCCAGGAATAGAAGGAGGTGAAGCCGGCGGCGATCACCAGCAGCACGAAGGCGAGGCCCGCCACGGAATTATGCCCGGCAAAGGCCGTCTCGATGATGGCATCCTTGGAGAAGAACCCGGCGGTGCCGATGACGGTGACCGGAATGCCGACGCCGGTCAGCGCCAGGGTGCCGATTACCATCATCCAGTAGGTCGTCGGGATCAGCGTCCTCAGGCCGCCCATCTTGCGCATGTCCTGCTCGTCGGAAACCGCATGGATGACCGAGCCCGAGCCGAGGAACAGCAGCGCCTTGAAGAAGGCATGCGTGAACAGGTGGAAGATCGCCGCGCCATAGGCGCCGACGCCGAGCGCCACGAACATGTAGCCAAGTTGCGAGCAGGTCGAATAGGCGATGACGCGCTTGATGTCGTTCTGGACGAGGCCGACGGTCGCCGCGAAGAAGGCGGTGAAGGCGCCGATGAAGGTCACCACCGTCAGCGCCGAATGCGACAGCTCGAACAGCGGCGACAGCCGCGCCAGCATGAACACGCCGGCCGTCACCATGGTGGCGGCATGGATGAGCGCCGAGACCGGCGTCGGGCCTTCCATGGCATCCGGCAGCCAGGTGTGCAGCGGCACCTGCGCCGACTTGCCCATGGCACCCATGAACAGCAGCAGGCACACGATCGTCATCGCCGCCTGCTTGTCCAACGCATAGCCGAGGAAGGTCAGCACTGCCGCACCTTGCGGGGCGCCTTCAGCCGGGATGAACGTCGCCGCATTGGCGAAGATGGTGCCGAGATTGACCGAGCCGAACAGCACGAACACGCCGAAGATGCCGAGCGCGAAGCCGAAATCGCCGACGCGGTTGACGACGAAGGCCTTGATGGCCGCGGCGTTGGCCGAGGGCTTCTTGTACCAGAAACCGATCAGCAGGTAGGACGCCAGGCCCACCCCTTCCCAACCGAAGAACATCTGCACGAGGTTGTCGGCCGTCACCAGCATCAGCATGGCGAAGGTGAACAGCGACAGATAGGCGAAGAAGCGCGGCCGGTTCGGATCGTGGTGCATGTAGCCGATCGAGTAGATATGGACCAGCGCCGACACGGTGTTGACCACCACCAGCATGACCACCGTCAGCGTATCGATCCTGAGCGCCCAGGACGCCTCCAACCCGCCGGACTGGATCCAGCGCAGCACCGGCACGGTGAACACCTCGCCATGGCCGAAGCCAACGGTGAAGAAAGCAACCCACGACAGCACCGCCGCGATCACCAGGAAGCCGGAGGTGATGTATTCGGACGCCTTGGCGCCAAGCGACGTGCCGAACAGGCCGACGATCAGGAAGCCGAGCAGCGGAAGGAAGACGATGGCCTGGTACATGGTGGTTCCGTCAACCCTTCATCATGTTCACGTCTTCGACCGCGATCGAGCCGCGGTTGCGGAAGAAGACGACGAGAATGGCAAGTCCGATGGCGGCTTCCGCCGCCGCGACCGTCAGCACGAACAGCGCGAACACCTGGCCGACCAGGTCGCCGAGAGCCGCCGAAAAGGCGACGAAATTGATGTTGACCGCAAGCAGGATCAACTCGACCGACATCAGGATGACGATCACGTTCTTACGGTTCAGGAAGATGCCGAACACGCCGAGCGTGAACAGGATCGCCGATACGGTCAGATAATGTGCGATGCCGACGACCATCTCAGACTCCTTCGCCCGACTTGACCTTGCGGATTTCCATGCCCGTCGCCGCCGTGCGGGCGACCTGGGCTGCGATCGACTGCCGCTTGACCCCTTCCTTGTGGCGCAGCGTCAAAACGATGGCGCCGATCATGGCCACCAGCAGCACGAGGCCCGAGATCTGGAAGTAGTAGAGGTAGTCCGTATAGAGGATGTCGCCGAGCGCTGCCGTATTCGAGCGCGCCGCGAGATCGGGAATCGGCTTCGATACCGTCGAGGCGAGCTGCGGGGCGAATGTATAGCCACCGAGCACCACGATCAGTTCCGCCGCCAGGATCAGCCCGACCAGCGCGCCGATCGGCGCATATTGCAGGGCGCCTTCCTTCATCTCGGCGAAGTCGACGTCGAGCATCATGACGACGAACAGGAACAGCACCATGACAGCGCCGACATAGACGACGAGCAGGATCATCGCCAGGAACTCGGCGCCCGTCAGCATGAACAGGCCGGCGGCGTTGAAGAAGGTCAGGATCAGGAACAGCACCGAATGCACGGGGTTGCGCGACGAAATGACCATGAACGCCGACGCCACGGCGACAAAGGCGAAGAGGTAGAAAAAGGCCGCCTCTAGTCCACTCAGCATTGGGGTTCCCCCGGGTTCCTGTCCAAACAGGACGTTCGTCCTGTTTGTTGTCTGTGGCTTCGTTCCGCCTCCGGTGCGAAGCCGCGTTGTCCTAGCCCATGTTCCAACCGGGTTGAAAGACCCGGCGCAAAGAAACATGGGCAACTCTGAAGTCCTGAGGGATGACTTTGCCTGAAATGCTTCGGGTCATCCCCGGACAAGGGCCCTCGCCCCTGTCCATGCGATATCAGCGGTACGGTGCGTCCAGCGAGATGTTGCGCGCCAGTTCGCGCTCCCACCGGTCGCCATTCGCCAGCAGCCTGTCCTTGTCGTAGTAGAGTTCCTCGCGCGTCTCGGTCGCGAATTCGAAATTCGGCCCCTCGACGATGGCGTCGACCGGGCAGGCTTCCTGGCAAAAGCCGCAATAGATGCACTTCACCATGTCGATGTCGTAGCGCACGGTACGGCGCGTGCCGTCATTGCGGCGCGGGCCGGCCTCGATGGTGATGGCCTGCGCCGGGCAGATCGCCTCGCACAATTTGCAGGCGATGCAGCGTTCCTCGCCATTGGGATAACGGCGCAGTGCATGCTCGCCGCGGAAGCGCGGGCTCACCGGCCCTTTCTCGTGCGGATAATTGATCGTCTCCTTCGGCGCGAAGAACTGGCGCATCGACAAGAAGAAGGCGCCGACGAAATCCTTCAACAGCAGCGATTTGGCGGCCTGGGACAGAGCGGACATCACGCAAACCCCGTGATCTTGAGAAAGGCGGCGGTCAGCACCACCATGAACAGCGAGATCGGCAGGAACACCTTCCAGCCAAGCCGCATCAGCTGGTCGTAGCGGTAACGCGGCACGAACGCCTTCACCATGGAGAACATGAAGAACATCAGGCAGATCTTGAGCACGAACCAGATCACCCCCGGCACCCAGGTGAAGGGCGCGAAGTTGAACGGCGGCAGCCAGCCGCCGAGGAACAGGATGGTGGCCAGCGCGCACATCAGCACGACGGCGACATATTCGCCGAGGAAGAACAGCAGGAACGGCGTCGATGAATATTCGACCATGTGGCCGGCGACCAGTTCCGATTCGGCTTCGACCAGGTCGAAAGGCGGGCGATTCGTCTCGGCCAGGGCCGAGATGAAGAAGATGACGAACATCGGCAGCAGCGACAGCCAGTGCCAGTCGAGGAAGGTGTTGGGCAGGCCGAGCTTGGTGCCGAGCCCATCCTGCTGAGACAGCACGATGTCGGACAGGTTGAGCGAGCCGACGCAAAGCAGCACGGTGACGATGACGAAGCCGATCGAGACCTCGTAGGACACCATTTGTGCGGCCGAACGCAGCGCCCCGAGGAACGGATATTTCGAATTGGACGCCCAGCCGCCCATGATCACGCCATAGACCTCGAGCGAGGAGATGGCGAAGACATAGAGGATACCGACATTGACGTTGGCGACGGCCCAGCCCTGACTGACCGGAATGACCGCCCAGGCCGAGATCGCCAGAACCGCCGATACCAACGGCGCCAAAAGGAACACGCCCTTGTTGGCGCCGGACGGGATCACCGGCTCCTTGAAGACGAACTTCAACAGGTCGGCAAAAGCCTGCAGCGTACCCCAGGGGCCGACGACGTTCGGGCCTCGGCGAAGTTGCACCGCCGCCCAGATCTTGCGGTCGGCATAGAGCAGATAGGCGACGGCGATGAGAAGCACGACGATCAGTACGACCGACTTCAACACGATGATCAGCGCCGGCAGCACGTAAAAGGAGAAGAAGGTGTCCATGCTTATTCCGCCGCCTGCTTGAAGCCGCTCTTGGCCAGCGCAGAGCATTCCGCCATCACGGCAGAGGCCCGCGCGATCGGGTTGGTCAGGTAGAAGTCCTGGACCGGCGACGTGAACGTGCCCTTGTTCAGCCGTCCGCCGAGCTTCGCCACATTGGCGATATCCTCGGCATTGCCCGCAGCAACCTGGTCGATGCGGGCAAGATGCGGGTATTCGCCGTAGAGTTTAGCGCGCAGCTGCGGCAGCGAATCGAACGGCAACTTCTTGCCCAGTACATCCGACAATGCCCTGATGATGGCCCAATCCTCGCGCGCGTCGCCCGGCGCGAAGCCGGCGCGGTTGGTCTGCTGCACGCGCCCTTCCGTGTTGACGTAAGTGCCTGATTTCTCGGTATAGGCGGCACCCGGCAGGATGACGTTGGCGCGGTGCGCGCCGGCGTCGCCATGGGTGCCGACATAGACGACGAAAGCGCCGCCGGTCTTTGCCATGTCGATCTCGTCGGCGCCAAGCAGGAACAGCACGTCCGTCTCGCCCAGCATGCCGGCGACGTTCCTGCCGCCCTCGCTCGGCACGAAGCCAAGGTCGAGGCCGCCGACGCGCGCCGCCGCATTGTGCAGGATGGCAAAGCCGTTCCAGTCCGCCCTTGCGGCATTGACGGAGGCGGCGAGCTTCGCCGCCTGGCCGAGTACGGCCGCGCCATCGGGGCGCGCCAGCGCGCCCTGGCCGACGATGATGAGCGGATGCGTCGCCTTCTTCAGCACCTGGAAGAACTTGCCATTGCCGTCGGCCAGATCCTTGAGCGATTCCGGTCCTGCGCCCAGCAGTTCGTAGTCATAACGTGTATCCCCGACATCGCCGATGACGCCGACCGGCAGATTGCCGACCCGCCAGCGCTTGCGGATGCGGGCGTTGAGCACCGAGGCTTCGAAGCGCGGATTGGCGCCGATGATCAGCACCGCGTCCGCCTGTTCGATACCTTCGATGGTGGGGTTGAAAATGTAGCTTGCCCGGCCAAGCGACGGATCGAGCGCGGCGCCGTCCTGGCGGCAATCCATGTTCTTCGAACCGAGTGCGGTCATCAGGAGCTTCAGGGCGTAGATTTCCTCGACCGCGGCAAGATCGCCCGCTACGGCGCCGATCTTCTCGGGCGTAGTCTTCGACACGGCGTCCTTGATTGCCGCGAAGGCCTCGGCCCAGCTCGCCGGGACCAGCTTACCGTCCTTGCGCACATAGGGCCGGTCGAGGCGCTGCGTGCGCAAGCCGTCCCAGATGAAGCGGGTCTTGTCGGAGATCCATTCCTCGTTCACCGCCTCGTTGACGCGCGGCAGGATGCGCATCACCTCGCGGCCGCGGCTGTCGACGCGGATCGCCGAGCCGACGGCATCCATGACGTCGATGGATTCGGTCTTGGTCAGCTCCCACGGCCGTGCCTGGAAGGCGAAAGGCTTGGAGGTCAGCGCGCCGACGGGGCATAGGTCGATGACGTTGCCCTGCAGCTCCGAGGTCATCGCCTGCTCGAGATAGGTGGTGATCTCGGCATCCTCGCCGCGGCCGATCAGGCCGAGTTCGGAAATGCCGGCAACCTCGGTGGTGAAGCGAACGCAGCGCGTGCAGTGGATGCAGCGGTTCATCACCGTCTTGACCAGCGGGCCGATATACTTGTCTTCGACCGCGCGCTTGTTCTCGTGATAGCGCGAGGAATCAACGCCGAAGGCCATCGCCTGGTCCTGCAGGTCGCATTCGCCGCCCTGGTCGCAGATCGGGCAATCCAGCGGATGGTTGATCAGCAGGAATTCCATCACGCCCTCCCTGGCCTTCTTGACCATCGGCGTGTTGGTGAAGATTTCCGGCGCCTCGCCGTTCGGACCGGGACGCAGGTCGCGCACGCCCATGGCGCAGGACGCTTGCGGCTTGGGCGGCCCGCCCTTCACCTCGATCAGGCACATGCGGCAATTGCCGGCGATCGACAACCGCTCGTGGAAGCAGAAGCGCGGCACTTCCGCGCCCGCGTCCTCTGCCGCCTGCAGCAACGTGTAATGGTCGGGTACAGTGATTTCTTTCCCGTCGACCTTGAGCTTTGCCATTCGCCTCAAACCTCTGCGGATTTCCCGCAATCTCATTTTCCGGGCGCGACAGACGCGGCACCCGGCATTTCATTCACTTCTTCGCGGCCAGCACAGCCGCCTGGGCAATCCAGTCGTCGCGCACGATACGGCCGTTGAACGACAGGTAGTCGTCGACCCAGGCGATCTCTTCGGGCGACCAGTCGGCGATCTGGTGGAACGTCCAGATGCCGAGCCCGTTGAGCACCGTCTCCAGCTTCGGGCCGATACCCGATATCTTCTTGAGATCCGAAGGCTTCGCCGGCCTGTCGATAGCCTTGGGCTGCCTGAAATCCTCGGGCAGCAGCACATCCGGAAGCTCGTCCGCTGACCGCCCGGCCTGTGCCGCCGGCACCGTGGTGGCAGCCTCCCTGGCGGCAATGTCGGTGACTTCCTGCGCGAAGGACTGTGCCTCGGCGATCAGGGTCTTGGCCGTCGCCCGCGCTCTGGTGGACGAAAGGCTCGCATCCTCGAATTGTTCGACGCGCGCCTCGAAATCCTCGATGAGCGGCTGCATGAGGCGTTGCGACGCCTCGGCTGCGCCCGACAGCGCACCCAACCAGACGCCGAAAGCGTGGTTGGCGAGCCCAAGCCCCAGGGCCGATATCGCCGCCGCGCCCGCGACAGGGTGCGCCAGAAGGTTGACGGCGCCGGCCATCTCCTTCGGCATCATCCTGGTCAGGTCCTGGTTCATCTTCTCGATCTGGTCCAAATTGGGCATCAACGGGTGGGGTGTCGAATACGGCGCCATAGAATTCTCCTGGTCGTTTCTTCGTTCGCCCCGCCCCGTTCTTCTCGCTCCGGGCTTTCGCCCATTCAATGCTTCTCTATTCCGCCGCCACCAACACCGGCTCGGCCCGGTGCGCGTTGCGCGAAAACTCGTCGATGCGCCGCTCCACCTCGCCGCGGAAGTGCCGCATCAGGCCCTGGATCGGCCAGGCGGCTGCGTCGCCCAGCGCGCAGATCGTGTGGCCTTCGACCTGCTTGGTCACGTCGAGCAGCATGTCGATCTCGCGCTTCTGCGCCTCGCCACGCACCAGACGCTCCATCACACGCCACATCCAGCCGGTGCCTTCACGGCACGGCGTGCATTGGCCGCAGCTCTCATGCTTGTAGAAGTAGGACAGCCGCGCGATGGCTTTCACGACATCGGTCGACTTGTCCATGACGATGACGGCCGCCGTGCCGAGGCCGGATTTGAGGTCGCGCAGCGCGTCGAAATCCATCGGCGTATCGATGATCTGCTCGGCCGGCACCAGCGGCACCGAGGCGCCGCCAGGAATGACGGCGAGGAGATTGTCCCAGCCGCCACGGATGCCGCCGCAATGCGTCTCGATCAGCTCGCGGAACGGGATCGACATCGCCTCTTCGACGGTGCACGGATTGTTGACGTGGCCGGAGACGCAGAAAAGCTTGGTGCCGACATTGTTGGGCCGGCCGAAGGATGAGAACCAGGCGGCGCCCCGGCGCAGGATCGTCGGCGCCACCGCGATCGATTCGACGTTGTTGACCGTGGTCGGGCAGCCATAGAGGCCGACATTGGCAGGAAATGGTGGCTTCAGCCTGGGCTGGCCCTTCTTTCCCTCGAGGCTTTCGAGCAGCGCCGTCTCCTCGCCGCAGATATAGGCCCCGGCGCCATGGTGCATATAGACGTCGAAATCGTAGCCTGAAGTGTTGCCCTTGCCGATCAGCTTGGCCTCATAGGCCTCGTCGATGGCACGCTGCAGCGCCTCGCGCTCGCGGATGAACTCGCCGCGCACATAGATGTAGGCCGCGACCGCGCCCATGGCGAAGCCGGCGAGCAAGGCGCCTTCGACCAGCGTGTGCGGATCGTTGCGCAGTATGTCGCGGTCCTTGCAGGTACCGGGCTCGGATTCGTCGGCATTGATGACGAGATAGCTCGGCCGGCCGTCGCTCTGCTTGGGCATGAACGACCATTTCAGGCCGGTCGGGAAACCGGCGCCGCCGCGGCCGCGCAGGCCCGACGCCTTCATCTCGTTGACGATCCACTCGCGCCCCTTGGCGACGATGCCGGGCGTGTTGTCCCAGGCGCCTCGCGCCATTGCGCCGGCCAGCGACTTGTCGAAGAGGCCGTAAATGTTGGTGAAGATGCGGTCTTTGTCCTGGAGCATTGTTCGTCCCTCAGACCGGCTTCTTGCCGAAGACTCGGATATATTCGGCGACACCGCCCTTGGCGAGCGCCTTGGCCTGCTTGACCCAGTCGTCGCGCTCGATGCGGCCGCGGAAAGAGAGATAGCTGTCCACCCACTCCCGTTCGGCCCTCTTCCAAGACGCAACCTGGGCGAAGGTGAAGATGCCGAGCGAATGCAGGATGCCCTCGGTCCTCGGGCCGACGCCGGAGATCAGCTTGAGATCATCGACCAGTGCCGGCCTGGCGATGCCGGCCGGCCGGTTCTTGTCTTCCAAGGAAGGCTTGGCCGCTTTGGCGGGAACCTTGGTTTCCGGCGACTTGAACGCGGAAGCCGGCTCAGCCTTGTTCAGGGGGCCGCTGCGCGGCTTCGAAACTTTCTCGACCTCGGGCGCCGCCTTGTTGGCGTTTGTCGCCGAGTGGCGGGGGGCCGCGACGCTCGCCGCTTTTTCCGTTGCCGACGCGACCTTGGCCGGAGACGGTGTTTTCAGCGCCGGGCTGGTTTCAGCCGCATCGGTTTTCGGCTTGCTGGCATTGGACGGCGCGACGGGGGTGGCGGCCGGCGCTGGCACCGGCGCCGCGATGATCGCGTCGGGTGCCGCCTTGGCGGCCTTGGCGGCTTCGATGGCCTCCCTGTCACGGGTCGACTTGAGGATCGCCTTCTCGCTTTTCAGCGTCGTGAGGCCGGTGGCCGGCTCCGAGCCGGTGCGGCCGTTCTGCGGCCCCGGCGTCACCGAGGCGCCCTTGCCCGCATCGTAGAGATCTATGATTTCCGCCAGCCGTTCCGGCGTCAGGTCTTCGAACGTGTCCTTGAAGATCATGACCATCGGCGCGTTGACGCAGGCGCCGAGGCATTCGACCTCTTCCCACGACAGCGTCCCCTTGTCGTTGGTGTGGAACTGGTCATGGTGGATCTTGGAGCGGCACACGTCCATCAGCGCTTCCGAACCACGCAGCATGCAGGGCGTGGTGCCGCAAACCTGGATGTGCGCCCGCGTACCGACAGGATTCAGCTGGTACTGCGTGTAGAAGGTCGCGACCTCGAGCCCGCGGATGCGCGGCATGCCGAGCATGTCCGAAATCGTCTCGATCGCCGCCTTGGTGACCCAGCCTTCCTGCTCCTGCGCCAGCATCAGCAGTGGAATGATCGCAGACTGTTCCCGGCCCTTCGGGTACTTCTTGATCCATTGCTTGGCGGCGGCCGCGTTCGCCCGGTTGAAGGCGAAGGATGCTGGCTGGACGCTGGCTTCTGCGAGACGACGGACTGACATTTAGCGATCGACCTCACCAAACACGATGTCGAGGGAGCCGAGGACGGCGGTGACGTCGGCCAGCATGTGACCGCGGCACAGGAAATCCATGGCCTGGAGATGCGCGAAACCGGGGGCGCGCAGCTTGCAGCGATAAGGCTTGTTGGTACCGTCGGAGACCAGATAGACGCCGAACTCGCCCTTGGGCGCCTCGACCGCCGCATAGACCTCGCCGGCCGGCACGCGGTAACCCTCGGTGTAGAGCTTGAAATGATGGATCAGCGCTTCCATCGAGCGCTTCATCGCCTGGCGCTTCGGCGGCACGACCTTGCCGTCGAGGTTCGACACCGGCCCTGAGCTTTCCTTGCCGAGCAGGAGATCGATGCACTGGCGCATGATCTTCGCCGACTGGCGCATCTCTTCCATGCGCACGAGGTAGCGGTCGAAACAGTCGCCGTTCTTGCCGATCGGAATATCGAAATCGAGCTCCGAATAGCATTCATAGGGCTGCGATCTGCGCAGGTCCCAGGCAGCGCCCGAGCCGCGCACCATGACGCCGGAAAAGCCCCAGGCCCAGGCGTCGGCCAGCGAAACCGTGCCGATATCGACATTGCGCTGCTTGAAGATGCGATTGCCGGTCAGCAACTGATCGAGGTCGTCGATCGACTTCAGGAACGGATCGATCCACTTGCCGATGTCCTCGAGCAGCTTCTGCGGCAGGTCCTGATGGACGCCACCCGGACGGAAATAGGCGGCATGCATGCGCGAGCCCGAGGCGCGCTCGTAGAACACCATCAGCTTTTCGCGCTCGACGAAGCCCCACAGAGGCGGCGTCAGCGCGCCGACGTCCAGCGCCTGCGTCGTCACATTGAGGATGTGCGACATGATGCGGCCGATCTCGCAGTAGAGCACGCGGATCAACTGGCCGCGCTTCGGCACCTCGATGCCGAGCAGGCGCTCGGCGGCCAGTGCGAAGGCATGCTCCTGGTTCATCGGCGCGCAATAGTCGAGCCGGTCGAGATAAGGCACTGCCTGCAAGTAGGTTTTGTGCTCGATCAGCTTTTCGGTGCCGCGATGCAAGAGCCCGATATGAGGATCGACGCGATCGACGACCTCGCCGTCCAACTCCAGAACCAATCTCAAAACACCATGCGCGGCAGGGTGTTGAGGTCCGAAGTTGATGTTAAAATTGCGGACGGAAGTTTCGGCCATTACTGCTTTGCCTTCTCATCCCCTGGCAGCACGTAATCGGTGCCTTCCCATGGGGACAGAAAATCGAAATTACGGAATTCCTGCTTCAGTTCCACCGGCTCGTAGATGACGCGCTTGGCTTCGTCGTCGTAGCGCACCTCGACGAAGCCGGTCAGCGGGAAATCCTTGCGCAGCGGGTGACCGTCGAAACCGTAATCGGTGAGGATGCGCCGCAGATCGGGGTGGCCCGAAAACAGCACGCCATAGAGATCGTAGGTCTCGCGCTCGAACCAGTCGGCGCCGGGATAGACGCCGGTGATCGACGGCACCATCGTCTCCTCGTCGGCCTGCACCTTGATGCGGATACGCACGTTCTGCTTTGGCGACAAAAGGTGATAGACGACGTCGAAACGCTTGGCCCGCGACGGATAGTCGGCGCCGCAGACATCGATGACCGAGATGAACTGGCAGCGCGGATCGTCACGCAGGAAAGTCACCACTTCGATCAGATCGCGCGGTTCGACATGGATGGTGAGTTCGCCATAGGCGAACACCGCTTCATTGACGCGGCCAATCAGTTTTTCGCCGAGATAGGTCGACAGTTCGCTCAGGGATGCGGCCATGGATTTACCGTTCGATCGTGCCGGTGCGGCGGATCTTCTTCTGGAGCAGAAGAATGCCATAGAGCAGCGCTTCGGCGCTTGGCGGACAGCCGGGCACATAGATGTCGACCGGCACGATGCGGTCGCAGCCGCGCACCACCGAATAGGAATAGTGGTAATAGCCGCCGCCATTGGCGCAGGAGCCCATCGAGATGACGTAGCGCGGTTCCGGCATCTGGTCGTAGACCTTGCGCAGCGCCGGGGCCATCTTGTTGGTCAGCGTGCCGGCGACGATCATGATGTCGGACTGGCGCGGAGACGCGCGAGGGGCAACACCGAACCGCTCCGAATCGTAGCGCGGCATCGAGGTGTGGATCATCTCGACGGCGCAGCAGGCGAGGCCGAAGGTCATGAACATCAGCGAGCCGCTGCGCGCCCAGGTGATCAGCGCTTCGGTCGAGGTGACGAGAAAACCCTTGTCGGCGAGTTCGTTGTTGATTTCGAGGAAGAACGGATCATCGGACCCAACCGGCCTGCCGGTATTGGGATCGATCAGACCCTTGGGCTTCGGCGCGACGAGCGTGCCGGAACTGTCGCTCAATCCCATTCGAGCGCTCCTTTTTTCCATTCATAGGCAAAGCCGATGGTCAGCACTGCCAAGAACACCATCATCGACCAGAAACCGAGCATGCCGATTTTCGAGAACGACACCGCCCACGGAAACAGGAAGGCCACTTCCAGGTCGAAGATGATGAACAGGATCGACACCAGGTAGAAGCGGATGTCGAACTTCATGCGGGCGTCATCGAACGAGTTGAACCCGCATTCGTAGGCGGAAAGCTTTTCCGGGTCGGGATTGCGATAGGCCACCAGGAACGGCGCCACGATAAGCGCAACGCCGACAGCCGCCGCCACTGCGATAAACAGGACGATGGGCAGGTACGAACCGAGAAGTGCGTTCATGCTGCGGCTTTCCGTTGGCGCCAATCCATTTTGATTACAGCACCAGACCCTATTGCGGAAGCGTGACAGTTTAACCGCTGAACCGTTTTAAGGGGCCTTTGCTGCAACGCGGCGAGGGTTAGCGCAGCGCTTCCGGCGAAGCAAGTCAAACCTTGTTCAAAACACCGGCCTGGACGGCATAAGGGAAGAAACTGGTCCGATCCGCTCCTGTCTGATTTCCTTCGCTTTTTACTCCACTTTCTCTCCTGACAGAATTGCCGACAAAACCCTGCTAGCATCGCTGGAATCAACTGTCCGAACGACGCTCAACACGCCTCAGAGTCGCATCCGAATGAAGGAAAAGATCTCGCTCGCCATGGCCCGGCGCATCGCGCTCGCCGCCCAAGGGTTCACTGATCCCCGCCCAGCCGGCACGCCCGACCGACGCCACTTCGCCCGCGTGCTCTCGCGTACCGGCCTGCTGCAGATCGATTCCGTCAGCGCGGTGGTGCGCGCTCATTACATGCCGCTCTATTCGCGCCTTGGCCCCTACCCGTTCGCCTTGCTCGACAACGCCGCCGTCACGCGCAAGCGCACGGTTTTCGAATACTGGGCGCACGAGGCTTCCTTCCTGCCGGTCGAGACCTATCCGTTGATGCGTTGGCGCATGCAGCGCGCCGAGCGCGGCGATGAAATGTACCTGGGACTGGCCAAATGGGGGCGCGAGCACGCCGCCTATATAGAAGAGATCTACCGCGAGGTCGCAGAACGCGGTCCGATCGCCGCGTCCGCGCTCGAAGGCCAAAAGGGATCCGGCGGCTGGTGGGGCTGGAGCCACGCCAAGCATGCCTTCGAATGGCTGTTCTGGGCAGGACGCATCACCACCGCGCATCGCCGTGGCTTCGAACGCTTCTATGATCTGCCCGAGCGCGTGCTGCCGCAGGCAATCCTCGATCTGCCGGTGCCATCAGCCGAGGACGCGCATCGGGAATTGCTGCGGATCTCCGCCCGCGCCCATGGCGTCGCGACAGCGAGCGACCTGCGCGACTACTTTCGCTTGTCGCCGGCCGACATGAAGGGCCGGCTGGAGGAACTGGTTGAAACAGGCGAGCTGGTGCCGGTGCGTGTCGAGGATTGGAACAAACCGGCTTACCTCCACAAGGAGGCCCGCATTCCCCGCAGGATCAACGCCCGCGCCCTGCTGGCGCCGTTCGATCCGGTGGTCTTCGAGCGCTCGCGCACGGAGCGGCTGTTCGATTTCCACTACCGCATAGAAATCTACACCCCTGCCGAAAAGCGGCAATACGGTTATTACGTCCTGCCCTTCCTGCTCGGCGACAGGATCGTGGCGCGCGTCGACCTCAAGGCCGACCGGCCGGCCGGCGTGCTACGCGTCCACGCGGCCTATGCCGAGCCCAGCGCGCCGCCTGAAACCGCCACGCAACTCGTCCAGGAATTGACGCAGATGCAGGGCTGGCTCGGCCTCGAACGGATTGAGATTACGCCCGCCGGCGACCTTGGGCAGCCGCTCGCCGACATTGCCGTGTCGTAGACGCGCGTTGACACCGCCGCCGGCAAGAGCCTAAATCCCATCCAGACGGTCTCCTCTCGGCAAAGGGAGGAGCCAAGAGGGAATGCGGTGCGAAATCTCGATTTCAAATCCGCGGCTGTCCCCGCAACTGTAAGCGACGAGCCAAGGCCGAAAACCACTGGGACGGTCCCGGGAAGGCGGCACGAAGGCTATGACCCGCGAGCCAGGAGACCTGCCGTCTGAGACATAAGAATCCGATCGCCCGGCGGGTTTTCCGGGCAAGGAGCCCGATTTGGAACGCGACAGCAGTTTCCCGGCTGAAACAGCGGACATTTTGTCTGGCGATAGCGACTTGTCTGGCGATAGCGACGCCTTGGCCGGCGTCACTGTCATCGTCTGCGCTTCCTGCCGCGACGAGACCGGTTCCGACGCCCATCCCCGCGCCGGCGAAGTTTTGGCTCAAGACACGCGCCAAGCCGCAACGGCCGACAATGTCCGCGTCCGCACCGTCGAATGCCTCGGCAATTGCAAGCGCCGCCTCAGTGCCGCGATTCTTCGCGACGGCTGCTGGAGTTATGTCTTCGGCGACCTAAACATCGCCAGCGGCGCCGATCTCGTCACCGGCGCGAAACTCTTCGCCTCTTCGACCGACGGCCTCATTCCGTGGCGCGGCCGTCCGGATTCCCTCAAGCGCGGCCTCGTTGCCCGCATTCCTCCCCTCGACATGCTGAAGGACTGATCATGACCGCCGCAGTTTCCGCCGCCACTCTCTCCCGCGTCCCCTGTACCGTCGTCACCGGCTTCCTGGGGTCCGGCAAGACCACGCTGGTCCGCCATCTACTGGAAAACGCGGGCGGCAAGCGTATCGCCATCATCGTCAACGAATTCGGAGACATCGGCATCGACGGCGAGATCCTGAAGGGCTGCGGCATCGACACCTGCCCGGAGGAAAACATCGTCGAACTGGCCAATGGCTGCATCTGCTGCACCGTCGCCGACGATTTCGTCCCCGCGCTCGACCAGATCCTGTCGCTGACGCCGAAGGTCGACCACATCCTGATCGAGACCTCAGGCTTGGCTCTGCCCAAGCCGCTGGTCCAGGCATTCCAGTGGCCGACGGTGAAGAGCCGGGTGACAGTCGACGGCGTGATCGCCGTGGTCGACGGTCCGGCACTCGCCGAGGGGCGCGTCGCCAACGACATGGACGCCCTGCAGGCGCAACGCGCGCAGGACCAGACACTGGACCACGACGACCCCATCGAGGAGGTGTTCGAGGACCAGATCGCCTGCGCCGACCTCATCATCCTGTCGAAGAGCGACCTGATGGATGCCGCAGGTTCGGCTCGCGCCAACGCCGTCATTGGCGAACACTCCGCCCGCGCCGTGAAGGTCGTGCCGACAGCTCATGGCAAGGTCGATCCGTCCGTGCTGCTCGGGCTGGGCCTCGCCGTCGAGGACGACATCGAGAACCGCAAGTCCCATCATGACGGCGCCTTCGACCACGAGCACGACGACTTCGATACGTTTATCGTCGACATCCCCTCGATCGCCAATCCGGACGACCTGGCAAAGCGCGTCGCCACCGCGGCTGAACAGGAAAACGTGCTGCGGGTGAAAGGCTTCGTCGAGGTCGGCGGCAAGCCGATGCGGCTGTTGCTGCAGGCGGTCGGTCCGCGCGTCAATCATTACTACGACCGCGCCTGGACGGCTGAAGACGACCGCCGCTCGCGCCTGGTCGTCATCGGCCTCAAGGGGCTGAACCGCCCGGCGATCGAGCGTATACTCGCCGGCTGACGCAACAGCGACCGCGATGCACATCCTCGCCACCACATCCGCCTCGCTCGACGATCTCGCCGAGCCGGTCGATCTGCGGCAGACGCCGGCGGATATGGTGGCGCTGTCCTTCACCGACAGCGACCTGGCCGGACTGGCGGCGGCCTGGAAAGGCGACGCCGATCGGCTGCCCACGATGCGGCTGGCCGCGCTCCGCGACCTGCGCCACCCCATGTCCGTCGACCTCTGGATCGACAGCGTCGCCCGTCACGCCAAAATCATCCTGGTGCGTATTCTCGGCGGTTACGAGTGGTGGCGCTACGGCTGCGACCAGTTGGCCGCGGTTGCCCGCGAGCGCGGCATAAAGCTGGCACTGCTTCCCGGCGAGAGCCACGACGAGGATATCAGGCTGATCGAAGCCTCGACGCTGTCGCGCGAGGAACTGGACGGGCTGCTCAATTATTTCCGCGAGGGCGGCCCGGCCAATATGAGCGCGCTGGTGCGCAGGCTGGCGCGGTTGACGGGGTCTGATGCGATAGCAGCCGAGCCGGTAAGCGTGCCGAAGGCGGGTTACTACGAGCCGGGTCGCGGCGTCGTCCCCCTCCCGCTCGAGGGAAGGGTTCGGGCGCAGGCCGGGGGTGGGGTCGCCTCTGAAGTGCGCCGACTTAAAGAGGCGCCGAACCCAGTCGCACCGACCCCACCCGGCCCTGCGGGCCACCCTCCCCTCGAGGGGGAGGGAAAGGTCGTGCCCATCCTGTTCTACCGCTCAATGCTGCTCGCCGCGGATGTCGCCCCGATCGACACGCTCTTCGAGGCGCTGCGGCAACGCGGTATGCGTCCGGTGCCGATCTTTGTTTCCAGCCTGAAGGACCTGGAATCCCTGGCGTTTGTCGAGACCGCGATTGCCCAGCTCAAGCCCGCCGCCATCGTCACGGCGACCGCCTTCGCTTCCGGCGCCGAACCCGGCGTCGAAACCCTGTTCGACCGCGCCGGCGTGCCGATCTTCCAGGTGATCGTCGCCACCACCCGCCGCGACGTCTGGGAAACGAACCAGCGTGGGCTGGCGCCAGCCGACCTTGCCATGCATGTCGTGCTGCCCGAACTCGACGGCCGCATCCTCGCCGGCGCCATTTCCTTCAAGGGCGAAAGCGAGACCGACCCGGCGCTCGGCCACCGCGCCTTCGCCAACCGGCCGGAGCCCGATCGCGTCGAACAGGTGGCGGACCGGGTCGAAGCCTTCATCAGGCTTCGGGAAACGCCGCGCGCGGAACGCAAGCTCGCCATTCTGATCCCCGATTACCCAAGCGCTCCCGGCCGCACGGGCTATGCGGTCGGGTTGGACGTGCCATCCAGCGTGCTGGCGATGCTGCACGACCTCAAGGAACAGGGCTATGCGGTTGAAGGGATTCCGCAATCGCCGCGTGCGTTGCTGGATGCGCTGGAGCGCAGCAACGCGGGGCTGGGGCTGGATGAGTACCTTGCCTTCTCGAATGAGCTGCCGTCAGCAGCAGTTGCCGCAGTAGAAGCCGCTTGGGGCAAAGCCGAAGGCGAGACAGCTTTGCTATCAAGCGAAAAACACTTCCCCTTCCGCACCGCGATCTTCGGCAACATCACCGTGGCGCTCGCTCCCGACCGCGGCCGATCGGCCGACCGCCGCGCCGACTATCACGACCCGACGCTGCCGCCACGCCATGCGTTGCTCGCCTTCGGCCTGTGGCTGCGCAAATCGCTCGGCGTCCATGCGCTTGTCCATGTCGGCGCGCATGGCACGCTGGAATGGCTGCCTGGCAAGACGGTTGCGCTTTCGCAAAGCTGCTTCCCCGAGATCGTCACCGGTCCCCTGCCCGTGATCTATCCTTTCATCGTCTCCAATCCCGGCGAGGCGGCGCAGGCCAAGCGGCGGATCGCAGCCGTCACGCTCGGCCATCTGCCGCCGCCGCTGACCGGCGCCGGATTGGACGAGAACCAGCACAAGCTCGAACGGCTGGTCGACGAATACGCCCAGGCTGACGGTCTCGACCGCCGTCGCCGTGACCGTCTGGCCGGGCTGATCGTCGAAACCGCGCAGACGACGGGCCTCGCCGCGGAGGCCGGCGTTGCCCGCACCGACGCGCCGGACGAGGCCTTGCGCCGCATCGATGCCTGGCTCTGCGACCTTAAGGATTTCGCCATCAAGGATGGGCTGCATGTCTACGGCCGCGCGCCCGACGACGAGCCCGACCTTATGCGCCGGCAAAGCGCAGAGATCGAAAAGGCCGCCCTTCTCGACGCGCTCGATGGCCGTCATGTCACGGCGGGCCCGGCCGGCGCGCCCGCGCGCAGCCGCTCCGACATTCTGCCCACCGGCCGCAACCTGTTCACGTCGGACCCGCGCGCCATGCCGACGCCGACGGCTTACGACATCGGCAAGGCTGCTGCCGAGGAAGTGGTGCGCGCCTATATGCAATCGCATGGCGACTGGCCGCGCTCGCTGATCATCGACCTTTGGGGTTCGGCGTCTTTGCGCACCGGCGGCGAGGAGATCGCGCAGGGGCTTTCGCTGATGGGTTGCCGACCGCAATGGGATGCCGCCACAGGCCGCGTCACCGGCATCGAGGTGTTGGCACTGGCAGCGCTTGGCCGCCCACGCGTCGACGTTACCTGGCGCATATCGGGCCTGTTCCGCGACATGTTCCCGACCCAGATCGCACTGATCGATGCCGCTGCCAACGCGGTTGCCGCGCGCGACGAGGACGATTCGGAAAATCCGCTCGCCGCAAGGACCCGCGCCGAAGGCAAGATCAGCCCGCGCATCTTCGGCACCTCGCCCGGGACCTACGGCGCTGGCGTCGAGGAAATCCTGTCGAGCGGCGACTGGGCGGCGCGCGAGGAAATCGGCCGCGCCTATCTCGATGCCACGTCGCATGCCTATGGCGGCGCCGGCGGTGAAGGGATCGCCGCGCCCGGCGCATTCGAGAACCGTATCGCCGAAGCCGATCTTCTCGTCCACACCGGCGACGATCCCGGCCGCGATATCCTCGAAGGCTCCGCCGATGTCGCCTTTATCGGCGGCTTTTCGGCCGCCCTTGCAGCGCTCGGCAGGAATGCCGACGTCATCGTGCTGGACACGACGGATCCGCAGAGGCCGAAGCCGCGTTCGCTCAGTGAGGCTGTGACGCGCGTCGTGCGCGCTCGCGCCGTCAACGCCCGCTTCATAGCGGGCCAGATGCGCCATGGCCCGCGCGGCGCCTCGGAATTCGCCGAAACGGTCGACCGGCTGGTTGGCTTCGCCGAAACCACGCAGGCCATACCGGGCGCGCTGATTGAGGCCGTGCACGATGCCTATCTCGGCGACGCGGACGTCCGCGCCTTCATCCTGCGCGAAAACCCGGCCGCCGCGAAGGTCATCGCCGAACGCCTCCTGTCGGCGCGCCGGCGGGGTCTGTGGCATCCCTTGCGCAATTCCATCGACGACGACCTCGCGGCCCTGATTGCCGAAGCCCAAGGGGTGGCGGCATGAACGCCTTCTCGCGCCGCGGCGCCTGCCCGGCCTTGTCGGCGCCGATGCAGACCGGCGACGGCCTGCTGGTACGGCTCAACCCGGTCGCCGGAGGCCCATCTTCTGGCGGATTGTCGCCGAAGCTTCTGATCGGGTTGGCAGAATCCGCCCTGCGGCACGGCAACGGCATCATGGAAGTGACAGCGCGCGGCAGCTTGCAAATACGCGGATTGACCGCGGAAAGTGCCACCCTGCTGGCGAAGGAAGTCGATGCGCTGGGCATTGTGGTCCGCACTGGCGTATCAGTGGAGACCGGACCACTGGCCGGCATCGATCCGCAGGAGATCGTCGATCCCCGGCCGCTGGCTGATGGGATCAGGAAAGCGGTCGAGGACGCCGGGCTGACGCAGCGACTCGGGCCCAAGGTTTCGGTCATTGTCGACGGTGGCGGGCAACTGACGATGGACGCTGTGACGGCCGACATGCGGCTTGTTGCGGTGAGCACCGATGCGGGCTCCCGGTGGCGGGTGTCGGTTGCCGGTGACGGGCGGAATGCAAGGCTGCTCGCGGTTGCTGATGACGGTGTGACTCGTGATATAGCCGTCGCGGCTCTAAGGATGATCGCCGAGAAAGGCCGCGACGCTCACGCAAGGGATTTGTCGGAGAGGCAGTTGGTGTCCCTGGCGGGTTGGCTATGCCTGACAAATTTGCGCGAGGCGCCCCCCTCTGTCCTGCCGGACATCGCCCCCTCTAGGGGGGAGATCGGCAGCTTCGACGCCGGATTTTCTTTAGCAACACCGGAAATTGGCGAAACCGTCGGCGACCACGTAATCTCCCCCCTTGAGGGGGAGATGTCCGGCAGGACAGAGGGGGGCGCCTCGCGCAAACCTATCGGCCTTTTCCCCTTAGCCGGCGACGTCCCCATTCTCGGCATCGGTCTCCCCTACGGCAGCATGCCCGCCGAAAGGCTCATCGCCCTCGCTCAAAGCGCTGTCACCCTCGGCACGTCAGAAATCCGCCTCGCCCCGGGCCGCGCCCTGCTCTTCCTCGGCCAGCCACCAGCCGCCAATCCCTTCCTCCAGCAAACAGCCGCTACCCTCGGCTTCGTCACCTCCCCCACCGACCCGCGCACGCGCATCGCTGCTTGTCCCGGCGCGCCGGCTTGTGCCTCGGGTCGCATTGCCACGCGGGACATTGCCGAGGCGATCGCCAGCGAAAACGCCGATAGTCTCGACTTCACCTTGCACATTTCAGGATGCGCCAAGGGTTGCGCGCATCCCGGCCCAGCGTCGCTGACCGTGGTCGGCGGCGAAAATGGAGCCGGACTTGTCGTGAACGCGACGGCAAAGGCCCTTCCTGCCGGTTACAGGCCGGGCTATGACGCCGCGCGCGGCATCGGCCGCGTCGTGGCGGCAATCCGCAGCGCACGCTATCAGGGCGAGACCGCCGCCGCCTGCCTGACAAGGCTGGGGCCGGCCGGCATCGCAGAGGCTTATCGACAGGAATGACAATGGTCGCCTACGACTACATCCACGACGGCACGGCGATCTACGAACGCTCCTTTGCCATTATCCGCGCCGAGGCTGATCTCGCGCGCTTTTCCGACGCGGAGGCCGATGTCGCGGTCCGCATGATCCATGCCTGCGGCCAAGTGGAAGCCGCCAAGAATTTTGTCTTCTCCAGCGATTTCGTTGCCGCCGCACGGGCTGCGCTTGCCGCCGGCGCGCCGATCTTCTGCGACGCCGAAATGGTCTCGCACGGCGTCACACGCGCCCGCTTGCCTGCCGGCAACGAGGTGATCTGCACGTTGCGCGATCCGCGCACGCATGAAATCGCCAGGACGATCGGCAACACACGTTCTGCCGCCGCGATCGACCTGTGGGGCGAGCGTATCGCCGGTTCGGTGGTAGCCATCGGCAATGCGCCGACCGCACTCTTCTACCTCCTGGAAAAGCTGCGCGACGGTGCGCCCAAACCGGCCGCCATCCTCGGCATGCCGGTGGGCTTCGTCGGTGCCGCCGAATCGAAGGATGCGCTGGCGCAGAATTCTTACGGCGTACCCTATGCAATCGTGCGCGGCAGGCTTGGCGGCAGCGCCATGACCGCGGCAGCCCTCAATTCCCTGGCGAGGCCCGGCCTGTGAACGCGCTCCCCAAAACCGGCTCAAGGGGCCGCCTGGTCGGCGTCGGTACCGGTCCCGGCGACCCAGAACTGTTGACGCTGAAGGCCGCGCGTGCGCTGGCCGAGGCCGATGTGGTGGCGTATTTCGCCAAGCGCGGCAACAACAGCAATGCGCGCGCCATCGTCGGAACGCGCTTCCGGCCCGACATGCTGGAACTGCCGCTGCTCTATCCCGTGACCACGGAGATCGACAAGGATCACGACGATTACCGCGCGCAGATATCGGCCTTCTACGAGGAGTCCGCCGAGACCGTTGCCGGTCATCTGGATGCCGGCAAGATGGTCGCCGTGCTATCGGAAGGCGATCCGCTCTTCTACGGCTCCTACATGCATCTGCATGTGCGCCTCGCCCATCGTTTTCCGACCGAGGTCATTCCCGGCGTTACCGCCATGTCGGGCTGCTGGTCGGCGACTGGCCTGCCGATCGTCCAGGGCGACGACGTGCTGACCGTGCTGCCGGGCACGATGAGCGAGTTCGAACTGACCCGCCGCCTCGCCGACACCGATGCCGCCATCATCATGAAGGTCGGCCGCAACCTGCCCAAAATCCGACGGGCGCTGGAGGCCACCGGCAAGCTGGCACGCGCCGTTTATGTCGAGCGCGGGACCATGCCGGGCAGCGTCTCGATGCGGCTCACCGACAAGCCGGACGACAAGGCGCCCTATTTCGCCATCGTGCTCGTCGCCGGCTGGTCCGGACGTCCTGTCGCGCCGACGGGTGGCGCATGAGCGGCCGCCTCACCCTCATCGGGCTCGGACCCGGCAACGCCGATCAGGTGACGCCGCAGGCGAGCCACGCCGTCGCCGAGGCAAGCTTCTTCTATGGCTACAAGCCCTATCTCGATCGGCTGGAATTGCGCCCCGATCAGACCAGCATCGCCTCCGATAATCGCGAAGAGCTTGCCCGCTCCAACGAGGCGCTGGCGAAGGCGGCCGAAGGTCACAATGTCGCCGTCGTCTCCGGGGGCGATCCAGGCGTCTTCGCCATGGCTGCGGCCGTCTGCGAGGCGATCGAAGCCGGCCCCTCCGAATGGCGCGCCATCGACCTCGCAATCGTGCCTGGCGTCACCGCCATGCTCGCTGTCGCTGCCCGCATCGGGGCACCGCTCGGCCATGATTTCTGCGCCATCTCGCTGTCCGACAATCTGAAGCCATGGGACCTGGTCGAACTGCGCCTGCTGGCGGCCGCCGGCGCCGGCTTCGTCATCGCGCTTTACAATCCGATCTCGAAGGCGCGCCCCTGGCAGCTTGGCCGCGCCTTCGAATGTCTGAAGGCCATTCTGCCGGGCACCACGCCCGTCATCTTCGGCCGTGCCGCAGGCCGGCCTGACGAACGCATCGAGGTGTTCCTGCTGGCGGATGCCGATGCCGACAAGGCGGACATGGCAACCTGCATCATCATCGGTTCGCCGGAAACGCGGATCATCAGGCGCGGCGAGAAGTCTTCGCTGGTCTATACGCCGCGCTCCGCGGCAGGCTCGACAAGATGATCGACCATGTCGGCAAGCTGATCGACGGTCGCAGCCGAAGGAATCTCCGGCAGCGCCGGCCTGCGCACCATGACCACGTCGAGGCCGAGCCCGCGCGCCGCGGCGATCTTGCCATAGGTCGCCGCCCCGCCGCTGTTCTTGGATACGACGATGTCGATGCCGTGCCGCTCGAGCAGCGTGCGTTCCTCCGCCTCGCGAAACGGCCCGCGCGCCAACAGGTAGGTGGCATTGGGCACTGCCAGCTTCGGCTCGACCGGATCGACGCTGCGGATGAGATAGTGATGCTGGGGCGCGGCCTCGAAAGCCGCGACCTCCTGCCGGCCGAGTGCCAGGAAAACACGGCGCGGCGCCGATCCAAGTGCTTGCACCGCATCCCCTGTCGTGTCGACCTCAGTCCAGCGATCACCCTCGACAGGCTCCCAGCCGGGACGGCGCAGAGCGAGGATCGGCACCCCAGCCATGCGCGCGGCTTGCGCCGCATTGGCGGAGATTCGCGCCGCGTAGGGATGCGTGGCGTTGATCAGCAGGTCCGTGCCCGCCTCCCTGAGATATGCGGCCAACCCTTCAGCACCGCCATACCCTCCACTGCGCACCGGGACGCCCTGCGCCACCGGGCTTTCGGTGCGGCCCGCCAGCGACAACATCACCGAGTGACCGGCGGCGGCCAGGTTTCCAGCCAGTTGCCGGGCTTCGGTGGTTCCGCCGAGGATCAGAATGCGGTGGGTCATCATGCCTGCTAAGGGTCCGCACGGCGCCAAGCTCAACCAGAAATGGCTCACCATCGTCGGCATCGGCGAGGACGGTGTAGCGGGTCTCGGCGACGAGGCCAAGCAGCGGATTGCCGACGCTGAAATCATCTTCGGCGGCAAGCGGCATCTGGCGCTCGTCTCATCTTTCGCCAAGGGCGATCCGCGTCCCTGGCCGGTACCTTTCGATGCCGGGATGGCTGACGTGCTGGCGCTTGTCGGCAGGCGCGTCTGCGTTCTTGCCTCCGGCGATCCCTTTTTCCACGGCGTCGGCGTCACCCTCGCACGCAAGGTCAAGCCGCGGGAGATGCATGTCGTTCCCGCGCCGTCTGCCATTTCGCTGGCGGCCGCTCGCCTTGGCTGGGCGCTGCAGGACATCGAAACGGTCTCGCTGCATGGCCGCCCCATCGACCTGATCCGTCCATTGCTGCAACCCAACGCACGCATCCTGGCCCTGACATCCGATGCCGATGCACCGGTGGCGATCGCCCGCCTGCTCACCGAGCTTGATTTCGGCGCCTCGCGACTGACGGTTCTGGAGGCGCTTGGCGGGCCAAAGGAGAACCTGCGCTCGGCCCGAGCCGATGCGTTCGACCTCGAAGACATCAATCCGCTCAATGTGCTGGCGCTCGAAATCGAATCCGGTCCGGATGCGCGTATCCTGCCGCTGACATCCGGCCTCGCCGACCACCTGTTCGACCATGACGGCCAGATCACCAAGCATGACATCCGCGCCGTCACACTGTCGGCGATGGCGCCGAGGCGCGGCGAATTGCTGTGGGATATTGGCGCCGGCTCCGGTTCCATCGGCATCGAATGGATGCTCGCCCATCCCTCGATGCGCACCATTGCCATCGAAGCCGATCCGATCCGCGCCGCCCGCATCGGCCACAACGCCGCCGCCTGCGGTGTTCCCGGTCTCATCGTGGTAGAAGGCCGCGCGCCCAAGGCGCTTGCAAGGCTCGAGACCCCTGACGCGATCTTCATCGGCGGCGGCGGCAGCGACACCGGCGTGCTGGCCGCCGCCATCAAGGCGCTGCGCTCGGGCGGTCGGCTCGTGGCCAATGCCGTGACGCTGGAAATGGAGACGCTGCTTCTTGCCCGTCATACCGAGCTCGGGGGCGATCTCACCCGCATCGCCATATCCCGCGCCGCGCCTGTCGGTTCGATGCAGGCCTGGCGGCCGGCGATGCCGGTTACCCAATGGAGTTGGATCAAGCCATGATGGTCGCGGGCATCGGCAGCCGAAAGGGCGTGAGTGTCGAGGACGTGCTTGGCGCGATAGAAACCGCGCTCGAAGCACATGGACTGGCGATGACGGCGCTCTCGTCGCTCGCCACCGCCACGCTCAAGAAAGATGAACAGGCGATCGCTGCCGCAGGTCGCACACTCAACCTTCCCGTCATTGTCGTCGATGAAGCAGTGCTTAAAGCAGCGTCGACGAAGGCGCTCAGCAACTCCAGCCTCTCGCAGGATCTGGCCGGCACAGCATCGGTTTCCGAAGCATCGGCGCTGGCCGTCGCCGGCGAAGGTGCCAGGCTGCTGGGACCCCGCACCGTGCTCGGACCGGTCACCTGCGCCATCGCCATCAGCGGAGACGCGGCATGACCGTGCATTTCATCGGCGCCGGTCCGGGCGCCGCCGACCTCCTTACCCTGCGCGGCGCGCGGCTGTTGGCAAGCTGCCCGGTCTGCCTCCATGCCGGCTCGATCGTGGCGCCGGAATTGCTGCAGCACTGCGCCCCGGGAACGAAGCTGATCGACACCGCGCCGATGTCGCTCGACGAGATCGAGGCCGAATATCTGGCCGCCCACAAAGCCGGCCATGACGTCGCGCGCCTGCATTCCGGCGACCTGTCGGTTTGGAGCGCGGTTGCCGAACAGATCCGGCGGCTGGAAAAGCACGGGATTCCCTACACGCTGACGCCGGGCGTTCCCTCTTTCGCTGCCGCGGCGGCTGCTCTGCGGCGCGAGCTGACCATTCCCGAAGTCGCCCAGAGCCTGGTGCTGACGCGCGTCTCCGGCCGCGCTTCAAAAATGCCGCCTGGCGAAACGCTGGCTGGCTTCGGCCGCACCGGCGCCACGCTTGCCATTCATCTTGCCATCCACGCCGTCGACCGCGTCGTCGCCGAGCTGACGCCGCTCTATGGCGGCGATTGCCCGGTGGCGGTCGTCTTCCGTGCCTCCTGGCCGGACGAGCGCATGCTGACCGGCACGCTGGAAACCATCGAGGCACAACTGGCCGCCGATCCGATGGAGCGCACGGCCATCATCTTCGTCGGCCGCTCGCTGGGGGCGGAAGGTTTTGGCGAGAGTTCATTGTACGACGCCCACTACCAAAGGCGTTTTCGCGGACGGGACGGATTGTGAGCGACAGCACCAAGAATAAGGGCGAGAACGCCGCGCTCCAACAGGCGCTTGCCCGGCTGAACTTCAAGCCGCGGACGCTTGAGCCCGGCCATGTCTGGCTCGCCGGCGCCGGCCCCGGCGATCCCGGCTGCCTGACGCTGGAAGTGCTGGCGGCGCTGAGTGAGGCGGATGCGCTGGTCTACGATGCGCTGGTCTCCTCGGACGTCGTCGCGGTTGCCGAAAACGCCGAGCTTTTCTTTGCCGGCAAGCGCGGCGGAAAACCCTCGATGAAACAGGACGACATAACCGCCCTGCTGGTCCGGCTGGCGCGCCAGGGCCGCCGCGTCATCAGGCTGAAGGGCGGCGATCCCTATATTTTCGGCCGTGGCGGCGAAGAGGCGCTGGCCCTGGCGCGGGAAAACATCCCGTTCCGCGTCCTGCCGGGCCTCACCTCGGGCCTCAGCGCGCTGGCCGCCACCGGTATCCCCGCCACCATGCGCGGCATCAACAAGGCGGTGATCCTGGCGACCGGGCATGCCGCCGGCACCGATGAGGATCTCGACTGGGCCGCGATCGCGCGCACCGGCCAGCCTGTTGTGGTCTATATGGGCATGGCCAATCTACCCGTAATATCGGCCGCATTGCTCGACGGCGGGTTGGCGCCATCGACTCCGGCGGCGGTGATCGTCGCCGCGACAACGCCGCAGGAACGCATTGTCGTCGCCACGCTGGCCACCATCGCCGAGGAAGCCGCCGCCGCCGGCCTGTCCGCGCCGGCGCTGATCGTGGTCGGCGGCATCGTCGCCATGCGCGCGGCGCTGGCGGGTGCGTCGTGAGCGCCCGCGCGATCATCATCGGCGCGCCGCGCTCCGGCTCGGGCAAGACCAGCGTCACCATCGGCATTTTACGCGCACTCGCCCGGCGCGGCCTGAAAGTGCGCGGCGCCAAGTCCGGCCCCGATTACATCGATCCCGGCTTCCACACCGCCGCCACCGGCCTGTCCGGCGTCAACCTCGACAGCTGGGCGATGCCACCATCGCTTCTCAACGCACTCGCCGCGCAGGCAGCCGACGACGCCGATTTCGTCATCATCGAAAGCGCGATGGGCCTGTTCGACGGCATTCCGGCCTCGCCTGGTCGCACCGGTTCAGCGGCCGATCTGGCGCGGCTCTACGGCCTGCCGGTGCTGCTGGTGCTTGACGTTTCAGGCCAGTCGACCACGGCGGCGGCCGTCGCCAAGGGGTTCGCCACCTATGATCCGGAGGTGCGCATGGCGGGCGTCGTGCTCAACCGGCTGGGCAGCGAGCGCCACCGCCGGCTGTCCGGCGACGCCGTCGAGGCGATTGGGCTGCCGGTCGTCGGCGCCATCCTGCGCGATCCCACGCTGAACCTGCCAGAGCGCCATCTCGGCCTCGTCCAGGCCGGTGAATATGATGACCTGATGGCGCATCTCGACCGGCTGGCCGACATGGCCGAAAAGTCGCTCGACCTTGATGCGATAATGCGGCTGGCGACCCCCCTCACTCCTGCGAAAGGCGGCTTCGATGATGCGCTGCCGCCGCCCGGCCAGCGCATCGCACTTGCCGAGGATGCCGCCTTCACCTTCCTCTATCCGCACGTCGCGGCCTACTGGCGCAAGGCCGGTGCGGAGATCGTTCCGTTCTCGCCGCTCGCGGACGAGGCGCCTGACGGCAGCTCCGACGTCTGCTGGCTGCCCGGCGGTTATCCCGAACTTCACGCCGGCCGTCTCGCCGCCGCTGCGAATTTTCGGAGAGCAATGGCAAGGTTCGCCGGGACGAAGCCCATCCATGGTGAGTGCGGTGGCTTCATGGTGCTTGGCGAAGCTCTGGAAGATGCATCTGGCGAAACGCACGAAATGCTCGGCCTGCTCGGCCATTCAACCAGCTTCGCCAGGCGCAAGATGAACCTCGGCTATCGCGAGGCGCGACTGCGCGCCGACTGTCCGCTCGGCCCGCGGGGCGCGTTGATCCGCGGGCACGAATTCCACTATGCACAGATGACGGCGACCGGCAATGACGAGCCCCTGGCCGACCTCGCCGATGGGCAAGGCAATCCGATCGGCGCCTCGGGCTACCGGCGCGGCCAAGTCAGCGGCACCTTCTTCCATGCCATCGCAAGAGGCTGAGGCATGAAGCTCCCGAAGGTCACCCTTTCGCTCCGGCAGATCCCCAGCGATGTTGCCCTCTGCCTGGTGTTCTTCACCAGGCTGCCCTTGCCGGTCATCGACTTTCGCGGCCGCAGCCTTGCCGCCGCGATCTGGGCCGCCCCGGTCGCCGGCCTCGTCGTCGGCCTGATCGGCGCCATCGTCTTTGCCACGGCGGAACGGTTTGGCCTTGCCATGGGGCCGGCGGCAGCCCTTGCCCTGGTTGCAACCGTGGTCACCACCGGCTGCCTGCACGAGGACGGCCTGTCCGATGTCGCTGACGGTCTTGGCGGCGGCAAGACGCGCGGCCGCAAGCTGGAGATCATGCGCGACAGCCGAATCGGGGCCTACGGCGCCATGGCGCTGGGCCTATCGCTCCTCATCCGCTGGAGCGCCCTGTCGGAACTCGTCGATCCCACACAAGCCCTCTTCGCGCTCCTGGCCGCCCATGCGGCCTCGCGCGGCGTATTCGGCGCCTTCATGCATCTCTTGCCCCCGGCGCGCGACGATGGCCTCTCGGCCGGCGCCGGCACCGTCTCGCAAGAAATCGCCATCGCCGGCGCCGTGCTCGGCGCGATCCCGCTCCTCCTGCTCGGGCTTGGCGGCGCCATCGCCGCCCTTATCCTGCTCGGACTGCTGTTTGCCGCCTTCCACGCGCTTTGCCTCAACCAGATCGGTGGCCAGACCGGCGACACGATCGGCGCCTTGGAGCAGGTGAGCGAAATCGCGGTGCTGCTCGTCGCTGCCGTAGCCCTTTCCTGACTCTGTCTCGGAGAATTTCCTTCCATGCCATTCAAATCCCTAGATGAATTGCGCGCTGCTTGCCTCGACCTGCCTGATGGCGATGATGCCGCCGCGAGCGCGGTCGCTCGCCGCCAGGACACGTTGACCAAGCCGCAGGGCAGCCTCGGCCGGCTTGAGAGCATCGCCGCGTGGCTGGCGCGCTGGCAGCGCCGCGACATGCCCAGGCTCGAGCGGGTGAAAGTCTTCGTCTTCGCCGGCAACCACGGCGTTACCGCGCAAGGCGTGTCGGCCTATCCTTCGGAAGTCACGGTGCAGATGGTGGCGAACTTCGCCGGCGGCGGTGCGGCCATCAACCAGCTCGCCCGCATCGCGGGCGCCGAACTCGACGTCATTCCGCTCGATCTCGACCATCCGACCGGCGACTTCACACAAACGCAGGCGATGGACGACAAGGCGTTTCTTGCCGCCGTCTCGGCCGGCTACGATGCGGTGACTGAGGATCTCGATCTCGTCTGCTTCGGCGAGATGGGCATCGGCAACACCACGCCGGCCGCCGCGATCTCGGCGGCGCTGTTCGGCGGCGGTGCGGAAAAATGGACTGGACGCGGCACCGGCGTCGACGATGCCGGCCTGATGCGCAAGGTGGTTGCCATCGAATCGGGCCTGAAGCGCCACGCCGCTGTGCTTGCCGATCCGCTGGGGATTGCCGCGGCGCTCGGCGGACGCGAACTTGCCGCCATCTTCGGCGCCACGCTCGCCGCCCGTCACATGGGCATACCGGTGCTGCTCGATGGCTTCGTCTGCACCGCAGCCGCGGCACCTTTGGCAAAGCTGCATCCCGCCGGCCTGGCCCACACAATCGCCGCTCACGTCTCGGCCGAGTCAGGCCATCGCGGCCTGCTCGAGGCGCTCGACCTGCCGCCGCTGCTCGATCTCGGCATGCGGCTCGGCGAAGGCTCCGGCGCCTGCCTCGCCGTCAACATCGTCCGCTCAGCGCTGGAGTGCCATGCGAGGATGGCAAGCTTTGCCGAGGCGGGCGTGTCGGAGAAGTAACATCTTCCGGTTGTAGCGATTCTCGAATAGATCTGGTGGATGAAAAAGCTTCACCCGGCTGCCGCTGCTATGACTATCGCCGTGCTGCTTGCTGGTGTGCTTCGGCACAGCGGATATTCAACTTACGGCCCGATCGACACCGCAATTCTCGTTGTTTTTCTGGTTTTCTTCTGGTGGCTCATCAGCGATTTCTCAGGCGGAAAGGCCGCCATTGATGCCGACGACGGTCGGAGCGCGGACAACGGCATGGCTTTTCGGTTCGGCAGGTTTCTGAGCCGCGTCTTTCGGCGCAGCCAATCATAGTCTTTGACCAAGCTGCAAAGTCCTACATCTCTCCTGGCCAAAGGCGGCCGGGCGGCGAAAGCAGCCGATGAATGAGCGCGGCAATTGAACCGGCCTATTCAGGGTCTTTCCACCAAGTCTTTGAAGAATTTGGTGGGTGCGCACAGGATTGAACTGTGGACCCGCTGATTAAGAGTCAGCTGCTCTACCAACTGAGCTACGCACCCACTCGGCCGGCAAAAACCGGCGTTGGCGGGCATATAGCCGCCGATGCCGATCCTGTCCAGCCCTGCCGGAATCATTTCCCGACAAATCGCTGAAGTGACGCAGATGGTCAGA
The DNA here is from genome assembly GCF_020165515.1 of Mesorhizobium sp. BR1-1-13. Taxonomy (NCBI): domain Bacteria; kingdom Pseudomonadati; phylum Pseudomonadota; class Alphaproteobacteria; order Hyphomicrobiales; family Phyllobacteriaceae; genus Mesorhizobium; species Mesorhizobium sp. BR1-1-13. Next base: position 395,487 of record NZ_JAIUIH010000004.1, read on the forward strand.
CGAACAGCTTGCCTTCCGCCACCTTGACCGCGTTGCCACCGATGCGCGCCGAGACCAGTTTGCCGCCCTCGACATTGAGTTCGAGCCGGATACGCGAGGGCCGGCCCATCTCCAGACCCTGCTCGATCCAGAGCTGCGAAACACCGTCGGTCGGACGGTCGAAATACATGATGGCGCCTGCGAATGCGGCCGCCGCCGAACCGGTCGCCGGGTCCTCGTAGGAAGGAGTGCCGGGCACGATCATGCGCACATGAAAGGCGCTCTCGTGGTTCACCGTCTCCCGGCAATACACATAGGGGCTGGCAAAGGCCCATTCGCTCTTGCGCGGCGCCAGCTCCGACCAGGCCTGGTTGTCGAGCCGGATCCGGCCGGCCGCTTCAAGATTGGCCACCGGAATGGTCACGTAGGGCACGCCGGCTGACCAGAACGCGACGCGATGATTCTCGAAACCGATCTCGTGCGGCGCCAGGCCAAGAGCGGCGCCGATCGCCACCGGGTCGGCTTCGAGCTTCAGCGGCTCCGGCAGCTTCGCCAGGTCGAATTCGGCGAATGTCGCGCCATCGTGCTTGCTGACGGCGCAGCGCACCGGGCCGATGTTTTCCTCCAGCACGAAAATGCTCGCAGCGCCGTCATTGACGGCCATTTCAGCGAGCGCGATATCGCCCAGTTCGGCCAGCGCGATCGCCGAGCCCACGGTCGGGTGGCCGGCGAAAGGCATTTCATAGTCGGGCGTGAAGATACGGATGCGGGCGCGGTGCTTGGGATTGTCCGGCGGCAGCACGAACACGGATTCCGAGAGGTTGAATTCGCGCGCGATGGCCTGCATCGCAGCCGTGTCCAGTCCGCCGCTGTCCAGCACCACCGCCAGCGGGTTGCCGGCCAACCGATCGGTCGTAAACACATCGTAAAGCAAGTAATCGCGTCTCATGGAGGAAACCTTCCGCTTTGATCCGAATTTCTGCCTCAATCCCAACATGAGCGAAATTTAATTTGATATTCGAACCATTAGCACTGATCTGTGCACTCATAGGGACATATTGCGCTTCAGGGGGTCCGGCGTGGACCAGATTGTCAATCTGCCAAAGACGGAATCGGATTCCGCCATCGAGACCGCGCTCGGGCTCGACCAGACGGGACGGCGCAAGAAACGCCGCCGCGGCTGGCTCTATGCGCTGCTGGCGCTGATCGTCCTTGTCGCGGCTTTTGCCGGCTACCAGTGGTATGCCGGCTCGCCGATCAAGATCGATTATACGACGGTGCCCGCCGCCAAGGCCGACCTCACTGTCGAGGTTTCGGCGACCGGCACGTTGCAGCCCCTCACCCAGGTCGACATTTCCAGCCAGCTCTCGGGCATCATCCGTTCAGTCTCCGTCAACGAGAACCAACGGGTCAAGAAGGGCGATGTGCTGGCCGCGCTCGACACCGCCAAGCTGCAGGTGCAGATCGAACGCGCCGAGGCATCCGCCAAGGCGGCCGCCGCCAATGTCGCGGACGCCACCGTGACGCTGGCCGAAAATGAAAGCGCGCTCGTGCGCGCCGCAGCGTTGACCAAGCGCGGCATGGCCACCGACCAGTCGCTCGAAGCCGCGACCGCGACCCGTGACCGCTCCAAGGCGGCGCTCGACAGCGCCGAGGCCAATCTCGCCATCGCCAATGCCGACCTGAAATCGCAGCAGACCGACCTTGCCAACAGCACGATCTATGCGCCGATCGACGGTATCGTGCTGACGCGCTCCGTCGATCCCGGCCAGACGGTGGCCTCCTCGCTGCAGGCGCCGGTGCTGTTCATCATTGCCGCCGATCTCAGGAACATGGAACTGGTGGCGGCGGTCGACGAAGCCGATATCGGCGCGGTCAAGCCAGGCCAGCATGCCCGCTTCACCGTGGATGCCTTCCCGGAGCGGCCGTTCGACGCCGAAATCCGCGACATCTCCTACGCCTCGGTCACGACCGATGGCGTCGTCACCTACAATGCCCGGCTCGAGGTCGACAACAACGAGTTGCTGCTGCGGCCAGGCATGACCGCCACGGTTTCCGTCGTCACCCGGCAGGCCAAGGACGTGCTGACCGTCCCCTCCTCCGCCTTCCGCTATCGTCCTGCGCAACAGGCCGCCCGCGGCTGGAGCCTGAGCGACCTGTTCACCGGCCGCATGGGACGTCCCGGCGGCAATCGCCAGCGCCAGGCAGCAACGCCGCCCACCGACGGCTCACGCACGCTCTACGTGCTGGAGAAAGGCCGTCCGCATCCGGTCAACGTCAGGATCGGCTCGACTGACGGCGAGCTGACCGAGATCACCTCGGGTCTGCCAGAGGGGGCGCAGGTCATCACCGCCTCGCAGCAGCGGAGCTGACGCCGTGGCGATGGGCGCGTCTCTCATCACCTTCGACAAGGTCTGGAAGAGCTATGGCCAGGGCGAAGCCAAGGTACATGCGCTGGCCGGCGTCGATCTTGCGATCCGGCGCGGCGAGTTCGTCGCCATCATGGGCCCGTCCGGCTCCGGCAAATCGACGGCGATGAACATCATCGGCTGCCTCGACACGCCGACCGCCGGCACCTATTCCTTCATGGGCGTCGATGCCGGCCGGCTCGACCGCAACCGCCGCGCCATGCTGCGCAACCTTTATGTCGGCTTCGTCTTCCAGGGCTATAATCTGCTGGCGCGCACCACGGCGGCGGAAAATGTCGAACTGCCGCTGATCTATCGCGGCGTGGCCAGCCGCGAGCGCCGCGATCTTGCCATGCAGGCGCTGGCGCAAGTCGGCCTTGTCGGTCGCGAGCATCACACGCCGGCCGAGCTTTCCGGCGGCCAGCAACAGCGCGTGGCGATCGCGCGCGCCATCGTCACGAGGCCGACGCTGCTCGTCGCCGACGAACCGACCGGCAATCTCGACACTGCCCGCACGCACGAGATCATGGAGTTGCTGACGCAACTGAACAAGGAGCTTGGCCTGACCATCACCATGGTCACCCACGAGGCCGACGTCGCCGAATATGCCGAGCGCACGGTGCGCTTCCTCGACGGCCATGTCGCCTCCGACACCATGACTGTCGAGGTGGCCTGACCATGCTCTGGGAAACCGTCCGCCTCTCCTTGCGCTCGATCCGCCGCAATATGCTGCGCTCGTTCCTGACCTTGCTCGGCATCGTCATCGGCGTCGCCGCGGTCATTGCCATGCTGACCATTGGTTCCGGCACCACCGCAAAGGTCAAGAGCGACATCGCCAAGCTCGGCAGCAATCTTCTGGTTGTGCGCTCCGGCCGTCCGGCCGGTCCCGGCGCTCCGGGCGGGCTCGACCAGGTCGTCCGCCCGCTCGCCGAAAAGGACCTAGCAGCACTTGTCACCCACCTGACAGGCGCGCGCGCCATTTCGCCAGCCTCGCAGAAGCAGGTCCGCGTCATCTTCGGTACCGAGAGCCTGACCTCCGGGGTCACCGGCACCGACAGCGCCTATCTCGATGCCCGCGACTGGAAACTGGTCTCAGGCCGTCCGTTCAGCGAGTCCGAGACCCGTTCGGGCACAGGCGTGTGCCTGATCGGCGAGACGGTGCGCCAGCAGTTCTTCGGCGCCGGCGATCCCGAGGGCGAGATCATCCGCGTCAACCGCACCTCCTGCAAGATCATCGGCCTGCTCGAGCCGAAGGGCTATACCGGCTTCGGCCAGGACCAGGACAATGTCGTCTTGATGCCGCTGCATGCCTATCAGCGGCGCATCGTCGGCAACCGCAACATCGACAACATCTACGTCGCCGCCGACGACCGCACCCCGACATCGGAGCTGCAGCCGCGCGTCGAGGATATTCTGCGCGATGCAAGACGCATCACCCCCGACCGCGAAAGCGATTTCGCGATCCGCGACATGACCCAGATCGCCGATGCCATGGCCAGCGCCACCACCACCATGACCGGCATGCTGGGCGCGGTCGCCGGCGTCAGCCTGCTGGTCGGCGGCATCGGCATCATGAACATCATGCTGGTGTCGGTCACCGAGCGCACCCGCGAGATCGGCATCAGGCTGGCCATCGGCGCGCATGAAAAGCACATCCTCATCCAGTTCCTGGTCGAGGCGACGGTGCTGTCGCTGCTCGGCGGCATCATCGGCATCCTGATCGGGCTCTCGCTGGCCGGTCTCGCCTCGGCGATGCTGGCCATTCCCTTTGCGCCGAGCCCGGCAGTCGTCCTGCTCGCCGTCGGCTTTTCCGCGCTGATCGGCATGGTCTTCGGCTTCTTCCCGGCGCTGCGCGGCGCCAGGCTCGACCCGATCGACGCGCTGCGGCATGAATAAGGCGATTGGAAAGCAAAGGCGCGGCTACGACGCTGTTTCCCAGGGATTGATGGTATTCAATCCGGCGGCCGCGAATGGACTGGTGTCGCGGGTGGCGACCGTAAGACCGTTTGCTGCGGCCGTGGCTGCGATGTAGCCATCCGCATTGCCGATCGCCTTGCCTGAGGCTCTCGCTTGCACCATGAGCTTGGCATAGGCGCGCGACGCGTCGAGGTCGAAAGGCAGAATGCGGCCTGCAAACAGCGGCAACGCATCCTGCTCGAGACGATCATGCAGGACCGCGCGACGCTGGCCGGCGGGCATCGCTGCGATGCCGAACCGCAGCTCAGCCACGGTGACGGCTGAGAGATACAGGGTTTCGACAGCCTGGGCGTCGATCCACGCGATTACGCGGCGATCGGGTGCAGGTTTCCAAGGCTCAGAAATGACATTTGTGTCGATGAGGATCATTCGAACCTCATCGGCTCGCCCGGTGTTTCGTCGCGGAGCTGCTGCAATCTATCGACATCCTCTTGCGACAATCCGGCCTCGCGGCCGATGGCGGCGAGCAGCGAGCCGAGTTTGACCCGATTGGCCGGCCGCACCGCCGTTTCCAGGATTTCGCGCATTTCGGCTTCGGTGCTACGGCCATGGTGCGCTGCCCGCACCTTCAAGGCGCGGAGCGTTTCCTCTGGCAAATTGCGGATAGTGACAGCGCTCATTGATATCATCCAAGGTTACAATGATGTCATTGATAGCAATATAGAGAAGTTGCCATCAACACACAACAGTCCCCGCCCCTGAAGGAGGGAGTCATTCGATGTTTGCGATAGCAGAAAGCCACTCAGACCGTCGCATGGCTGGCCAGACGATCAGCAAGGAAGGGTACTAAGATTTTAGTCCGCGTTCGCAAAATGCCATTCGATCAGCGGCTTCATATGCGGCATCAGCCCGTGCGGCAGGTCGGTGGCATGGCGGATGATGACCGGACCCACGATCTCCGGTTCGGCCTCGGTTGCGACGAAGGCCGAAATGCGCTGCGCGATCTCCTCGGCGGGCTCGGGAACCCGGTAGCGGCGGAAGATCACCGTGCCGCTTGCCGTCGACAGCGCATGGTAGTGCAGGCCGCGTGCGGCGCCCGAAATGTCGAGGCCGGTTTCTTCCCGCACCTCGCGGATCATGTTGAAATCGACATCGACGAGGCCGTCGCGAAAATCCGCCGGTTCGAATGAACCGGCGGCGAAATAGACGCGGCCGGCAGTGACGGTGTGGGCGGCCATGCGGATCGCCACCAGCGCATTGTCGCCGGCCACAAGCATGGCATGGGCATAGGCGTGCTCGGCGCCGGAATTCTCGCGCCGCTTCCGCCAAAGCATGAAGGTGGAGTAGTTGACCGCGTGGCACCGGCCGACGAGGCGATTGTCGCGCCAGGCAAGTCGCGAAAGCAGCACAACGGGACCATCGAACAACGCGGGATTGGCCGCGATCTCGTGCTGCCAGTTCGCTGCGATCGCCTCGGCATTGTCCAGCGCGAAAGGATGCGGCCCGGGATCGAGCCGGACATCGACGGCGTCGACCGGCAAAATGACATTGCGCGGCAGGTCGAAGCTCACGGCTCAGGCCATGTCCAGCGTGATGGCCACCGGACAATGGTCCGATGCCTTCGGCCGGTCCCAGCCGGCGCGCGGGAAACGCTCAACTTCCTGGCCGGCGGGGAAGATCGTGCGCCAGGGCTGGCCGTTGCGGATGATGTCCGGGACGGCGGTGGCGTTCTTAGCAGCCAGTCCCTTGGAGAGCAGGATATAATCGAGTTGGCACAAATGCCGCTCTTGCGGCCCACGCGTGTGGTAGAAGGTCCAGCGGTTCATTTCCGGCCGCCTCTCGACCACGTTTTCGCAAAAGCCGCCAGCCGTCAGCACGTTGATGCAGGACAGGTTCTCGTCGACCACCTCGAAACGATAGCCGTCGATGTCGTCGCCGGCGATCTTCACGCGCTGGCGGTAATCGTTCATGTCGCCGCAGATCGCCCAGCGCTTGTCGGCTGCATGATCCGCCCCGAAGCGCTCCTCGATGATCCGCCGCACCGCCTGCGCCTCGGCGATGCGGATCGGCATCGTCGCTTCACGCCCGTCGAGCCCGTTGCGGGGCGAGCCCATCGACTTGAAGTGCACGAGATAGATGGTCAGCGGCGAGCCGCCCACGGTAATGTCCACTTCCAGGCAGTCGCGCCGGAAGATGCGTTCATTGGGCTGGTTGCCGAGCGCCGCCAGCTCCGGCGTGTGCAGCCCGAACTGCTCATAGGTCACATAAGCGTGGCTGGTCATGCGCACGAATTCGATGGGCTGGCCCTGCGCGGTCTCGCTGCGCATCATCACGGCGACGTCGATGCCGCGCGAATCATTGCCGGCAGCGGTATATTTCTGGCGGTAGCCCTGACCCACCATCTTGAAAAGATAGCCATATTCGAACGCCTTCAGGGCCTCGATATTGTCGACTTCCTGCATGCAGATGATGTCCGCGCGCGTGGCCGCGATAGCCAGCGCCGTCAGCTGCCGCGTGTCGTCCGACTGCGCGATGGCCCGGGCCTGCTCCAGCATCTTGTACTCGGCCTCGCTCTGGATATCGAAGAGGGCCAGCGTCCGATCCTCGTTGAGCTGGTTGCGGTATCCGGAAAAATCGAACCTGTTCATCAGGTTCTCGACATTGAAGGTTGCAAGGCGCAGCGACATATCATGACCTTTGCCCGCAAGCGCGGCAGAAAACAAGGCCGGGCAACCATCAGCTGGAAGCGATTGATCCTGGCGGGCTTCGCGCCGTGGTTGACGGAACCTTTCCGTTCATCCGCCGTTCAGACGCAAAGACCCACAGTGCGCCCATCCAGGGTCGGCGTGGGGCCTGTTTTTCTTGGAGAAGTGCAATGAACGCGCTCTTTTCTTCCACTGTAAAATCCGGGCTGATAGCGCTCGGTATCTTCTCCGGCGTCACGGCACCTTCCGCTGCTGGACCGATCCTGCAGCCGGATCTGTCGATTCCCGCCAGCACAGCGGCGCCGACTGTGACGCCGGTTCGCGACAGCTGGGCCGGCGGCAACAACCGGAGTAGTTTCAACAACGACTGGAGATGGCGCCGGTCGGGCGGCTGGAACCGCGACAACTGGAATCGCGGCAATTGGAGCGGCCGTCACTGGAGCGGCCGTCACTGGAACGGCGGCGACGACTGGCGTTGGCGGCATGGTCGCCATCACTACCGCGGCCGCTACTATGACGACGGCGCGGGTGCCGCGATCCTGGGCCTTGGCTTGGGGCTTGGCCTCAGCAGCCTGTACAACAACTACAACTACTATGATCCACCGCCGCGCCGCTACTATCGCGCCGGGCGGTTTTCGAGCGCCCATGTCCGGTGGTGCTACAACCGCTACCGCTCGTATCGCGCTTGGGACAACACGTTCCAGCCCTATAACGGCCCGCGCCAGCAGTGCTACTCGCCCTATCGCTGAGCCAGGCCGCACAATCCTGCAATAAAAAACGGCGCCCCGCGGCGCCGTTTCTTTTCGAGCGTGGATCGCTCAGGACTTGCAAAATGAGGGACGTGGATCGCTCAGTTCTTGGCCTTGTCGACCAGCTTGTTCTTCGAGATCCACGGCATCATCGCGCGCAGCTTGGCGCCGACCTCCTCGATCTGATGGCTGTCGTTCATGCGGCGGATGCCCTTGAAGCGCGACAGGCCGGCACGGTATTCCTGCATCCACTCCGAGGTGAATTTTCCGGTCTGGATGTCCTTCAGCACGCGCTTCATCTCGGCCTTGGTCTCGGCGGTGATGATGCGCGGCCCCGAGACGTATTCGCCCCACTCGGCGGTATTCGAGATCGAGTAATTCATGTTGGCGATGCCGCCTTCATAGATCAGGTCGACGATCAGCTTGACCTCGTGCAGGCACTCGAAATAGGCCATTTCGGGCGCATAGCCGGCTTCCACCAGGGTCTCGAAGCCGGCCCGGATCAACTCCACCAGGCCGCCGCATAGCACGACCTGCTCGCCGAACAGATCGGTCTCGCATTCCTCGCGGAAATTGGTCTCGATGATGCCCGAACGGCCGCCGCCGACGCCGCAGGCGTAGGAGAGAGCGAGGTCGAGCGCGTTGCCCGAGGCGTCCTGGTTGACCGCGACCAGGCAGGGTACGCCGCCGCCCTTCTGGTATTCGCCGCGCACGGTGTGGCCGGGGCCCTTCGGCGCGATCATGACGACGTCAACCGTCGACTTCGGCTCGATCAGGCCGAAATGCACGTTGAGGCCGTGCGCGAAGGCGATCGCGGCGCCGTCGCGGATGTTCGGTGCGATCTCGTTTTTGTAGATGTCGGCCTGCAATTCGTCGGGCGTCGCCATCATCATCAGGTCGGCCCATTTGGCGGCGTCGGCCACGCTCATCACCTTGAGCCCGTCGGCCTCGACCTTCTTGGCGGTCGCCGATCCGGCCTTGAGGCCGATGGCGATCTCCTTGGCGCCGGAATCCTTGAGGTTGAGCGCATGCGCCCGGCCCTGGCTGCCATAGCCGATGATGGCGACCTTCTTGCCCTTGATCAGGTTGAGATCGGCATCACGATCGTAATAGACGCGCATTTTTGTCTTCCTTCCCGTTTGAAGATCAGAGGCCTTGCGGCCCGGTTTTTGCTCCGAAAAGAGCGAGAAACTGCTGCGTCGCGCGGACGGCATCGCCGCCGATCGCCGCCTCAGTCAATTCCAGCCGGTCGCCGAGCAAGAGACGGATCTGCACGTCGCGGGCGACCAGCCCGAAAAAGGTGCGGAACGCCGTCTCGGCGTCCGAAAAATCGAGCAGCCCGGCCTGCCGGCCGGCCTCCAGCACCGGCTTCAGGCGCTTGGCGAGGGCAAAGCGCCCGTTTTCCAGCACCACCGCGCCAAGATTGTCTTTGCCCGAACCGGCATGGCCGACCGCCAGCCGGTTGAGCGCGATCGAAGTGTCGCTGGAAATGACCCTCAGCCAGTCGGAAGCAAATCGCTCCAGGCTCGCGGCCAATGAGGCAAGATCGAGTCCCCTGCCGTCGACCGCCGTCACCCGTACCTTCGAGGCCTGCCATTGCACCGTCGCGGTGAGCAGCCCGTCGCGGTCGCCGAACCATTTGTAGAGCGTTTCCTTGGAGCAGCTCGCCCGGCGCGCCACTGCGGTCATGGTAAGATTGTCGCCCTCCTCGACCAGCAGGCGGAGTGCTGCATCCAGAACCGCCTTCTGACGCTCCGTCAGCGCTTCGCTGTCGTCGAGATCGGCGTTTGCCTGCAACACACTCTGTTCCCGTTTGATGGTAGAGCCGCGGATCGTCCCGAGTCCGTACCGTACGTTACGGTTCGGCATATTGCGCAATCCGAAGATCGGCGCAAGGGGAAAATGACGAAATGTCTTCTGGTGTCCCCGCAGCCGCGCAAACGTATGTTCAGTCGCCGGCTGGCGGATCGCGCAACCGACCGAGCAAGGCCGATACCGTGTTCAGTTCTTGCGGCGAGAGCTTGTCGCCAACCAGCTCCGCGATCGACCTGCCGTAGACGGCCCACATGCGGCGGCGCGTCTCTCGTCCCTTGGCCGTGATGCGGACGGTTTGGCCCCGGCCGTCATCAGCCACCGGCAGCTTCTCGACAAACCCGTCGGCCTCAAGTCGAGCCAGCAGCCGCGAAATATTGTACTGCGCGAACAGGGTTCGTTCCGTCAGCTGGAACGGCCGCAAGCCGCCCTCGCCCGCCTCAGCGAGTTCGTGCAGCACGTCATACCAGGCAAGCGGCGGCAGGCCGCCTTCCTTTAGCGCGTCTTCGGCACGTTCCACCAGTTGGCGTGATACCCGCATCAGGCGGGCCCAGGTCTTGATGGCCTCCGGCGATGGCAGGGCTGTCTCGATCATGACGTCATCATAAGAGATAGATGCAGTTGCATCAATCTTGACGATCAATGCATTTGCATCTAGATAGATGCGAATGCATCGATATCGAGAGGCAAATCCGATGAAGCATGCCAACACCCTCATTCTCGTCAGCCATCCCCTTTGCCCCTATGTCCAGCGTGCGGCGATCTCGCTGGCCGAGAAAGGCGTGCCGTTCGGGCGCGTCGACATCGACCTCGCCAACAAGCCTGACTGGTTCAAGGCGATCTCGCCGCTCGGCAAGGTGCCGCTGCTGCGCGTGGGGCTAGGGAACGACGAGACGGTGATCTTCGAATCCGCCGTCATCCTCGAATTCCTCGAAGAAACCGGGGCCAATCCCCTCCACCCCGCCGACCCCTATGCCCGTGCCCGGCATCGTGCCTGGATCGAGTATGGCTCAGCCATCCTCAACGGGGTCGGCCGGTTCTATTCGGCGTCGACCGAGGCAGGATTCCTTGCCGAGTCTCGGACGCTGTCGGAAATGTTCGATCGTGTGGAGACCGAATTGGCGGGCGAAGCCGGCCGGACTGGACCATGGTTCGAAGGCGGGCGCTTTTCGCTCGTCGACGCAGTCTACGGCCCTGTCTTCCGCTACATCGATACCTTCGACCGGATCGGCGACTTCGGCATTCTGGACGGCAAACCGCTCGTCCAGGCCTGGCGCCAGGCACTGAGTGGACGCCCGTCCGTCAAGCAGGCCGTGGCGCAGGACTATCCAGAGCGCCTGTATGCCTTCCTGCGGGCGAAGGGGTCGTTTCTTTCGACGGTCATTCGCAAGAACGATCCGGCCAGCGCGCTTCCGCCAGCCCAGTTCGCCTGAACGGATCGACCACCGTGCCGGCCACCATCGAGGCCAGGAACTGCGGCGCCGGGGCCGGCACCGCCACGCCCGTGCAGGATCAGTTCCGAGCCGATCGGCTTGGCCTCCTCGAAGCGCTCGAAGATCGTGATACTGTGCCCGGTGCGCTTGAGATAGAGCGCCATCGCCAGCCCGGCGCCCGCAATTGCGATATCGTAGGAAATGCCGATGCCCCCAAGCCGAACAGGCCGGGACAATCCTTCAGCGGCCGGGTGAAATCAAGTCGCGGCGCCACCCTGCGGCTTATGCCTGGGCGGCATCAAAGTCGGCACGCGCTTCGCGCACCGCATCATGGTTGAGTTCGGCCCATAGGATCAGTTGATGAAAGGCGCCGAACATCGAGCGCCCGAGATCGGTCAGGCTGTATTCAACGCTCGGTGGTTTGGTCGGGAACACTTCACGATGCACATAGCCGTCGCGTTGCAAATCATGCAGTGTCTGGGTCAGCATGCGCTGCGAAATGTCAGGCACCAGCCGCCGCAACTCGCCGAAGCGATACGGCCTTTCAGCCAGCGCCATCACCAGCAGCGATCTCCATTTGCCGCTGACGCCCTGGATGACATTGCGAACCGGACAATCGGCAAAATTGCCGCCCCCGCTCATCGCTTTGTAGGTCTCCAGCTTCGATTTCAGATTGATGACCTTGCCGTCCATCGCTGGTTCCCTGGATGTGCCTACCTCCCGAAAAACTGCCTCCTTTACGGGGACAGGTCAATTTCTATTTTAGTGCTGGTCTCTTTCTGAGACCACTAGGGCACCCGCCGCTTCGGCGCAAATCAGGATCTCCGATGACCGAAACCCTTCTCGTCACCGGCGCCTCCGGCCAGCTTGGCCGCGGCGTCATCCGCTATCTCCTGGACGCGCATAAAACTCCGCCTGCAAAGATCATCGCCACCACGCGCAATCCCGAAAGCCTGGCAGATTTGGCGGTGCGCGGCGTCGTTGTCAGGGCCGCAGACTTCAACGACGCCGTTTCGCTGGAAACCGCGTTCAGGGGTGCCGACAAGGCGCTGATCATTTCGACCGGCGATCTCGATCTAAAAAGCGGCAAGCGCCTGAAGCAGCACAAGAATGCAGTCGCGGCGGCCAAAAACGCCGGCGTTTCGCACCTGCTCTACACCTCGATGCCCAACCCGGAACCGGTGTCGCCGGTCCTGTTTGCCGGTGACCACTACAGCACCGAGCAGGCAATCAAGGCGAGCGGCATCCCCTACACGATCTTCCGCAACGGCTGGTACCAGGAGAACCTGTTCATGGCGCTGCCGCACGCGATCGCCTCGGGGCACTGGTACACGTCCGCCGGCGAAGGCCGCATCGCCCATGGCGCACGCGATGACATGGCAGCGGCGATCGCCGCCGGTCTCGCTTCCGGCTCGACCGACAGCGAAACCTACACGCTGACTGGCCCGCAAGCGTATACGACGGCCGAGATCGCCGCCCTCGTCAGCGAAGTCACCGGCAAACCGCTAGATGTCGTGCAGGTTTCGGATGATGCCCTGACCGAAGGGGTAAAGGCATCAGGCGTTCCCGAGGATTTTGCCGGCGTCATCGTTTCCTTCGACGTCAACACGCGCGCCGGCCGCATCGCCATGGTGACGGACGCGGTCGAGATGCTTTCCGGCAGGACGCCAAGGACGTTGAGACAATTCCTCGAGGCGAACAAGGCTGCCCTGGCCGGTTGAAATCCACGCGGCGGGAAGTCTGTTCTCGACTTCCCGCCGCCCCCTACTTCGATGTTTTGATCAGGCCGTGCCGGATAAGGCTCTCTCCGGTCACCGCCAGCGCATCTTCGGGCGAACGCGGCTTCCAGCCGAGCATGCGCACCGCCTTGGCATTGGTGGCATTCTTGACCTTGCCCAGCTCAGGCACGAGCTGGGCGACTTCCGGATTGAACAGTCCCACCATGCGCACCAGCCAATCGGGAAGCTCTCTGGTCGAAACGCGCGCCGCCGCATTGCCGAGCCGCTTTCTCAAGGTTTGCGCGATTTCCCGCACCGTCATGAAATCGCCGGCGACCGCCAGGAAGCGCTCGCCGTTGGCAGCTGGATCGGTCATGGCGCGGACATGCAGGTCCGCCACATCGCGTGCATCGACGACGCCGAAGGACAAGCGCGGCAGCCCCGGCATGGCGCCATTCATCATGCGTTGGACAAATTCGGTGGAGGTCGAATGGTCGGAGCCAAGCACAGGCCCGAAGATGCCGACGGGGTTGACGGCAGCAAGCTCCAACCCGTCCCCCTCGGCGGCGATAAAATCCCAGGCTGCGCGCTCGGCGAGCGTCTTCGACTTCACATAGGCGCTGACCCTTCCCATCGGATCGGTCCAGCTCTCCTCGGTGAACGCACGGCCGTCGGGCGGCAGCTTGCCGTAGCCGATAGCCGCGAAGGAGGACGTCAGCACGACGCGTCTGACGCCGGCAGCTCGTGCCGCCCGCAGCACCCGCAACGCGCCTTCACGGGCCGGAATGATCAGCTCGTCCTCATGCTTGGGCACGCCGGGCGGGAACGGCGAGGCGACATGCAGGACATAGTCGCAGCCGGCAGCGGCTGGCGACCAGCCGGCATCGCTCATGAGATCGGCGATTGCAAAGGAGAGCCTGTCATCCGGCTCGACGCCACCTGTCTTGAGCATGGCCAGGACATCGGCTTGCCGCTTGGCCGAGCGCACGGTCGTGCGCACGCGGTAGCCCGCCTTCAGCAGTTCAAGGATACAGTGAGCGCCGAGAAACCCAGATCCGCCGGTGACAAGCACCAATTCGCCGCTCATGCCCGCCCCCCGAAGCGTCAGCCCAAGGCGATCGAGACCGTCAGATCGCCACCTGCGTGCCGATCTCTACCACACGGCCGGTCGGTATCTGGAAATATTCGGTAGCGTCGGCCGCCGTGCGCGCCAGGCCGATGAACAGCCGGTCTTGCCACACCGGCATGCCGGAATTGGGCGAGGCTTTCAGCGAGCGCCGGGACAGGAAGAAGGAGGTCGTCATGATGTCGAACTTCCAGCCTTGCTTGCGGCAGATCGCCAGCGCGCGCGGAATGTTGGGCTGCTCCATATAGCCGAAGGTCAGCGTCACCCGCATGAACAGCTCGTTGACTGTCTCCATCTTGACCCGGTCGCTGTCAGGCACCACCGGCTGCGGCGCGGTCACCACCGAGAGGATCACATTCTGCTCGTGCAGCACCTTGTAATGCTTCAGGCTGTGCATCAGCGCGGTCGGCGCGCTGAGCGGATCGCTGGTCAGGAACACCGCGGTGCCGGATACCAGTTGCGGCTTCTTCTTCAACAGATTGCCGGCCAGGAAATCGAGTGGGATCTCGTTGCGGCGGGTCTTGTCGAAGAGATAACGGCTGCCGCGCACCCAGGTCCACATCGCCAGAACGATGGTGAAGGCCACCGCCAGCGAGGCCCAGCCGCCTTCGAACACCTTGACGATGTTGGAAGCAAAGAAACCGACATCAATGAAACCGAACAACGCTGTCATCGCGACCGCCACCCACAGCCGCCATTTCCAGATGCGGGTCATGACGACAAACAGCAGCACCGTGGTGACCAGCATGTTGCCGGTCACCGAGATGCCGTATGCCGAAGCCAGCCTGCTGGATTCGCCGAAGCCCACCACCAGCATCATCACCACCAGCGCCAGCAACAGGTTGACGCGCGGCATGTAGATCTGGCCGGACTGTTTTTCCGACGTGTGCAGGATTTCCAGCCGTGGCAGCATGTTGAGCTGCACCGCTTGCCTGGTCAGCGAGAATGCGCCTGAAATCACCGCCTGGCTGGCGATGACCGTCGCGGCGGTCGCCAGCACCACCATCGGGATCAGCGTCCAGCCTTCGTTCATTTCGAAGAAGGGATGTCCGACCACGCCGTTCTTGGCCAGCACGAAGGCGCCCTGGCCGGCATAGTTGAGCAGGAGGCAAGGGAACACGATCGCCAGCCAGGCGAGCACGATCGGCTTGCGGCCGAAATGGCCCAGATCGGCATAGAGCGCTTCGGCGCCGGTGACCGCAAGGAAGATGGCGCCGATGGTGACGAAGGCGACATCGGGCGAATTGATCAGGAAGGCGACGATATAGTGCGGGCTGATCGCCCACAGGATTTCCGGATCGGCGATGATATGGTTGAGACCGGACAGGCCGATAGCCAGGAACCAGACCGCGGTGATCGGGCCGAAGATCAGCGCCACGCCGCCGGTGCCGAAGCGCTGCACCGAAAACAGAACCGCCAGGATGACCAGTGTCAGCGGCACGACATAGGGCTGGAAGGTCGGCGTGACGACATTCATGCCCTCGACCGCCGAGAGCACCGAAATTGCCGGGGTTATGACGGCATCGCCGAAAAACAGCGAGGCGCCGACGATACCGATGCCCAGAATGATCGCCGAGCGCTTCGGGAAACTGCCGCGCGCCAATGCCATCAACGATAGCACGCCGCCTTCGCCGCGGTTGTTGGCGCGCAGCACGAACATGATGTATTTGATGGTGACGATGATCGTCAGTGACCAGATTATCAGCGAGAGAACGCCAAGAATGTCGCCACGGTCGGCCACTTCGCCGCCCGACGACGCCACCAGCGCCTCGCGGAACGCGTAGATCGGGCTGGTGCCGATATCGCCGTAAACAACGCCGAGCGCGCCGAGCATCAACACCTTGGTGCTGTGCTGCTCAATCTCAGGATGGCTCGATTGTTCGACGGTTTCTGCCTCACTACCAGTGTTGGCAAGGGCCATGAACGACACTCCGATAAGCGGGCGGTGCTCTACGCTTGCTGCGATGCAATATCAAGTACCGTCGCGTTATGGCTGCCATGCTTTGCACGCGAGGCTGCCACCATTACCACCCACAAGCCCTGAGAAATCGGCCCACCGTGCCGGCCATGCCATACTCCAACGCGTCGGCTGTCAACCCATGTCCGATCGACACTTCGGCCAATGCCGGAACGCGTCGCGCCAGGGCCGGCAGGTTGCTCACCGTCAGATCGTGCCCGGCATTGACCTCAAGGCCCGCGGCAACGGCCGCATCGGCGGTTTTTCCCAGTCTTTCCAGCTCCTTGGCCGCCTTGGCGGAATCGGCATGACAACTGCCATAAGGTCCCGTGTAAAGCTCGATACGGTCGGCCCCGGTATCGCGCGCGGCGTTTATGCCGGCCGGATCCGCATCGGAGAACAACGAGACCCGGAAACCGCCCTTCTTCAGGCGTCTCACGATCGGTGTCAGGAACGCTGCATCGGCGATGAAGTTCCAGCCATGGTCCGAGGTTGCCTGGGAGGGATCGTCAGGCACCAGGGTCACCTGTTCCGGCTGGTGCTTTTCCACAAGCGCCAGGAAATCCTCGGTCGGATGGCCCTCGATGTTGAATTCGGCCCGCGGGAACTCATCGTCGATCAAGGCCCTGATCTCAGGCAGATCTGAACGGCGGGTATGGCGCTCGTCCGGGCGAGGATGCACCGTCAGCCCATGCGCTCCCGCCGCAAGCGCGATGCGGCCAAGCCTGATCACATCAGGCCACGGCAGGTCGCGCCGGTTGCGCAGCATGGCGATGGCGTTGAGATTGACGGAAAGCTTTGCGGGCATGGCTTCGGATCCTGCTCGATTTCGGCGCATCTATACCGCCTTTGACGGGAACAGATAGGGGTTTCCGGTGTTCCAGAAGATCGGACGACGTTTGTGAAAGGATACGATCCCTTGAATTTCCTCGAAGCCGTGCCGGCAATCCGGCGCATCGATACGGACCGTGAGGATCTCTTCGCCATCGATATCGTCGGCCATGTCTCGGCGGCCGACGCGGAAAACCTGTTCGGCCTGCTCGAAGCGGCCTACGCGCTTCACCCGCGAATCGATGTGCTGGTGCGCGTAATCGATCATGACGGCGTCGACTGGAACGACATATCGGACGAGACGCTGAGACAGGGCGCGGTCCAGGCCGTGGAGCATATCGGCCGTTGTGCCGCGATCGGCGAGCCGGACTGGACGGCGCAAGCGCGAGACTTCCTCCCTACCCCGCCGCCGGTCGAACTCAGGCACTTCAAAGACGAGGACGAGGCCGATGCCTGGCAATGGCTCGGCGCCAGGCAACTGGGCTCCGCTACCTGACGATCGTCAACCGTTCGGCCGCCCGGGTGATCGCGGTGTAAAGCCAGCGCTGGCGCGTCTCCTTGAACGCCCAGCTCTCGTCGAACAGCACGATCTCGTTCCATTGCGAGCCCTGCGCCTTGTGCACGGTCAGCGCATAGCCATAGTCGAAATCGTCGAACCGCTTCTTCTGCTGCCACGGGATATCGGCGTCGGGATCCTCGAAAGCCGCCTTGAGCAGCTTGATCTTGGCGACACCGCGGTCCGGATCATCCTCTTCCGGCGACACCAGAAGGTTGATGCCAGGTTTTACTGTCTCGCGCGACGAGGTCATCACCTTCCACAGCGAGCCGTTGAGCAGGCCCTTGGCCGGGTCGTTGCGCAGGCACACCAGCTTGTCGCCGGCCTGTGGATAGTCGGCATTGAACCCCTTGAGCTCGCGCAGGCGCTGGTTGTAGCGGCGGCGCGTGCGGTTGGTGCCGACCAGCACCTGGTCCGCCCTCAGCACCAGCTCCTGGTTGACGTCTTCCTTGCCGATCACCTGCGCCGTGCCGTAGTCGCCGCGCATGAATTCGCGCCCCTCGCGCACATCGAGCGCCAGCCGCAGGATCGGATTGTCGCGCGCCTGCCGGTGGATTTCGGTGAGCAGGAAATCCGGCTCGTGGTCGGTGAAGAAGCCGCCGCCCGAGATCGGCGGCAACTGGCCGGGATCGCCCAGCACCAGGATCGGCGTGCCGAAGCTCATCAGGTCGCGGCCAAGCTGCTCGTCGACCATCGAGCATTCATCGATAATGACCAGTTTCGCACGCGAGATCGGGCTCTGCCGGTTGAGCGAAAAGGTCGGCGACATCGACGTCTTGCCGGTCACCTCGTCTTCGACCGATTCCTCGCCCTTGGGCCTGTAGATCAGCGAATGGATGGTGCGGGCATTGACCGCGCCCTTGGAGCGCAGCACCTGCGCGGCCTTGCCGGTGAAGGCGGCGAACTGCACCTGCCCGTCAACATGTTCGGCGAAATAGCGCGCCAGCGTCGTCTTGCCGGTGCCGGCATAGCCGAACAGCCGGAACAATTGCGGCTTGCCGGCCTTGAGCCAGCGCGCGACCGCTTGCAGCGCCTCGTCCTGTTGGGGTGAAAATTCCATCTGATCGTGTGACCGGATTCGCGAGGGAAAGACAAGATAGCCGCCATCGCCATCGACGCAGCCTGGTGGCGAACTCCCTGCGCTTCAGCCTATCAGGCGAGGACGGGAACGTAAAGGGAACGGGCGCCATGTCCGCGCGATCAGATGACGGCGTGCGGATCGTTCTCCAGCAGGATCGGCTTGCCGTGCGGGGTGGCATGCGCTGCGCGCTTCCAGGCCCGCGCCATCGCATCGACATCGGGCTTGGCGGCCAATCCTTTCGACGCCAGCAGCCCTTCCAGCGCCGCCAACCAATGTTCGTAATAGTCATGGCCGTCAGCCGCGGCGCCGGGTTTCTTCACTTCGGCCGACAGTGCCTGCGCCCACTCGCTCCACGAAAACAGGCCTTTGTCGTGCAGCGCCACCGTCATCGCGAAGGCTTCGGCCTGCCAAGGCTCGGCGAAGACGGGCGCATCGAGGCCGGCGGGCAATCCGGCAGGCCCGTTCGCCTCAGGCCGGTTCAAGATAGCTCTCCCAGGCATCGATGGACACGGTCAGCGTCGGATCGGCCCCGTCGCCCCAGATCTCGGTGCCGTCGAAGACCACCGTATAGACCCATTGTGGGTTTTCGCCTTGCCCATGCGCGTTGGTGTCGGGGAACACAAAGCCGTCGCGCACCGCTTCGATCCGCCCACGCTTGCCGCGGGCGTAGCGCGGCAGCCTGGTGTGGCCGGTCCGGTTGAAATTCCTGGTTCGTATGCGGTCGCCGGCCCTGAACCGCGGCGCCGTTTCGACCGGCCGGTTGCACGGAGCGCCCCTGGCAAGCACGGCCGGAACGTCATCGGCCTTCAGCACCCGTTTGGGCGTCGCGGCCGCATCGATCGCCTCGCCTGCCGCAAGATCGCGCTCGCTGACGAAACCATGGCGCTTGAGCAGGATCTCCAGCGCCTTGATCCAGATCTGGTAGTAGCTGGAGGCGTAATAGTTGGCCGGATGCAGCGATTCCCGCGCATGCCGGCTCTCATCGATATTCCAGGCGCCCATTGCGCCGGCGGTGAGCGTCACGCCGAGCGCCCGCCGCTCCCAGTCGGCATGAAAATACGGCTCGTCCCGTTCCGGCGCTACCGGTCCGAATCCCATTTGTCCACCGAGATCCTGTGGGCCGTTCATGGCGGCCCCCCCGTTTGTTCCGTTTTTTGGGCCAGCGCGGTGCCGATCATGGCGTCGCGGCTTACCAATCCGGACAAGCGCTCCTCGCTCCAGCCTTCGGTTCCTTGAGGCCGCCTCGGTACGACGAGATAGCGCAACTCCGCCGTCGAATCCCAGACGCGTATCTTTGTTGAGACCGGCAGCGTCAGCCCGAATTCCTCAAGCACGCCGCGCGGATCGATGACCGCGCGCGAGCGATAGGGCGGCGCCTTGTACCAGACCGGCGGCAGGCCGAGCACCGACCACGGATAGCAGGAGCACAGCGTGCAGACGACGAGATTGTGCGTCTCTTCGGTGTTGAACACCGCCTGCATGTGCTCGCCTTGGCGGCCGGTGTAACCCAGCGATCCGATCGCCGCCGTCGCATCGCGCTTCAGCCACTCGGCAAAAGCGGGATCGCTCCAGGCCTTTGCCACCACCCTCGCGCCGTTGCGCGGACCGATCTTGGTCTCGTAGGTATCGACGATGACATCGATCGCGGCCGGATCGATCAATCCCTTGCGGGTGAGAATGGTTTCCAGCGCGCGCACGCGAGCGGCAAACGGATCGAGCTCGTTGTCGTGGTCATGATCGTGGGACATAGCCACAAACTACGGCTGCGATCCGCCGGCCGCAAGCATGACGACTTGGGCCAGTGGGCGCGACGCGGATACGCTACTCCGCGGCCGCCTTTTGCGGCTCGCCTCGGATTTCGTCATCATCGTCGAACAACGAAGGCTGATCCCCCGCTTCGACCAGGTGCAACTCGCCCTTGCGCTTCGGCATCAGCCCGACCAGCCAGCCCGAGAAATTCTCGAAGTAGACATAGATCACGGGTGTGACGAACAGCGTCAGCGCCTGCGACGCAAGCAGGCCGCCGACGACGGCGACGCCCAGCGGCTGGCGCAGCTCCGCGCTGGCGCCCGTGCCGAGCGCGATCGGGAACGTGCCCATCAAGGCGGCCAGCGTCGTCATCATGATCGGCCGGAACCGCATCAGGCAGGCCTTGTGGATCGACTCGGTGGCCGACATGCCCTCTCGTCGCAATTCGAGGGCGACGTCGACCATCATGATGCCGTTCTTCTTGACGATACCGATCAGCATCAGGATGCCGATCACCGCGATGACGGACAGGTCCATGCCCGCGAAGCGCAAGGCGACAACCGCCCCCAGCACAGCCGATGGCAAGCCTGTGAGGATCGTGAGCGGATGGATGAAGCTCTCATAGAGAATGCCAAGCACGATATAGATGGTCAGGATCGCGCCGCCGATCAGCAGGCCCTGGTTGGCGAGCGAGTCCTGGAAGGTCTTGGCCGTGCCGGCGAAGCTGGTCGAGATCGTCTCCGGCATACCGATCTGCTCTTTGAGCGCGTTGATGCGGCTCACGCTGTCGCCAAGCGCCACGCCTTGCGGCAGATTGTAGGAGATCGTCACGGCCGGAAGCTGGCCGAGCTGGTTGACCGTCAAGGCGCCGGCCGTGCGATCGACCCGGGCGAAGGCGCCAAGCGGGACCAGGGAGCCGCTCGCCGTCCTCATCTGGATGGCCAGCATCCGCTCCGGCGACCACTCGATCTTGGGATCGAGCTCGGTGATGACTTCGTAGCTGTCGGCGGAGCCGAAGATCGTCGAAACCTGGTCGGTGCCGAACCCGCCATAAAGCGCCGAGCGCAGCGTGTCGGTGTCGATGCCGAGCTGGGCCGCCTTGTCGCGATCCACCACCAGTGTCGCCTGCAGCGCATTGTTCTGCAAATCGCTGGTGACGTCGGTGAAGGTCGCATGATCGGCCGCCATCGCGTCATTCAGTTTCTGCGCCCAGATGTCGGTCTGGCCGGTGTCGAGGCCCTGAACCACGAGCTGGTAGGCGCTGGCCGACGAGCGCGAACCCAGCCTCAAATTCTGCACCGGCTGCATGTAGGTCTCGATGCCCGCCACGCCGGCCAGTTGCTTGCGCAGATCCGCAAGCACCTTCTCGATATTGGGCCGCTGGTCCTTGCCCTTGAGCTGGACGAAAAGCTGCCCCTGGTTGAGCGCATTGTTGCCGCTGCCCGCCGACCACGCAACATGGTCGACATAGGGCGAATGCGAGAAGACGCTGGCCACCTGCCCCTGCAGCTTTGCCATGGCGTCGAACGAGATGTCCTGGCGCGCGATGGTCGTCACCGATATCTGGCCGATATCCTCCTGCGGGAAAAAGCCCTTCGGCGAGACCTCGATCAGCCACACCGACGCCGCGGCGGTGCCTATGAAGACCAGGAACACCAGGAAAGTGTGCCGCAGGCAGAAGCTCAAGATCCGATCGTAGCCGCGGGTGATGAAATCGCGCCTGTGGCCATCGCCATGCGCCTCGCGGTCGGCCTTGGTCACCGACAGCAGCCGCGAGCACAGCATTGGCGTCAGCGTCAGCGACACGAACATCGACGCCAGGATGGCGACCGTCACCACGACGGCGAACTCGTTGAAGATGCGCCCGATCACGCCGCCCATCAGAAGCACCGGGATGAACACGGCCACCAGCGAGATCGAGATCGAGATGATGGTGAAGCCGATTTCGCGCGCGCCCTTCAGCGACGCATCGAAAGCCGACAACCCATCCTCCTCCATATGGCGGAAGATGTTTTCCAGCATCACGATGGCGTCGTCGACGACGAGGCCGACCGCAAGCGTCAGGCCCATCAGCGAGATGTTGTCGATGGAAAAGCCGAACAGGAACATCGCGCCGAGCGTGGCGATCAACGAGATCGGCACCGCCACGGCCGGGATGATTGTCGCCGTCACGCGGCGCAGGAACACGAAGATCACCATGACCACCAGCGCGATGGTCAACAGCAGTGTGAACTGCACGTCGTCCACGGCCTGGCGGATCGAGGTCGAACGGTCGTTGAGCAGCTTGATCTGGGCGGCGGCCGGCATCTGGTCCTGGAAGGACGGCAGCATCGCCTTGACCTTGTCGACGACGTCGACAGTGTTGGCGTCGGGCTGGCGCTGCACCGCCATGATGATCGCGCGCGTGCCGTCATACCAGCTCGCAGTCGTCGTGGTCTGCACCGAATCGACGACGCGTGTCACCTCGCCCAGCCGCACCGGATGACCGTTCTTGGTGGCGATGATGAGGTTGGAGAACCCGGCGGCGTCGGTCAGTTGCGTATCGGCCGTGATCGTCAGCTGCTGTTTGTTGTTCTTCAGAACGCCCAGCGGCGTGTTGGAGTTGGCGGATGCGATCGCCGCCTGCAGCTGGTCGATCGAAATGCCGCGCGCGGCAAGCGCGGTCGGATCGATCTGAATGCGGACTGCATATTTCTGCTGGCCGAAGATGGAGACCTGCGCCACGCCGTCGATGGTCGACAGCGACGGCGAGATGACGTTTTCGGCGAAAGCATCGAGATCGGTCAGCGGAACCGTATCGCTGACCAGCGACATCAAAAGGATCGGCGCGTCGGCCGGGTTGACCTTGCGGTAGCTCGGCGGCGAGGTCATCTGCGGCGGCAGCGATCTTTGCGTGCGCGCGATCGCTGCCTGCACGTCCGCGGCCGCGGCATCGATGTCGCGGTTGAGCACGAACTGGATGGCGATCGAGGTCTGGCCGAGCGAGTTGGTGGTCGAGATCGAGTCGATGCCGGCAATGGTGGCGAATTGCTTGATCAGCGGCGTCGCCACCGACGTTGCCATCGTTTCCGGCGAGGCTCCGGGCAGCTGAGCCGAGACGTTGACGACCGGGAATTCGGCACTGGGCAGCGCGGCTACCGGGAGGAACTTGTAGGCGAACAGCCCGCCCAGAACGAGGGCGAACGACATCAGGAGGGTGGCGACAGGCCTGCGAATGCAGAACTCGGAGATCATTGGGCGGCCTCGCCGGCCTTGTCGGCTTGCGCAACCTTGGGTGCTGCCTGGTCGCGCGCTCCGGCGGATGCCTTGCCTTCGTGCACGGCAGCCCCGTTCTTCAGTCGCGTCTGGCCTTCGATAACAACCTTCTCGCCGCTTTTCAGGCCATTGCTGATGGCGCTGTTCTGACCTTCGGTCAGCGCCACTTGCACGGGCCGCATTTCGACTGTGTTGTCAGGCTTGACCACATAGACGAACGGCCCCTTCTGGCTGGGCTGCACCGCGACCGTGGGAACGGATGTCATCTGCGGCATGATGCCGGCATCGAGCACGACATTCACATATTGGCCCGGCCACAGCGACAGATCGGCGTTGGGTATGCTGGCTCGCGTTGCGATGGTGCCGGAAGCGGTATCGACGCTGGAATCGACGAAATCGAGCGTGCCCTTGCCAATCGGTGTCGGGTCCCCGTCCTGGGTCAGGGTCACTGCCCCTTGCTGTGGCTTTGCCAGTGCCTTGTGCAGCAGCGCAAGGTTGCTTTCGGGCAGGTTGAAGTTCACCTGCAGCGGATCCATCTGGGTGATGGTGACGAGCGGGGTCGAGGTGCTGCTGCTGCCATTGCTGGTGGTCACGAGATCGCCCACGGCAACGTTCACCGCGCCAAGCCTGCCGGAAATCGGCGCGGTAATCGTGGCAAAGCCAAGCTGGACATTGTCTGCATCGATTGTCGCCTTGTCGGCATCGACAGTCGCTGCCGCCGCCTTCTGCGCGGCAACGGCCTGGTCGTAGGTCTGCTGCGTACCGGCCTGCTTGGCGACAAGATCCTTGGCGCGCTGAAGATCGGAATTCGAACTGGCAAGCAGCGCCTGATCCTTGGCGAGCGTCGCCTGATCCTTGGCGAGCTGCGCCTTCAAGGCACGGTCATCCAGCGAAAATAGGAGGTCGCCGGTTTTCACCATCTGCCCGTCCTTGACGTCGATCGACACGATCTGGCTGGACACGCGCGCATTGATGCTGACCACTGCGGGAGAGGAGACGAAGCCAATGGCGTAGCGCCGGACCGGGAAATCGGCCGTCGTTGCCGTGGCCGAGATGATCGAGGCCGTCCGGGCGCCAGTGCCGCCGGCCGCCTGCTTGGCCCCTGCCTGCGGATCCTGCCTATCCGGCGTCGGCTTGTCCGACGCGACCTGCTTTGCACCGATGATCTGCCGGGCCCTGCTCAGCGTGTCGGGAGACAGATAGAGCCAGGCCGCGCCTGCGCAGGCGACCGCAAGCAATGAAAGAATGACTTTTCCACGCATCGACAAAAGACCCTCTCCGTCCGACACGCCATAGCCAGGTGGTCGTATTCTAGCTCAAATCACGACTGCCTGCCGCGATTTCGCTGAATAGATAGGACAGGGCTTTGGCGGAAAAGGGCCAAAACACGGCATTACGAAGATTTAATGTGCACTGCACAATGGATGGGCAGGCCACCATGATCGCGTGCAAAAGCCGGATCGCGAACCTGGACAGCTCACCGCAGCATCGGCCAAAGCGTCGCGGCCAACAACACGCCCATGGCGATGTTGAACCATTTCAGCCGCACTGGATCGGACAGGAAACCGCGCAGCGCCGTGCCGAATCCCGCCCACACTGAAACACTCGGCAGGTTGACGATAGTGAAGGCCACCGAGATCAGCGCCACCGACAGGAACGGATGCTCCGGATTGGAGTAGACGGCCATGGCGGTGATCGCCATCACCCAGGCCTTGGCATTGACCCACTGGAACGCCGCCGCCTCGATGAAGCGCATCGGACGCGCCTTCGTCTCCCCTTTGCCGCTGAGCGAGCGCGACATGGCGATTTTCCAGGCAAGGTAGAGCAGATAGGCCGCGCCGGCGACCTTGAGCGCGGTGTGCAGCGCCGGGAACGCCGTCAGCACGGCGCCAAGACCAAGGCCGACCGCCAGCAGCAAGACAAGAAACCCGATGCTGATGCCGAACATATGCGGCACGCTCCTCACCAAGCCGAAATTCACACCTGAGGCGAGCAGCATCAGATTGTTAGGCCCGGGCGTGATCGAGGTCACGAAGGCGTAGACAAGCAAGGCGAGGAATGCGTCGAGCGACATGATATCCTCCCAGATAGGCCAGTATTATTGTCTCTTCCGACGACCGCACAAAGGCTACCATCGGCCGGTGGCCGATCCCGTCGTCATGCTATGGAGAAACTGACGGGTGCTACATCCCCTGCGGGCCACGGTTCATCGCCGCCACGCCGGTGCGGCAGATTTCGACCAGGCCGAGCGGCTTCATGATGGCGATGAACTGGTCGAGCTTGGAGCCCTTACCGGTGATCTCGAAGATGAAATGTTCGGTATTGGCGTCGATGACGCTGGCGCGGAAGGCGTCGGCGAGCCGCAGCGCCTCGACGCGGGCTTCGCCGGTGCCGGCGACCTTGACCAGCGCCAATTCCCGCTCCAGCGGCCGTTCCTGGCCGAATTCCTGCGAGCGCACGGTGAGGTCGACGACGCGGTGGACCGGCACGATGCGCTCGAGCTGGTGCTTGATCTGTTCCAGCACATGCGGCGTGCCGCGCGTCACGATGGTGATGCGCGACAGATGTTTCTCGTGCTCGGTTTCCGAGACTGTCAGGCTCTCGATGTTGTATCCGCGCCCGGAAAACAGGCCGATGACCCGGGCAAGCACGCCCGGCTCGTTGTCGACCAGCACGGAAAGCGTGTGGTTTTCGGGCTTTTCCGTTTCCTTGGCGATGAAATAGGCGGAGCCGGTCGGTTGTAGCTGTGCGTTCATGATGTGAATCTCGACTTCAAACTCTTGGATCTAATCTCTGTTTACGCACGGCTTCTCGCGACAGCCCTGCCTCTGTCCGCTGCTACACCAGTTCCCTGCCCTTGGCGTCGATGGCGTTGGCCACCGCCTCGTCCGTGGCCTCGTCCGGCAAGAGCATCTCATTGTGCGCCTTGCCCGACGGGATCATCGGGAAGCAGTTGGCGAGCGTCGCCACGCGGCAGTCGAACAGCACCGGCTTCCTGACCGAGATCATCTCCTTGATGGCATCGTCCAGCTCGTCCGGCTTGTCGCAGCGAATACCGTGGCCGCCATAGGCTTCGGCCAGCTTGACGAAATCAGGCATGGCTTCGGTGTAGGAATGCGACAGCCGGTTGCCGTGCAGCAGCTGCTGCCATTGCCGCACCATGCCCATATACTGGTTGTTGAGAATGAAGATTTTGATCGGCGCGTCGAACTGCACCGCGGCACTCATCTCTTGCATCGTCATCTGCACCGAAGCGTCGCCGGCGATATCGACGACCAGCGCGTTCGGATGCGCGATCTGCACGCCGAGTGCCGCCGGCAGGCCGTAACCCATCGTGCCGAGCCCCCCGGAGGTCATCCAGCGGTTCGGCTTCTCGAAATGGTAGTGCTGCGCCGCCCACATCTGGTGCTGGCCGACCTCCGTCGTGATGTAGGTGTCCATGTCCTTGGTCAGGGCATAGAGCCGCTGGATGGCATATTGCGGCATGATCACGTCGTTGTTCATCTTGTAGGCGAGCGAATCGCGCGCACGCCATTTGGCGATCTGCTCCCACCAGGGATAGAGCGCCTTCTTGTCGGCCTTGGCGGTTGCCCGCCACAGCCGCACGAGATCCTCGAGAACCCGGCCGACATCGCCGATAATGGGCACGTCGGTGTGGACGTTCTTGTTGATCGAGGACGGATCGATGTCGATATGGATCTTCTTCGAGTTCGGCGAGAACGCGTTGAGCCGGCCGGTGATGCGGTCGTCGAAGCGCGCGCCGATACAGATCATCACGTCGCAATCATGCATGGCCATGTTGGCTTCGTAGGTGCCGTGCATGCCGAGCATGCCGAGCCAGTTTTTGCCCGATGCCGGATAGGCGCCGAGCCCCATCAACGTCGAGGTGATCGGGAAACCGGTGAGGTCGACCAGTTCGCGCAGCAGATGGCTCGCTTCCGGACCGGAGTTGATGACGCCGCCGCCGCTATAGATGATCGGTTTCCTGGCACCGGCCAACAGCTCGACCGCCGCCTTGATCTTCTCCAGATCACCCTGCACCTTCGGCTGATAGCTGGTGCGTGGCGCGGTTTGCGGAGAAACGTAAAAACCCTTGGCGAACTGCACGTCCTTCGGGATGTCGACCACGACAGGACCGGGACGGCCGGTGGTGGCGACATGGAAGGCCTCATGGATGGTTGCGGCAAGTTCGTTGACGTCCTTCACCAGCCAATTGTGCTTGGTGCAGGGGCGCGTGATGCCGACCGTATCGCACTCCTGGAAAGCGTCCGAACCGATCAGCGAGGTCGGCACCTGGCCGGTCAGGCACACCAGCGGGATCGAATCCATCAGCGCGTCCTGCAAAGGCGTCACCGCGTTGGTCGCGCCCGGACCTGATGTCACCAGCATGACGCCTGCCTTGCCGGTCGAGCGCGCATAGCCCTCGGCCGCGTGGCCTGCGCCCTGCTCGTGCCTCACCAGGATGTGCTCGACGTCGTCCTGCTGGAAGATCTCGTCATAGATCGGGAGAACCGCGCCGCCCGGATAACCGAAGACATGCTTGACGCCATTGTCCTTCAGCGCCTGCACCACCATTTCGGCGCCAGTCATTTCGCGCCGCTCGCTCTGTCCGTTGCTCATCGGTTTGGTCCCGTACTGTCCGCCATCTGGCGATTTGCTGGTCGTTTAGTCGTGTTTTGGGCAATAAAAAAGGCCCCCGAGGGAGCCTGTGTGTTGCGCATGGGAGGTTTTCGCCCGGCGGTTACACCGCCTTGCCCACGCGCCTTCCTACGAGAATGAGTGCCTTTTTCATGGTGGCGAACCATAAGGGTGAAACCGGCCGTTCGTCAATGGGGTCGATTCCGCTTTCGTGGCGGCCTGCCCGGTGCATGGCACGAAGCACGCGCACGCCGTCAGTTTAGACCCGGCTCGACGCCTGGTCGCTGCTCAACCCCCTGAAAACAAAGCGAACTATTTGGCGACGTGACGCGGACCATCGTTTGCCGCGATACTGCCCGAGGCCGGACCCCAAGCTCGGCAAAGGCAGCTCGCAACGAGGCCGATCAACAAAAACGCGGAGGAAACTGATGCTCGACAAGGCCCCGAACAGGAAGCTTTCCGACCTTCTAGAACGATTTGGCGCGGCCCTCGCCGCCGGCGACATCGACAAGGCGGTCGAATGCTTCCAGGAAGATTGTTATTGGCGCGACCTCGTCACCTTCACCTGGAACATCAAGACCATGGAAGGCCGCGATCAGGTGCGTGACATGCTGGAAAGCCAGTTGTCGAAGACGAAGCCATCGCATTTCGCGATCGCCAGGGGCGAGGACGCGACCGAGGCGAACGGCGTGATCGACGGCTGGATCAGCTTCGAGACCGACGTGGCGCGCGGCTTCGGCCATATCAGGTTGAAGGACGGCAAGATCTGGACGCTGCTGACCACAATGGTCGAGCTGAAAGGGCATGAAGAGCCGGCCGGCTTCGCCCGGCCGCTGGGCGCCAAGCACGGCTCCGGCAAGAACCGCCCGACCTGGAAGGAAGAGCGCGAAAAGGAAGCGGCCGAGCTTGGCTTCAAGACGCAGCCCTATACGGTCATCATCGGCGGCGGCCAGGGCGGCATCGCGCTTGGCGCGCGGCTCCGGCAACTCGGCGTGCCGACGATCATCATCGAGAAGAATGAACGTGCCGGCGACAGCTGGCGCAAGCGCTACAAGTCGCTCTGCCTGCACGATCCGGTCTGGTATGATCATTTGCCCTACATCGATTTTCCCCGGACCTGGCCGGTGTTCTCGCCCAAGGACAAGATCGGCGACTGGCTGGAAATGTACACCAAGGTGATGGAACTGAATTACTGGTCCTCCACCGAGGCCAAGAGCGCTTCCTATGACGATGAGAAGAAGGAATGGACGGTTGTCGTCCACCGCGACGGCAGGGACATCACGCTGAAGCCGAAGCAGCTGGTGCTGGCGACCGGCATGTCCGGCCGTCCCAACCTGCCGAAGTTCAAGGGCATGGAGAATTTCAAGGGCGATCAGCACCACTCCTCGAAGCACCCCGGCCCCGACCAATATGCCGGCAAGAAGGTTGTCGTCATCGGCTCGAACAATTCCGCGCATGATATTTGCGCGGCGCTGTGGGAAGCCGGCGTCGACGTCACCATGGTGCAGCGCTCGACCACCCACATCGTCAGATCCGACACGCTGATGGATATTGGGCTTGGCGCCCTCTACTCGGAGCAGGCGGTGCAGAACGGTATGACCACCGCCAAGGCCGACCTTATCTTTGCGTCCCTGCCCTACAAGATCCTGCACGAGTTCCAGATTCCGCTTTATGAGAAGATGAAGGAGCGCGACGCGGCATTCTACAAGGGCCTGGAAAAGGCCGGCTTCATGCTCGACTGGGG
Source organism: Mesorhizobium sp. BR1-1-13 (assembly GCF_020165515.1). Lineage (NCBI taxonomy): Bacteria > Pseudomonadati > Pseudomonadota > Alphaproteobacteria > Hyphomicrobiales > Phyllobacteriaceae > Mesorhizobium > Mesorhizobium sp. BR1-1-13. The sequence continues at coordinate 425,145 of NZ_JAIUIH010000004.1, forward strand.
CGACGACGGCTCCGGCCTGTTCATGAAATATCTCAGGCGTGGTTCCGGCTACTACATCGATATCGGCGCTTCGCAGCTGATCATCGATGGCGCCATCAAACTCAAGAGCGGCGTCGATGTGGCCGAGATCAAAGAACATTCCATCCTGCTCAGCGATGGCACCGAACTGCCGGCGGACGTCATCGTCTACGCCACCGGCTACGGCTCGATGAATGGCTGGGCGGCCGAGTTGATCTCAAAGGAGGTTGCCGACAAGGTCGGCAAATGCTGGGGGCTCGGCTCGAACACCACCAAGGATCCCGGCCCATGGGAAGGTGAGCAGCGCAACATGTGGAAGCCGACGCAGCAGGAGGCGCTCTGGTTCCATGGCGGTAACCTGCACCAATCACGCCATTATTCGCAGTTCCTGTCGCTGCAGTTGAAGGCGAGGCACGAAGGCATTGCGACGCCCGTCTATGGGCTGCAGCAGGTTCACCACAAGGCATAAGCCCGATTGTGCCGCAAACAAGCCGAGGGAGGCGCGGTTTGGCGCGCCTCCCTTTCCGGAGCACATCGGGGCATTTTCTGACCAAGGCACCGGTCGCGCGACTGACCGGTGTCGAGCAGGATTTCCGCCAATGGCTGCTGTCGCGCCTCGGCGAGCGGTCTCCGGATGACGGTCACCGGCCGATGCGCTTCCAGTAGATGAGCGTGCCGGTCAGCCCGCCATGGGGCTTCAATGCATAATCCGGTATTTCCCCGGTCAGCGTGAAGCCCAGCCTCTCATAGAGCCCGGACGCCCCCTCTTCGGTCGCCGTATCCAGAACCAGAAGTGTGCGGCCCCTCTCCACCGCAAGGGCCTCGGCCGCTTGCATCAGGCGGGTCGCCACGCCTTTGCCTCGACGATCGAGGCGCGTCATCAGCTTGGCGATCTCGGCCCGGTGCGGCTGGTTGGGCGGACAGTCGAGCAGCAGCGTGACCGTGCCGACCAGCGTGTCTGCCTCCCACGCGCCAAGCACCACCCGCTCGCCTCTTGCGGCCGCCGTCAGCGACGTGTCCCAGAACCTGCGGGCGGTTTCCGGCGCCAGCGGATGCATGAAGCTCACGGACCCGCCCGCGGCAACCGTTTCGACCAGAAGATCGCCAAGCAACGCCTGTGTTCGCGCGTCCTGCGTCAACATTCTGATCTCGATGGAATGCATGCTCGTTCTGCCTGGCTGAGATGGAAGGATCGATACGGTCGAACTGGCGTCAATCGAAAGCGCCGAATCGCCTTCGCTTGCGTGCAGCCTTGATCGCGGCGATGCGTTCGGCGTCCTCTTCCCTGAGATGCCGCCCGCGCTCCAGAATCTCGAGCGTGTATTCCTCATAGGTGAGTCCCAGCCGTTCCGCCTTGTCCACGCGCATCAGCATGACGTCGCGACTCGGTGCTTTCCACGCCTTGGCGTGCGCGGCCTGCCAGGCCAGGAAAATATAAGGATCGCCCTTGCCCCATGGCGGCCCCTTATAGTCGTCGATCGGCGGTCCCCGATTGTGGGAGCGCTTCGGACGTCTCGCGGCCATGATGTCAGCCCCTGACCAGCGCGACGAGGTAGTCGGCGCCCGCATCGAGCGCATGGAAGGTGCAGTCCGACGGCGCGCCGAGCGCCAGACAGTCGCCGGGCTCGAGCCTGTGCACCAGATCGCCTTCGGTGAACTCGAGCCGTCCGGAGATCAGCCATATCTGCTGTTTGATGAAGGCGTAGGACGCCGCGGGCAAACTGACCTTGGCGCCCGCCGGCAGATGAACCCTGATCAGTTCGAGCGGCATGTCGCCGGCCGGCGAAAGATGCCGCCTGACATAGCCGGTGTCGGGATCCCGCCAAACGGGCTGGTCGCTCGCCCGCAGCAAGCCCCCACCCTGCAATTCCGCGCGTGCGATAAGGGTCGACAGCGTCATGCCGAAGGCGGCGGCGATCCGCACCAGGAGCGCTGCCGTCGGGCTGGTCATGCCGCGCTCGATCGTGCTCAGCATGGCTTTGGAGACGCCGGAGCGTTCGGCGAGTTCGGCCAGGGACCAGTCCCGTATCGTCCTCTCGGCGTGTATCCGTCTGCCGATTGTCGAGGAGATGTCGTTCGCTATGTCATCCATTTGTCTATTATAGCGAAAACCGATAGCGGGAAAAGAGCCTTGTCGCGACAATTTTCGCCGGCTTCTTAATCCTCCCTACACCATCCGGCCACACTCGACCTTAACCCCGTTCCTGTAGGCTTCGATGTGAGGGAAAATGGGGATTGGCCTGTCCATGTATGTCGAACGCGAAGCCTCGGTCGGAGAACCGACATCGCAGGAGCGCCGCAACGCCGAACAGAACGACAGGCGCATCCTGGGCAATGTCGTGCAATGCGACGGCGCGCGCGCCACCATCAGCGCCTTTGCGGACGACGTCGACGGCGCGGTGACCGGCCTGTGGACGGTCGGCAAGATGATCTCGGTCAATCTCGGCACGACGCGCACCGTCGGCCTGGTCTATGCGATCGGCAAGTCGGATCGCGCCTGGAACAGCGAAGGCCAGAACGCCATCGAGGTCAGCATCGAGCTGATCGGCGAAGTGCGCGACGGCGCCGACCCCGGCTCCAAGCCGATCTTCGACCGCGGCATCACCACCTATCCCCATATCGGCGCCATCGCGCACCGCATCCGCAGCCGCGACCTGCAGGCCGTCTATGATCTGGCCGGGCGTCATTCGATCACCATCGGCTCGCTGTCGCAGGACGAGGCGATCGCCGCCAACATCGCCATCGACGACACGCTGGCGCGCCACTTTGCCATTGTCGGCACCACTGGTGTCGGCAAGTCCACCGCCGTCTCGCTGCTGCTGCGCAAATCGATCGCGGCGCGGCCGGATCTGCGTATCCTGATCCTCGATCCGCACAATGAATTCGCCGCGTCGCTGCCCGAATATTGCGTCAAGGTCGATTCCAAGACGCTCGACCTTCCGTTCTGGATGTTCCGGCTCGAGGAATTCGCCGAGGTTCTGTTTCGCGGCCGCGAGACCGTGCCCGACGAGATCGATGCGCTGCGCGACCTCATTCCGCTCGCCAAAAACCTCTATCGCAACCCCAATTCCGGTGCCTATCTCAGGCGCGGCAGCGATGCGCTGACCGCCGATACGCCAGTGCCCTACCGCATTGCCGATCTGCTCAAGCAGATTGACGAGCGTATGGGCATGCTCGAAAGCAAGAACGAGCGCCCGACGCTCAAATCGCTGAAGACGCGCATCGAATCGGCGGCAGCCGATCCGCGCTACCGTTTCATGTTCAACTCGCGCCTGATCGAGGACACCATCCACGAGACGATCGGCAACATCTTCCGCGTGCCGCATAACGGTCGCCCGGTGACCTGTTTCGAAATGGCCGGCATGCCGTCCGAAGTGGTCAATTCCGTCTGTTCGGTGCTGGCGCGCCTGGCGTTCGACCTTGCGCTGTGGAGCGAGGGCAAGCTGCAGCTCCTATTGCTGTGCGAAGAAGCGCATCGCTACATGCCGGCCGATTCGCGCCTCGGCTTCGCGCCGACAAGGCACGCGCTGTCGCGCATTGCCAAGGAGGGCCGCAAATACGGCTGCTATCTCGGCGTCGTCACCCAGCGCCCGGGCGAACTCGACCCGACCATCCTGTCGCAGTGCTCGACTTTCTTCGCCATGCGGCTCGCCAATGAGCAGGACCAGGCGATCATCCGCTCGGCCATCGCCGACTCGTCCGCCTCCACGCTTGCTTTCCTGTCGTCCATGGGCCAGCGCGAAGCGATCGCCTTCGGCGAAGGCGTGGCGACGACGATGCGGCTGAAGTTCGAGAGACTGCCGGCTGAACTGATCCCGGGCACGGCAAAGCGCGAACAAGCCATGTCGTCGAAAACCGGAGACGATGTCGATCTGGTGACGATCGTGGAACGGCTTCGCAACGTTCCAAAGCCGCAACAGCAGGCGATGGCCTTTGCCGAAGTGGTCGATTCTGGCCGCCAGGCTGGCGATCCCGACTACCGCAAGCCGCCGGCCGCACGGGTGCAATCGGACGATGATTTCGATATGCGCTACGGCCTCAAGCCCGCCACCTTTGGCATGCGCCCCCAGAACGATTGAGCCTGCAAGCTCTCTGACGACCGGCCGGGAAGCCGCACACAAGCTTCCAAAGGCTTCACATCATCGAACCAGCTTGGTCAAATCCCGAAAGGGAATTCATCAGGCCGGATTGAATGGCGTGGTTTTCGAGAAAGCCGCGTCAGGCAACCGGCCTCATGAATTCTTCTTCGGGATTTCAGGCGCAGACACGGTTGCGGCCTTGCCTCTTGGCCTCGTAGAGCTGGCGGTCAGCGCGGCGATAGAATTCTTCCGCCGTCTCCTTTCGGTCCCAGACGGCAAGGCCGACGCTGGTGGTGATCTTGAGCCGGACATTGCCCGAGAGAACCGACATGTTGGCGATCGCCTTGCGGATACGCTCGGCGAATTTCGACAACAATTCCGCCTCCATATTGGGCGTGACCACGGCGAATTCCTCACCGCCCAATCGCGCCACCACGTCATGGTAGCGCGTCATGTCCTTGAGACAGCTGGCGACGGCCTTGAGTACCTCGTCGCCGACGTCGTGGCCGTGTGTATCGTTGACCTGCTTGAAATGATCGAGGTCGAGGATCATCAGCCCGACGGGCTTCTCGATGCGCTTGAACTCCTCGAGATATTCCTTCAGCGCGTCGTCGAAATAGCGCCGGTTCTGCATGCCGGTCAGGCTGTCTGTCAGCGCCGCATGTTCGAACGTCTCGGAGCGGGCGCTCAGCGACACGGTCATGGCGCGCAGCTTGCCTTCCTCCATCGCCTGCTTGCGGATCAGCGGGTAGATGAAGAAGATTCCGAAGAACAGCGCGGTCGCCAGCAGCACGCCCGTCGCGAAAAGCAGCTTGTTGAGGTAGATGACCTTGTCCAGGCCGGAGGCCGTGTGCAGTTCGGTGGCAAAGGATTGCAGCAGTCCATAGGCATGCAGCGTCACCAGGCCGGCGGCCAGGATCACGAAGATAAAGACGAAAAACGCCGATTCCGCCTTGTGGAAACGCATCTGCTCCCCGATGGAAAAATGCCCGTCGACCTTATGGCATGGCGGGCCTTACGGAGGGTTAATTCGGACAACCACAACGAGAACCTTTCCGTGAAGGCTCAGCTTTCTAGGTTGCATTAGCAACAAGCGTTTGGATCGTGGTTTCGAGATCGTCACCAGGGCGCAATCTTTGCCATTCCGGCCCTAGCTGGTGGCGAAACCAGGTCGTCTGCCGCTTGGCATATTGCCTGGTTGCGATCTTGGCGCGCTCGATCGCCTCAGGAAAACCCGATTGGCCGGCCATCGTCGCTTGCAGTTCGCGGACGCCGATCGCCTTCATCGCCGGCAATTGCGAATCGAGACGAAGCGATGCGAGTTGCCTGACTTCGTCCAGTGCGCCCTTGGCCAGCATCTGGTCGAAACGCCTTTCGATGCGTCCGACCAGCGTGGCCCGGTCCGGCTCGATGACAAAGAAGCGGGCCGTCTGTCTGTCGATGAGCGGCCGGCCCCGCGCGGCCTGCCAGTCCAGGATCGAGCGGCCGGATGCGTCGAGTACTTCGAGCGCCCGCACGATGCGCTGGCTGTCCGTGGGCTTCAACTGCATGGCTGCCCTGGAATCCTCGCGCAGCAGGATGCCATGCAGTTTGACGGCGCCTTGCTCCTTCAACTCGTAGCGCCAACGGTCGCGTACCTGCCGCGGAATGTCGGGCATTTCCGAAATGCCCTCGGCCAAGGCGCGAAAGTAAAGGCCGGTGCCGCCGACGAAGATCGGTCGCCGCGAGAGCGCGCCGTCTTCGATCAGCCTCGTCACGTCGCGCAGCCACGCGCCGGTCGAGTAGGCGGTGCCGGGATGGACATGCCCATAGAGATAATGCGGTGCCCGAGCGAGGTCCGCCGCCTCCGGCCGGGCGGTCAACACGTCGAGAACCGAATAGGCTTGCATGGAATCGGCGTTGACGATCACGCCGCCTATACGCTCGGCCAGGTCGAGCGCCAGCGCCGACTTGCCGCTGGCGGTCGGCCCGGCTATCAGGATCGCGTTCTTCACGCGGCCTTCGCCCGCATCCGCACCGGAATTATCGATGCCGCTTATCGCCACGCTTGTTTCCCATCCCGCCGATCGTGCCTTGTCGCCATCGCTTGCGAATATGGCCTCACGGTCGGTGGGCGCAAGCACTGTTAGCTGGATGGCCGAAGACATTGCCTGCGATCTCGCACTGCCGGCGAATGCACAAGCCGACGAGGCGACCGCCAATCTGCGCGCGGCGCTGGCCGCCGAGCCGATCGACGTGATCGTCCAGCAGTCGGCAACGCGCCGCAAGAAGATCCTCATCGCCGACATGGATTCGACCATGATCGACCAGGAATGCATCGACGAGTTGGCCGACGAGATCGGCGTCAAGGAGCACGTCGCGGCGATCACCGCACGATCGATGAATGGCGAGATCGCCTTTGAGCCCGCCCTGCGCGAGCGCGTGGGGTTGCTCAAGGGGCTCGATGCGGCCGTGGTCGATCTGATCGTTGCCAACCGGTTGACATTGGCCTCCGGCGGTCGCGCGCTGGTGCAGACGATGCGGGCCAACGGCGCCTGGACTGCACTAGTCTCGGGCGGCTTCGAGGTCTTCACCTCACGCATCGCCGCCATGCTCGGCTTCCATGAAAACCGCGCTAACCGCCTGCTCGAACAGGATGGCCTCTTTGCCGGCCTGGTCGGCGAGCCGATCCTCGGCCGCGCCGCCAAGGCCGAGGCGCTGATCGAGATCACGGCGCGTCTCGGCCTCACCCCGGCCGATGCCATTGCTGTCGGCGACGGGGCCAACGATCTCGACATGATCCGCCTTGCCGGCACCGGTGTTGCGCTGCATGCCAAACCGATGGTGGCTGCACAGGCAAAGGTTCGCATCGACCATGGCGACCTGACCGCATTGCTCTATCTGCAAGGCTACAGGCAGGAAGAGTTCGTCCAATGAAACCAATGCGCACCGAGCGCCTGATCCTGCGCAACTGGGAGGATCGCGACCGCGAGCTCTTCCATCGCATCAATTCCGACGAACGCGTGATGGAGTTCTTCCCATTCCGTCGCGACCGCGCCGCAGCAGACGCCAAGATGGACGAACTGCGGGCCATCATCGAGCAAGACGGCTATGGCTTCGCCGCCGCCGAGGTCGCCGCATCGGGTCAATGCATCGGCTTTGTCGGCATCACCGGAACCGACCATCTGCCGTTCCTGCCCGCCGGCACCGTCGAGATCGGCTGGCGGCTGGCGCCCGAATTCTGGGGCAAGGGCTACGTCACGGAAGCTGCCGAGGCGTGGCTGGCCTACGGCTTCGAAAAACTCGGCCTTGGCGAGATCGTCTCCTTCGCGGTCGCGAACAACCACCGCTCGACCGCCGTCATGCAACGCCTCGGTATGACCGCCGATCCATCCGCCGACTTCGATCATCCCGGCATTCCCGACAGCCACTCCGGGCTCAAGCGGCATGTGTTCTATAAGCTGACGAGCAAGGATTGGCAGGCAAGAAAAAGGGCGGCTCGCTAACCGCCCTCTTCAATCAGATTGTTGCAGGCTGTGCCGGATTCAATCCATCCGGATCGTCACAAACCTCAGCTCACCGGTCTTGGAGGCCAGCATCAGCAGTGCGTTCTTGCGTCCCTGCTCCTTCAGCGCGCCGATCCGGTCCATCACATCCTTGGGCGTGGCAACTGATTCCTGCGCGATTTCGGTGATCACCTCGCCCGGCTGGATGCCGCGTTCAGCCGCGGCCGAATCCTTGGCGACATCGGTGATGACGACGCCCGAAACATCGGCGGCGATGCTGAACTTCTTGCGCGTATCGTCGTTCAGTTCGCCGACGGTCATGCCGAGCACCGAGGCCGTCGAAACCGCCGGCGCCTTGTCGCCTTTGTCCTGGTCGGTGTTGCCGTTTTCGCCGCTGGCGAGCTTCTCGCTGTCCTCGAGCCGGCCAAGTGTTACCTTCACCGTCTGCTCGACACCCTTGCGCACTATGAGCACGTCGACCGCCTTGCCGACCGGGCTCTCCGCGACCACACGCGGCAGGTCGCGCATTTCGTGGATGTCCTTGCCGTCGAACTTGATGATGACGTCGCCGGCCTGGACGGTGCCGTTGTCGACCGGTCCGCCCTTGATGACGCCGGCGACCAGCGCGCCCTTGGCGGTCGCCATGCCGAGGCTCTCGGCAATGTCGTCCGTCACCGGCTGGATACGCACGCCAAGCCAGCCGCGCCGCGTCTCGCCATATTGGCGCAGCTGATCGACGACGCCGGAGGCGAGTTGCGAAGGAATGGAGAAGCCGATGCCGATCGAGCCGCCGGACGGCGAGATGATCGCCGTGTTGATGCCGATGACCTCGCCGGCGCTGTTGAACAGCGGCCCGCCCGAATTGCCGCGGTTGATCGCAGCGTCGGTCTGGATGAAGTCGTCATAGGGGCCGGAATTGATGTCGCGGTTGCGCGCCGAGATAATGCCGACCGTGACCGTGCCGCCGAGGCCGAACGGATTGCCGATCGCCATCACCCAGTCGCCGACACGCATCTTGGTGGAATCGCCGAATTTCACCGCCGTCAGCTTGTGGCCCTTCGGATCGACCTTGAGCACCGCGACATCGGTCTTGGTGTCGGTGCCGACCAGCGTCGCCTTCAGCGTGACTCCGTCGGAGAAATTGACCTCGATATCGTCGGCATCGGCGATGACATGGTTGTTGGTGACTACGATGCCCTGCTCGGCATCGATGACGAAACCGGAGCCGAGCGACTGCACTTTCTGCGAGCCATTGTCCTTGTCGCCACCGCGGTTCTTGAAGAAATCGTCAAAGAAATCCTGGAATGGCGAGCCTTCGGGGAGCTGCGGCATCGGCACCGCGCCCGGACCTTCCGTGCCCTTCACCGTCTGCGAGGTCGAGATGTTGACCACCGCGCCGAGCAGGCCTTGCGCCAGGTCGGCTACCGAAGCAGGCCCGTCGGCGGCCATTGTCGGCGTCATGAGGGCCGGAACGGCCACGGTGCCCAGAAGAAGCGCTGCCGCGCCGGCGACGAATGTGCGTCGAGCCGCGCGCAAAAGGGTGTTGGATGTCATCGAGAAGCCTCCCGGCATTTCTGAAAGAGAAAAGCGCTTCGACGAAAACGCCGTGTCGCGCCATGATGGTAAGAAATAAGGCACGTTTGCGGCTGTGGCTATCGGCAGAGTGTAAATCCCGCGTTATTGCGCAAACCGACGCTCCTATCCGCCGCGAACCAGCCAGACGACGCCGACGCCGGCTCCGATCGCCACCAGCCCGGCAATCCGCAATGCATTCTCCGGCAATGACAGCACCTCGCCCGCCAGTTTCCTGGCGAAGCCGGGAAAGCCGCCATAGACCAGGCCCTCGATGACGAGGACCAGGCCTATTGCCGCGAAGAAATCCTGCACCGGCCGCTACTGGCCGGTGCCGGGCGAAGGCGCGGGTGCCGTCGCCGGTGCGGCAGGAGGTGCCGGTTGCGGAGCCGCCGGCCTTGCCGGCGCCTCCTTGCCGTCAGGGTCGCGGAAGAAACGGAAGAACTCCGAATTCGGCGACAGCACCATTGTCGTGCCGGTGTTGTCCAGCGCCGTGCCATAGGCGTTCATCGACCGGTAGAAGTCGAAGAACGCCGGATCGCGCTGATAGGCCTCGGCAAAGGTGGCGCTGCGCTGCGCCTCGCCCTCGCCGCGCAGGATTTCGGACTCCTTCTGCGCTTCCGCGATGATCTCGACCACCTCACGGTCGGCGCGGGCCTTGATGCGCTGCGCCGCCTCGTTGCCGCGCGCCCTCAGCCTTTCGGCCTCGGCCAGACGTTCGGCCTTCATGCGATCGAAGGTCTGCTGCGAGACTTCGGCGGTGAGGTCGGTGCGACGGATGCGGACATCCTCGATCTGCAGGCCGAGCGAGGTGGCGTCGGGCCGTAACTGATCGCGCACTTCGCGCATCATCACCGCGCGCTCCTCCGATAGGGCGGCCTCGAAGTCGCGCAGACCGTAGACCCGACGCAAGGCAGCGTCGAGACGCGTCCTCAGCCGGGCTTCGGCGAGCTCGATCTGGCCGGATACCGCGGCTCGGAAGACACGCGGATCCGAGATTCGGTAGGCAATGAAGGCATCGACCTCATAGAACTTGCCGCCCGAGACCTGGACGCGGATGTTGTCGAGGTCGAAGCGCAGCACCCGGTTCTCGATCAGTTGCACCGTGTCGGCGTCGAAGAACGAGAACGGCGCCTTGAAGTAGATGCCGGGTTCGGTCTTGACGTCGACGATCTCGCCGAACCTCAGCACCAGCGCCTGCTGGCGCGCATTCACCACGAAGACCGACGAATAGAGCAGAAACAGGATGACCGCCGCGATGACGACGATGACGGGGAGACGGTTGGCCATCACTGGTTACCTCCCGTCGTCGCGCCAAGGGGGGCCGGAGCCGGCGCTTTCTGCTGCAATGCCGGCAGCGGCAGATAGGGGACAACCCCCTGCCCGTTGCCTTGCTCGACAATCACCTTGCCGGAGTCCTTCAGCACCTTCTCCATCGTTTCCAGGTAAAGCCGCTTGCGCGTCACGTCGGGCGCCTTGGCATATTCGTCATAGACGGAGATGAAACGCTGGGCCTCACCTTCGGCCTCCTGCACCACCCGGTTCTTGTAGGCGGCCGCGTCTTCGCGGACCTGTGCGGCCTCGCCGCGAGCCTGGCCGAGCTTCTGGTTGGAGTACTGGTTGGCCTGCTCGACGAACTTATCCTCGTCCTGCTCGGCGCGCTGCACCTCGTCGAAGGCGTCGGCGACCTCACGCGGCGGCGCCGCGTCCTCGATCGAGATGGCGTTGACCTGAAGCCCGGCCTTGTAGCCGTCAAGCGTGGTCTGGATGATCTCGCGCACCGAAGCCGCTATGCCCTGGCGGTCGTCACGGAAGATGTCCTGCGCCGGCCTGCGGCCGACGGCCTCGCGCATCGCGCTTTCGGCGACCTGCCGCAGCATGCCGTCCGGGTCGGAGACGTCGAACAGATAGGCGCGGGGATCGGAGACCTGATAGGCGACCGAGAACTGCACGTTGACGATGTTCTGGTCGCCCGAAAGCATCAGCCCCGACGTGTTGCCGCTGGACGCGCCGCCGCCAATGTCGACGAGCTGCTCGGAAATCTTGGCCGTTTCGACGGTTTCGAGAGGCCACCAGTGGAAATGCAGTCCGGGCTGCGACAGTTCGGCCTTCGGCTTGCCGAAGCGCAGCTCGACCGCGACCTCGTCGGGCTGCACGGTATAGATTGCCTGGAACGCCCATAGCACGACCAGCGCGGCGCCGATCAGGCCGAATATGGCCGGACTGGCGCCGCCACCGCCGGGCAGCGCACGCCGCAGCCTGTCCTGGCCGCGGCGGATGATGTCCTCGAGGTCGGGAGGCGAGCCTTGCGGTCCGCTTGGCCCCTTCGGTCCCTGCCCCCAGGGTCCCTGATTGTTGCCGCCGCCCCACGGGCCGCCGCCACCGCCACCTTTGTCGTTCCAGGGCATGAATGTCCTTTCGCTTGGAATTCCCTCAAGCGCCGGAATTACGGCGCAAATCCAGTCTTGTTCTTCTATAGGGACGCCACGGCATGCTTTCAACGCGATGCCCCTTTTCTCTGGCACGTCAGAACAGGGATAACTGCTCCTCTTCAGCGGAATGCATCTCCGAGCGCGCAATCATCGACGAGTATCTGTCTAAGAACGAAGCCACCTCAGGGTCAGCACGCAACAAATTGTCTGTCGTTTCGTACCGATGCACGGGCTTTAACCGCAGCAGTGTGGTAATACGAAACGGATGATCGTCAACATCAGACCGGGGATATTCTCTTTCCTTGAAAAACCTCCAATGCTTCTGATCAAATTCCCAGTCGAACTTCGCGTCTCCATTAATTCTAGCAAAAACTTCCGTCAAATAAACCTTATTTATGTACTTTTGAAATTCCCCATATATACGTTCTCCGCCGATTACAAAGAACTGCTTTCTAAAATTACAAATCGAATAAACGTCCGCCAGAAGGAGGGCCGTCTCTATATCTTTGGCCCACTTTATTCCCCGAGCATCCGCTAATGGCGTACGAGAGAGAACAATATTCTCCCGCTTAGGAAGCGGCCGACCAATCGATTCGAACGTTCTTCTGCCCATAATTATGGCGTGCCCCTCGGTTCTTTTCCTAAAAAACCGAAGATCGGTACTTAGATGCCAAGGTAACTTGTTCTCGATTCCGATGACATGGTCGGGGTAACTCCTGGCAACGATTGACGTTGCGGAAGGCATCTGAACTCTTTTCGCTACCAATGGCCGTCCCCCACACTCAATAGTCGTAGGCTCGGGAAAACGCCGTCAACCTCGATGAGATTGGACCTCTATGTCCTATCAATTCGGACTGCGCCAGTGACGAAGCGCCGCAATTGGATTGAGCGCGGCCGGTCACCCCGTTCTCTGCAGTGGCAACGTAGGCGGCGGCATCCATCAGTTGCCACTCCCGCCGCCGTCCGTTGGATCGAGGATAAGGATGTCGATGTCGCGCTCTGGATAGAAGTCCTCAGCCGTCATCTCGAAACTCGTCGGCCCGACCTTCCTGACATTGTCGCCGCAGAACGAGACCAGGGCTTTGGGATTGCCCTTGTCGACGGTCAGCTTGAACTTGCCGATGCTGCCGGCCGCCCAGTTGCCGCCGGTGGTCAGGATGTAGGCGATGCGGCTCTCGTAATATTTTGGATAGCCGTCGGGATCGTTCTTGGCAGCCTTGCGCACTGCGTTCTCGAACGTGTCGTCCATGCAGTAGCGGGACTTGTAGGCGGCGTACTGTCCCTGGAACTTGCCGTCGTAGAAGAAGCTGACCGACGAGGTGCCGCCGACGCTCGGTTTGTAGCGGTGGGAAACGTGGACGTCCTTGTTGGCCGGAAAGGTCGAGCGCCACCAATAGGTCGAGCGCAATTGCCAGAACGGTGCATAATTGGGTTTCGCGCCAGCGCCGTCATCGACAGTACCCTCGATGATGATGCCGCGGGTGACCCAATCGTCGGCCACCGTTTGCGGCAGCTTCGCGAGCGCCGCCTTTGCCGCTTCACCGAATGGGTTGAAAGACACGTTCTGCGCCTTCAGGTCGGCACCGATGTCGATGCCGAGCGCGAACGCCTTCTGCTCGAGCTCAGGCTTTGCCGCCACGCCGTCGATCGTCACCTCGAAGCCGAGGAAATTGTCGCTCTGGTTTTCGGGGATCGCCGGCATCTCCTCGGGATCGCCGGAGATGTCGGGCATTGGGAAGGCGACGATCGCCTCGACGTCCTTGTCGGTGTTGTTGTGGAAGACGTAATCCACGGTCACCTTTTCCGGCGATATGAAGAGGTCCTCGCTCTGCATCGCCACGGCATCGCTGCGCGATAGGACTAGGCCGCCGGTGCCGAGCTCGGCAACAGAATCATTGGCGAACGCGGGGGCAGCCGACAAGGCCAGCACCGCGGTCAGAACATATCGCAACATGAAAGCCCCTCGGCGAGAATGTCGCGATGACCCTAGCGGTTTCAACGTGGCGTTTCAAAGCCCTTCCGCATTGCACCACGCCAGTCTGGACTAAAGGGTTGCGATCGGGCAGGAGTTCGCTTCATGCGCAAGGTTCTCGTCATCGGCATCGGCGCCGGCAATCCCGACCATATGACCGTGCAGGCCATAGACGGCCTCAATCGGGCCGACGTGCTGTTCATCCCCGACAAGGGTGCGAAGAAGAACGATCTTGCCGAACTGCGCCGTCACATCTGCGACCGTTTCGTCACCAACCCGAACTCACGCCGCGTGCAATTCGACGTGCCCGTGCGGGCCGAACCAGCGCCTTCCTATCGCTCGACGGTCGATGACTGGCACGAGGCAATCGCCGCCATCTATGAAGACCTGATCCGCGAAGAGATCGCCGAAGATGGTTGCGGCGCCTTCCTGATCTGGGGCGACCCCTCGCTCTACGACAGCGCGCTGCGCATCCTGGAGCGCGTACGCCTCAGGGGCAACGTCGCCTTCGAACTGGAGGTTATTCCCGGCATCACCGCCATCCAGGCGCTCGCCGCCAGCCACGCGACAGCGCTGAACCGCATCGGCGATTCTATCCTGATCACCACCGGCCGCCGGTTGACGGAAGAAGGCATGCCGAAAAATGCCGGAAGCGCCGTCGTCATGCTTGACGGCAAATGCGCCTTCAACACGCTCGCCGACCAGGATCTTTTCATCCAATGGGGCGCCTATCTCGGCACGCCGGACGAAATCATCGTCTCCGGCCGCCTCGGCGACGTCGGCGCCGAAATTGAAAAAATCCGCGAGGAAGCCCGCCGGAAGAAGGGCTGGATCATGGACACCTATTTGCTGCGGAAGGGAGGGGAGTAAAATTCCAACGCGCCCGAGTTGGACTGCCCTACTGCCCTACTGCCTAATTCTACCCCGCCTCAATCTCCGCCTGCAACGCTTCCATATGCGTTGCGGCCGCCGAAGCCGCCGCGCGTTCGATGGCGCGGAAACGGCTGACTACGGCCAGGCCCACCGCCGTCAGTTGCGCGCCGCCGCCCTTGCGGCCGCCGGTCTGCGCGGCCACCAGCGGCTTGCCGAACACCCGGTTCATGTCCTCGACCAGGTCCCACGCATGCTTGTAGGACATCTCCATGCCGCGCGCGGCGGCCGAGATCGAACCGAAGGCGGCGATCTGCTCCAGCAATTCAATCTTGCCCGGCCCGATGCGCCCGTCGGGGTCGAGGTTTATCCGCAAGCTCAGCGACGGCATTTTCTTCCTCCGCGATCACGCCCGCCATGTTAGAGCGTCTTTGGCGGCATCGCTATTCCAAATAGATATAGCGCAAAGACCCACTCGCCGTCTCAGCCATCCGCCTCCGCGGGGAGCCCGCCCCCGGTGTTCGCCTGGTCGAAACTCACCGTCTTGATCACGGCGAAGACCTGTACACCGAGCCGCAGCTTCAGAACCTGCCGCGACTGTTCGGTGACCCGTGCCAGCACGGTCGCGCCGTTGCAGTCGATACCGATCTCGACCGTCGGCCCCTCGCCCGGCCTGATCGCGACGATCGTGCCGGCCAGGATGTTGAGCGCGCTGAGACCCGAAGGCCGTTCGGTGGCGATCATGACGTCGCGAGCGCGGATGCGTATGCGCACCGGCGCGCCCACCGTCGCCGCCAGCTTGGGCACACGTATCTCGCCGGCGTTCGAGCCAAGCACCGTCATGCCGAAAACCTCGTCATGCTGCAGTACGCTGGTGTCCAGCACCGCGCCGCCCTCGCCGCGCTCCTCCGCCGGCAGAAGGTCCAGCCTTTGCATGACAGCCGTGGTCGGGCCGCTGGCGGCAAGCTTGCCTTGCGCCAGCATCACCACCTCGCTCGCCAACCGCGCCACCTCGGCGATCGAATGGCTGACATAGACGATCGGGATCTTCGTCTCGTCGCGCAGGCGCTCGACATAGGGCAGGATTTCGGCCTTGCGCGCCTCGTCGAGCGAGGCCAGCGGCTCGTCCATCAGCAACAGCCGGGGGCTGGCGAGCAGCGCCCGGCCGATCGCGACGCGCTGCCTCTCGCCGCCCGAGAGCTTTGCCGGCCGCCGCGCCAGCAGCGGCTCGATGCCGAGCAATTCGACGACGGCGTCGATCTCGGCATAACGCTCCGCCGCCGGCGTGAACCAGCGGCCATAGCGCAAATTGCTCGCCACGCTCATATGCGGAAACAGACGCGCATCCTGGAACACCATGCCGATCCGGCGCCTGTGCTTCGGCACGAAAATGCCCTTGGCCGTGTCGACCAGCACACGGCCATCGACCTCGATGCGTCCCTGGTCGGGCCGGATCAGCCCGGCAATCATATTGATCAGCGTCGTCTTGCCCGAGCCAGAGGGCCCGAACAGCGCCGTCAGCCGCCCGGCGCTCTCGAATCGGATGTCGAGGGGGAAATCGCCGAGCCGATGGCGGATATCGACAAGGACCGTCATTCGATGTCCATCCGCCGGCCGACGCGCCGCGCCAACACTTCCGAGGCCACCAGGGCAGCCATCGAGATGACGATCGAGATCAGCGTCAGCCGAAGCGCGCCGGCATCGCCGCCCGGCACCTGGGTGAACGTGTAGATTGCCGACGGCAGCGTCTGCGTCTCGTTCGGGATGTTGGAGACGAAGGTGATCGTCGCTCCGAACTCGCCCATCGCCTTGGCGAAGGAGAGGATGGCGCCGGCGATCAGCCCGGGCAGGATCAGCGGCAAGGTGATGGTGCCGAACACCCATGGCGGGCTGGCGCCGAGCGTTCCGGCCGCCGCCTCCATCTTGCGGTCGACGGCCTCGATCGACAATCGGATCGCCCGCACCATCAGCGGAAAACCCATGACGCCGCAGGCAAGAGCCGCACCCGTCCAGCGAAAGGAAAAGACGATGCCGAAATGCTCGGCCAGGAATGCGCCGGCCGGCCCGCGCTTGCCGAAGGTCAGAAGCAGGAGATAGCCGGTCACCACGGGCGGCAGGATCAGCGGCAGATGCACCAGCCCATTGAGCAGCGTCTTGCCCCAGAAGCGGCCGCGCGCCAGGAGCAGCGCTATCGCTATGCCTGGCGGCAGGCTGGCGATCATCGCCACTGTCGCCACCTTGATGGACAGCCGGACCGCATTCCATTCGTCGGGAGTGAGGTCCAGCAGCCAGTTCATGCGCAGGTGGCTATCCTAGTTGACGGGCGCAAGGACCGTGAAACCCTGCTCCTTGAATAGATCCGATGCCTTTGCCGTCCGCAGGCACTTCAGGAAGGCAGGCGTGTCCTTGTCCTTCGAATCCGCCGTCTGGGCAACCGGATAGATGATCGGCGGATGCGAATCCTCGGGGAAAATACCAACCACCTTGACGCCCTTTTCTGCATGCGCGTCCGTGGCGTAGACGATGCCGAGAGCCGCTTCGCCCGTCGAGACCAGCTTGAGTGCCGCCCGCACATTCTCGGCCTGCGCCACCTTGCCCTCGACCGAGGACCAGACGCCGAGCGATTCAAGTGCGGCCTTGCCGTATTTGCCGGCCGGCACAGCCTTGAAGTCGCCCATGGCGAGCTTGCCGTCGCCGACCAGCTTGGCCAGATCAAAACCCTTTTCGATCTTGGCTTCAACGCCCGAATCCTTCGGCGCCACCAGCACGATCCGGTTGCCGAGCAGCTTCACTTCGGTATCGGGCTTGGTCAGCTTCCTATCGGAAAGATACTTCATCCAGTCGAGATCGGCCGAGATGAAGACGTCCGCCGGCGCGCCGCTTTCGATCTGCTTGGCGAGCGCCGAACTCGCCGCGTAGGAGATGGTCGCCGCTTCGCCGACATCAGCCGCGCAGGCCTTGTTGACCGCGTCGAGCGCGTCCTTGAGGCTGGCGGCCGCAAACACCACGACCTCGTCTTGCGCGCGCGCCGCCGGCACTGCTGCCGTCCACGCCGCTGCGAAGCCGCCAATGGCGACAGCCGCCACTGCAAAACCATTGCGCGTCATGAAACTCTCCCTGAGTTGACATCCGGCCTGCTCGAAGCCTGCCATCCGATATATCCGGATGAATATAACAAGGAAAGGTTTTTCGCCCAGCGTGGCCATTGAATGCGCGGCGTCATCGCGACCAGCGATAGACCAGCACGGATACAGCGAAAGGCAGAAGAAGACGTCACAAGAAGATGCAAAGGCCGACCGCCTCGCCTGTCAGGATCGACATTGACGGCGCCGTCGTCACGGCCTCGATGCGTCACGTCGGCAAGGGTTGCGCCGGCGGTTCAGACCGCGATCGGCGCCTTGATCGTCGCGTCGGCGACATAGTTTTCCAGCCGGAAATCCTCGAAGCGGAAGGCGAAGAGATCCTTCACTTCAGGGTTGATCCACATGGTCGGCAGCGTTCTTGGCGTGCGCCGCAGCTGCTCGCGCGCCTGCTCGAAATGGTTCGAATAGAGATGCGCGTCGCCGAGCGTGTGGATGAAATCGCCGGGCTTCAGGCCGGTCACCTGCGCCACCATCAGCGTCAGCAGGGCGTAGGAGGCGACGTTGAACGGCACGCCGAGGAAGATGTCGCCGGAACGCTGGTAAAGCTGGCAGGAAAGCCGGCCTTCCGAGACGTAGAACTGAAACAGACAATGGCACGGCGGCAACGCCATCGCCTCCACCTCGGCCGGATTCCAGGCCGAAACGATCAGCCGCCGCGATTGAGGATTGCGGCGTATCTCTTTCACAAGATTGGTTATCTGATCGATCGACCCGCCATGGCCGTCCGGCCAGGAACGCCACTGCTTGCCATAGACGGGGCCAAGATCGCCATTCTCGTCAGCCCATTCGTCCCAGATGGAAACGCCATGGTCGGTCAGATATTTGATATTGGTTTCGCCGGCCAGGAACCACAGAAGCTCATGAATGATCGATTTCAGATGCAGCTTCTTGGTGGTGGTGGCGGGAAAGCCGCGCGCCAGGTCGAAGCGCATCTGGTAGCCGAAGACGGAGCGCGTTCCCGTGCCCGTGCGGTCGCCGCGGTCGGCGCCGTGGTCCAGCACGTGCTGCAGAAGGTCGAGATACTGGCGCATCGGTTCGGCTCGATTCGATCGTGCGAGCATTATAGCTGCTAGACAGGCGGGCGAACACATCAAAACGGTGCAGGCGGCGCTTGCCTCATCACTGTTTCGGCGTCCGCGCCGGCCTCCAAGCAACTGACCGCAGCCTCGGCGTCCGTCTTGCAACGCCGGCAATTGGCCAAACCATCGGTGGCAGCGTGCTTCTCCCCGTCTCTATACGGGGAGAAGATGGCGGCAGCCAGATGAGGGGCAGCACCAGGCGTGCCCATTACAAAGCAACGGCGCGCCTCAGCAGCCGCGCGAGCACGGAATTCTCAGAGCGAACCGAGCTTTCCCAGGTCCTTGGCAACGAGGTAGTAAAAAGTCACCCGATTCTTGGTGTTGTCTGCGGCCATCGCCTTGCAGGTCTTCTCGATCGCAGCATCTGCCTTCGCTGCATCAGCGACGCCGAGCTTCTTGCCGACCCAGTTTTCCCGGACTCGCTCGAGTTCTTTGGGATCGGTGCAGGACACCAGCGAGGAATCGCGGTTCCTGAGCGCAATGCCCAGATGCTTCACAATCTTCTCGACAGTTTCGGCACTCGCCGCGGCGTCGTATTTCTTCACGTCTGCAAGATAGTCGGCCATCAAAATTCCCCTCGTCGGCGCCACGGATCCGATCGATGAGGGCTGTGGCGCGCTCCGCAACTCGTGCGCTCTGTCGGTAACTCCTCACCGCGGCAAAGCTTCGGTTGAGACCGTTCCCAAGTCAACCCTGCCGCGTCGCATTTTGACACAGGGACAAAGCACCATTGCGGTCTTTCATTTCTGGCGACGGACCCCTATATTCGCTTCGTCGGCTTGACCGACTATGGCGATAAACTGGCGATGAAATAAGCCGTTCGGACCCGGGGGCGGTACCCGGCGCCTCCACCAAAAACCGCTCTGGAAGACGGAGCGGCTTTTGCTGGGGGCGAAATAGGATCGACGAAGGTGTAAAGATCGTACTTTTGCCCGGCATTGTACCACCGTCATCGGGCTAAACTTATAGTTGCCAACGACAACTATGCGGAAGCACGTCTCGCTGCTTAATGCAGTGCGATAGCTTCAAATCAAGCCCTAGGGGTTCGCACTTCTAGGCGGGGTTCGGAGGTACCTGGCAACAGAAACCTCCACTTCTCCCCCTTTTTCATCTGCATCACGCGCAACGGCTCCTCGCGCCAGCCAGACTTCGTTCGGCCCATGGGAGGCGACGCAGTGGAGCCGCATGCCTCCTTCGACATGGGTAAAAATGCAAAACAATTCCGACCGATTCTTCGTGCTGACCGGCGGTCCGGGCTCCGGCAAGACCACACTGATCGAAGGCTTGCGCCGTGCAGGGTTCGCCACCTCGGTCGAGGCCGGACGCGGCATCATTCGCGACCAGTCCGCCATTGGCAGCCCCGCTTTGCCCTGGAGCGATCGCGCATTGTTTGCCGAATTGATGCTGTCCTGGGAGATGCGCTCGTACCAAGCCGCGATGGAACAGGAGGGACCGGTCTTCTTCGATCGTGGCGTGGCTGACACGCTGGGCTATCTCCGCCTCGGCGGCCTGCCGGTGCCCGATCACGTCGGCATCGCAGCGAAGCGTTTCCGCTACAACCCCCGTGTCTTCGTTGCCCCGCCCTGGCCCGAAATCTTCACGCAGGATGAAGAGCGCAAGCAGACGCTCGACGAAGCCGAGCGCACCTATCACGCGTTGGTCGGCGTCTACGCCGAACTCGGTTATGAACTGGTACGACTGCCCCTGGCGTCTGTCGAGACACGGCTGCGCTTCGTGCTGGACGAAGCGGGATTGGCATAAAAAAGGCCGGGATCGGCCCGGCCTCTTTCAATTTATTGACGATTGCCTACTCCGCCGGCGCTTCAACCGCCTCGCGCGAACGGCCGAGGGTGATCTTGGCCAGGGTGAAAGAGATCACCGCGCAGAGCGTGATACCGGCGACCATCGGCAACGGTGTGCCGTCGAAGAAGATGCCGGCGATCCCCATGGCGAGCGCACCGATGGCGAAGTGCAGCGTGCCCATCAGCGCCGAAGCCGTGCCGGCAATCTCGCCATGCTCCTCCATGGCCAATACCGAGGTGGTCGGAATGACCAGGCCGAGGAAGCCGTAGCCGACGAACAGCAGCGCCGCCATCATATCCAGCCGGTCCACGCCGGAAGCCATGATCGCGAACAGGGCCACCATCGTGGTGGCGTAGCCGGTCACCGCCACCCACACCACCCGCTTGAGCCCGAAACGCTCGGAAAGCAGGCCCGTGAGTTGCGACATGCCGATGAAGGCGACGGCATTGATCGAAAAGAACACGCTATAGACCGAAGGCGACAGGCCGTAATGGTCGATCAGGATGAAGGACGAGCTCGACAGGTAGACGAAGAAGCTCGCAATGCCGAAGCCCGCGATCGCCACCAGACCGAGGAAGTTGCGGTCGCCCATCAGGAAACGGTAGCCTGAAAGGGCGGTGCCAAAGGAAGAACCGGCGCGTTCTTCAGCCGGCCGCGTCTCCTTGAGCGAGGTCGCGAGCAGGATGGTTGCTAGCACCGCTGCGGCCGTCACGGTCCAGAACACGGCGCGCCAGCCGAAACTCTCGATGATCTGGCTGCCGGTCAGCGGCGCCAGGATCGGCGATACCGAGAACACCAGCATCAGCAACGACATCAGCTTGGCGGCTTCGTTGCCAGTGTGCAGGTCGCGCACGATCGCGCGCGGAATGGCCATGCCGGCGCTGGCGCCAAGGCCCTGCAAGAAACGGAAGGCGATCAGCCATTCGATGGTCGGCGCCAATGCCGAACCGATGCCGCCGACCATGAACAGCGCAAGACCGCCATAGAGCGGCAGCTTGCGTCCGACCATATCGGAGATCGGCCCTACGACGATCTGGCCGAAGCCCATCGACAGGAAGAAGATCAAAAGGCTCATCTGCACGGCTGCGGTGCCGGCATTGAGATCAGCGCCGATCGACGGCAATGCGGGAAGATACATATCGATGGCGAAGGGGCCGATGGCGGACAACAGGCCGAGCACGACCGCGATGCGGAGGAATTTGGAACTCATGATGTTGGCTTCTTTCGAATCTGGTTGTCGCCGCAAGGCGACGTCTAACCCCAGGACGTTCGATCCCGTGGGATTCCGACTCTCCGAGTGCGAATTGTTCGCGTGTCCAGAGGGGAACCCCTTATATCGTGTCCACAAATTTAGACAGTCTTGTCTAAATCGTCAATCACCTCTATATAGATTTTCATGAGACCGGGCGTTTCTCCTGACAGTTTCCCGCCACGAAGCCACGAGGCCAAGCGCATCTCGGTGGTCGACGCCGCCGCTTCCGTGTTCTGCCGCGAAGGCTTTGCCGGCGCCAATATCGACCTGATCGCTGCCGAGGCGGGTGTGTCGCGTCAGACCGTCTATAACCACCATGGCGACAAGGAAAAGCTCTTCATCGCCGTAGTCCGCGACCTCACCGAGCGCTGCAATGCCGGCATCTTCGCCACCATCGCCACGTTCCCGGACCAGCCGAGGGATCTGGAAGCGGATCTGATCGGCTTTGCGGTGCGCCTCAACCAGAACTGCATCTGCAACCGCGACGGAAAATTCCTGCGCAAGCTGATCCAGACCGAAGGCGAGCGCTACCCTGAATTGTTCGCCGAATGGCGCGAACAGGGTCCGGGGCGGACCTGGCCAGCAATCGCCGCCCGCTTCGCTCGCCTTGCCTATGGCGGTTACCTCGCGATCGACGACCCCGACGTCGCGGCGCGGCAGTTCCTCGGCCTCGTTAATGCTGAATTGCAGACGACTTTCATGCTCGGCGGCACCCCGGCCGAGGACGAGGTCGTGCAATCGGCGACAAATGGCGTGCGCACCTTCCTGCGCGCTTTCGGCAAGCGCCCCTCCCCGACCGTCAAAAAGCAGACCGCACTGGCCAACGCATAGCATTGCGCGTGACGCAAGCCGGCTTCGCCGATCAAATCTCGGCAATCGTCCTCGCTTCGACACGGCGGCGCGTCTATATGCGGTTTACGCCGCGCTCAAGCTTGATTACAGCTATGCGGACGATTCAACGGAACCCGACCGCCACATGGCCGACGACCACATACGCTATGACATTCTGGCCCAGGAGGCGTTGCGCGGCGTCATGCGCAAGGTCCTGGCGGAAGTCGCGCGCACCGGCCTCCCCGGCAATCATCATTTCTTCATCACCTTCCTGACCGGCGCGCCGGGCGTGCGCGTGTCGTCGCGGCTGCGCGAGCGCTATCCGGAGCAGATGACCATTGTCATCCAGTTCCAGTATTGGGACCTTAAGGTCACCGAGACCGGTTTCGAGGTCGGGCTCTCCTTCTCGGACGTGCCGGAAAAACTCGAAATCCCGTTCTCGGCGGTGCGCGGCTTCTACGATCCGTCGGTCAACTTCGAACTCGAATTCGACGTCAAGACCGAAGGCCAGTCGGATGACGAGCCAGCTTCCCAGCCGGCGTCCGAACCGCTCGCCATCGTCTCCGAGAAAAAGCCGAAGGCGGAGAAGAAGACCGCCGAACCCGAGAAGAAGGCGGCCGATGCCGATGCCGCCAAGGGCGCCGAAGTCGTCTCGCTCGACGCCTTCCGCAAGAAATAAGCCTTCGGGTCGCGCGTCATGGCCGACATCGTCAATCTGCGCCAGGCTCGCAAGCAGAAGGCAAGGCTGGAGAAGGAGCGCACTGCCAGCCAGAACCGCGCCCTGTACGGCCGCTCCGGGGCAGAGAAGGAACGCGACCGCCTGGTTGCCGAAAAGGCTGAGTCCTTCGTCGCGGGCCATCGGCGTCAACCGTCGCCCGATCCGGACCCCAAATGAGCTTCAGGTGAGCCCGGTCGAAAAGCGCTCGGTGACGATCCGCGGCCACCGCACCAGCTATTCGCTCGAAAAGCCCTTTTTTGACGACCTTGTCGCTATCGCCATCGCGCGCAATCTGACCCTTGCCGCGCTGGTCGCGGAAGTCGACGAAAACCGGCCACGAGACACCAATCTGTCCTCGGCGCTCCGGATCCATGTACTGGCCTGGGCGAAGCGCGGCCGCGCCTGATGCCAGGCTCCGTCAGACAGCGCTTTCCTGTTTCCCGCGGCGGGTGCCGAACCCCAGCAGGGCCGTGCGATCGCGCTCTTCCGCCTGCTTCCTGGATCTGACGCGCATCAGGTCCTTCCAGCCGACGTAACCGACCAGCGTTCCGTCGTCGCGGGCCACGACCGGCAGATGCGACACGTTGGCCATCAAGAGCTTGTCCGACAGGCCTTCCAGATATTCATCGGGATAGGCAAGCGTCACCTTGCTCCCAGCCAGCAAGTCGCCGAGCGTCGTCGTGCGGTGTTTGCCGGCGCGCCGCCAGCGCAGGATCGCCGGTGGGTCGATAAGGCCGAGCACCTGCCTGTTGCCGTCAATGACCGGGAAGCTCGGATGACGCGTCTCCGGCGCGGTCAGGAATGCCGCTGCGCCATGCAGCGTCATCGTCGCCGGCACGCTTTGGACCTCCGTGGTCATCACTTCGTGCACCCTGGTCAGCGCGAACGGATCGACCCGGTATTCGCGCACCAGATGATGCCCTCGCCTGGCGATCTTCTCGGTCAGGATGGAACGTTTCATCAAAAGCACAGTCACCGCATGGGCGGCGGCGCAAGCCGCGATCAGTGGCACCAGCACATGCGTGTTGCCGGTCAATTCGACCGCGAAGAAGGTCGCCGTCAGCGGCGCGCGCATCGTACCGCCCATGGTCGCCGCCATCGCCAGCAGTGCCCAGAAGCCGGGATCGGCCGCCGGCAGGAAGCCGGCGAGCACCGCGCCCATCGCGCCGCCCATGATCAGCAGTGGTGCCAGCACGCCGCCCGACGTTCCCGAGCCCAGCGCCACCGACCAGATGACGGCTTTTACCACCAACAGCAGGAGTGCCGCCGTCGCGATCGTACGGCCGTCCAGCATGTTCGATATGTTGTCGTAGCCGACGCCGAGCGCCTGCGGCTCGATCAGGCCGCCAATGCCGACGACGAGGCCGCCGAGCATCGGCCACCACATCCAGTGGATCGGCAGCTTCTGGAAACCATCCTCGCAGGCATAGACCATCTGCGTCAGCAAGGCGGACAGGAGGCCCGCGGCAACGCCGATCAGGACCCAGCCGCCAAGACCGGCAAAGGAAATCGCCATGCCGCCCTGAAACGGAAAGATCGGTCCCGGCATGTGCAGCATGGTGCGCTCGACCTCCGCCACGATGGCAGCCACCGCCACCGGAATGAAGCTGCGCGGCGTCCATTCGAACAGAAGCAGTTCCACCGCCAGCATGATGGCGGCGATCGGCGTTCCGAACACGGTGGTCATGCCCGCAGCGGCGCCCGCCACCAGCAGCGTCTTGCGCTCATTGTCGCTGACCGGCAGCATCTGCGCGATTAGCGAGCCGATGGCGCCGCCGGTCATGATAATTGGGCCCTCGGCGCCGAACGGTCCACCGGAGCCGATCGAGATCGCCGACGACAGCGGCTTCAGCACTGCGACCTTGGCGTCCAGTCGCGAGCGCCCGAGCAGGATCGCTTCGATCGCTTCGGGAATGCCGTGGCCACGGATCTTCTCGCTGCCGTAGCGCGCCATCAGGCCGATGATCAGCGCGCCGATCACCGGCACGGCGACGGCGGCATATCCAAGCGGAGTGTCCTCCAGCTTCAAATCGGCAAGCGTGAATTGACCGAAATAGGCGACATTGGTGGCGAGCCGGATCAATTTCAGCAGGATGATGCCGGCAAACAGCCCGGCCGTCGCCACCACCACGGCAATGGCCGCGATCAGCAGCACCCTGGCGTCGGTGGTAAAATCGCGCAGATGTCCGGGAGTGCCATGTTCGGTCTTCATTGCCTGCCTGCTTTCCGTCGGCGTGCCGCTCTTGGAGGATAGGCAAACCGCCAAATCGGCTTTGCCGGCGGCTATGTATCGTAATACGATATAAATATTCAAGCAGGCATGGCCCGAAATCGTTTGAGCTTTGGCCGGAATGACAACACATGTCTGATATGTCGCATCCGCAAAAACCCCGCTCCGCCATCAGCCAGGCCGACTACCAGCGGCTGTCCGAGTTCCGCTACCTGATCCGCCGCTTTCTGGAATTCAGCCAGCTACAGGCGGAAGACGCCGGTCTCACCACGCGCCAGCACCAGGCACTGCTCGCCATAAAGGGTTTTCCGGGCGGAGGCCCGGTAGCCATCGGCGACCTCGCCGAACGCTTGCGCATCCGTCACCATAGTGCCGTCGAACTGGTCAACCGCCTGTGCGAGGCCGGGCTGATCGTCAGGGATCAGGACAAGGACGACCAGCGCAAGGTGCTGCTGCAACTGACCGAGCGGGCCGATGCCTGCCTCGCCGACTTGTCGGCCGTGCATCTCGACGAGCTTTCCCGCATCGAACCCATGCTGAGGAGCGTGCTCGCCCGAAAGGACCGCGATACGCTTCAGAAATAAGTTCGTTAACCCAGCTGAATGGAGGCTATGCCATGTACAACATCTGGTTTTCCAAGGCAGTCCCGGTTTCCACAGGCGTTTCCGGCGACGTTCGACATCTGTCCAATGCCGAACAAGCCCTCGACCTTCTTGCCAATCACTGGCGCGATGCGGGAAGCATCAAGCATAAGGCTGCGCTGCGGGCGTGCCGGCAGGCCATGAACGGCGGCGTATCGGCCGATACCGCCAGGGATGCTTTTGTCGAAGCCGCGAGGGAAGCGCGCATTCTGGTCGAATAACTGCCGCGCATGGGCTGTGGCGTTGTTGGTCCAACCAGAGGCCCGACATAGCGTCGTCGATCGACGGCGAGCGCACGATGAGATCGCGACAGCCGTCAGCAACGCGCCGTCGTCCATTCAACTTTGCGAAGCCCGGCTACCATCGGGAAGATGGGACATGACGGGCCGCATAAAAAATCCGGAAACCCCGAATCCTTTGGCTCCGCCGCTTCGTCTCGGACATGAGCGACCTGCAGGGTGCAGGGCCGCCAGAGGAACGGGCAAGATGAAACACCATTTGATACGTTACAGGACCAAACCGGAGCTGGTCGACGAGAACGAGCGGCTGGTCAAGGCCGTGTTCCAGGAATTGCGGGATAAATCGCCCGAAGGGTTTCGCTACATGACATGGCGGTCCAGCGACGGTACCTTCTTCCATCTGGTCGAAGCGGCAACCGAGGAGCAGGCCGGCACCCTTCCCGGGCTGGCGGCGTTCGAGACTTTTCAGAACGGCATCAGGGATCGCTGCATCGAGCCTCCGCATCGCGAGGCGATGACGGTGGTGGGCAGTTACCGGATGCTGGACCAGTAGGCGCGGTCAAGCGATGTAGAGAACGGCGGGCGTATGAACATCCTCATTCCTGGCGAGCACCGCGCGCTCATCGAACGCCTGTTTGGAGAATTGCGCCCAAAGCTGCACCGCTATTGTGCGCGCATGACGGGTTCCGTCTTCGACGGCGAGGACGTGTTGCAGGAAGCTCTGGCCAAGGCGTTCGAGGCTTTGCCGAACGCCGGCCAGATCGCAAATCCGGAGGGCTGGCTGTTCCGCATCGCGCACAACACGGCACTCGATTTTCTGCGCCGGCGAGCCCGCGAAAAGGCCTTTTCCGATGAGGATCCGGACATGATCGTCGACCCGGCCAACGCCACCTTCGACCGTCAGGCCGCTGCCGCCGGCCTGCACACCTTCATGCGCCTGCCCGTCGCGCAGCGAAGCAGCGTCATCATGATGGACGTTCTGGGTTATTCCCTGCAAGAAATCAGCACCGCGCTGGACACCAGCGTCCCGGCCGTCAAGGCGGCGCTGCATCGTGGCCGCGGCCGCTTGCGCCAGCTCGCCGCCGAGCCCGAGGATCGGCCGGTTCCCAGGCTGAGCGTCTCCGAACGCCTGTTGCTCGAAGCCTATATCGATCGCTTCAACGCCCGTGATTTCGACGCCGTGCGCGACATGCTCGCCGATGAAGTTCGCCTGGAGCTGGTGGCCAGAACGCGATTTACCGGACCCAAGGAAGTGGCCACCTACTTTCACAACTATTCCCGCGTTCACGATTGGCGTTTTGTGCCGGGATTCGTCGAGGACAGGCCGGTGATCCTCGTTCACGACGGCAACGATCCGGTTGCGCGACCAGCCTATTTCATCCTGCTGGTCTGGCAGGAGGGTAAGCTTGCCGCCATCCGCGATTTTCGTCACGCCCGCTACGTCGCCGACAGCGCCGAACTGCTCGTTCTTTGAACGATTGAGGCAAATCCCCTGCCTACTGCCCTACTGCAAAGACTTCAGCAAATTGTCGATCGTAGACGGATTGAACTGCGGTTTGGCCGGGGGCGGATTATCATTGGCCACCGGCGGCGGCGCCGGTTCCGGGTTCGGCGTCTGCTCGGCGCCCTTGCGCTCTGCTTCCAACCTTGCCCTCTCCTGCGAGGCGGTCCGCATCGCCTCCTCGGCCTTTGCCTTGGCATCCGCCTCGGCTTTGGCTTTTGCCTCGGCATCCGCCTTGGCCCTGGCCTCCGCTTCGGCCTGCGCCTGAGCTTCCGCCTCGGCTTTCGCCTTGGCGTCGGCCTCGGCCTTCAGCCGCGCCGCCTCCTCCCGCTGTCGCTGCTCCTCGGCCGCCTTGTCGCGCTGGTCCTGCAACGCAGCGTAGTAACGCACTTCGCGCCGCAGCCGCTGCTTCTCCAGCAATGCGGCCTGCATCGCCTCGACCCGCTGCTGCTCTTTCTCCAGCGCGCGCTGCGTCAGGAATTGCGCCAGCGGTTCGCTGTCGAACTGCCGTTTGACGGCGCCGAACGGCCCCTCGACGCTGAAATTCATCGCCGGCTCGGAACCGACGAGCGCTTCGTCGCCGGGCCGGTAGGTGACCGCGCCCTTGGCGGAGACCGTATCGGCATTGAGATCCGCCGTGATGTCGGCGGACAAGGTCGCCGAAGGATTTTCGAGGCTGATCGGCGGCGCCCGCAGCGTGCCACCTGCAATGGTGAAGGCGATGTCGGTATCCTTTGCCGCGAAACTCCCATCTGCCGCGATAGCAGGGGCGAAGCCGGCTGTCTTGGCTGCATCGATATCGCGGCCGATCGCGTCGGCCTTGGCGAGGAAGGTGTTGAACGCATCGGGATTGACGCCGGCGACCGTAACGCCCTTCAGCGCCGCCGTGCCCGAACCCGACAGAGCGGCGATCATCGCGTCGACCGATTTGCCGCTTGTCGAAAACGCCGCGGAGATATCCCCCTTGCCGTCGATGCCGGCATTCGGCAGCACGGCTGGCAAATCGGCGTCCGCAAGCTTCATCTGGCCGGTGAAAAGCCCGGTGCCGTCATTGTTTTTCAATTCGAACAGGCCGGTCAGCGCACCGCCAAGGAATTTCGCCCTGAGATCGGACACGCGGATGCCTTCCTGGTCGAGCTTCAGCGACAAGGCCGCGTCATAGGCGGTCGCGAATGGTCCTGCGGTGAGGGAAGCCGCGGTCAAGTCGAGATCGGCCGTGAACGGAAGGCTGGATTTCTGGCTGAACGGAGCCGACGGCCACACACCGCCTTTATTGTCTCCGTTCTTGTCCGTGAACGCGGAATCGCCGAACAGCGCCACCGCCATCGGGTCGAGATCGAGTTCGTCGAGCGCCAGCGCGCCGGCCAGATGCGGCACGCCATCCTTGCCGCCAATCCCCTCCTTGACGTCGATATTCACGTCACCCGACACCGCAGCTTCGTTGATGGCGGCATTGAGGCCGGAGAGCACCAGTAGGCCGTTGCCGTAATCGGCCTGCGCGGTGAGCGACGTCGACATGCCTGTTCCCATGCCTGGCAGGCCTATGCCTGATGTCATCAACCAGGGCTCGATGTCGGCCGCATCGAGGCTGACCTTGCCCTTTGCGACCGGACCTTGCGGTGTGTCGGCTACGGTGCCGTCGAAACCGGCGTTGAAGTCGTTGCCGGCAAGGCTGAAGCTCGTCGCCAGGCCGCCGCCCAGCGTGCCCTTGGCCTGGATGTCGGTGCTTGCCTCGCCGAGCATGCCGAGCGGCAGCGCCGGCAAGCCGTAAAGTGCCAGCAGCGCGGTGGCGTCGGGGTTCCTGGCATTGAAGGTCAGCGCCACAGGCGCTTCAAGAAGCTTCTCGACCGCTCCCTTCCCCGACAGCGAGGCGGAAAAGGACGATCCGCCGGCCTTGCCTTGCCCACTCACCGCAAGCCCCGTTGTGCCGTCGCCATTGTCGGCGGCACTCACCACAAGATCGACGCGTGAATCCTGGAACAGGTCGGGATAGGCTGCGGCGCGGCTAGCCAGTCCCTTGAGCACGGCATTGTCGGCATAGTGCTGCGCCGCCACGTCGATCAGTGGCTTCAGGTCTACGGCGACCACGGAGGCGTCGAGCTTGCCGGTCGGGCTCGCCGGAAAATCCTTGATCCGGCCGGTGGCGCTGATCGACGCGCCAGCCAGCCCGCCCACCGACAGCCGGTCGATCTCAAGTAGCCCGTCGCGCAGCCTGAGCGCGGTGTCGACCGTATCGGCGGTCAAGCCTCCGGCACTGACCGGTCCCGCCTTGATCTGGAAATCGAGGTCGCGGTCGGCAAATCGGTTGGCGCCCTTGTCGCTGATGAAGATCGAGGCGAAGGCCGCCAGCCCGTCGACATCGAGATCGCCGCCTTCCAGCCGCATCAGCACCGAGGGCCTGGCGTCGTCGGGCTGGCTGGAATCGATGCGGCCGGAAAACGTCGCCTTGCCCAGGACCAGTTCGAGATCGCTGAAGGCCTGGCGCTTTTCGGAGAGATCGACCCTGGCCCGGAAGCCGGCGGCGGGCAGGCGCCGGATCGCCTCGTCGACATCCTTCGACAACCAGGCAGCGAAGCCGGAAGGCTGCGCCACGGCCAGCAGCAGCGAACCGGTGAAGCCGAAATGGTTCTCGACGCTGAGCAGGCCGTCGGCCTCCAGCGTGGCGCGGCCGGGCAGTGTCGCGGCAAGCGATTTCACCGACCAGCCGCCATCGACCGGTTCGGCGGAAAGATGAACGTCGCGAACCGTGGTGTCGCCGGCCACGACGGCCGGCAACCTGACCTCGACCGTTCCGGGAATGGTCGGCTTAGGCAGGTCGAGCAAGGCCTGTTCCAGTCCGGCAATGCGCTGATCCAGTGTCAAGCCGGCGCCTGCCGCCGCACCCACGGCCTCGTCGAACTGCACCTGCGCGCCATTGGCCTCGATGGCGAAGCTTGGATTCTGCCCGAGATCGACCGAGGCCTTGCCGTCGGCGGTATATGGATTGTCGAGCGGCCCGGTCTCGAAGCGGAATTCATCGATGCCGAGCTTCTGGTGATCGAGCGCGAACTTGCCGTTGACCCGAAAGCCGGGATCGGACTTGCCGGTGCCGACCTTCACCGTCTCGCCATCGGTGCCCCGCAACTGGGCCGAGTTCTTGTCGGCGCCGGAAATCTTGAACTGTCCGGAGTAGATGGCGGCTCCGTTGACGATGCCGGCATTGCCGTCGGTTTCGATGACCAGCGGATAGGCGTCGGGATCGGCCTTGAGCCGAAACCGCATCTGGCCGTTGGCTTCGACCTTGCCGGTGGTGGCGGCAACCGTCGTGCGCAGGCCGTCGAACCTCAGCGTGCCCTCCATGCGCCACGGGCCCGCCAGCGATTTGGCCGAAATGGTCGAATTGATCTCGGACATGATGTGGCTGCGTCCGCCGGCGGCATGACGCAACTCGATCTGCCCTTCCGTCACCGTCAGCTTCTCGATCGATATCTGGTTGAGGTTGAAGGGCGAGGACGGCCGCATCGCCCAGTCGACAGTGCCATTGGCGGCGATGTCGATCGTCGCTTTCGGCCGCACCAGCCGCATGTCGAAAATCAGCACCTCGCCACGCAGGAACGGCGCCAGTTCCGCATCCATCGAAAACGTCTCGACGGTCATAGCCGGCTGGCCGGCGGGGCCGCCGGCAACGGCGACATTGGAGAAGGTTACCGACGGAAACGGCAACAAGCGCGCCGTGGCGGCGCCCTGCACGGTCACCTTGCGGCCGAGAATGGCGCTCGCTTCGCGCTCGAACTGCGCTCGATAGCCGGACCAGTCGACAAAATACGGCCCCACCAGCGCCGCGCACAGCACCAGCACGAACAGGCCACCGAAGATCACGAACAGGCGTGCGAGCATCAGCTCCGAACGGCTTGGTTGAAATCAGCCGCACTCTACCTGCATCCGCGTGTCGATAAAGAGGCAATTCGATCGTCGTCGGCGACAACCATGGACCGGGTTCGATGTTGCGCGGTCGCTCTTGATCGCGATACCTTGCTTTGGGCGTCCTCGCCCTGTTCCGGTCGCGGCGTTTTCCGATCCGGGATCGTCTGAAACAATCCTGGAAAAGCGGAGAATTGGGGATGTCGGGGAAGAACTGGGACCGTGTGCCGATCGATGCGCAGAGCGTCGATGCGCCGCTTTCGCAATCTGCGATTTTCCTTGTCGTCACCATAGCCGATGAACCGCCGGTTCTCGCAAGGGTTTGTTCCGTGCTCGGCGACCTTGACGACCTGGTCAAGACCGTCGGGTTCCGCGACCTTGGCGGGCGCCTATCCTGCATCGCCGGCATCGGCCGCGACCTCTGGGATCGGCTCAGCCCCGGCCGGCGGCCGGCGGAGTTGAAGCGGTTCGCGCCGATCAAGGGAGCGGTTCACGCCGCGCCGACGACGCCGGGCGACCTTCTCTTCCATATCCGCTCCGAGCGGCCCGACATGTGCTTCGAGTTCGAGCGTATCCTGCTGGACAGGCTTGGTCCCGGCGTGACCGTCGTCGACGAAGTCTCGGGCTTCCGCTATTTCGACGCGCGTGACCTGCTCGGCTTTGTCGACGGCACGGCCAACCCAACCGGCCTCGACCTGCCCGCCTCGGCACTGGTCGGCGACGAGGACGCCGAGTTCGCCGGCGGCAGCTACGTCGTCGTTCAGAAGTATCTGCACGATCTCGGCGCCTGGGCGGAAATTCCAACGCCTTTGCAAGAAGCGATCATCGGCCGCACCAAGATCGACAATATCGAAATCGATGACGACGACGCGCCGCGCAAATCGCACAAGTCGCTTGCCACCGTGGTCGATGCCGACGGCAACGAATACGACATATTGCGCGACAACATGCCGTTCGGCAGGCCGGGACAGCGGGAATTCGGCACTTACTTCATCGGCTATTCGAGGTATCTCTGGGTGATCGAGAAGATGCTGCAGCGCATGTATGTCGGCGACCCGCCCGGCGCCTATGACCGGCTGCTTGATTTCTCCACCCCTCACACCGGCACGACATTCTTCGCGCCCACCCGGCCGGTGCTGCAGGCGCTTGCCGAAGCAGCGCCAGAGAAGTTGGCCACTCGGTAGACGGCGCACGCCGCGTCAAAGCGTATCGACAGGTGCCGGCGGAGAAGCGTCTGTCGTGCATCGGCGTGCTGCGGAGACCAGCACGCGATCATCGGCGTCACCAGTGCGAATTCAACGCGCGTCGCGCTTTGCCTGCGCCACCTTGGCCGCCTTGCGTTGTCGGCCGAGCTCGGCCGGCCGAACCAGATTTGGCGTCCTCTGGTTTGCCACGGCCCGCATGCCCTTGTGCGCGGTGCGCGCGTTGAATGCTGGACCGTCCGTCGGCGCTTTCTGCTTCAGGGCCAGCGCCTTGCGCGCGCTGTCCACCAATGAGACGCGCGCCGCCAGTTGCCGGCGCCGTTCGACCTCGCCATTCAACCGTCGCATGGCCATCGCCAGCACCGCAAGCTTCAACTGCGAGCCGCCGTCGGCTTTCGAGGCAGCCGCGCCCTTGGGCGCGCCTTTGCCGCGGATTTCGCGCCGGCGTCGATGCGCCTCGGTCTGCGCCTTGTCGCGCCGCTCCCGCAGGCGTTTGACGAGGCCGGACAGATCGGCGTCAGAAAGGTCCTGGACCGCCGGATGGTGCGATTTCTCCACCAGCTCGTGTTCGTCGGCACTCAGCGCGCGCGCTTCTTCCTTGCGTGAAATCGCCATGACACCACTCCTCCGCTTGGATTGCCCGCCTCTTCCGGACCTCCAGCATACGGAATCTCGGCCCGATTGGCGGTGGGGTCAAGACGAGTCTATGACGGCGCCTACTCGGCAGCCGGCAGGATCTTGCCCGGGTTCATGATATCGAGCGGATCGAGCGCCTGCTTGATCGTGCGCATGATGTCGACGCCGTGGCCGAGCTCGTGGCGCAGGAAGCCGATCTTGCCCTGGCCGATGCCATGCTCGCCCGTGCAGGTGCCCTCCATGGCGATGGCCCGCATGTTGAGCCGGGCCACGAACTTTTCCGACAGCGCGATTTCCTTCGGGTCGTTCACGTCCATCAGCACCAGCACGTGGAAATTGCCGTCGCCGGCATGGCCGACGATCGGCGCGACAAGCCCCATTTCGGCAATGTCGGCCTCGGTTTCGGTGACGCATTCGGCAAAACGCGAGATCGGAACGCAGACGTCGGTCGACAGGCCCTTGGCGCCTGGCCGCAGCGTCAGCGACGACCAATAGGCATCATGCCTGGCCTTCCACAGCTTGGTGCGCTCCTCGGCGACGCTGGTCCACAGGAAAGGGCCGCCGCCATTTTCTTCCGAGATCATGCCAAAGGTCTCTGCCTGCTCGGCGACGCCGGCATCCGAGCCGTGGAACTCGACGAACAGGCACGGGCTTTCAGGATAGTCGAGCTTGGAATAGTTCTTCATTGCCCGCATCTGCAGCGCGTTGACCAGTTCGATGCGCGCCACCGGAATGCCCATCTGGATCGTCGCGATCACTGTGTCGCAAGCCGCCTCCAGGCTGGGGAACGGACAAACGCCGCCCGAGATCGCCTGCGGAATGCCTTGTAGCTTCAGCGTCAGCGAGGTGATGATGCCAAGCGTGCCTTCCGAACCGATCAACAGTCTGGTCAAATCATAGCCGGCCGAGCTCTTTTTCGCGCGCTTGCCCGTCGTCACCGCCTCGCCGTCGGCCATCACAACCGTCAGCGACAGCACATTCTCGCGCATGGTGCCGTAGCGCACCGCATTGGTGCCGGATGCCCGCGTCGCAGCCATGCCGCCAAGCGAGGCATTGGCGCCCGGATCGATCGGGAAGAACAGGCCGGTGTCGCGCAGATGCCGGTTCAGATCCTCGCGAGTCACCCCGGGCTCGACCGTGCAGTCGAGATCCTGCGGATTCACCGATAGTATCTGGTTCATCCGCGAAGTGTCGACCGAGATGCCGCCGCCCGGCGCATTTGTGTGGCCTTCCAATGAGGAGCCGACGCCGAAGGCGATCACCGGCACGCGGTGCGCGGCGCAGGCGCGCACGATCTCCTGTACCTCGGCGGTCGTTTCCGGGAAGACGACGCCGTCCGGCGCCTGCGTCGGAATGTAGGTGGTGGTATGCGCATGCTGGGAACGGACCGCCTGGCCGGTCTGGAAGCGCTCGCCAAACCGCTGCTTGAGGATGCCGAGCACGGCGGTGATGCCTTCTTCGTTGCGCTCGACCGCATTGAGGTCGCTCAGGGCCATGAATTCCTCCGCGAATGGAACAGTGTCCATGCTTGTCATGCATTTATGGATGATGCCTAACGCAATTCCAGGAAAAGTGTGAAGCGGTTTTCCCGGGAAAAGCGCCTAGCGCTTTCCCTAGGGAATTGTGTCAAAGAGGCGGTCCGATGTTTCCGTGAAACGATGAACCGCTCTTACAACCACGCTCTGTCCAACACCAGAACAAGGAAGTTGCCATGCCGATCCCCGCCCCTTTTGTTTCTCAGCCAATGGCTATCGAGAAGGACTGGATCGACTATAACGGCCATCTCAATATGGCCTACTACAACGTCCTGTTCGACCGCTGTTCGGATGAAGCCTTCGAGGCGATGGGCATGGGACTGGACTATGTCAAGAACCGCCGCCTCACCATCTACACCGCCGAAGTCCATGTCTGCTATGTGCAGGAACTGCATCTCGACCACAAGGTCACGGTCTCCTTCCAGCTCATCGACCATGACGAGAAGCGGTTGCGGTTCTATCAGGAAATCCGCCATGCCGACGGCTGGCTCGCCGCCACGTCCGAGCAGCTTGCACTGCATGTCGACATGTCCGGGCCCAAGGTAGCCCCCTTCCCCGCCGACGTGCTGGCCAAGATCGAAGCGATGCGCGCCGCTCACGCAGCCTTGCCGATGCCCGAGCGCGCTGGCCGCTCGATCGGCATCAAACGCAAGACGGCTTGAACCCGCCCGGGGCCCGCGTTAACCTTACCGAGGTTTTAACGGGAACAAGCCGATTGGACCGTTGCGCGACTCAGCGGGCCGTTCGAAAACGATCCGCATCGAAGTAGCGACACGGGCGGCGGGGCATAGCCGATTCGGGGGACGTGCATGAAAACCGATATCAAAGTCGAGGTGGACAGGCTCGCCGCCGATCCGCGCATTACCGACTATGATTTCTGGCGCTCGCTGAAGAACGTCAACAACGAGATCTTCCACATCGCCAACAACAATGAGCCGATCCCCTTCGACATGATCCGCTGGCGCGTTATCCTTAAGCAGGCCCGCATGAAGCGCGGCCACGCCTGACGCTGCGGGTAGAGCGGCTACTTCCGTTGACGACATTCCAGGGGTTTGACCTCAACCCTGTCGCCTGATTGCCGCCAGCGGCGAGCGCGCCGCCACCGGCGATGACTGGATGATCGCCGTGTTGGTCATCGCGTAGGGAATGATGCGGTCGATCACCCGTTCGAGTTCGGCCATTGAGCCGACATGCGCCAGCGCGATGAAACAGTCCTCACCGGTTACCCGGTCGCATTGCGCGATCTCCGGCAGGTCGCGGATGATCTCGGCCACGACGGCGAGCTGCCCCGGCACCGGCCTGACGCGCAGCCATGCCGACAGGTTCAGGCCAAGCGCCGCCGGATTGATCCGCACGCAATAGGCTTCGATGACGCCGCTCTCCTGAAGCTGCCTGATGCGCTCGGATACGCTCGGCGCCGACAGGCCGACGGCGCGCGCCAGTTCGGCCGTGCTGGCGCGCGCATCTTTTTCCAGCAGGCGCAGGATCTTCAGATCGACCGCATCGAGATCGATATTTTGGTTTCGAAGGTGTTTCATCAAAAACTCCTTGCATCTGGAAAGCGATCGAGATCATCGAATGATCACCACCCATATCAGACGGAAAAATTACCTGCGATACTGATCCGGTGAACGATCAGGCGCAAGTCCAAACCACGCGCACCGCAGGTGCGGCCTTTACCAGACTGACGACATCACTGCCGCCGCATGTCTGGTTCTGCGTCAGCGCCGTGTTCCACTATCTCGGCCCTGCCTTCGCCGTACTTTTGTTCGCGCAGATCGGCGTGCTTGGTATGGCCTGGTTGCGCATCGCCACCGCCGCGTTGATCTTCGCGCCGCTGACGCGTCCGTGGCGAATCTTCGCCCAGGCCGATCGGTCGACACGGCTGCTGCTGCTCGCCTTCGGCGCCTGTCTCGCAGTGATGAATTGCTCCTTCTATCTGGCGCTCGACCGCCTGCCGATCTCGCTGGTGGCCGCGATCGAATTCGTCGGCACCATCGGCGTCGCGCTGGTCGGTCTCCGAAGCGCGCGCAATCTCGCTGCCCTTGCTGTCGCCGTGGCCGGCACCTTGCTGCTGATCGACGTCAAATGGTCCAGCGATCCCATCGGTCTGTTCTGGGCCTTCCTCAATGGCGCGCTCTTTGTGGGCTATATCGTGCTCGGCCATCGCGTCGCCGCTTCAGGCGCCGGCGGCGGCATTGCCGGGCTCGGCGCCGCCATGGCCGTCGCCTTCCTGGTCGTGCTGCCGATCGGCTTCACCGATGCATTGCCGGCCTTTTTCGCCCCGCTGCTGTTGCTGGCAGCCATCGGCGTCGGCATCTGTTCCTCGGTCATCCCCTATATCTGCGACCAGCTCGCCATGGCGCGGCTGCCGCGGTCGAGCTTCGCGCTGATGCTGTCGCTGCTACCGGTCACCGCGACGCTGATCGGCATCTTGGTGCTGCGCCAGATCCCCGGCATCAGCGACTGCATCGGTATTGCGCTGGTGGTGGCCGGCGTTGCCTTGCACAGGCCGGCGAGCGCGCAGTAGATCCTGCGCTAAGCCAGTTTCTCCTTCAGGAAGGCGACGGTCCGGCCCCAGGCGAGATCAGCCGCCTTCTTGTCATAGCGCGCTGCCGAAGTGTCGTTGTTGAAGGCGTGATTGGCGCCTTCATAGACATAGACCATGTATTCGACATGCGCGGCATCGAGCTCCTTCTTGAAGGCGTCGATCCCGGCATTGGTGCGCTCATCCAATCCCGCATAATGCAGCATCAGCGCCGCCTTGATCTTCGAAACGTCCGCGGCCTTCGGCTGCATGCCGTAATAGGCGACGCTTGCCGCCAGATCAGGCGCGTTCACGGCGAGCATGTTGGCCGTGCCGCCGCCCCAGCAGAAGCCGACGGCGCCGACCTTGCCGTTGCCGTCCTTGTCGGCCTTGAGGAAAGCCACTGTCGCGACGCCATTGGCGACCGTCTGCGCCGTATCCAGCTTGGTGAACATGTCGCGCGCCTTGTCCTCGTCGGCGGGCGTGCCGCCGAGCGGCGACAGGAAATCCGGCGCGAGCGCCACGAACCCCTCGAGCGCCACGCGCCGGGCGATGTCGCGTATATGCGGGTTGAGTCCTCTGTTCTCGTGGATGACGATGACGGTGCCGAGCTTGCCCGCCTGATCCGCCGGCCTGACCAGATAGCCCTTCATCTCGCCACCGGCCCCAGGATAGGTGATGTCCT
The DNA here is from genome assembly GCF_020165515.1 of Mesorhizobium sp. BR1-1-13. NCBI lineage: Bacteria > Pseudomonadati > Pseudomonadota > Alphaproteobacteria > Hyphomicrobiales > Phyllobacteriaceae > Mesorhizobium > Mesorhizobium sp. BR1-1-13. The sequence goes on from NZ_JAIUIH010000004.1 coordinate 463,495, forward strand.
GGCCTTTCACGCGGGGATCGTTCTCCGCGACGATGGCCGCCTGAGCGGAATTCGCCGCCAGCATCGGTGCGATCGCCGCGGCCGCCGCCCCTGACCCGGCAAGCCGGGTCAGTTGCTCCATGAAGCGGCGGCGATCGAGTGTCAGATGCGTGTATTCGTCATAGGCGTCGATCATCGCCTGGGTGATCCCAGGCTTTGCTGGTGTCGTGGCGGCTGCTTTGGTCATGGCGCATTCCTCGGCTTCAAGCTTCAATACCGGAGCTACATAGGAGCGCGGCTGGCCCGGTCCAGCCTGGATGGGCGCAGCGGCGAGCAATGCCCGCAGCCGGCAATGTCGGCGCCCCACATCACATTTTGGTCATCGCCATGAATCCTGCAGGCACCTGCCACAACAATAAGGGAAGCTGCGTGCTACCGATGCCCGTGCCATCCCGTTCCGACCAGAAGGACTGCCGCCGATGACCATGCCTATCCTCACCAGCGCGTTCATCCTTGCTCTGGCTGCCGCTCAGGCATTACGCTTCAGGCTTGCGGACGCAGGCAGGCGGTCGATGATCGAGCTTCGCATCGGCCGGGACCCCGCACGGACCCGAAATCCCAAATTTGAGGTGAGACCATGAACATTCAGGATATCGTCAACACCGTCTCGCAAAAGGCGGGCCTCGACCAGGCAACGACCGAGAAAGTCGTCGGCACCATCTTCTCGGTACTGGAGCACGAGGCGGAAGGCACCAACGTCTCGGGTTTCTTCGCCAAGATTCCCGGCGCCGACGATCTCGCCCGCCAATACGACGTCATGGCCGCTGGCGCGGCCGGCGGTGGTGGCCTGCTGTCGTCACTGCAAGGCGCGCTGGGCGGTGTTCTTGGCGAAAAAGCCGGCGCACTGATCAACGGCGTCGCCGCGCTCAAGGCCTCCGGCCTCGACATGGCGCAGATCAGACAGGCCGGCGCCGCGCTGATCCAACAGGCCGAAGCCGCCGCCGGGCCTGACCTCACCAATGAAGTGCTCGGTTCGGTGCCCAGCCTGAGGGGCCATCTCGGAATCAGTTAGGGCGCGATCCTGCGGGACTGTACCCGTTCCTACTTCGGAAGCGCATACGCCATCACATAATCGCCGGGCTTGGTGCCGACGGAGCCATGGCCGCCGGCGACTATGACCACGAACTGACGCCCGTCAGCCACCGTATAGGTCATCGGCGTCGATTGCCCGCCGGCTGGCAGGCGCGCCTGCCAGAGCTGCCTGCCTGAGGTCACGTCGTAGGCGCGCAGGTAGTCGTCGACCGCGGCGCCGAGGAAAGCCACCCCGCCGGCGGTGATCATCGGCCCGCCAATGCCGGGCACGCCGACCTTCAGCGGCAAAGGCAGCGGCGTCATGTCATAGACCGTGCCGTTCCTGTGCTTGTAGACGATCTGTCCGGTCCTGAGGTCGGCGCCGGCGACATAGCCCCATGGCGGCGCCTGGCACGGAATGCCGAGCGGTGACAGGAACGGTCCCATCACCACCGCATAAGGAGCGCCGTCATTGCGGTTCAGCCCCTGCTCGCTGCCCTTGGCGTCGCCAGGCGGCGGCACGTCCGCACGGGGCACAAGCCTCGAGGTGAAGGCAAGATAAGTCGGCATGCCGAACAGTACCTGCCGCACCGGATCGACCGCCACCCCGCCCCAGTTGAAGACTCCGAAATTGCCGGGATAGACCAACGTGCCCTGTAGCGAGGGCGGCGTGTAGCGGCCCTCATAGCGCAATCTGTGCAGCGAGATCCGGCAGGCCAGCTGGTCGAACATGGTGATGCCCCACATGTCGGCACCGGTCAGCGGCGGCGGATTGAAGGAAAGGTCAGATACCGGCTGCGTCGGCGATGTGTGGTCGCCTTCGATAGCGCCGCCAGGCGCTGGCACTTCCTTGACCGGAATGATCGGCTCGCCGGTGCGCCGGTCGAGCACATAGAGGTCGCCCTGCTTGGTCGGCCCGACCAGCGCCGGCACGACGGTGCCGTCGGCCTTGGTGATGTCGACCAGGCTCGGCTGCGCTGGCACGTCCATGTCCCACAAATCATGGTGCACGGTCTGGCGCACCCATTTCAATTGCCCCGTATTGAGGTCGAGCGCGGTGATCGAGGAGGAGAATTTCTCGACATTGGCGCTGCGGCCGGCGCCGAGCTGGTCCGGCGTCTGGTTGCCTAGCGGTATGTAGAGCAGGCCGAGTTTTTCGTCGGCACTCGGCGTCGACCACATGTTGGGCGAATTGGCGGTGTAGGTCTGGCCTGCCGCCAGCGGCGTGGTCTGGTCGGGATTGCCGGAATCCCAGTTCCAGATCAGCGCGCCGGTGCTGGCATCGAAGGCGCGGATGACGCCGGAGGGCTCCTGCGTCGAATAATTGTCGTTGACGGCGCCGCCGATGATGATCTTGCCGCCCGATATCAGCGGCGCCGAGGTCGAATAGTAATAGCCGGACTTGGGATAAGGCATGCCGGTCAGAAGGTTCAGCGTACCGCCTTCGGCAAACGAGGAGCAGACCTGCCCGTTGGCGGCGTCGAGCGCGATCAGCCGCGCATCCGAAGTCGGCAGGTAGACGCGGGCCGCGCAAGGCTGGCCGGGAGCGATCTTGGCGTCGGCGTAGTAGGAGACGCCGCGGCAGGTCTGGTGCTGGCGGTCCTTGTCGAGCTTGACCTGGGGATCGTAGCGCCACTTCTCCTTGCCCGTGGCCGCATCGATGGCGATGGCGAAATTGTGCGGCGTGCAGATGTAGAGCGTATCGGCGATCTTCAGCGGCGTCACCTGATAGGTGGTCTCGCCGACATCGTCGGGACCTTTCACGTCGCCGGTGCGATAAGTCCAGGCCGGCTGCAGGTTGGCGACATTCTCCGGCGTGATCTGGTCGAGTGGCGAATAGCGCTGGCCATAGGGCGTGCGGCCGTAGAAGTGCCATTCGCCGGCAGGTATGTCGCCGCCGAGATCAGCCGCCGGGGTCACCTTGTCGGTGTCGAGATTGCCGGCAATATCCTTGGGATCGGTCGTCATTGAATAGCCGGCAACCGCCAGCGACGCCAAAACGGCGAGAATGAGCGGCGCGCGGCCATCGGGACCAACAAGGCCCCGCCTCGCCCACGGCGTCAGCAGCCACAACGCGACGAGCACGATGATGCCGCCGCGCGGCCCGAGTTCCCACCAGTCGAAGCCGATTTCCCAGACCGCCCAGGCAAGCGTGCCCAGCACGATCGCGGCGTAGAGCCAGAGCGCGGTGGATCTGCGCCGGTAGAGCAGCCATGCGGCGATGAGGAAGGCGATGCCTGATATGATGTAGTACCAGCTACCTCCCAGTGAAGCCAACCAGATGCCGCCGGCGCCAAGCGCGAGGCCGATGAGGAGGAGAATGAGGGAGGTGATGGTGACAGCCAAGATGATACTCCTTCGACTGTTGCACGCCTCGAGGCGGCCGTGGGCAGCAGGATCCCCTCCCTGCCCTTTGCGCAGCTTTCCCTCACCCGCCCTGCCTGTCAAGCAGGCCGGAAACAATCAGGGGTGGAACAAAACGTAGACAGTTCTGGTCTTTCTCCGCCGAATCACTACATTCGGGGGCGATGTCCGGCTTTTCCGAAGACATGCCCTTTTTCGATGAACCCGATGCGCGGCCCACCGCCCCGTCGGGCATCGCCGCGCGCGCCATGGCTGCCCGCAGCGGCCACAACAACGCGCCCGACTATCTCAAGGGATTGAACCCCGAACAGCGGCTGGCGGTGGAAACGACCGAAGGCCCGGTTCTGGTGCTGGCCGGCGCCGGCACCGGCAAGACGCGCGTCTTGACCACCCGCATCGCCCACATCCTGGCGACCGGAAAAGCCTTTCCCTCGCAGATCCTGGCCGTGACCTTCACCAACAAGGCCGCGCGCGAGATGAAGCAGCGCATAGGCATCCTGATCGGCGAAGGCAATGTCGAGGGCATGCCCTGGCTCGGCACCTTCCACTCGATCGGCGTCAAACTCCTACGCAGGCACGCCGAGCTTGCCGGGCTGAAATCAGACTTCACCATCCTCGACACCGACGACGTCGTGCGGCTGATCAAGCAGTTGATCCAGGCCGAGGGCCTCGACGACAAGCGCTGGCCGGCCAAGCAGTTCGCGCAGATGATCGACGGCTGGAAGAACAAGGGGCAAGGCCCGGCCGATATCGCCGAGGGCGATGCGCGCAGTTTCGCCAACGGCAAGGGCCGCGAGCTCTACAGGGCGTATCAGGAGCGCCTGCAGACGCTGAACGCCTGCGATTTCGGCGATCTGCTCTGCCACCCGATCCGCATCTTCCGCGCCAATCCGGATGTGCTGAAGGAATATCACAAGCGCTTCAGATACATCCTCGTCGACGAGTACCAGGACACCAACACCGCCCAATACATGTGGCTGCGGCTCCTGGCGCAACGGCCAAATAGCGGGCGTAGTGCGACGTCTACGGATTTGCATTCGGCCGAAGGCCGCAAGCCCGACCGGGCGTTCGAGCCTTTGCGAGGCCCGCGCGGAGGGCCCGCGCCGGCAGGCGCGGAACAGCCCGTGAGCGAAAACAAAGTCAATATCTGCTGCGTCGGCGACGACGACCAGTCGATCTATGGCTGGCGCGGCGCGGAGGTCGACAACATCCTGCGCTTCGACAAGGACTTTCCCGGCGCCACCATCATCCGGCTGGAGCGCAATTATCGCTCCACCGCGCATATCCTCGGCGCCGCTTCGCACCTCATCGCCCACAACGAAGGCCGCTTCGGCAAGACGCTGTTCACCGATCGCGACGATCCCGAGGATGGCAAGGTCAACGTCCACGCAGCCTGGGATTCCGAGGAGGAAGCGCGCGCTGTCGGCGAGACCATCGAGGCTTATCAGCGCCAGAAGCATAACCTCAACGACATGGCGATCCTGGTGCGGGCGTCTTTCCAGATGCGCGAGTTCGAGGACCGCTTCGTCACGCTCGGTCTCAACTACCGCGTCATTGGCGGCCCGCGCTTCTATGAGCGCATGGAGATCCGCGACGCGCTTGCCTTCTTCCGCGTCGTCGCGCAAGGCGCCGACGATCTCGCCTTCGAGCGGATCGTCAATGTGCCCAAGCGCGGCCTCGGCGAAACCACCATCCGCCAGATCCACGACACGGCCCGCGCGCTGCGCGTACCGATGTTGGAAGCCGCCGCCAAGCTCGCCGAGAGCGATGAATTGAAGCCCAAGCCGCGCGCCGCATTGCGCGAGGTCGCGGCCAATTTCGAACGCTGGCAGAAGGCGCTGGAAACCACGCCGCACACCGAACTGGCCGAGACCATCCTGGAAGAGAGCGGCTACACCGACATGTGGAAGAACGACCGTTCGGTCGAGGCGCCCGGCCGGCTGGAGAACCTCAAGGAACTGATCCGCTCCATGGAGGAGTATGAATCGCTGCGCTCCTTCCTCGAACATGTCGCTCTGGTCATGGATGCCGAGCAGAACGCCGAACTCGACGCCGTCAACATCATGACGCTGCATTCGGCCAAAGGCCTCGAATTCGAGACCGTTTTTCTCCCGGGCTGGGAGGAAGGCCTGTTCCCGCACCAGCGCGCGCTGGACGAAGGCGGCCGTTCCGGCCTGGAGGAGGAGCGCCGGCTGGCCTATGTTGGCGTCACCCGCGCCAAGAAGAACCTGCACATCTGGTTCGTCTCCAACCGCCGCATCCACGGCCTGTGGCAATCGACGATTCCCTCCCGCTTCCTCGATGAACTGCCTGAAACCCATGTCGAAGTCGCCGAAAGCGGCAACTCCTATGGCGGCTACGGCAATTCCTATGGCGGCGGCTCGTTCGCTTCCGGCCGGGGCGGCCGCCAGAACCCCTATGGCGCCTCGCGCTTCGACAATGTCGGCGCCGAAAAATCGGGCGCCTTCTCCAACAGCTACGCCACGCCGGGCTGGCAGCGGGCGCAGCAGAACCGCACCGAAGCGACCGATCGCAACTGGGGCTCGCGCTCCGGCCACCAGGTCGAGCGCATCGGCTATGGCGAGACCGACAGCGGCTACGGCGCCGGCCGCACGAGCATCAAGGGCCGCACTATCGATGGCGAGCTGGTCGCCAAATCCGTCGCCGACACGCCGTCCCCCTTCAACGTCGGCGACCGCGTCTTCCACCAGAAATTCGGCAACGGCAACATCGCGGCCATTGAAGGCAACAAGCTGACCATCGACTTCGACAAGGCCGGCCAGAAACGCGTGCTCGACGGGTTTGTCGCGGCGGTGTGAGAAAAATGGACACTTACTCTGGTTAGGAGTTGGTCGAAAAATCCTGAGATTTCTGGATATGAAATCGAAGTAGATTTTGACCCTAATTATATTTGCGATTTCACAGCTAAAATTGACTGGAATGAATCCAATAGCGTGGACGTCCGAAGTGAACGGAACTTTCGGTAGCCACCCGGGCCGGACCGCTCAATCCACCTTCTTCTCGCCCGCCTCGCCTGCTTTGACGATGTCGCCCGTGGTGAACAGGATCTCCTTCAGTTCCGCCCGCCAGTCCTTCTTCTGGCGCAGCAGGAATTCGAGGTCCATGCCGAAATGCTTGAATTCCTCGCCTTGCGCGTTCTTCATGATGGCGCGGGCTTGCGGGTCCTTTTCCACCGACATGCGCTGCTCGTACCAACTGATCGCTTCCGCCTCCTCGATCAGCGAGGTGATCATGCGGGCAAAGGTCCGCACCTCCTGCGACAATTCCTCGGGCGGTTCGTGATATTGGTCGAAACCCATGTCGTCCTCCCTCAATGGCTCGCAAATGCAGCCTGGCCGCACCCATGAATGCACGGGGAACATGGCAGGTTCCGGATTGCGGCCAAGATTCAGGACGACGGACGGGTAAGCTATCTCACGACACCGGCGCCGCACCGCCCTCTTGCGTGCGCCGCGCGATGAATTCGTCGAGCACGCCCGATGTGGCGGCCGCAGACGCCGGCGGCTCGAAATCGGCGAGGATGCGCTTCCAGATACCGGTAGCGCGTTCGGTTGCGGTCTTGGAACCGGCCTGCGTCCAGTTGCCGAAGTTCGACCAGTCGGCCACCAGCGGCTCGTAGAAGGCGGTGCGGTAGCGCGCCATGGTGTGGCCAGCCGAGAAGAAATGGCCGCCCGGCTGCACTTCGGCGATCGCCTCGAAGCCGATGGTATCGTCGTCGCCGGGCGTGGCGGCGCACAGTTCAGCCACCGTCTGCAACGCCTCGATGTCGGTGACCAGCTTTTCGAAGGAAACGCTTAAGCCCCCCTCCAGCCAGCCGGCGGCATGGATGCACACGGTGGCGCCCGCCAGCACCGAGCCCCATAACGCGAACTGAGTCTCATGCGCCGCCTGCGCATCGGAGATGTTGGCCGCACTGCCGCCGCCCGAACGCCACGGCAGGCCGGTGAAGCGCGCCAGTTGGCCGGCCCCCAGCGTCGCCTTGATATGCTCCGGCGTGCCGAAGGCCGGCGCGCCCGATTTCATGTCGACATTGGAGGAGAAGGAGCCGTAGACGACAGGCGCGCCCGGCCGCACGATCTGCGCCAGCGTCAATCCGGCCAGCGCCTCGGCATGCTGCAGCGTCAGCGCGCCGGCCACCGTGATCGGCGCCATCGCACCCGCCAGGCAGAAAGGCGTGATGATCAGGACCTGCCCAGCCCTGGCGAAGTCGATGATGCCTTGCGCCATCGGGATGTCGAGCTGGCGCGGCGAATTGGTGTTGATGACGGTGTAGCAATGGGCGCCCGAGCGAAACGCGTCTTCGGACAGCCCGCGCGCCAGCCGAATCATCTCGAAGCTGTCGTCGACCTGCGGAGTGCCTCGCGCGAACACGAACGGGAACTTGTCCGAAAGGGTCAGTTGCGCCCGGTTGACGGCGTAATGGCGGAAACGGTTGTCGATGTCCTGCGGCTCGATACAGGGTCCCAGCATATGCAGGACGTCGAAATGCTGCACCAGCTTGATGAGTTCCTCGAAGGCGGCCAGCGTTCCGGGCCGCCGGCCGCGCTCGAGATCGGTGACGTTCGGCGCGCCGGACCCAGCCAGGAAAGTCATCGAACCCAGTTCGAGCGGCAGGTCGCGGGCACGTGCGCCGGCATGAGCGTGGATCGACCGCGGCGCCGAGGCCAACGCAGCCGCCACCATGTCGCGGCCGATCCGCACCATGTCGGTGTCGGGGTCGACCAAGGCGCCGGCGCGGGCGAGCAGGTCGCGCGCCTGCGGCAGCAGAACCGTGATGCCCAGCTCTTCCAGCACGCGCAGCGCCGTGTCGTGAATCGAGGCGACCTGATCGTCCGAAAAGATCGGCTGCGGCAGGAACGGGTTCTTCAGCGAGCGGTAATTGGGCCGGCGGCTGCTCTCGCTGCCGGCCTCGCCGATGCGTCCCCGTCGGCGCTCGCGCCTGCTTTCGCGTGCCGCGTCATCGATCATCCGGAAACCTCCCCATTGCCGCATCGCCTTGCCCAAGGGATCATAAGGCGAAGCCGGAATGACACGCGCCGGCCGCTCCGTGCCGACAATGTGCACGCAAAGCGCCGTTCCTTCCTCGGCAAAATCGTCATCCACCAACGCCAGCGCGACGCTCTTGCCGATCGTGTGGCCAAAGCGGCCGGAGGTGAGAAGCCGACGCGCCGCGGTAGTGAGACTTCAAGGCTTTCCCCCCGGACTGTCAGAAACCGGCACGATATGCGTAATGTACATAAGCGTCTAGTGCTGCGAACAGCTCCTGGACACGTCGAACCTGTGTCGGAACGATCGATTTCCGGCGCGGCTGCACTTCCCCAGCAGCGTCGCGGCGGGCCGACGCGAATGCGTCACCAACTGTCATGCAAGCATCATGTTCGCGCCTTAGACCGCTTGCCGAGGGCACAAGCGGCCCTCCAGGGCGGCAGCCTCGCCGCCCCCAAGGCAACCTCAATATTCCGCCGTCCCGGCACTTTGTCATCAAGGGGATATCCATGACGCATCTACGCTCATTCTCGTTGCGGCTGCTGGCCGCCGCGCTGGCGGCTTCGGCCGTTTCGCTGCCCGCCTTCGCCGACAGCGCGGCCAGCGTCGGCGGCGCCAGTTTCGTCAACAAGGGGCTGGTGGGGGTTGGCCGCATCCCGGCCGGCCAGCGCGACAGGTTCGGCGAGACCTTCGGCTCCGGTTCCGGCATGTCGATCGACACCGCGGGCTGGACGCATGATGCCGGCACCTACAAGGGTTCGCTGTGGCTGCTGCCCGACCGCGGTTATAACGTCGTCGGCACCACCGACTACCGCCCGCGCCTCAACACCATCAACATCGAGTTCGCCCCGGCGGCGCCAGGTGCCGCGCCCGCGGCCGGCCAGGAGCAGACCGGCGTCAAGGCGACGCTCGCCGACACCATGCTCCTGACCGACGACAAGGGTGCCGACGCCAGCGGTCTCGACCCGCTGAACGGCGTGCGTCCCGCCGCCGGCGACATGCCTGTCCTGCCGCAGGCCGATAACGGCAAGCTCGCGCTCGACAACGAGGCGATCGTGCGGCTGCCCGACGGCACCATGCTCGTCTCCGACGAATACGGTCCCGACATCTACCGCTTCTCCGCCGACGGCCGTCTGATGTCGGCGACCCAGCCTCCGGCCGCGCTCGTGCCGATGCGCCACGGCACGGCCAATTTTGCTTCCGACAATCCGGGCCCAGGTGCTGCCGAACCCGATCCAAAGGATCCCGAGACCGGCCGCCAGAACAATCAGGGCCTCGAAGGCATGGCAATGACGCCGGACGGCAAGTTCGTGATCGCGGTTTTGCAGTCGGCGACCCGGCAGGACGGCGGCGATTCGGCCTCGACGCGCCAGAACACCAGGGCGCTGGTCTATGACGCCTCCGATCTTGCCCATCTCAAGCTGGCACATGAATACGTCGTGCCGCTGCCGGTGTTCAAGGACGCCAAGGGCAAGACCAAGGTGGCTGCGCAAAGCGAGATCGTGGCGCTGTCGGATACCGCTTTCCTGATTCTGGCGCGCGACAGCGGCAACGGCCAGGGCCTGAAAGGCGAGGAGTCGCTGTATCGCAAGATCGACATTGTCGACCTTTCCGGCGCGACCGACATCGCCGGCGGTCCCTTCGATGCCGCCGATAAGCCGGTGGCGCCCAAGGGCGTGCTCGATCCGTCGGTGACGCCGGCAAGGCTGACGCCGTTCATCGACATCAACGACAAGGCCGAGCTTGCCCGCTTCGGCCTGCACAATGGCGCGCCCAACGACAAGGACAACCTCTCGGAGAAGTGGGAGGCGATGTCGCTGGCGAGCGTGCTCGATCCGAAGCTGCCCGACGACTATTTCCTGTTTGTCGCCAACGACAACGACTTCCTCGCCCAGGACGGCTTCCAGGTCGGCGCGCCCTACAAGGCCGAGGACGGCGCCGATGTCGACACCATGTTCCTTGTCTATCAGGTCACGCTTCCCGGCCTCGCCAGGAAGTAAACATCTTACCGGAGGCGCCAGGCGGCGCCTCCGGCCCGACAAGCATGATCGGATGCATGACGGCATGCCTTGCCCGCCGTCGCTCCTTTCGCAAGGGTGCATCCCGGTCGGGCCTGCGGTATCCTGCGTGCCGGACTCAAAAGAACCAGCTTTGCCGGATTGCCCGCCATGGATGAAAAGATGCCCGCGCGCCGGCGCACCGGTGACCTGACCAGCGGCCCCATTCCGCGCACGCTCCTGCTGTTCGCCCTGCCGGTGCTCGGCTCCAACGTGCTGCAATCGCTCAACGGCTCGGTCAACGCTGTCTGGGTCGGCCGCTTCCTCGGCGAATCCGCGCTTACCGCCACCTCGAATGCCAATCTGGTGCTGTTCCTCATCCTCGGCACGGTGTTCGGCATCGGCATGGCGGCTACGATACTGGTGGCGCAATCGGTCGGCGCCCGCGATCTCCCCGAGGCACGCCGCATCGTTGGTACCAGCGCCACCTTCTTCTTCTTCGTCTCGGTGCTGTTCGCCGTCTGCGGCTGGATCTGGGTCGACGCCATTCTGGGCGCGCTCGGCACACCGCCCGACGCCTTGCCGCTGGCGCGCTCCTATTTGCGCATCATCTTCGTCGCGGTGCCGATGATGAACCTTCTGTCCTTTGTCATGACGGTGCTGCGCGGCGCCGGCGATTCGCGCACGCCGTTCTTTTTCATGGCGCTCGCCGTCGTGCTCGACATCATCTTGAACCCACTGCTCATCCGCGGCATCGGGCCGTTTCCAGAGCTCGGCATCGCCGGCTCGGCAACCTCGACGCTTGTGGGCCAGACAGTGAGCGTCATTGCCATCCTGATCGTGCTCTACGTCCGCAAGCATCCGCTGCGTCTGGCCGGCGCCAATCTGGCGCTGCTGCGGCCGGACCCCGCCTTGCTGCGCGTCGTCGTCTTCAAGGGCGTTCCGATGGGTTTGCAGATGATCGTGATTTCGGCCGCGGCCCTGACGGTGATGGGCATCGTCAATTCCTACGGTTCGCAGGTGGCCGCCGCCTACGGCATCGCCGCGCAGTTATGGACCTACATCCAGATGCCCGCGCTCGCCATCGGCGCGGCCGTGTCCTCGATGGCGGCGCAGAATGTCGGCGCCGGCCGCTGGGACCGCATCAGCCGCATCGCAGCGTCAGGCGTCGGCTTCAACCTGGTGCTGACCGGCGCTCTCGTAGCACTTCTATGGGTCTTCGACCGCTCGATCCTCAGTCTGTTCCTGAGCCGCGACAGCGCCGCGATAGACATCGCCGCTCACATCAACAACGTCGCGTCCTGGTCGTTCATCCTGTTCGGCGTCACCATCGTGCTGTTCGCCACCGTGCGCGCCACGGGCGCCGTGATGCCGCCGCTGGTCATCCTGGTGATCTCGGTGCTGGTCGTGCGCACCGGCTTTGCCTATTTCATGCGGGATGTGATCGGCGAGGAAGCACTGTGGTGGAGTTTCCCCGCCGGCTCGATCACCTCCCTGCTGCTGGCCGCGGCCTACTACCGTCTCGGCGGCTGGCGCACCCTGCACATGATCGAGAACAGGCCGGCCGCCGGCGAGCCGCCCGACACCGGGCTCGGCGTGCCGCGCCAACGCGCGCATCTTTCCCCCGAGACGCCGAACGGCTGAAGCTGGCAGCTCTCAAGGCCTGTTTTTCAACCCAAAGCCCAGCGCGACCAGCGCAAACACGATGATCATCGCGGCGAACGCCAGGCTGGCCGCGATGGGGCTGGCATAGGTCGAGATGATGCCAATGCCGATAACGGGCAAGGCATTGCCGATAAAACAGCAGATGAAGAAGCTGGATATCACTTCCGCGCGGCGATCCTCCGGTGCGATCTCGCTCACCACCTGCAGGCTGCCACGATAGCCGAGTGCGGCCGTCACGCCGCAGCAGGCGGTGGCGGCGATCATCAGCGCCATCGACGCCAGCATCTGCGCCGCCACCACCATGAGGATGCTGGGAATCATCAACGCCAGCGCAGCCAGCATGGCCTTGCCGCTCTGCATTTGCTTCAGCGCTACGATGCTGAGCGCCGTGATGATCGCCAATTCGAAGAACAGCGCACCGGCGACAGCATGGTTCGTCTCATGCAGTTGCTGCGCCAGGATGCTTGGCGCCACCGCCGCATAGAAGCCGACCAGCGCCATGGCGCCGAAACCGGTCACCGCCGGCGCGACGAAGCGCGCGCGGATTTCATCCGGCACGGCAAAGTGCGGCCGCATGGAAATCTGCCCGGGGCCGCCAGGCTCCGCCACCGTTTCGCGTGTACGCCAGACCAGGATGGAGACGAATACAAGCGCCGCCAGATAGACGATGAAGACCAGGCGCAAGGGCCACGGTTCATACTGCGCCAACAATCCCGAGACGAGTGCGCCGAAACCGAGGCCCAGGAAATTGGTGCTGGTGGCAATGACGCTGGCGCGCGCCTTGTCAGCGCCAGGGAGAAGCTCGGCGATCCATGCCGTTCCGGTCCCCGCGCCGACACCGATGCCAAGCCCGCTCAGGACGCGCGCCACATCGAGCAGAACGACATTGTTGGCGAACAGAAAGACAAGCGCGCTGGCGACGGCGACGATCATGGCCGCGAGAGCGGTAGGCCGGCGCCCAACGACATCCGACGCGCCGCCCAACATCAGCAGGGCGCCGAGATTGCCGACGACATAGACCGCGTAGACCAGCGTCAGCGTGATCTGTGAAAAGCCGAATTGCTGCTTGTAGATGATGTAGAGCGGCGTCAGCACCGTGCTGCCGGCAAACAGAACGGCGATCATTGTGGCGACCACCGGAATTGCGAGAGCCTCGCCGCCTGCTTCGTTGCGCGAATGCGCCAAGTCACGAATGGCCATGGCCAAACCTCTTCATCAGTTTCAGGGATCGCGACCTTAACGCGCCCTTACTCCCGACGTTCCGGCCGGCCGGTGGGCTCCTGACAGCATGACGGACGTTGTCTGGACCGGAAACCCGTTGGCTGAACAGGCTGGTATCGGAGCCGATGGTTCCGATCCGGCACGACATCCTGTCGTGTGACCCCGCTGCAATTCGCTATTTGCAGGAGAAACCTGGTGCGATCTTGCAGTTCCCGGGACGCGGTTTGTGCGGTGGGCGATGGTGCGGAGGACGGTGCGGCCGATGCTGCCAGTGCGGCGGACGATGCGGCGGGCGCACGATGATCACCGGCGGGCGAACGACATGGGCCCGCGAGAGATAGCCGGAACTGGCCCAGCCGCTGACGCCGCCACCATGAATTCTGCACCAACCCGGCTGGCAGCCGGTGACGTTCACCCTGTAGCCAGCCGGCAGCGTCCCTACCTTGGCATATCCTGCCCCCGGCCCGGTGCGCACGTTGAGGTTGCTGCTGGTGTGGGCGCTGTACGCGAACGCGGCGGCCGACGTGCCGAGGATGGCGGCCAGAATGGTCGCGAGGCAGAGCAGAAATCGAAATCTCATCAGTCACTCCATCAGATCGCTCGGCCATATGTGGCTCAGCCAAGCTGTCTTCGATGGGAGAGACTGCGGCAAGAAAAGTCAACAACTTGCCACAGCAAACCATTGCCGCGAGCCGGCCTGGCGGGAGAGTTTCCCCTGATATAGTTGAGAAATTTCCCGGATGGCGTTTATCGGCCTGACAACATCAGCTAACGATTTACCGTCTTCAATGATCGACTCCGGACAAAGGGCGCAAATCATGGGCAAAGGCAGGGTCGAGGCATTCACCGACGGCGTCGTGGCCATCATCATCACCATCATGGTGCTTGAACTGAAGGTGCCGCATGGCGAGGATCTCTCGGCCTTGCTGCCGCTATGGCCGATCTTCTTCAGCTACGTGCTGTCCTTCATCAACGTCGGCCTTTACTGGAACAATTTGCACAATATGTTCCACACCGTGCAGCGGGTCGACGGCCGCGTGTTGTGGGCGAACCTCAATCTCCTGTTCTGGCTGTCGCTGATGCCGGTGACGACGGCCTTCATGGGCGAAAACCATTTCGCGCCGGTGCCGGTCGCCGTCTACGGCGCCGATCTTGCGCTGTGCGCCATCGCCTACTTCATTCTCGTCGTGACGCTTCACCGATTGCACGGCAACGATACGGCCTTTGCCAGGGCGATCGGCAACGACCGCAAGGGCAAGATCTCGCTTGTCGCCTATCTCTGCGCAATCCCGCTGACCTTCATCAGCCAGTGGATCGGCGTCGCGATCTATGTACTGGTTGCCCTGGTCTGGCTTGTGCCGGACCGGCGTTTCGCACGCGTGATCGAAAAATAGGGATCTATTCGCGCATCGCTTTCAGCTTCTCGGCCACCGACGCGGCAAGATCGGCGTAGCGCTCTTCCAGCCGTTCCGCCGCTTTGATGACCGCAAAGTCATGGCCGAACTTTTCCAGCGCCATGCGCAGCTTCTCGACGAAATCCGCCTGTTTTTCCAAGGCGGAAAACAGCGTCTTCACCTGTGCTTCGCTGATCTCGGGGTTTGCCAGCATCTGCGGCACTTCGCGGCTCATCTGATCGCCGATGGTGGTCTGCTGCTTCAGGATTTCGATCCAGTCCGTCAATCGGGAAATCTCCTTTTGCGAGGCACCATGCGCAGTCTCGGCCGGACCGGTCAACCCGGCCCATGCAGGCTGCTCAAGCGCAGTCAGGCGCGCGGAGGCTTGCGCCAGCCCGCTCCGGCGCTAAGTTCGGCGCCATCGCAAGAAGGAATCCGCCGCCCATGCTGACCGACGCAGACCTCCAGACCGCTTTGCCCGCGCTTGGTTCGGGCAATGCCGCAGTCATTACCGGCGCTGCCAGCGGCATTGGTCTTGCCGCCGCGAAGCGGCTGGCTCTCATGGGCATGAAGATCGTGCTTGCCGATGTCGCCGGCCCGCGTCTTGAGGATGCGGCCCGTATTGTGTCCGCCATCGCCGGCGACGATGCCGTGCTGGCCGTCGCCGCCGACGTTTCGAAGGCACAAGACGTGGATCGTCTCGCCGAAAGAGCCTTTGGCGCCTTCGGTAATGTGTCGCTGCTGATGAACAATGCTGGTGTCGGCAACAACCCGGGCAAGCCGTGGGAGAACCGCGACGCTTGGAAGCAGCTGCTGGACATCAATTTCTGGGGCGTCGTGCATGGTGTCGAAGCCTTCGTGCCCCGCATGCTGGGAGCCCGCCAGCCGGGCCTGATCGTCAACACCGGCTCTAAGCAAGGCATCACCACGCCGCCTGGAAACCTTGCCTACAACGTCTCCAAGGCCGGCGTGAAGACCTTCACCGAGGGACTGGCGCATGCCCTGCGCAATGAACCGGGTGCCCATCTGTCGGCGCATCTGCTGATTCCAGGCTTCACCTATACCGGCCTGACCGAGGGCGCGACCGAGAAGCCGGCCGGCGCCTGGACCGGCGAACAGGTCATTGATTTCATGCTGGAATCCCTGACAAAGCGCGACTTCTACATCCTGTGCCCAGACAACGAGGTGACGCGTCCGCTGGATGAGAAACGCATGGCCTGGGCGATCGGCGACATCATCGAAAACCGCCCTGCTCTGTCGCGCTGGCACCCCGACCACAAGGATGCTTTCGCGGCATTCATGAAGCGATGAGCATGTCCGAAAAAATGAGAGCCGGTGTTCGGATCAGGTCGCATTCGAGCGACGACGGAACTCTTGGGGGTTAACCGGTTTCAGCCGGTGCTTCGAGCCACCTGCTTTTTCGGTTTGCGCTTTGACGCCACGGCTTTCTTGGCAGCTATGGCCGCGATTTTCTCGTCATGCCGCTTCGCTGCCCGCTCGCATTTGGCACGGATCTCCTGGACCTCGGCTTCGGTCAGATGCTCGATACCGATGAAGGTGTTCTTGGCTTCGCTGACCCGGATCAACTCGTCGAGTTTGGCCTGGATTGCCGCGCCGTCTCGATTCTGGGTGTTTTGGATGAGAAACACCATCAGGAAGGTGATGATCGTCGTCCCGGTGTTGATCACCAGTTGCCAAGTGTCCGAGAAGGCGAAGAGTGGGCCGCTTACTGCCCAGATGATGACGATCAGGCAGCAGAGTGCGAATGTCGGCGACAGCCCCGCAAGATGGGCTACCCGGTTGGCGATTTTGGTGAAGAGCTTCTCGATCATGGGGTCCCTCAAACAGCGCCGCGCCGTGCGGTACGCCGGAAGGAACAACCGGCGGCCATATCAGGTTCCCATCGGAAAGAAATACAACCGCTGCAATCGAATGCACGCATCAAGGGAATTGGTGTCAAAGTAACGGTGCAGGCAAACAGGCCTGTTTCTTCCCTTCACAGCGGTTTACCTCCAGCCCCTTCCGTCGCCCCACCCCGCATGACGGAAGGGGTTCATCCGGAGCGCTCGCACAGTGGTTCCCTGAGGCGCGCCTTTGGCGCAAATGCGCGTGCTCTTCAGCCGCGCCGGCGCGAACTCATGCGGCGTGATTTTCCCAGCGGTCCAGGAAGATCTCGATGGTCATGGCCTGCATGTCGGGAACGGCGCTGGCGAGCTTTTCGACCGGCCAGTCCCACCAGGCGAGAGCCTCGATCCGCGCCGCGATATCGGCTGCGAAACGCGGCCGAAGCGGCTTGGCCGGCACCCCGACGACGATCGTATAAGGCGGCACGTCATGCGTGACGACGGCATTGGCGCCAACGACGGCGCCATTGCCGATGGTGAGGCCGGGCATGATCACGGCGCCGTGGCCGATCCACACGTCATGGCCGATGCTCACGGCCTCCGCCTGGCGCCGTTCGCGGAAGGCGGCATCGACGCCCAGCCAGCGGAAATATTCGTTGGGCCGGTAGCTGACCTTGTGCTGGGTCAGCCGCTCGATCGGATGATCCAGCGCATTGATGCGGCTGTTGGCGGCAATCGAGCAGAATTTGCCGATCCTCGTGTAGATCGCCTCGGCGTGCCGCTCGAAATAGGAAAAATCGCCGACACTCACTTCGCGCAGCACCACCCGCTCGCCGATCGAGGCGTAGCGGCCGAGCTTGCATGCTTTCAGCTCCGCCGTCGGATGGATACGCGGCTCGGGATCTTTCAGCACGAGATTTTCGGAACGGTCCATACGGGCGGCTTTACGTCAGGGCAATAGCTCCCGCAAGTCGGGAGCAATTGTCGGTCGGGTCAATTGCACGAAAGAACCGGATCCATCTATTTCGGTTTGCCCTTGGTCCACACCACGTTCTGGCCGTAGAGCGGCACGGTGGTGACCGACATTTTGGCCGAGCCGTTCTGCACCTGGCGCGAATGCGAGAGGTAGATCAGCGTCTCGTTGGCCTTGTCGTAGATGCGGTTCACCACCTGCTTCTTCCAGATCAGGCTGATGCCTTGCTTGAACACCTCCTCGCCGCCTTCGCTCATGTCGATGTCGCCGATGGTGATCGGACCGGTCTGGCGGCACGAAATCGAGGAATCGGAAGGATCCTCGAACCAGTTGCCCTTGTGCAGACGGTCGATGATGCCGCGGTCGAAATAGGACACGTGACAGGTGACGCCGTCCACCTTCGGGTCCTTGATCGCTTCGACGATGATGTCGTTGCCGAGCCAGTCGACGCCGACCTTGCCGACTTCATCGGCGACTGCGGCACCGGCGCCAAGGACAAGGCACGCGGCCAGAGCGCCGCCGATCAGATTTCGCCCAATCAGTCGTTGCAAGATAGCCTCCGAGTTCAAGTTTGCCGGTCTCAGGTGGGGCCAAGGACATTGCATTGCAAGCCGCCGGCCCCGATCAAAACGCCGGCATAGGTCACGGCCGGTTGCGTCAACGCGGCACCTTTGCGTGTACCCGGTCGAACCGCTAAGACTGTTCGCCAACCAAGGGCTGCCAGGCCATGGCCGGCATGCCGATGAAATTACAAGACGGAATCCTACTGATGATGCGCGCAATACTGGTCGGCATTCTCGTCCTGATGGCAGCCGGCATAGGCTGGCTGACCTTCGACTGGTATCGGGGCCACTATGGCGGCGAGCCTTTCGGTGCCGCCTTTACGCTGGTCGACCAGAAAGGCGCGCCGATCACCGAGGCCGCCTTCCGGGGCCACCCCAGCGTCGTCTTCTTCGGCTTCACCCACTGCCCCGAAGTGTGTCCGACCACGCTGTTCGAACTCGCCGGCTGGCTGAAGACGCTCGGCGACGACGGCAAGAACCTGCATGCCTATTTCGTCTCGGTCGATCCGGAGCGGGACACCCCCGCGGTCATGAACGCCTATGTCAGCAATTTCACGGATCGCATCACCGGCATATCGGGCGACCCCGACAAGGTCCACGCCATGGCGAAGTCCTTCGGCATCTACTGGAAGAAAGTCGACACCGGCGACGGCGACTACACGATGGACCATACCGCCTCGGTGCTGCTGCTCAACGGCAAGGGCGATTTCGCCGGCACGATCGCCTATGGCGAAAGCGCCGACACCGCCGTGGAAAAGCTCAAACGCCTCGCGGCCAAGGGCTGATGCGAAATCCATGACCCAGACGCGGCTCCATTTCACCGCCGGCAAGATCGAATCCACCAGAATTTTCGCCGCACTCGATGCCGCCTTTGAGGATGAAGGCTTGCCGATCGCCGTGCTGGAGGTCGATGAGGACGCGGACATTCATGAAGTCTCTCTCTATGCCGACGGCGATGTGGATGCGGTCGAGGCGCGGGTGAAGGACATTCTGGCAGGGCTAGCCCTGTCCAGGCCGGTCGAGCGCGAGACCTTGCCCGATATCGACTGGGTGGCGCGCTCGCTGGAAGGGCTGAAACCGGTGCGTGCCGGCCGTTTCTTCGTGCATGGCGCGCATGATCGCCGCAAACGCCACAGTGGCGAGCTTGCCATCGAGATCGAAGCGGGGCTGGCCTTCGGCACCGGCCACCACGGCACCACCGCCGGATGCCTGGAAATGCTGGAAAAGGTGACGCGGCGCGAGCGGCCGCGCAACGCGCTCGACCTCGGCACCGGCAGCGCGGTGCTGGCCATCGCCGTGGCCAAGCTCTTCCATATTCCCGTGCTGGCGACCGACATCGATCCGGTAGCGGTAAGCGTTGCCGCCGCCAATGCGCGGCTCAACCACGTCAAGGCGCTGGTGGAGACGGTGACCGCGCCCGGATTCCACCATCCGATCTTTGCCAGGCGTGCGCCCTTCGACCTGATCATCGCCAACATATTGGCGCGGCCGCTGATGCGGCTTGCGCCGGAAATGGCGCGACACATCAGCCTCGGCGGCTCGCTGGTGCTGTCAGGCATTCTCGACCGGCAGCGCGACGCGGTGATCTCCGCCTATGTCGGCCAGAGTTTTCGCCATGTCAGAACGCTGCACCGCGAAGGCTGGGTGACGATCCATCTCAAACGGTGACGCAACCCCGTCTGGCCCTGCTGAAATCGATTCCGGTTTCCAGCTCCATGCGTTACGGTCGGGCACTATCCGAGGGAGACGCCACCATGTTCCAGACCTTTGATTCCGCTGGCGATCCGGCCGTCGGCAGACCACGCGTGGCGTTGCTGCGCCAATGGCTGGCGGAAAACGGCCTGGACGGATTTGTCGTTCCCCGCGCCGACGAGCATCAGGGCGAATATGTCGCCGACCGCTCGGCGCGGCTGAAATGGCTGACCGGCTTCAGCGGCTCCGCCGGCGTTGCCGTCATCCTGCGCGACCGCGCCTTCATCTTCGTCGACGGACGCTACACGCTCCAGGTGCGCGGCGAGGTCGATCTCGGTATCTTCTCGATCGAGAGCCTGGTCGACAATCCGCCTGCAAATTGGCTTAAGGACAACCTTGGCAAGGGCGCGCGGCTCGGCTTCGATCCCTGGCTGCACACGATCGGTGAGATCAAGGCGCTGCAGGCCTCGGCCGAAAAGACCGGCGCCGTGCTGGTGCCGCTCGAGACGAACCCGATCGACATCATCTGGAAGGATCAGCCGGATGCACCGGTCGCTCCTGTCGAACTCCATCCCATCGGTTTTGCCGGCGAGCTCGCCAAGGACAAGCTGGCGCGGCTGGCGGCGGCGATCGGCAAGGAGGGCGCCACCCATGCGGTCCTGACCGACCCCTCCTCGATCGCCTGGGCCTTCAACATCCGTGGCGGTGACGTGCCGCACACACCGCTGGCGCTCGGCTTCGCCGTCCTCGCCGCCGACGGGTCGCACCAGCTTTTCATGGACAGCCGAAAATTCTCGCGGCAGGTCGCGGCCTATCTCACCCAGCTCGCCGATTTGCGCGAGCCCGGCGAATTCGAAGCGGCGGTCGTGGCGCTGGCCAAGAGCGGCGCGAAAATCGCGCTAGACCCCGTTTTGGCCGCCGACAAGCTGCGCATGCTGGTCGAGGACAATGGCGGCGAGGTGATTGTAGCCCCCGACCCGGCCCGCATTCCGCGCGCCACCAAGAACCAGGCCGAGATCAACGGATCGTGCGCCGCGCATCGCCGCGACGGCGCGGCCGTGGCCAAGCTTCTGTGCTGGCTCGATCGCCAGAAGCCCGGCTCGCTCGATGAGATCGCGGTCGTCACCCGGCTGGAAGAGACGCGCCGGCAGACCGGCGAGGAAACGCAAATGCCGCTGCGCGACGTCTCCTTCGACACCATTTCGGGCGCCGGCCCGAACGGCGCCATCATGCACTACCGCGTGTCGCGCGCCACCAGCCGCAAGCTCCAGGCCGGCGAGCTGTTCCTGCTTGATTCCGGCGCCCAATATCAGGACGGAACCACCGACATCACCCGCACCGTGCCGATCGGCCAGCCGACCGAGGAAATGCGCGAACGTTTCACGCTGGTGCTGAAAGGCATGATCGGCATTTCCACGCTGCGTTTCCCCGCCGGCACGCGCGGCTCGGAAATCGACGCCGTCGCCCGCATGGCGCTGTGGAAGCATGGCTGCGACTTCGCGCACGGCACCGGCCATGGCGTCGGCTCGTATCTGGCCGTGCAC
This sequence comes from Mesorhizobium sp. BR1-1-13, assembly GCF_020165515.1. NCBI lineage: Bacteria > Pseudomonadati > Pseudomonadota > Alphaproteobacteria > Hyphomicrobiales > Phyllobacteriaceae > Mesorhizobium > Mesorhizobium sp. BR1-1-13. The sequence goes on from NZ_JAIUIH010000004.1 coordinate 484,809, forward strand.
GAAGGCCCGCAACGCATCGCCCGCACCGGCACTGAAAAGCTGCTCGAAGGAATGATGCTGTCCAACGAGCCGGGCTACTACAAGGAGGGTTCCTACGGCATCCGCATCGAGAACCTCATTCTGGTGACGCCGGCCGCCCAGATCGACGGCGGCGACATCGCCATGCACGGTTTCGAGACGCTGACCCTGGCGCCGATCGACGTCAGGCTGGTGCGCTCGGATTTGTTGACCCGCGACGAGCTGCATTGGCTCGACACCTACCACGCCCGCGTGCTGGCCGAGATAGGCCCGATGCTCGACGGCGAGACGCTGGCCTGGCTGGAAAAGGCAACCGCGACGCTGCCGCACGACGCGAAGGTTTGATCTAGAGCAATTCCAGGAAAAGTGCGTAGCGGTTTTCCGTCCGGAATTGCGTAAAAACAAAGAGTTAGAGCGGGTCGGCGATTCCATCAAACGCTGAACCGCTCTAACTTCGAACGTTGGCGCCTCGAACTCTACCCCACGAACTGCCGCGCCAGGATCAACACCGCCGCCCCGGCCAGAAACATCGCCATCAACCCGCCACGCAGCGAAACCAGCGCGGTGACGACCAGCGCCGCCCACTCCGCCGGTCCGGCATTCAGCAGTTCCGGCGCTACCAGCGTCGTCAACACGGCAGCCGGTACGGCGTTGAGGCCGGCTTCCACGCGCGGATGGATGTAGTCGAAGCGGGAGATGACCAGATGGCCGCCGATGCGCGTGAGATAGGTGGCGATGGCGCCGGCGATGATGATCCAGAAGGTCGTGCTCATGGCCTTGCCTCCACACCGCTGCGGTGTGGCGGCAGGATGACGGCGAGCAGTACGCCGGCAATCGCGCCGATCGAAACGTGCCAGGGTGACCCCACTGTCTTGTAAGCGATGATCGAGGCGCAGGCACTGGCGATGACCACCGGCAGCCACAGCGCCCGCTTGCGGAAGCCCATCACCAGGCCAAGGAAATAGATCGGCAGCAGGAAATCGATGCCCAAGGCATGGGGATCGGGAATGAGCTTTCCAAACAGCGCGCCGAGCGCGCTTTCGATGGTCCAGAACACATAGACCGGTAGCCCAAGCCCCAGATACCAGGCAAAGCCGACGGTCTGGCCTGACTGGGCCCTGGCCTCGGCAACGGCGAATTGCGGATCGGTGAGAATGAAGAAACCGAGCGCCCGTTGCACCCCGGACCAGTGCGCGATACGCCGGCCAATGCCGGCGGAATAGAGCACGTGGCGGAAATTCACGGCGAAGATCGACAGCACGATCAGCCACGGCGCCACATGCTGGCCGAACAGTTCTATGCCGACCATCTGGCTGGCGCCGCCGAAGATCAGCGCGCTCATCAGGAAGGCTTCGAAAACGGAAAAGCCATTGTCGACGGCAATCGCGCCGAACAGCAGCCCGAACGGTGCCGCCGCCACCACGACCGGAATGGATAGCCGTACGCCTTGCCAGAAATCGCTCTTCGCGCCATTCTCCGAAATTGCTTGCGCCGACATGTCTCTCCCCGATCAGAGGGCTGATGTAGGAAGCACCACCCGGCTTGTCACACGAATTCGCTTGAGCCAAACGATCAGCGGAAATGATCGTTGCGGCGCCTGCGTGGCAGCTCAGTCCTTCGCCGCTTTGCCCTCGATCGCCCTGCCCCAGCCGAGCAACGGCCTGGCGCGCATGGTGAAGTCGACGAGTTCGTCGACCAGTTCCGGACCGTGAATGTTGGCCGGATCGATGGCGTGGCGGACGACGAAATGCCGGTTGCGGATGGCCGCGACGAGATCGGCTTCCGCGACGTGTTCGAAGCCGCGCGGCGTGCGCTTCATGCAGCCATCCGTGTCGAGCACCAGGCCGTTCTTGGCGAGCGCCTTGACCATTCCCCGAAACTGTTCAGGCTTCGTCTCGATGGCCCGACGTATCGCCAGCAGCAGCGCCGGCTGCGGGCTCCACCAGGCAACGCCGGCGAAACAGCGCTCGAGCCCGATATGAACGTAGAACACGCCCTGCTCCATCTTGGTGCCGTCGGGCGACAGGATCGCCGACAGATGCCGGTTGTAAGGCCGCTTGTCCTTGGCGAAGCGCACGTCCCGGTTGATCCGGAACAGCGACTTCTTGCGGTCGCCCTTGAGGCCGAGCCCGGCCTCGCCGAAACGTCGTGTGAGCGTCTCCACCAGATCGCCCAGCGGATCGCGCAATTCCTGGTCGAACAGGTCGCGATTCTCTACGAACCACTCGCGGCTCTGGTGGAAATCAAGCGCCTTCAGGAACGGAATAGCCTTCTGGCCGAACCCCTTGAATTCGCCTGACATCATGCCTTGCCGATCCGCTGCAGCCACGCGTCCTCGTCTATGACCTCGATGCCGAGTTCACTGGCAAGCTTGAGTTTCGAGCCGGCGCCAGGCCCCGCCACCACCAGATCGGTCTTGGCCGAAACCGAGCCCGCTACCTTGGCGCCCAGCCGTTCTGCCATCGCCTTGGCTTCGGAACGCGTCATCTTTTCCAGCGAGCCCGTGAACACGATGGTCTTGCCGGCGACCACGCTGTCGGCCGAGACGGTGACGATATAGGGCTTCGGCTTGACCTGCTTAAGCAACGCCTCAAGCACGTCGTCATTGCGCTCATTGCCGAAAAAATCGGCCAGCGCGTTGATCACCGTATCGCCGATGCCGTTGATCGACGGGAAAACACTGTGCGGATCGGCAGCCGCCGCGGTCTCCTTGCCGACGCGGATCAGTTCCTCGATTGTCGAAAACGTCCGGGCAAGCACGGCCGCCGTCGTTTCGCCGATATGGCGGATCCCAAGCGCAAAGATGAAGCGGTCGAGCTCCGGCTCGCGGCGCGCATCGATGGCCGCGAACAGCTTGTCCAACCCTTCATAGTTGCGGTCCTCGACGCTGCGCACATTCTTGCGCGTCTTGCCCGACGCCGCCTCGCGCTGCCTCGCCTGCTCCTCGCGCCGCTCGGCCAGCGCCTTGGTGACGGCGGGACGCCGATCCCTGAGCGTGAAGATGTCCGCGGCCGTCTTGACCAGACCCGCATTGAAGAACAGGTCGATGTTTTCCGCGCCTAGTCCCTCGATATCCATGGCCCCGCGCGACACGAAGTGGCGCAGCCCTTCCACGGCTTGCGCGGGGCAGATCAGTTCGCCCGTGCAACGCCTGCGGGAATCCTCCTTGCCGGTCTTCTCGTTGATCTCGCGCGTCGCCGGCGAGCCGCAGATCGGGCAAGTATGCGGGAATTCGTAAGGCACGGCATCGGGAGGACGCTTGTCGACGACGACGCTGACGATCTGCGGGATGACATCCCCTGCCCGCTGGATCACCACGGTGTCGCCGATGCGCACGTCCATACCGTCACGGATCGGCTGGCCGTTGCTGTCGAAGCCCTTGATGTAGTCTTCATTGTGCAGCGTGACGTTCTCGACCACGACGCCGCCCACGGTCACGGGCGCAAGCCTCGCGACCGGCGCCAGAGTGCCGGTGCGGCCGACCTGGATGTCGATCTTCTGCACTGTCGTCATCGCCTGTTCGGCCGGAAACTTATGCGCGATGGCCCAGCGTGGTTCGCCGGTTACGAAGCCCCACCGGCGCTGCAACTCCAGCTGGTCGACCTTGTAGACGACACCATCGATGTCGTAACCCAACGAGGAGCGCTGCTCCTCGATGCGGTGATAATGCGCGATCAGCTCGTCAACCGACCTTGCCCGCACCATCAGCGGGCTGACTTTGAAGCCCCATTCCGCGAATTTCTGCACCGAATCGTATTGTGTCGGAGCGGGATCGGCTGTCGTGTAGCCCCAGGCATAGGCAAAGAATTTGAGGTTGCGGCTGGCGGTGACAGAGGGATCCTTCTGGCGCAGCGAGCCGGCCGCCGTGTTGCGCGGATTGACATAGTCCTGGCCGCCGGCGGCCGCCGAGCGTTGCTTCAGCGCCTCGAATTCGGCATAGGTCATGTAGACCTCGCCGCGTATCTCGATGATTTCGGGCCAGCCCGAACCGTTCAGTCTGCCGGGAATGTCGGCAATGGTCCTCAGATTGGCGGTGATGTCTTCGCCGATAGCGCCATCGCCGCGCGTTGCGCCCTGCACGAACACGCCGTTCTCGTAACGCAGCGACGCCGACAGGCCGTCGATCTTCGGTTCGGCCGTGAAGGCGATATCGAGATCCTTGTCACGGTCGAAGAAACGTCGGCCGCGTTCGATGAAATCGGCGACGTCCTCGTCGGTATAGGCCTTGGCGAGGCTGAGCATGGGCACCGCATGGCGCACCTTGGCAAAGCCCTCCGCCGGCGCGGCACCGACCCTGCGCGATGGCGAATCCTCGCGCACCAGGGCGGGAAAGCGCTGCTCGATGGCAAGGTTGCGCCGGGTGAGCGCATCATAGGCCGCGTCGGTGATAACAGGCGCGTCCTCGGTATGGTAGCGGCGGTCGTGCTCCGCGATCTCCTGCGCCAGGCGCTTCAGCTCCGCTTCGGCTTCGCTCTCACTGAGTGAATCGACTGGTCTTTCAGACATCGCACGGCTTCCCTGACCAATGCACGCCGCCCAAAATATGGTGCGATTTTGGGGCAACGACATGCGCAAAACAATAACCAAGGCGCGGGGCGCTTTGGTTGGGTGCCACTATAAATCAGGATTTGGCAGGAGGGAGCCGGCCTGCGAAAAAATCATTCCTGAACAGCAGGATGCAGCCATATCCTGACTCGCCTTCACGGAAACCGAGCTTTCAGGCAGCCGCCGTATTCTCCCGCAGCAACCTCTCGGCCGCAGCGCGCGCCTCGTCGGTGATGGTGGCCCCCGCCAGCATGCGGGCGATCTCTTCCTGGCGCGCCGCCCGGTCCATTTCGGCGATACCGGTCGCGACCTTGTCGGTGCTGCCGGATTTGGAGATCAGGAAGTGCGTCGCCGCACGCGCCGCTACCTGCGGCGCATGGGTGACCGAGAGCACCTGCACGCGCTTCGACAATCTTGCCAGCCGCTGGCCGATTGCATCCGCCACGGCACCGCCCACCCCGGTGTCGATTTCATCGAAGACCAGCGTTGGCGCCGAGCCCCGGTCGGCCAGCGCTACCTTCAGCGCCAGCAGGAAGCGCGAAAGCTCGCCGCCGGAAGCGACCTTCATCATCGGCCCCGGCCGCGTGCCGGGATTGGTGCGCACCCAGAACTCGATCTGGTCGATGCCCTCTTCCATGCGGCTCTCGGCTTCGCTCTTCATCTCGACGATGAAGGCTGCGCGTTCGAGCTTCAGCGCCGGCAGTTCGGCCATCACCGCCTTGGTCAGTCCGACCGCCGCGGCATGGCGCAGCGAGGACAGTTGCGCGGCGGCGATATCATAGGCCTCGCGCGCGGCGGCCGCCTGCTTTTCCAGCCCATGCAGGCGCTCCTCGCCGGCGTCGAGATCGGCAAGATCGGCAACCATCGTGTCGCGCAATTGCGCCAAATCATCGACGGCAACGCTGTGCTTGCGCGATGCCGCGCGCAGCGAAAACAACCGCTCTTCCGCCTTTTCCAGCCGCTGTGGATCATATTCGGTGGCGCGCAAGGCCGCCTCGACGCCCGACTGCGCCGCGTCGAGCGACAGCATCGCCTCATCCAGCGACTTCACGACGTCCTCGAGCAGCCCGGGGGCCTCGCCTGCCTTGCGCTGCAACCGCCTGAGCAGGCTGGCCAGTTGCGGCAAGGGCGAGGATGGACCCGAAAGCACGTCCTGCGCGTCATGGATTTCGGAGGCGATCTTCTCGGCCCGCATCATGTGGGCGCGCAAGTCGGCAAGCTCCGTCTCCTCACCCGGCTGCGGATCGAGCTTGGTCAGCTCCGTGACCGCTGCGCGCAGGTAGTCCGCTTCGCGCGCCGCCGCCGCCACCTTGGCACGATGGCGCGAGAGCTCCTGCTCGCAGGCACGCCAGTGCCGCCAGGCCTCACCCGTCGACCGGACGGCGCCGAGATGGCCGCCGAAGGCGTCGAGCACGTCGCGATGCGCGCCGGGATCGACAAGGGCGCGTTCGTCATGCTGGCCGTGGATCTCGACCAGCGCGCGGCCGACGTCGCGCATCAGCGTCACGCTGGACGGCTGGTCGTTGACGAAGACGCGAGTGCGGCCGTCCACAGTCTGCAAGCGGCGGAGAATGATGTCGCCGTCATCCTCGATGGCGTTCTCGGCGAGCAGCGCGCGCACCGGATGGTTGCGCGGCACGTCGAACACGGCAATCACCTGGCCCTGTGCCGCGCCATGGCGTACCAGGGAGGCGTCGCCGCGCGCGCCAAGCGCCAGCGACAAAGCATCGAGCAGGATGGACTTGCCGGCGCCGGTTTCACCGGTCAACACCGAGAGGCCGGGCTGGAAGTCGATATCCAGCTTCTCGATCAGAACGATGTCGCGGATCGACAGCCTGGAAAGCATCGTTACGCCTGCATCAGGCGCCGGTGATCAGTTTCCCGGCCTTGGATATCCACGAGCCGGCATTCTCGCGCGGCGCAAGCCCGTTGCTCTGCAGGAGCTTGTAGGAATCCTTGTACCATGGGCTGTCGGGATAATTGGTGCCGAGAACGGCGGCGGCGGTCTGCGCCTCCGAAGTCAGGCCCATCGCATAATAGCTCTCGGTCAGGCGAGCCAGCGCCTCCTCGACATGGCGGGTGTTGGAGTAATTCTCGACCACATTGCGGAAGCGCTTGACCGCGGCGATGTATTCGCGGCGTTCGAGATAATAGCGGCCGATCTGCATCTCCTTGCCGGCGAGCTGGTCGTTGGCGAAGCGGATCTTTTCCTTGGCGTCATCGACATATTCTGAATCGGGCCAGCGCGTCACGAGGTCCTGCATGGTCTGCACGGTCTGGCGCGCTTCCTTCTGATCCTGCGTGACGTCCTTGATCTGGCGGTAATAGCTAAGGCCGATAATGTACTGCGCATAGGCCGCGTCATCCGTTGACGGATACAGCGTCAGATAACGCTTGGCCGATGAGATCGCTTCGTCGTAGCTGCCCTTGCGATAGTCGGCGAACGCGCCCATCACCATCGATTTGCGGGCCCATTCCGAATAAGGATGCTGGCGGTCGACCGCGTCGAACTTCTTGCTCGCCTCGTCGAGACGTCCGGCATTCAGATTGGCGAGCCCTTGGTTGTAGAGAACGTCGGCCGGCTCGGTCTGGTCGACATAGGTCGACAGGTCGATATCTTTTTCCGACGACATGCAAGCAGACAGGAAGAGCGATGGAACAACCACCGAAAGCGCCAGGAAAACGGACCGCTGCGGCGCTTTCAATTGACCGAATCGCTTGAAGAACATGATTGGATTGCGCCCTTTCGGCGTTATTTCAGTGCCTGTTGCATGTCGTTTCCCCAAAACTGGTCCCCACTTCCAGGCGACATGCACTATCGACGGCAGCAGCCATAAACCATAACCGCCTTGCCCGGCAACGCTATGTCTAGGCAATGGAACATTTTTGTGGCGGCCAGGCCGCGCCGGAGTATCCCTGCGATTTCGCCGGCGAATGATGCATTCATGCAACACTAGCGAGCTGCGATGGTATCCGGAAAGTGGCGGTGACTCAGATCATCCAGGGCGCATAGAGAGGCGCGTTGACGGTGCTCATCTCGGCCGCACGGCCGCGCTCGCGGCGAGTCGTTTCGACGACCTCGAATGCGGTACGGTCCGACAGCACGCGCCGCAAGGCGGCCGCATTCAGCCTGTGGCCGCCGCGATAGGAGCGGAAGCAGCCGATGAAGCGGGCCCCGGCCAGCGCCAGGTCGCCCATGGCATCCAGCGTCTTATGACGTGCGAACTCGTTGGGGTAGCGTAAGCCGCCCATGTTGATGACGCGGTTATCGTCACCGATCACCAGCGAATTCTCGAGCGAGGATCCCAGCGCATAGCCCGCCGCCCACAGCCGCTCGACGTCCTTCATGAAGCCGAAGGTACGGGCGCGCGCGATGTCGCGGCGGAAAATGTCCGCATTGATGTCGGACGCGAACAGCTGCCGGCCGATCGCCGGGCTTTCGAAATCGATCTCGACCTCGAAGCGGGTACCGTCATAGGGCCTGAACTCAGCCCAGGAGGCGCCGTTCTCGATACGGACCGGCTTGACGATCCGGATGTAGCGCCGCTTGACCGACAGAGTTTCGATGCCGGCCTGGTCTATGGCCTCGACGAACGCCATAGCGCTGCCGTCGAGGATAGGGACCTCATGTCCATCAATCTCGATGATGACGTTGTCGATGCCGAGCCCGAACAGCGCCGCCATGATGTGCTCGACCGTGGCGATGTGCTCGCCAGAGGGATCACCGAGCATGGTGCACAGGTCGGTTGCGCCGATCTCGGAAAACAGGGCGCGGAACTCGCGACCTTGACCGTTCTCACTGAAAAGCTGGAAAACGATGCCGGTGTCGGCATCCGCCGGGAGAAAGCTGATGGAAACTTCCTTGCCGCTGTGAACGCCGGTGCCCGTAAGCGACGCGCGCGTCTTCACTGTCGTCTGATAGTCGTGCAAGACAATCCCCATAAGCCCGAAATGCCTAGGTCCGCTTCTCCAGCCCGAGGGCGCGGCTCTCTTGTAAAAAATCGGCAGGCCAGGTCACTTCCCCCGAAATCCCGGCAAACCGACGACGGTAGGCAGCGAAGATAATGTCCCGACAGGGATAGTCCAAATCACGGTTTCTTACCCTTTGTAACTGCAACCGACGTATGGATGACGTCTTAAGTGCTTGAATTTGCATCCCTTTGAACGTTAACAGGCAAGCAATTGCTTGCCTGCCTGTTAACAATTGTTACAGCCCGTTAACCGCTCAGTTGGCCTGGCGGCGCAGGAACGCCGGAATTTCCAACTGGTCGTCCTCCTGAGTCGCCCTGGCCTGCGGCGTCAGGCGGCCCTGGTCGTCGAGCTGGCCGCGCCGGGGCGCGTAGAGCTGCGCGTCCTGACTTGCCAGACGGCGCACTTCCGGTGCCGCCTGACGCAGCTTGGGCTCGCGCGGCTGCGCCGGCTGCAGGCGTGCCGGCTCTTCCTCGCGGCGCGTCAGGCCATTGGTCAGACGCTTCAAGAGTCCCATCGGCCCGCTGTTCTCATGATCGGCGGGGCGGCTCTTGGCGTCGACCTCGGCCTTCACGACAGGCGGAAAGTCCTCAACGCGCGGCATGCGCTGGGGAGCCATCGCGACCGGCTGCTGGACTTCGCGCAGGATCTCGCGCGGCTGAGGCGCCGGCTGCATCTGCTGGACTACGGGCTGCACCATCGGTTGCGGCTGCGCCGGCGGAGCCTGGAAGATCTTGCTCTGCGGACGGAAATCATCCGCATGGGCAACCGGCGCCGGACGGGCTTGCGCCATCGCCGCGGCGTTTGCTTCGGCCATCTGGATCGCCTCCGCGACCGGATCGGCGGCGCGCGGCTCGTACGCAGCCTGTTGGACCGGCGCGGGGCGGCTTTCCGGCGCGGCAACGGCCGGGCGGGCGGCCGGCTTCTGCGGCGCGGTGCGGATCGAGATCGGAGCGGCGGCGATTTCGGCCGCCGACTTGTCGATGCCGGTGGCGACAACCGAGACGCGGATGACGCCTTCGAGCTCCTCGTCGAAAGTGGCGCCCAGGATGATGTTGGCGTCCTGGTCGACCTCCTCGCGGATGCGGGTCGCCGCTTCGTCGACTTCGAACAGCGTCAGGTCGCGGCCGCCGGTGATCGAGATCAGCAGGCCCTTGGCGCCCTTCATCGAGGTCTCATCGAGCAGCGGGTTGGCGATCGCGGCTTCCGCGGCCGCCATCGCACGGCCCTCGCCCGATGCCTCGCCGGTGCCCATCATCGCCTTGCCCATCTCGCGCATCACCGAACGAACGTCGGCGAAGTCGAGATTGATCAGGCCTTCCTTGACCATCAGGTCGGTGATGCAGGCTACACCCGAATAGAGCACCTGGTCGGCCATGGCGAACGCGTCGGCGAAGGTGGTCTTGTCATTGGCCAGCCGGAACAGGTTCTGGTTAGGGATGACGATCAGCGTGTCGACGCATTTCTGCAGCTCCTCGATGCCGAAATCCGCCGTTTTCATGCGGCGCTGGCCTTCGAAATGGAACGGCTTGGTGACGACGCCGACAGTGAGGATGCCCTTCTCGCGGGCGGCGCGCGCCACGACCGGCGCCGCTCCCGTGCCCGTGCCGCCGCCCATGCCCGCGGTGACGAAGCACATATGGGTGTTGGACAGGTGATCGATGATCTCGTCGATGCATTCTTCCGCCGCCGCGCGGCCGACTTCCGGCTGCGATCCGGCGCCAAGCCCCTCGGTGACATGCGCGCCGAGCTGGATCAGCCGGTCGGCTTTCGACATGGTCAGCGCCTGCGCGTCGGTGTTGGCCACAACGAACTCGACGCCGCGCAGACCGGCGGTGATCATGTTGTTGACGGCGTTGCCGCCGCCGCCGCCGACGCCGAACACGGTGATGCGTGGCTTAAGCTCGGTGATGTCCGGCTTTTGCAGATTGATGGTCATTGTCTCCGTCCTTTGCCTTTCCTGCCGCTTCGCCGCCGCGGCCACTTATGGGGCTGTCCCCGTCAATTAGAAACTGTCTCTCAACCACTGACTCATGCGATGCAGTTTTCCGCCCGTTCCGGTCATCCTGAGACCGGAAATTCCTTTCGCCGGATGGCTCTCGAAGCTCGCCATCTGCGGATAGATCAACAAGCCGACCGCCGCCGAGAAGGCCGGCCCCTTCGCCGCTTCGGGCAGGCCCGCCACGCCAAGCGGGCGGCCGATCCGCACATTGCGTCCCAGGATGCGGCGCGCCGCTTCCGGCAGGCCGGCAAGCTGGCTGGCGCCGCCGGTCAGCACCACGCGCTTGCCCACCGCATTGCCGTAGCCGGACTTGTTCAGCCGGTCGCGCAAAAGCTCGAGCGTCTCGTCGATGCGGGCGCGCACGATGCGCGTCATGACGGAGCGCGGGATCTGGAGCGGCACTTCGCCCTCGTCGCCGATCGGCTGGATCGAGACCAGGTCGCGGTCATCGGCGCTGCCGGGCAACGCCGAACCGTGCATCACTTTCAGCCGCTCGGCGGCATCGAGCGAGGTCGACAGTCCCTTGGCCATGTCCAGCGTGACGTGGTTGCCGCCGATGGCGATGGCGTCGCCATGGACGAACTTGCCTTCCGAAAACACCGAGATCGTCGTCGTGCCGCCGCCCATGTCGATGCAGGCGGCGCCCAGTTCCAGCTCGTCGTCGACCAATGCCGCCAGTCCACTGGCATAGGGCGTCGCCACCATGCGCTCGACCGAAAGATGCGAGCGGTTGATGGAGAGCTCCAGGTTGCGCATCGGAGCGGCGTCGCCGGTCAGCACATGCATGTCGACGCCAAGCGTGTCGCCGACCATGCCACGCGGATCGCGCACGCCGCGCTCAGCGTCGAGCGAGAAGCCGACGGGGAGCGAATGGACCACCTCGCGCTCGGTCTTCAGCGCCTGCTTGGCGCCGGCACCGAGCACCCGCTTGATGTCGGCCTCGTCGGCCTCATGGCCGCCGAGGTTTATGGTAGCCGAGAAGGCTTCGCTCTTCAGCCGGCCGGCAGTCATGTTCACGATCAGCGAATCGACCGTCAGCCCCGCCATGCGCTCGGCGGCGTCGACGGAGAGGCGAATGGCATGTTCGGCACGGTCGAGATCGATGACAACGCCCGATTTGACGCCCTGCGACTTCTGGTGTCCGATGCCGATCACCTGGATGCGGTGCGAGCGTCCGCGCAGCAGCTTGCCGTCATCGCATGGCTTCAGCTTCGCCACCATGCAGCAGACCTTGTTCGAACCGACATCCAGCACCGTCAAGGTGCCGGAGCGGCGCGACGAGGCATCGCCTGAACCGCCAAGCCAGCTCATATCTTCGTCTCCGGCTTGCGCCTCAGCGCCTTTGGTTTTTCGTTGAGCGCGGCTTCGCGCTGGGTCGCCGCCTCCGGCGTCAACTGCACGACCAGCCGGTCCGACAGCCGCATGTCGACGGCTGCGATATCGCGCGACAGCAGCCCCTTGTCATGATCCATGCCGACGAGTTCGGCGAGTGCCTGATCCTCGCCATCCTCGGGAAGCTTGACAGTGATGCCATTGTCCAGCTTCAGGTCCCAGCGCCGATCGCCGACACGGACATAGCCCCTGATGCGGGTCGCGAGATCCGGGTATTTTTCGATCTTCGCCAGGAATTCCGGCGCCTTGGCCGGCGCGCCGGCTCCGATCAGCAATGGCAGCAGCACCTGTTTGCCACCCGAGAACGGCGCGATAACGGCACCGTCTTTTTCGATGACGGAGAGATCGCTGCCCTGCTGCCAAAGCGCGAACGCCTGACGCTCCTCGACGCGCACCTCCAACGTGTGCGGATAGACCTTGCGCACCGCGGCGACCTCGATCCAGGGCAAGGTGGCGATGCGTTCCCGCGCTGCCTCGGCATCGAAGCCGATCAGCGACGTCCAGCCATCGAGTTCGAGCCTGTCGAGTATATCGATCTCGGACGTCTGGCGATTGCCGACAACCTTGACCTGGTCGACGGCAAAGCCGGTGCGGGCGGTGATGCTCTGGACGATGCCGTCGGCGTGACCGCCGAGATAGGCGCCATAGGCGCCGCTCGAAAAAATGAGCACGGCCGACATGATCGCGACGGAGAAGCGCGGCGCCTGGAACTCGCCTTCGCCCAGGCGCGCCAGGATACGCACCGGGCGGCGAAGCACGCGCGGCAGCACGAAATGGTCGAACGACAATGGCAGGCTGAACAGCGCCGGCCCGGCCGCGCCCTTCCCCTTGCCCTGCCCCCACTTCAACGCAGACACGAAGCGTCCTCCACCATCCAACTCAACAGATCGCCGAACGAATGCCCTGCCTGGGCGGCGATTTCAGGCACCAGAGACGTCGGCGTCATGCCCGGCTGGGTATTGACCTCGAGCCATACAACCTCGCCATTTTCGGAGTGACGATCGTCATAACGGAAGTCCGACCGGGAAACGCCCCGACAGCCGACAGCTTGGTGAGCCTTGAGCGCCAGTGTCTGTATTTTTTGGTAAATATTCGGTGAAACTTTTGCGGGGCATTCGTGTTTTGATCCGCCCGCGACATATTTTGAATCGTAGTCATAGAACGAATGGCCCGTCGGGATGATCTCGCAGACGCCAAGCGCCACGTCGCCCATGACGGCACAGGTCAGCTCGCGCCCATGGATGTAGCGCTCGACCATGACGGTATCGCCATATCTCCACTCGGACGAGCCGATGACCTGCGGCGGATGCGACTGCCCCTCATGCACGATCACGACGCCGAAGCTCGACCCCTCATTGACCGGCTTCACCACATAAGGCGGCTTCATCGGATGGCTGTTCTGAATGGCGAAGCGATTGGCGACCTTCGATTCGGCGACGGGGACGCCGGCCAATTTCACGACTTTCTTCGACTGCTCCTTGTTCATCGCAAGCGCCGAGGCGAGCACGCCGGAATGGGTGTAGGGAATGCCGAGATATTCGAGAATGCCCTGAATGGTGCCATCCTCGCCAAAAGGACCATGCAACGCATTGAAGGCGACATCGGGCCTGAGATCGGCAAGCACGGAGCCGACGTCGCGCCCGACATCGACGCGCGTGACTTGATAGCCTTCCGTCTCAAGCACATCGGCACAGGCCTTCCCCGAAGACAGGGACACGGGCCGCTCGGACGAGAAACCACCCAGCAGGACGGCCACATGCTTGTTTTTCATTCCCCGTCATCCCCTCTCACGGCGGATCAAAAACCAAGATTTCCGCAACATTGAGTCCGAGTCTCCCGGCAGGTTGCCCCCCAGACGGAAAACGCGGGAAACGCGTCGAACGACTCAAATCAGGAAACGCTTTGGAGCAGAGAATCAGAGAGTTGATTCACTGGCAAGTGCTTATGATTCCGAGAGATTCACTTTCTGAGAAAATGGATGCGAAAACCGTGCTGTTGAGTCTTTGGAGCAACGGTCGCACGGTCATTCCTGACCGGTTGAAGTTCATGCATCACATGAACTTCAACGATGGCTAGAGCAGCTGCCCAAGAAACTCCTGCACGGCGTGCCCGGGGCGGAAGTCCCCGATGCGCTTGATCTCCCAATGCAGTCGGATGCCGGAATGTTCGAGCACCCGAGCGCGCACCGTTTCGCCGAGATATTCGAGCTCGTAGCCGGTCGCTGTCCCAGTGTTGATCATGAAATTGCAGTGCATGGGCGACATCTGCGCGCCGCCGATCAGCAGGCCACGGCACCCTGCCTTGTCGATCTCTTTCCAGGCTGAGGTGCCTTCAGGATTCTTGAATGTCGAGCCGCCGGTCTTCTCGCGGATCGGCTGCACCGTCTCGCGATGGTTCTGCACCGCGTCCATCGCCGCCTTGATCACGGCCTTGTCCTCGGCAAAGCCCTCGAAAATCGCCGAGGTGAAGATCAGCCCGGACGGTGCCGACGAGTGCCGGTAGGCATAGCCCATATCGGCATTGCTCAGCGTCTGGACGTTGCCCTTGCGGTCGAGCGCACGCACCTCGACGACGCGCTCGCGCGTCTCGACGCCATTGGCGCCGGCGTTCATCCTCAGCGCCCCGCCGATGGCGCCCGGTATGCCGTGGTAGAAATGGAAGCCGCCGATGCCGGCTTCCAGCGCCGCCGCGGCGATGCGCTTGTCGGGTGTGGCTGCGCCAGCCTTGATCGATGTCGGCGAAACAATTTCGGTTTCACCGAACCCCTTGGCCGACAGCCTTATGACGAAACCCGGAATACCCCCATCGCGCACAAGCAAGTTCGAGCCGACGCCGACTATGGTCAGCGGTATCTCTTCGGGAACCGCTTTCAGGAAAGCAGCGAGATCCGCCTCGTCCGCTGGCTGAAAGAGCGCCTCGGCCAGTCCTCCGGCGCGGAACCAGGTGATCTTGTCCATCTCGGCATTCGGCGTGATGCGGCCGCGCAGGCCGGCAAGCCGGCCGCCAAGTCTGTCGATCAGCGCCTGGCCCTGCATCATGAGACGGCCAGTTCCTTGGGCAGCGCATAAGCCCATTGCGTGATGTTGCCGGCGCCGAGGAAGACGACGAAGTCGCCGGGCCTGGCCAGATCACGGATGACAGGTGCTATTGCCTCCGGACCCTCGATGTAGCGCGCGTCGCGATGGCCGCCGGCGCGGATGCGCGACACCAGCGCGTCCGAGGTCACGCCCTCGATCGGCTCCTCGCCGGCGGCGTAGACCGGTGCCACCATCACCGTGTCGGCGTCGTTGAAGCAGGCGGAGAATTCGTTGAACAGATCATGCAGCCGGGTAAAGCGGTGCGGCTGGGCAATGGCGATGACGCGGCCCTTGGTGGCGCTGCGCGCGGCTTTCAGCACCGCCGCGATCTCGACCGGATGGTGGCCGTAATCGTCGAACACTTCGACGCCATTCCAGGAGCCGGTGCGGGTAAAGCGGCGCTTTACGCCGGCGAAGGACGACAGGCCTTTCTTGATCGCCTCGGCCGACAGGCCGAGCTCATGCGCCACCGCGATTGCCGCCGTCGCGTTGGAAACATTGTGGCGGCCGGGCATCGGCAGACGCAGATCCGATATCGTCGTCTGGCCGCGTCCCTTGCGGTCGCGGATCACCACGTCGAATTCCGAGGTCGCGCCGGCCATGCGGTGGTTGGCGAAGCGCACGTCGGCCTGCGCGTTCTCGCCATAGGTGATGACGCGGCGGTCCTCGATGCGGCCGACCAGCGCCTGCACCTCCGGGTGGTCGGTGCACATGACGCCAAAGCCGTAGAACGGCACGTTCTCGACGAACTGGCGGAAGGCTTCGCGCACCTTGTCGAAACTGCCGTAGTGATCGAGATGTTCGGGATCGATATTGGTGACGACGGCGATATCGGCCGGTAGCTTGAGGAAGGTCCCGTCGCTCTCGTCGGCTTCGACTACCATCCACTCGCCGTCCCCCATGCGCGCATTCGTGCCATAGGCGTTGATGATGCCGCCATTGATGACGGTCGGATCGAGCCCGCCGGCTTCGAGCAGCGTCGCCACCATCGAGGTCGTCGTCGTCTTGCCGTGCGTGCCGCCGATCGCCACTGCCTGGCGGAAGCGCATCAGTTCGGCCAGCATTTCGGCGCGGCGCACGATCGGCAGCAATTTCTCCCTCGCCGCCTTCAGTTCAGGGTTGGATTTCTTGATAGCCGTCGAGACAACCACCACTTCGGCATCGCCGAGGTTTTCTTCCCTGTGGCCGACAAAGCACTCGATCCCCTTGTCGCGCAGCCGCTGCACATTGGCGCTGTCGGCCTGGTCGGACCCCTGCACCTTGTAGCCGAGATTGTGCAGCACTTCGGCGATGCCGCTCATGCCGATGCCGCCAATGCCGATGAAATGCACGAGGCCTATGGTCTGCGGCATCTTCATGCGTGCGTTCCCTTCTTAAAATCCGAAACGGTTTTGCGGGACGCAATAGCCTCTGTGAGATCGGCGAGCAACCGCGCGGCGTCCGGTTTGCCGACCGACTTCGCCGCCGCAGCCATTGCCGTGAGCCGTTCGGGCTCGGCCATCAGGGCGCCAATCAGCGCCGCGATGCGCTCGGGCGAAAGTGAGGATTGCGGCTCCACCTCGCCACCGCCGGCGGCCGCAAGAGCGGCTGCGTTCGCGGCCTGGTCGTGATCGAGCGCATAGGGATAGGGCACCAGCAGCGCCGGTCGCCCGATGACGGCGATTTCCGAGACGGTCGACGCGCCGGAGCGCGACATAACCAGCTGTGCGGCCGCTATACGCGCCGCCATGTCGCTGAAGAAGGGCGAGACCTCGACAACGACGCCGAGCGCTGCATAGGCGGCCTTCACCCGCCCGACGTCATCGGCCCGAGCCTGCTGCGTGATCACCAGCCGCTTGCGGAGTGCCTCGGGGAGCAAAGCGACGGCCGCCGGTACCGCATCGGAGAAGAACTGCGCGCCCTGGCTGCCGCCGAACACCAGCAGGCGGAAGGGATCATCCCCGGCCGAGGCAACGTAGGCGGTCTTTGCGGCTTCGAGCACCTGTGGGCGAACCGGATTGCCTGTCGTCACCGTCTTGGCGCCGACGGCGCTTTCGTCTTGCGGCAGGAAGCCGCCGGCAATCGCATCGACGCGGCTGGCCAGCGCCCGGTTGGCGCGTCCCATCACAGCGTTCTGCTCGTGGATCAGCGTCGGCACCTTGCGCCGCGTCGCGGCGTAGAGCGGCGGCAAGGTCGGATAGCCGCCAAAGCCGACCACGGCATCGGGCTTGATCCTGCCGATGATGGCGGACGCCTGGCGCACGCCGCGCCAGATTTTCCAGAAGGCGCCAAGCAGGGCAACAGGATTTTTCGAGCCCAGCGTCGCGGACTGGATCGGATGGATGGCGGCTGCGGGGAAGTGAGCGGCGAAGCGCTCGGCGCGGTCGTCGGTCGCCAGATGCACCGCCCAGCCGCGCCCGTTCAGCTCATGCGCCAGCGCTTCCGCCGGAAACAGATGTCCGCCGGTTCCGCCCGCCGCGAGAAGGATGACGCCTCTGGCCATGTCACTCCGCCGGCATGGCGCGCTGCGGCAGGGCAAAGCCCACCTGCTTGCGCTTTTCCGGCCGTTTGCGCGTCAGCGCCAGCACCATTCCCATCGAGATGGCGATGGCAATCTGCGAAGAGCCGCCATAGGAGATGAACGGCAGCGTCATGCCCTTGGCCGGCACCAGCTGCAGGTTGACGCACATGTTGATGACTGCCTGCAGGCCGAACACGGTGACGAGCCCGCCGACCGCATAGCGGGTGAAATCGTCATGCTCCTTCAGCGCCGTGTTGAGGCCGCGCAGCACGATGAAGGCGAAGATGGACATGATGAAGAAACACATGATCAGTCCGAATTCCTCGCCCGCGACCGAAAAGACGAAATCGGCATGGCTGTCGGGGATGACCCGCTTGACGGTGCCCTCGCCCGGCCCGACGCCGAACCAGCCGCCATTGATCAATGCGTCGCGGCCCATATCGACCTGGAACGTGTCGCCTTCGCCAGTGAGGAACTTGTCGATACGCAGGGCGACGTGCGGAAAGACCGTATAGGCGGCAAAGACGCCGCCGACGCCGGCCGCTCCGAGCACGACGATCCACAGCCATGGCAGCCCCGCCATGAAGAACATGATACCCCAGGTGCCGGTCGTCAGCATGGTCTGGCCGAGGTCCGGCTGCGCCACCAGCAGCGATACGACCAGTACCAAGAGCAACATGGCGAAGAGATTGCCCGGAATGTCGGGCTGGCGCTTATGTTCGGCGAACAGCCAGGCGCACATGATGACAAAGGCGGGTTTCAAAAACTCCGAGGGCTGGATCGACAGGCCGGCAAGCGACACCCAGCGCCGCGCGCCTTTCACCTCGACGCCGATGTAGAGCACCGCCACCATCAGCACCAGCATCAGGCACAGCATGATCAGCGCCATGCGCCGGATCTCTCGGGAATCGAGGAAGGACACCGCCAGCATCACGCCGAGCGCCGGCACGGTGAAGATGATCTGCCTGGTCGCGAAGTGAAAACTGTCGAGGCCGATGCGTTCGGCGACCGCGGGACTTGCGGCGAAGGACAAGACTATGCCCAGTCCCATCAACGACAGGAACGCCGCCAGGAACCAGCGATCGATGGTCCACCACCAGGTCGCAACCGGGCTTTTGTCGAGACGGCTCTGCATTATCGTGCCCCTCCGATGGGTTTGACGCCCTCGATAGCATTCGCAGCTTGCCTGAAGGCTTCGCCGCGGACCTCGAAATTCTTGAACTGGTCGAAACTGGCGCAGGCCGGCGACAACAGCACCACCGCCTCGCCGCCATCGTCCTTGGCCGCATCATGCGCCGCATGCTCGACCGCGGCTGCAAGCGTGCCCGATATCTCATACGGCACCGCCTCGCCCAGCGTCGCCGAGAAGGCCGGCGCTGCCTCGCCGATCAGATAGGCCTTGGCGATACGCGGGAAGAAGCCGCGCAGCGGCTCGATGCCGCCTTCCTTGGGCAGGCCGCCGGCGATCCAGTAGATGCGTGGAAAGCTCGACAGCGCGGGTGCCGCCGCATCGGCGTTGGTCGCCTTGGAATCGTTGACAAACAGCACGTGGTCCTTGCGGCCGACCTGCTCCATGCGATGCGCCAGGCCCGGAAAGCTTTCCAGCCCGGACTGGATCTCGCCGAGGTCGAGTCCGACCTTGAGACAGGCGGCGACCGCGGCAAGCGCGTTTTGCGCATTGTGCTGCCCGCGCAACGAGCCGATGCCTTCGAGGAAGGCGACCCGGCTATAGCGGCCATGCACAGCTTCCATCAAATTGGTGCCATCGGCGAAATAGCCGTCGGTCAGCGGCAGCCGCTTCGAAATGCGGATGACGTGCCGCCCCGCCCGCTCCAGCCGTTCGGCGATCTGCGCACACCAGGAATCGTCGACGCCGACGATCGCGGTCTCGCTGCCGGCAACCAGCCGCTCCTTGATCGAAGCGTAATGCTGCATGGTGCCGTGACGGTCGAGGTGATCCGGCGTTAAATTGAGCAGGATGCCGGCCGTCGGATTGATCGATGGTGCGAGGTCGATCTGGTAGGACGAGCATTCGACGACGTAGTGGCGGTCGGGCTGCGGCGGATCGAGCGTCATCACGGCGCGGCCGATATTGCCGCCCATCTGCGTATCGCGGCAGGAAGCCTTCAATATATGCGCCGTCAGCGCCGTGGTCGTCGACTTGCCGTTGGTGCCGGTGATGGCGATGAAGGGAGCGGCTGGCGCGCTGAGCGTCCGCTCGCGGCAGAAAAGCTCGACGTCGCCGATGATCTCGACACCCGAACCGCGCGCCAGTTCCACCGTCCAGTGCGGCTTGGGATGCGTCAGCGGCACGCCGGGCGACAGCACGAAAGCGGAAAACCTGGCCCAGTCGGCTGTGTGCAGGTCGCCGGTTGCAATCCCGGCGGCTGCCGCCTTGGCGACACTGTCGGGATTGTCGTCCCAGGCCACAACCTCAGCCCCGCCCTCGATCAGCGCGCGTGCGGTCGCGATCCCCGAGCCGCCGAGCCCGAAGAGCGAAACACACTTGCCTGCGAAGGATGCGGCCGGAATCACAGGGGGCGCCTATCTGAGCTTGAGGGTGGAAAGGCCGACCAGCGCCAGGATGACGGCGATGATCCAGAAGCGGATCACCACCTGGCTTTCGGTCCAGCCGAGCTTTTCGAAGTGATGATGGATCGGCGCCATCAGGAACACACGCTTGCCGGTCATCTTGAAGTAGCCGACCTGGATGATGACGGACAGGATCTCGACCACGAACAGCCCGCCGACGATAACCAGCACGATCTCGTGCTTGGTGGCGACCGCAACGGTGCCGATCAGCCCGCCCATGGCCAGCGAACCGGTGTCGCCCATGAAGATCGCCGCCGGCGGCGCGTTGAACCAGAGAAAACCGAGGCCGGCGCCGATGACCGCGCCCAGCACGACGGCCAGTTCGCCGGTGCCAGGCACAAAATGGATCTGCAGATATTCGGCGAATACGGCATTGCCGGAGAGATAGGCAATGACGCCAAAGGACGCCGCCGCGATCATGATCGGCACGATCGCCAGGCCATCCAGCCCGTCGGTGAGGTTCACCGCATTGCCCGCTCCCACGATGACGAAGCAGGAGAACGGAACGAAGAACCAGCCGAGATTGATCAGGAATTCCTTGGCGAAGGGGAATGTCAGCGATGAGGAGAACGGCGCCTGCCCGTTATGCATGATCGCCCAGGCGGCGATGCCGGCGATGACGAATTCGAGTGCCAGCCGCGCCTTGCCGGAAAAGCCGAGATGCGACTGCTTCGTCACCTTCAGATAGTCGTCGTAAAAACCTATCGAGCCGAAGCCCAGCGTCACCAGCAACACCACCCAGACATAAATGCTCGACAGGTTCGCCCATAGCAACGATGAGCCGATGATGCCGGAGAGGATCATCAGTCCTCCCATGGTCGGCGTGCCGGCCTTCTTGAAATGCGTCTGCGGCCCGTCGGCGCGGATCGGCTGACCCTTGCCCTGGCGCAGCCTGAGCGAATTGATGATGGTCGGCCCGAAGATGAAGACGATCAGCGCCGAGGTGATCAGCGCCCCACCGGTGCGGAAGGTGATGTAGCGGAAGACATTGAAGACCGAGATCTTGTCCGCGAAATCGACGAGCAGTGTGAACATGCGCTTTTCGTCCCCGACTTGACCCTAGGTCTGTTTGCCGATTGTCGTTTCAGCCGGGAATTTGCCCAGCAAGGCATCGACCAGCTTTGCAAAGCCGATGCCCTTCGACGATTTGATCATCACCACGTCGCCTGGCTTCAGTGCGGCAAACAGCACCGGCTTCAATTCCTCGACGTTGGCGCGGTATTCCGTCCTGATCTCGCCCGGCAGCGCTTCCGCCAGCGCCCGCATCTCCGGACCGCCGAGAAAGACGGTCTGCGTGCCGGTGCCGACGATGAGACCGGCAAGGGCCGCATGCAGCTTGGCCGAATGCTCGCCGAGCTCCAGCATATCGCCCAGCACGGCGATGCGGCGGCCTTCGCCCGTCACCGGCGTCGCGTTGAGCAGCGCCATGGCGGCCGCCATCGAGGCGGGATTGGCGTTGTAGCTTTCGTCGATCAGCGTGATCGGTCCACCGGGATGGCTCGAAGTCGAGCCACCGGGGTGACGCAGCACATGGCGTTTGCCGCGGCCGCGCTCGGCCGAGAGATCGGCCAGCGCCAGGGCAACCTTGTCGAGATCGGCGCCGACCAGACGGGCCGCGCCGAGGACCGCCAGAATGTTCTGCACCATGTGGCGGCCGGGCGCGCCGATGCGAGCCGTCACCTCGTGACCGCCGATCCTGGCGGCAATGTCGGAATGATCGGCATGGACCTCGCATTTGACCAGTCTGAAGGTTGAGCGCGCGTTCTCGCCGAACCCATAGACATGCTCGACGCCCGCGGCGTGCGCCATCTTGTCGAGAAGCTTGAAACGCGCGTCGTCGCGGTTGAGGATCGCCGCGCCGCCAGGTTCCAGCCCTTCGAAAATCTCGGCCTTCGCCTTGGCGATCTCGTCCAGATTGCGGAAGAAGCCAAGATGCGCCGCCGCGATCATTGTGACGATGGCGACATGCGGCCTTACCATCTTGACCAGCGGTCTGATCTCGTCGGGATGGTTCATGCCGATCTCGAACACGGCATAGTCGCAATCGGCCGGCATGCGCGCCAAGGTGAGCGGCACGCCCCAGTGGTTGTTGAACGACTGCGCCGAGGCATGCACCTTGCCGACCGCCAACAGCACGTGGCGCAGCGCTTCCTTGGTGGTCGTTTTGCCCGCCGAACCGGTCACCGCGATGATCTTGGCCCGGGAACGGTCACGCGATGCG
This sequence comes from Mesorhizobium sp. BR1-1-13, assembly GCF_020165515.1. Classification (NCBI taxonomy): domain Bacteria; kingdom Pseudomonadati; phylum Pseudomonadota; class Alphaproteobacteria; order Hyphomicrobiales; family Phyllobacteriaceae; genus Mesorhizobium; species Mesorhizobium sp. BR1-1-13. The sequence continues at coordinate 507,125 of NZ_JAIUIH010000004.1, forward strand.
ACACCGAGCTTTTCCAGCGCCACCAGCACGTCCTCGACGACGATCATCGGCGCCGTCAGCCGGCCAAGCGACGGCAGCTTGCCTTCGGCAACGACCAGCACCCCGGCTCCGGCCTTGATGGCAGCGGTCGCGAAATCATGGCCGTCCATCGCCTCGCCCTTGATGGCGAAGAAGGCGTCGCCCGGCTGAAGGCTGCGGCTGTCGATCGAAATGCCCGATATGCCGTCCGGCATCGGCCCGATCGGTCGTCCGTCCATGGCGGCGACCAGCGTCTCGGATGTCCACAGCAAATTCATGCGGCCCGCTCCAGCAGCGCGGCACGGACTTCCTCGTGGTCGGAGAAATGCAGGGTCTCGGTGCCGATCGTCTGGCCTTCCTCATGGCCCTTGCCGGCCACGATCAGCGTGTCTCCGGCATGCAACATGGCGACGGCCTCGTGGATCGCCGCGCGCCGGTCACCGATCTCGATCGCGCCGGGAGCGGCGGCAAGGATCGCGGCCCGGATCGTCTCCGGCACTTCCGAGCGCGGATTGTCGTCGGTGACGATGACGACGTCGGCGAGCCGGGTCGCGATCTCGCCCATGATCGGCCGTTTGCCGCGGTCACGGTCGCCGCCGCAGCCGAACACGACGATGATCCGGCCGGTGGTGAACGGGCGCACCGAGGCAAGCACGTTTTCCAGCGCGTCAGGCTTATGCGCATAATCGACATAGACCGGCGCACCATTTGCAGTGGTCCCGACAAGGTCGAGCCGGCCGGGTGCGCCCTTGAGTTTCTCCAACGCCTTCAAGGCCTTGGCGACTGGCGTTCCCGTGGAGATGGCAAGCCCGGCCGAAACCAGCGCGTTGGCTATCTGGAAATCGCCGGCCAGCGGCAGGTCGATCTCGTAGAGCATCCCGTCGGCCTCGACCTCGGCACGCTGACGGTGGCGCTCATGCTCGACCCGCTTCAGCGTCAGGAAATCGCCATGGCGGCCGACCGTCAGCACGTCGAGCCTTGCGGCCTTCGCCGCCTGGATGGTTGGCGCCGACCACGGATCGTCGGCGAAGATCACGGCGGGCGCGCCCTTCGGCAGCAGCGCGTCGAACAGACGCAACTTGGCCCGGTGATAGTCCTCGACGGTCGGATGGTAGTCCATGTGGTCGCGGCCGAGATTGGTGAAGCCGCCGGCGGCCAGCCTGACACCGTCGAGACGGCGCTGGTCGAGACCATGGCTGGAGGCCTCCATCGAGGCATGGGTGACGCCGGCGTCCGCCAGTTCACGCAACAGCTGATGCAAGGCGACCGGATCTGGCGTCGTCAGCGAGCCATAATCGTTGCGGCCCGGCGCCACCACGCCGGTGGTGCCGATCGAGGCCGCCGCAAAGCCGGCCTGCTCCCATATCTGCCTGACGAAAGCGGCGACCGAGGTCTTGCCGCTGGTGCCGGTGACGGCCACCATCGTCTGCGGCTGTTTGCCGAAATAACGGGCCGCGCTCAGGGCCAGCGCCAGGCGCGGGTCATCGACGGCCAACACGGGAACCGGCAGTCCGTCAAGGGCGCTGTCCTTGCCCGCGACGATCGCGGCAGCCCCTCGTGCGGCGGCGTCCGCAGCATAGGCGGTGCCGTCCGCCTTGCTTCCAGCGAGCGCGAAAAAGACGACACCGGGTTTTACCTGGCGGGAATCCGACGAGATGCCGGTAACCTCCAGATCGGCGGAAGCTGTTCCTTCGACTGGCAGGATACCGGCTAGTTCTTTGAGCTTCATCGAGTTCCGTTCACCGCAACAAAATAGCGCGCAGTTGCCGGCGCGCCCTAAGAATCACTGATAGGAAACCAGCGTTGCACCATTTTCATGGCTGAAATCTGGCTTCACGCCAAGCATGGCCGCAGAACGCCTGATGATATTGCCGGCCATAACCCCCGCATTGTTGGCCGCGACGTCTGTCATCCCAGGCTTTTCCGGATGCGGGGCGTCGGCAATCGTGAACACGAGATATTGCGGATCGTCCATCGGGAAGGCGGCGACGAACGTATTGAAATTCAAGTCCTTCGAGTAGCGGCCATTGATGACCTTCTCGGCTGTTCCGGTCTTGCCGCCAACGCGATAGCCGGGGACCCTGGCATTTCTGGCCGAGCCCTTCTCGGCGTTGAGCGTATAGAGGTAGCGCATGCCCTCGACCGTTTTGTCGGCAACCACTTTCTTGGCCGCCGCCATCGCGTCCTGCTGGCTGCGGACCAGGAATGTCGGCTCCATCAGATAGCCCCCATTGACCAGCGCCGCGCAGCCGACGGCCGCTTGCAGCGGTGTCGTCGACACGCCATGGCCGAAGGCAATGGTGAACGAATTGACTTGCTTCCAGACTTTCGGTTCGGTCGGGCGGGCGACTTCGGGCAGTTCGGTCTGCATCTTCTCCAGAATGCCAAGACGATGCAGGAATTCGCGGTGCGCCTCGATGCCGACCAGTTCTGCCTCCCTGGCCGACCCGATGTTGGACGAATAGAGGAACACCTCCGGCAAGGACAGCACACGGTTCTTGCCGTGGAAATCGTGAATGGCCTGATGGCCGACCCGGATTGGATGCGAAGCGTCGAAGCGGCTCGCCATCGTCGCCTTGCCGGAATCGAGCGCCATGGCTGATGTGAAGCTCTTGAAGGTCGAGCCCATCTCATAGAGTCCCGCCGACATCCGGTTCAGCCGGTCCTTGTCCTGTGCATTGTAGGGATTGTTCGGATCAAAATCCGGCACCGAGGCCATGGCCACCACTTCGCCGGTCTTGACGTTGAGCACGACGGCACCCGCGCCCATGGCGCGATAGCGCTCCAGGCCGGCGGCAATCTCGTCGCGCACCACATGCTGGACGCGCAGATCGATCGAGAGCTTCACCGGCTTGAGATCCTTCGCCACCGCCAGGCCCGACGCCTGCAGGTCGCTCAGACCCTGCTCGTCGATATATTTCTCCATGCCGGAGATGCCTTGATTGTCGATATTGGTCAGGCCGACAATGTAGGACGAGGTTTCACCACTGGGATAGAAACGGCGCTTCTCGGTGCGGAAGCCGAAACCGGGAATGCCGAGCTGCATGATGTCGGCCTGCTGCTTGGGCGTCAGCTGCCGCTGCAGCCAGACGAAGCCGGCGCCGCTCTTCAGCTTATGGTAGGTCTGCTCGTAATCGATTTCCGGCAGCACCGTCGACAGCTTTTCGATCGCCTCGTCGGCGTCGACGATGCGGCGCGGCTCGGCAAACAGCGATGCCGTCTTGATGTCCGTCGCCAGCACCTCGCCGTTGCGGTCGACAATGTCGGGCCGCGAGGCCGTCACCCGGCTCTGCGGGCCGCCCGACATGTCGGGGGTCTGGAAGCCGAGATAGACCAGCCGCCCTGATATGATCGAGAAGATACCGAAGAACACCGCCATCGTCATGACGATGCGCGCCTTGCCTTTGCCTCCGGTCGCCTTGCGGGCGCCATCGACCACGATCGAACCGTCCTCGGTGGCCCTGGGGCGACGTTTCAGCAGTTTGCCGATCATTGGGCGATGCCTCCGGTCACGATGGGATCCTTGCCGTCCGAGGGTGTGTTGCCGGAATTGTCTGCCATGCCGCCTTGGCGCCCGTTCAGGATGTCCTGGATGTCGAGGGCTTTGGCTGGCAGGTCGCCGAGGCCGACGATCTGGTGCGCGCTGACCGGCTCCAGTTCAAGCTGCGACTTGTAGAGTTCGGCGAGCTTCTGTAGCCGCGACGGCTGGGTGAGCAGGCTCCAGTCAGCCTTGAGCAGGTCGATCGTGTCCTCCTCGTAGCGTATCTCAGCATGAATCTTCTGCACTGCAGCCAATTGGTCCTCGGCCTCGCGCTTGGTTTTGTAGGTCAGGGCCGCCGCCGAGACCATGACGGCGATAAGGACGATGTCGCTGGAACGAAACACGTGCTACCTCTCCCCCGGCCGCTCGATGCCAGGAAGTTTTGGGCCGGGAAGTTTTGGAAGGCCGAAAATCGAAAAGTCGCCGGCACGCGCCGGCGCATCGGTGCGGATGGCGGCGCGCAGCCTTGCCGAGCGGGCGCGCGGGTTGGCCGCAGTCTCGGCATCACCCGGCGTCACGCCGCCGCCGGACTTGCTGAAGGTGGCACTGCGTGCCCGTGCTTCCGGCATGTGGCGCGAGCCGCTCGCGGCGTCGGAGCGATCGGCAATGAAGCGCTTGACGATGCGGTCCTCCAGCGAATGGAAAGTCACCACCGCAAGCCGTCCGCCCGGCTTCAGCGCCCGCTCGGCGGCGAACAGCGCCTTGGCCAACTCACCGAGCTCGTCATTGACGAAGATGCGCAGCGCCTGAAAGACGCGGGTGGCGGGATGGATCTTGTCCTTCGGCGCCCGGCCGATATGCGTCTCGATGGCGTCGGCAAGCTCCAGCGTGCGCTCGAACGGACGCTTTTCGCGACGCGCTTCGATCATGCGCGCGATGCGCCCGGCGTGGCGCTCCTCCCCGAGGAAGCCGAAGATGCGGGCAAGATCGCCTAGCTTGAAGTTGTTCACGACATCTGCGGCGCTGAGGCCCGCCTGCGCCATGCGCATGTCGAGAGGCCCGTCGGTGCGGAACGAAAACCCGCGCTCCGCCTGGTCGAGTTGCATCGAGGAAACGCCGATGTCGAGCACGACACCGTCGGCACTTTCGACATGCTGGTCCAGCGTCGAGAATGGCGCCTGCACCAATCTCAGGCGGCCACCTGATTGGGTTTCGAGATCGCGACCGGCCACTATGGCATCCGGATCGCGATCGATGGCAACCACGGACGCGCCGGCCGCCAGGATGGCCTTGGTGTAGCCGCCGGCGCCGAACGTGCCGTCGACGATGACGTCCCCTTCCACTGGCGAGAGCGCCTGCAACACTTCGGCAAGGAGGACCGGAATGTGGCGGGTCGGTCCGCCAACGGCGTTGATGTCATCGCCGTGGCCCACCGTCATTCCGGTCGCTCCCCAGGCTTCGTCCCCTGCCGAAGCTGCAAAAGCCGGGCCCGCGCCTGCGCTCCGTAGGCCGCAAGCCGTCCCGGCTCCCAGATCTGAAAAAAATTGCCGCGCCCGACAAAGGCTACTTCCGCTGAAAGGCCGGCATGTTCGCGGATGAAGTCGCTGATCGTGATGCGACCATCCTGGTCCAGCTTCAGGAATGTTCCGTCGCCATGGCAGAAGAACGACATGTCGTCCGCCGTCTGCTGGAACGGATCCTCGAGCGCGATGCGCTGCTCGTAGCGGTCGAGCAGGTCGGGCCCGCCGACATCCATGGCCGGCAGATCCAGGCAGCGCAGCGCGTAGAGATCCGAATAGCCGCGTTTCTGAACGACGGCGCGAAAATGCGCAGGAACGGACACCCGCCCCTTCGCATCGATCTTGCTCACCGTGTTCGACAGAAACCGGTCCATCACACGTCACAGCGGCTTGCGCCGCCGCACCCCTCTTCGTCGTGTTACACGCGCCACCGCTACGCGTTCCCTGCCCTGAACCCGCCTCCATGACAGGGGCGAAAACCGGCAAACGCGCAGCCGCCGCGGCTGCCCGACTGGCGTACGCTTCACCCTGACGCGGAACGAAGGCTTTGGTATTGATATGGGATATCATGGGGTACTATGGGCGTCAACGGGAACAGGCTTCACAACATGCAGTCGCGACCGATAGAAGCGGCTTTGAAACACGTCTCGTCTTTATGGATCATTAAGCCTAACGAAGAGTTTAGAGCCGCTTGGCCCAACCGGACGCGCCTTGTCGCGAGCTGTTGCCGGGCATAGCGTCTCACCACACGTCCAGGGTCACCAAGAGGGTTGGAATGTCGATGTCTGAAACAGCACGGTCGCGCGCCGCGGCTCTTGCCCACCTCCGTCGCAACGCACTAGCCGTCGGCGATTCCATCCCGCTGCCACTCACCATGGCTGCCATCTTTCACGCGCCTGGCGACGCCACCGGTTTCAACCAGTATGGCCGTTTCAGCAATCCGACCTGGGATGCCGTAGAGCATATGCTGGCACATCTGGAAGACGCGCCCTGCGTCGCCTTTCCTTCCGGAATGGCAGCGATTTCGGCGGCATTTTTCGCTGCCCTCAAGACCGGCGACCGCATTCTTCTGCCTTCGGATGGCTATCACACGACAAGGGCACTGGCCGAACGCTTCCTGAAACCACTCGGCATCGCCTACGATGTAAGGCCAACCTCGACCTTCCTCGATGGCGGTTTCGAAGGCTATCGTCTGGCTTTCGTAGAGACGCCCGCTAATCCGGGGCTGGACATATGCGATATCGCGGCGGTGGCCGCAGCCGCACACAAAGCGGGCGCACTGCTCGTCGTCGATAATACGACCATGACGCCCTTCGGCCAGCGCCCGCTCGACCATGGCGCGGACATTGTCATCGCCGCGGACACCAAGGCGCCCAACGGCCACTCCGACGTGCTGTTCGGCCATGTCGCGAGCCGCAACGCCGACATCATCGCCGCGGTGACGGATTGGCGCGAAACGTCCGGCGGCATTCCAGGGCCATTCGAAGCGTGGCTTGTGCATCGCGGTCTCGAAACGCTCGATGTGCGCTTCGACCGCATGTGCTCCTCGGCGGAAGTGATCGCGCGGCGCCTGCAAGGTCACCCGGCGATCACGGGCCTGCGCTATCCCGGCCTGGAAGGCGATCCTTCGCACAACCTTGCCCGCGCCCAGATGGAACGCTTCGGCTTCCTTGTTTCCTTCGAACTCGCTTCGGAGCAGAAGGCCGAGGAATTCATCAACAACTGCGAACTGATGCAGGCCGCGACGTCCTTCGGCGGCGTCCACACCTCTGCCGAGCGGCGTTCGAAACGAGGCGATGCGGTATCGCCCGGCTTCGTTCGCCTTTCTGTAGGCTGTGAGCCGGTGGAAGAGCTCTGGAAGGCGATAGAGGCGTCGCTGGACAGGATCGGCGGCTGACCGGCTCGATCACGAGCCAATATGCTCAGCTTCGATATCGCGATGGCCGTGCAGCACACGAAGGATTTCGATCGCGTCCACGGGCGACCAGTCAAAGACCTGACTCGACAGGCGCGCCGGAGGGTGCAACCTGCTGATCTCAAAAAATTTCTCGTCGCGGAGAAAAACTGCCAGCTGGCCTGTAAGCCGGGTTCTGTATGGCCCTCGCCCCTTGCGGCGCGAGAACGTGGCGGCCATTCATCTTGGGCGCATATTGCCATGCGCCTCACGCAACCTACCCGGACGGTGAGCCGGAAACAGCCCTCGAGGGTTTCCCCTCGCACCGCCCCTATTCGGTCTTGCTCCCGGTGGGGTTTACCGTGCCGCTCCTGTTGCCAGTCGCGCGGTGGGCTCTTACTCCACCCTTTCACCCTTGCCCCGACCCGGCAAAGCCAAGTCGTGGCGGTTTGCTTTCTGTGGCACTTTCCCTGGGGTCGCCCCCGCCGGCCATTAGCCGGCACCGTGTCTCCATGGAGCCCGGACTTTCCTCACCCGCAGCCTTTCGGCTTTTGCTGGTGCGGCCGCCCGGCCAGCTGGCCAGGCGTATAAAGGGGTTCACGCCACAAAACGCAACCAAAAAAGCCGGTGACGACCGGTTCTTGTCACGCCGGTGACCCGACAGCCGCCAGTTCCACCTTGACCTTGCTGCAATAGGCGGCCGAAACCGGGTTCATCCGGGTGGCGCCGTGGCCGGCATTGTATTTCAGGATCGTGCCGCACGTCGTGCCGCCGCCGAGATCCCGCGCCATGGCAAGATACTTCATGCCGTATTTGATGTTGGTGTCCGGATTGAAGAGCCCATTGGCCGAGCCGCTATAGCCCATCATCCGCGCCGTCGACGGCTTGATCTGCATCAGCCCGATCTCGCCGGCGCCGCCGACCATGTTCGGCCGGTAGTTGCTCTCGATCTTGATGACTGCGTGAGCGAGCGAGACCGGCACGCCGTAGCTCGCGGCATAGCGCGCCACGATGGCCGAATACTGGCCGCCACTGGCCGCCGCCGCCGTCGAGGCCGCTGCCGCCTTTGGCCCGATCGATGCCGTCGTCGTCTTATCGACGACCTTGCGGCTGCGCGTCGCCTTGCGTTTCGTGCTCGCCTTCTTCGCCTTGGTCCAGCTCGCCTTCTCCACTTTCGCGGAAGGCTGCTTCGCCTCATTAGACTGCTTCGCCGTCTTAACATCCTTGCTGCTTTTGGCCGAAATGGCCTTGCCCTTGGCAGTCGCTGCGACGAGCCCCTGATCGGCCCGTGGGCTCAATGGCGCGGCGCTGGCCGCGCCGAAGGCAAAAGTCATTACGCCGGCAGCAAGAGCTGCCGTTACAACGGTCAATTTCTGCATGTGATCCTGTTCTGTCTGAACCGCGTGAAGATCTCCGCGCGGCATTGCTTGATCAAAATCGGAACATCCGGGGGGATAGACGTCCGACAAACTGTACGGATCGCCCTTTGGGGCCCGAATTGCGCGCAAAGAAGGCGGGGCAAGTCACTTTAGGTGACAGTTTGTAACTTAAGGTCGGAAAAGCATTACTTGGAAGGCATCCTGATCCGGGTCAATTCCCGTGCGAAGCGAGCAGCCGTTGAAGCGTGCGCATCGTCGATCCGTCCGCCACTCCATCGATCCGGCGTGGCCGGAAATGGCGCTGGAAAGCCTGGACCACGACCCGCGTCTGCTGGTCGAAAACACCCGATATTTCGACCCCATAGCCGTAAAGAGCCAGCATCGATTGCAGCGCCTCGACATCGGCGCCGGCGTCGCCGGTCTTCAGCACGGCGCCGCGCCTGACCGGCGCCGCCGCCACCAAGTGGCCGACGCCGGCCTCGAACAGGGCCCGCCAGGGAAACTTCTCGCCAGGGTCGATCTTGCGCCCCGGCGCCACGTCGGAGTGCGCCAGCACCCGCTGGGGGGCAATCGCATGCCGGCTGGCTATTCCGGCACACAAGCCGATCACCGCATCGATCTGTCGCTTGGGAAAACCGGGATAACCCAATGAATGCCCCGGGTTGACGATCTCGATGCCGACGGAACAGGAGTTGATGTCGGTGCGTCCGAACCACGAACTCTTCCCAGCGTGCCAGGCGCGGTCGCTTTCCCGGACCATCTGCACGATATGTCCATTCTCGTGCACCAGATAATGCGATGAGACCTCGCTGGCAGGATCGCATAGCCACGCCTCGGCCCCGGCGCCTGTGGGCATGCCGGTATAGTGCAGCACGATCATGTCGGGCTTCAGCGTCTCGCGCCGTGGCCCGAAATTCGGCGATACCCTGACCTCGGCGCTCGGCTCGTCGGGCAGGAAGCCGCTCATGCGTGCCGCAGGCCCCGCTCGATCATCTCATAAGCGGTGTTGATCGCCGCGAGCCTCGTCGTCGCGATCTTGATGAATTCCTGCGGCAGGCCACGCGCGATCAGCCGGTCCGGATGATTGTCGGAAACAAGCTTCCGGTAGCGTTTCCTGACCTCCTCGAACGGCTTGCCGCGCTCGATGCCGAGCACGACATAGGGGTCGGCCGCTCCAAGATCGACGTGCCTGGCAAGGATCGCCTCGTAGTGCACCTCGTCTATGCGGAAGATTTCGGCGATGCGATGCAGGAACTGGCCTTCACGCTCATGGATCAGCCCGTCGGCCTTGGCGATGTGGAACAGGCCGTCGAGTATATCCTCCAGCATCATGCAGTTCGAATGGCCGGAGCCGCAAAGCTGCGCCATGCGCTCGGCATAGGTCTCGAACCCGGCGACATCACGTTTGGCCAAGTCGTAGAGCCGCGCCACGTTGCGCGTCTCCTTCGGCGGCACCTCGAATATTTCCTGGAAGGCGCGTATCTCGTCCTGGGTGACGACCCCGTCGGCCTTGGCCATCTTGGCCGAGAGCGCGATCATCGCCACCGAGAAGGCAACGCGGCGGCGCAGATCCGCATCGCCGGAAAAAACCGTCCGCACGGCCTCGACCACGTCGGCGACGCCCGACGAGGCTGAAGACGAAATCCGCGTGATGAAGTCGCCAAGACGGTCCCAAATCGACATGGCCGCTTCTTAGAGCCAACCGGTCCCCGCTATCAAGCCAATAACGGCCGGCATCAGGCCTCCGACGAAAATCGATCTCGTGTGGGAACCGCTACCCGCCTGGGAGAAGGGCCGGCAAGACGCCGGCCCTCACCAGAACACAGGTACTAATGGACTACTGCGCGGGCGCAGGAGCGGGCGTTGCCGGAGCCGGCTCGGCAGGCTTGGTCGAATTATCCGCGGGCGCCGCGGGTTTCATCGGCTGCTCGGCCGGCGGATTGGTGCTCTGGGTGGTGGTGTTATCCGTCCCCGTGCCGCTGTCGCTGCATGCAGCGACGCCGAGCAGCGCAAGGGCGGACACCGACGCAAGAATGAGTTTTTTCATGATATCTCTCCTTCAACACACGCTCACGTTGCAGTGAACGGTCGAGAAGGAAATGCATCACTCAGCCATGGGTTTCGTAACGATGCGTTTCCGCATGTAACATCGCTCGCATCCTCCTCTTGCGGAACGCCTGCCCAGGGGTGAAACAGCTTTGCGCTCCCTGTGCAGGTTGCTGTCATCGACCTGTCATCGCTGGGCGTTACCCGCTTGCAGCAAAGCAAATGGGGAATCACCTTGCCATGACGGACGTTTCTGCAGATCTGATCTTTCGCCGCGGCAAGGAAGTTGGAAAAGCGGTCTACCAGAACCGTCCCCTGTCGAAGGCCGGAATTTCCGAACGGCTGTTCGCCTTCCTGTTTTCAGGCCTGGTCTATCCGCAGATCTGGGAAGATCCCGATGTCGACATGGACGCAATGCAGCTTGGCGAAGGCCACCGTGTCGTCACCATTGCCTCCGGCGGTTGCAACATACTGGCCTATCTCACCCGGTCGCCGGCCAGGATCGACGCCGTCGATCTCAATGCCGCTCACATAGCCTTGAACCGCATGAAGCTGGAGGCCGTGCGCCACCTGCCATCGCAGGGCGACCTGTTCCGCTTCTTCGGTGCCGCCGGCAACAACCGCAATTCTCAGGCTTACGACCGCTTCATCGCGCCGCACCTCGACCCGGTCAGCCGCCACTATTGGGAGCGCCGCAACTGGCGCGGCATCAGGCGCATCGCCGTCTTCGACCGCAATTTCTACCAGACCGGCCTGCTTGGCCTGTTCATCGCCATGGGCCACCGCACGGCGAAATTCTTCGGCGTCGACCCTGCCGGCATGATGGAAGCCAGGAACATCGGCGAGCAGCGCCGCTTCTTCAACGAGGAGCTGGGGCCGGTGTTTGACAAGAAACTCTTGAAATGGGCGACCTCCCGCAAGGCCTCGTTGTTCGGCCTCGGCATCCCGCCGGCGCAATATGACTCTCTCATCACGTCCGGCGACGGTACCATGGCCAGTGTGCTGAAAGCCCGGCTGGAAAAGCTCGCCTGCGATTTTCCATTGAAAAACAACTATTTCGCATGGCAAGCCTTTGCCAGGCGCTACCCCGAACCCGGCGAAGCCGCCCTGCCTGCCTATCTTGAAAGGCAGAACTACGAGGCCATCCGCGGCAATGTCGACCGCGTCGCCATTCATCATGCCAATCTGATCGAATTTCTGGCAGGCAAGGACGCGGGTTCCGTCGACCGTTTCATCCTGCTCGACGCGCAGGACTGGATGACCGACGACCAGCTCAATGCGCTGTGGTCGGAAATCACCCGCACCGCCTCCGCCGGCGCGCGCGTCATCTTCCGCACTGCGGCCGAGCCAAGTCTGCTGCCGGGCCGTGTCTCCGCGTCCCTGCTCGACCAGTGGAGTTACGAGAGCGATGCGTCGCGCGAATTCTCGGCCCGCGACCGCTCGGCAATCTATGGCGGCTTTCATCTCTACGTGAAGCGCGCCTCATGAGCACGACCGAACTGCCGGCCAATCACGCCGAACTGATGGATGGTGTCTACCGCTGGCAGCGTCACATCTACGACCTGACCCGCAAATACTATCTGCTCGGCCGCGACCGGCTGATATCAGGGCTGGACGTTCCGCCGGGCGGCACGGTGCTGGAGCTCGGCTGCGGCACCGGGCGAAACATCATCCTCGCTGCCCGCAGCTTTCCCGGCGCGCGCTTCTATGGCCTCGACATTTCGGCAGAGATGCTGGAGACCGCCGGCACCGCGATTGCCCGCGAAGGCCTGTCCGATCGCGTCATGCTGGCAAGGGGCGATGCCACGGAGTTCGACGCAAAGGCGCTGTTCGGCCGCGACAGCTTCGACCGTGTCTTCGTGTCCTATTCATTGTCGATGATCCCCGGTTGGGAAAAGACGGTCTCGGCCGCGCTGGCAACGCTCGCTCCGGGCGGTTCCCTGCACATCGTCGACTTCGGCCAGCAGGAAGGCCTGCCGGACTGGTTTCGGACCCTGCTTCGCGGCTGGCTCAGAAACTTCCACGTCGCGCCCCGTGAAATGTTGCGCGAGGTACTGGAATCGGAAACGCGAAAAATTGGCGCAAGCTTCCGTTTCCGCACACTTTATCGTGGCTACGCCTGGCTGGCGGTGGTCCGGCCGAGCAGCTGACCGGCTAGCGCAGCGCCTTGACCAATGCCCCGACCATCGTCTGCGGGCGATAGCCGAGCTTGGCCGGCGTCAGGCCGAGCCGCACCACCACCAATTGTTCGGACGGGATGATGGCGACGGTCTGCCCGTCGTGCCCCTCCATCCAGTAGGTGTCCTTAGGCAGGCCGGCGGCGACGCCGGCACCGGGATTTTCCTCGTCGCCCGGCGCTTCGATCCACAATTGCCCCTTGCTGTAGACTTTCGACGCCGACGCCGGTTCCCGCATCCAGTCGACGAAACCGGCCGGCAATATCTGGTTGCCGTTCCAGACCCCGCCCTGCAGCAGGAACTGGCCGAAGCGGGCCCAGTCATGGGCGGTGGCGTAGAGATAGGATGAGCCGACGAACGTGCCCTGCTCGTCGGTCTCGAGCACGGCGCTGTGCATGCCCAGCGGCTCGAACAGCGCGGTGCGCGGCCACGTCAACGCCTTGGCCCTGTCGCCGACCGCATCCTGCCAGAGCCGCGACAGCATCACAGCCGTGCCGCTCGAATAGGAAAACTTCTTGCCCACTTCGGCAGCCAACGGCTTTGATTCGGCAAAACCTGCCATGTCGGGCTCAAGATAGAGCATGCGCGTGACGTCGGCGACGTCGCCATAGTCCTCGTTGAACTCCAGCCCGCTCGACATTGCCATCATGTCGGCAAGGCTGATTGCGGCGCGGCCATCCGCCTTCCAAGGCGCGAAAAGGCCCTGGTTGGTCATCGCCATCTTGCCGTCCTTGACCAGCGTGCCGACTAGGGCGGCATTGACCGTCTTGGTCATCGACCAGCCGAGCAACGGCGTCCGGGCGGAAAAGCCGTCGCCATAGCGTTCCACCACGACGCGGCCGTTCTTGACCACCACCACGGCGCGCATGCCGGCGCCGACCATAGCGACGTCGTCGACGATTTTCGCCACATCGGGATTCTGCGAGGCTTCGACCCGCTCGCCCTCCGGCCATAACGCATCCTGTTTAGGCGCCGAGGGCTCGGTACGGATCGCGATCCGCCGTGCCTTGCCGACATCGCCATCCGGAACCGAGGCGCAGCCCAGCCCGTCGCGGGAAACCGCGATGCTCTTGCCGAGGAAGCCAAGCAGGCCGGCGGAGACTGTGCCCCGGTTCTTATCGACCGAGACCCGCATCAGCTTGAGCAAGGGATGACCGGGCGCCTGCACGTCAATGGCAAGCACCTCGTTGGCGTCGCGCGCGGCGATGAAAACGTTGGAGCAGACGATCTTTGCCGAATAGCCCGAACCGACCCGGATCAATTCGGGCGGCGCGAAATAGAGCCACGCAAACAGCGCCGCGACCGACAGCACCATCAGGCCGAGCAACCATTTGACGATCCTGGCAACGATCCGCATCTTTCCCGCCCCTCGATTCCAGCCTTGATCCATGTCATCGATTTGCCGCCATTGCTTCCGCAAAATCATGGCTGTTGTCGAGCGCCGTCAACCAGATATCAACCATGATCGGCGATCACAGGTACATGTCGCCCAAAAACGCGCAGCGGTTTCGGAATCACGACGCGGAGAGAAATATTTGAAAGGCGCCGAAAATGGCGCGCTTTGAAGATACCGGACGATGCTGTGGGGCGATCGTCCGGCGGGGGCCAGACCAAGCGCCGGCCATCAGTACACAGGCCCATCAGCGACCGGCTGCAACCGGCTCGGGAGTTGTGATGCGCCGTCTCGCGGCCCTTTCCATGCTGACGCTGCTCGGCGCCTGCTCGACCGTGGAGGATCTGTCGCCGCTGTCGCCGTCCAGCAGTGCGACGGTTGCGGTGCGCGCGCCCCGCTTCGGCGATTCCAAGCCGCATGAATGGGACAGCGGCGCGCCGTGGAGCTATGCCGTTCACGGCACCGACGTCTCCAAATACCAGACCTCGGTCGACTGGCCGATAGCCAAGGCCAGCGGCATCTCCTTCGCCTTCATCAAGGCGACGGAGGGCGGCGACCGTTTCGACGAGTATTTCAACGAGCATTGGGCCCGCACCAAGGCCGCCGGGATTCCTCGTGCCGCCTATCATTTCTTCTATTTCTGCACGCCGGCGGCGGTACAGGCGCGCTGGTTCATCCGGAATGTTCCCGTCGACCGCTCGGCCATGCCGCCGGTGCTGGACATGGAATGGAACCCGAAATCGCCGACCTGCAGGCTGCGCCCCGACCCGGCCACTGTGCGCGCGGAGATGACCACCTTCCTCGAAATCGTCGAGCGGCATTACGGCAAGAAGCCGATCATCTACACGTCGGTGGACTTCTTCGAAGACAACGAGCTGTCGACCTTCCGCGGTTATCCCTACTGGCTACGCTCCGTCGCCGGCCACCCGCGTCAGAAATATGGCAGCCATCCCTTCACCTTCTGGCAGTATACGGGAACCGGCATCGTTCCCGGCATGACCGGCAAGTCCGATATAAACGTCTTCAACGGCAGCCAAGCCGCCTGGGACAAATGGTTGAGGCAGAACACACATTGACACCGTGTCAACGGCAGCCAAGCCGCCCGGAGAAGGAGCTTGGGCAGAACACACGCTGACACCGTGTCAACGGCAGCCAGGCCGCCTGGGAAAAGGGCTGCGGCAGAACACCCGTTGACACCGGGCCTGCCGCCTGCTTTTCGACACGGCCGGCGGCCAAGAGTGCAACCGCCGGTATTCCGGGGCGACGCGCATTCAGATGGACAGCCAGACCGCCCGGAATCCTGAATGTCGAAAGGAAGTCTATGCGACTGCGTCCTCAAGCCCTCGCGGTGCTGTTCCTGTGCGCCACGGCCTTGCCGGCAATGGCGCAGGAATGTGGCGGCGACTTCGAAACCTGGAAGCAGGGCGTGGCTGCGGAAGCCAAGGCGGCGGGTGTCGGCCCTGTCGGCCTCGAAGCGCTCGAGGATGCCAGCTTCGACGAGAGGGCCCTGGCGCGCGACCGTACGCAGGGCGTCTTCACCCAGACCTTCATCGAGTTCTCCAACCGGATGATCTCGGCCTACCGGCTGAAGCAGGGCGCGGCGAACATGAAGAAATATGCCGATATCTTCGCCCGCGCCGACCAGCAGTTCGGCGTCCAGGCGCCGGTCATCACCGCCTTCTGGGCGCTGGAGACCGATTTCGGCGCCGTGCAGGGCGATTTCCATACGCTCAGCGCGCTGGTGACGCTTTCCCATGATTGCCGCCGCCCGCAGCTGTTCCGGCAGCAGCTGGTGCCACTGCTGGAATTGATCGACCGTGGCGTGCTGCCGGCCGACGTCAACGGCGCCTGGGCTGGCGAGATCGGCCAGACGCAAATCCTGCCTTCCGACTATCTCGCTCGTGGCGTCGACGGCGACGGCGACGGCAAGATCGACCTGCGGGGCAGCGTGCCGGACGTGATCATGACCACGGCCAACAAGGTGCTGTCGCGCGGCTGGAAGCGCGACGAGCCCTGGATCCAGGAAGTGCGCGTGCCCGACGAGATGCCTTGGGACCAGACCGGCCGCACCAACAAATTGCCGCTGACGCAGTGGGCGCAGTGGGGCGTCACCAATCCCGACGGCTCGCCGCTGGTCGACAAGGGCCTGAAGGCCGGGCTGGCGTTGCCCATGGGCCGCAAGGGGCCGGCCTTCCTCACCTACGACAATTTCGACGTCTATCTCGAATGGAACCAGTCCTTCACCTACGCGCTGACCGCGGCAAATCTTGCCGCGCGGCTAGCCGGCGCGCCACCGATCGACCCGCGCAATCCCGAGCCAGGCCTAAACAACGGACAGATGAAGGCATTGCAGACCAAGCTGGAAGCCAAGGGCTACGATGTTGGCACGGTCGACGGGATCCTGGGCACCAACACCCGCGAAGCGATCCGCAAGGAGCAGACGCGGCTGGGGCTGCCCGTGGACGGCTGGCCGACGCCGGAGCTGTTGGGAAAACTGTAAAAATAGCGTGTAGTCAGTAGTCAGTAGTGAAGATCCCAGGAGCGGCACTACTCACTACTCACTACTCACTACTCACTACTCACTACTCACTACTCACTACTCACTACTCACTACTACCCCTCCTCTCCCGCACAAAATCAATGAACGCTCGCAATGCCGGCGGGACGTGCCGCGTGCTCGGGTGGTACAGGTAGAAACCCGGAAAGCTGGGCGACCAGGCTTCCAGAAAACGAATGAGCTGGCCGTTTTCGATCCAGGGGCGGACCTGATAGTCCATCATGTAGGCGATGCCCGCTCCGCCCAGCGCGGCGTCGAGCAGCAGGTCAGTGTCGTTGACCGTCAGATTGCCCTCAACGGCGATTTCCAGGGTCCGTTTTCCCCGCGAGAACTCCCATCGGTAGATGTTGCCGCCGCTGGGCCATTGGAAGTTGATGCAGCGGTGCTGGTGTAAATCCTGCGGATGACGTGGTGTGCTGCGCCCGGCGAGATAGGCCGGAGCGGCCACAGCAGCCATCTGCAGGTCCCCGCTCAGCTTTACCGCAACCATGTCCTTCTTCAGCCGTTCGCCGAGGCGGATTCCGGCGTCGAAGCGTCCCTCGACAATATCGGCCAGCATGTCGTCGACGATGACGGTCAGGCTGATATTGGGATAAGCGTGCTGAAAACCACCCAGAATAGGCGCAACGAACCGCATCGCGGCCACCCGCGGTACATTGATGCGAAGCGATCCCGCCGGCCGGTCTCGCGACGCATGGATATCCGCGACGGCGTCCTCCAGTTCACTGAACGCCATGCCGACCCGTCCGAACAGCGCCTCGCCGGCCGCCGTCGGCGACACGCTGCGCGTCGTCCGGTTCAGCAGGCGAACGCCGAGGCGAGCTTCCAGTTGCCGGATCGTCTGGCTGAGGGCCGAGGGTGAAATCCTGAGCCTGGCAGAAGCACGGATGAAACTGCCCTCCTCCACGATCGCCGCAAAGGCCTTGAGCTCGGTGAATTCAGACCCTCTCATTATGCATCTCTGGCTTAACAAGCTAATCAGATAATAGGCCATTATCTGATCAATTGCATACCGCTATTTCTCAATTACTGGCCCCGTCGCACAACCGGCGCGGCAGTGCGTAATTGAAGGAACTGATCATGTCTCATGCGCTTCAGGGTAAAACCGCAATCGTCACCGGCAGTTCGCGCGGTATCGGCCGTGCCATTGCCGAAGAGCTCGCCGCCAATGGCGCCGCCGTCGCTGTCAACTATGTCGGCAACAACAAGGCTGCGGACGAGGTGGTGGCAGGCATCACGAGCAAGGGCGGAAAGGCGGTCTCCATTCAGGCGGATATATCCAGCGTGTCGGACGTTCGCCGCCTGTTCGACGATGCGGAGAGCCGGTTGGGCGCGATCGACATCGTCGTCGCCAATGTCGGCGTCGCCGTCATCAAACCGCTGGTCGAGGCCAGCGAAGCCGATTTCGACCTCGTCTTCGGCACCAACGCCAAAGGCACTTTCTTCACGCTCCAGGAAGCGGCACGCCGGGTGCGCGACGGCGGCCGCATCATCGCGGTTTCCACTGGTGGAACCAAAATGTTCTTTACGCAGACTGCGCTTTATCTCGGCAGCAAGGGCGCCGTCGAACAGTTCGTGCGCGTACTGTCGCGCGAACTCGGGCCACGCGGCGTCACCGTCAACGCGCTGTCGCCCGGCTTTACCGACACCGATCTGCTGCCCGAGCGTGACCGCGCCGTTGCTGCCGGCATGTCGCCCTTCGGCAGGATCGGTGCGCCGCGCGACGTCGCCGACGTCGCCGTCTTCCTGGCCAGCAATGAGGGCCGCTGGCTGACCGGCGAGAACATCCAGGCCGGCGGTGGCGTGGCTTAATCCGCCATCGTCTCCAAGCTCGCAAACCCTACCGGCGCATCGCCCTCGTCGAAGGACGTCGCCACCTCGACGAAAGTGTCGGGATAAAAGCCGTTGAAGCGAGTTCTCAGCGACAGCGAATAGGCACCGATATGGCCGATCTCGATCCAATCGCCGGTGTCGACCGTCTCCGGCAGCCAGAACGGCCGCGACAATATGTCGACGGAATCGCAGGTCGCGCCGCAGACCTTGAACGGCACGATGGTCTTCTCATCGCCATTGCGCGTGCGGATCGCGGGATCGGGAATGAAGCGCGCCGGCAGCGTGATCTTGCCGGTCCAGGAATCCGACAGCGACGCCCAGATGCCGTCATTGATGTAAAGCCGCTTGCCCTTGCGCAAAAGCACCCGCACGATCAACGACAGGCAGCGCGCCACGATCACCCGGCCGGGCTCGGCCACCAGCGGCATCTGGTCGAACTGGTATTCCTTGAGGTCTCCAGAAAGCCGCGACATGATCTGGCCGAGCGACGGCATCGCGACCTGCTTGCGATTGGGATCATGCCCGTATTCGGCCGGAAAACCGCCGCCGACATCGAGACCGGCCAGGTCGAAGGTCAGCCGGTTGCGCACCCAGTCGGCCGAGGCCAATGCCCTTTCGTAGGTGTCGGGGTCTTCGATCTGGCTGCCGACATGGAAACACAGCCCGACCTTGTAGCCGGTGCGGTTCAGCCGCTCGGCCAGTTCGACCGCATAGGCCGGCCCGGCGCCGAACTTCTTCGACAGCTCGTAGGCCGCATGGCCCTTGGTCTGCACCCGCACGAACACGCTGACCGCGCCCGGGTCGATGTCGAGCGCCCTGACCACCCGCGTCAGCTTGGTGATCTCGTCCTCGTGGTCGAGCGCAATGACGCGGATGTCGTATTTCTCCAACGCCAGCTTGATGTCCGACTGCGCCTTGACAGGATGCATGTAGAGCATCTCGGCATCGGCCGAGACCGCGCGCACGGCGGCGAACTCGCCGGGCGATGCCACGTCGAAAGCGGATACGCCGGCCTCGACCAGCGTCTTCAGCACGATCTGCTCGCCATTGGTCTTGACCGCATAGGCCGTCTTGCCGGGGAACATGCCCATGAACTGCAAGGCATCGGCCTTCAGCACCTGCGGGCGGAAGCAGTAGACCGGATCGTCCGGGCGAAGCGCCAGTGCCGCCTCGCGGGCATTCTCGAATCGCTGCATGGACGAATCCTTGACCTAGCCTGCGCACAATTAATCCAAGCTAGCGGCCAATGAAAACAATTCTGTGTCTCGTGCGCCTGACGGCAGGGCGCTAGGCTTTGTCAGGGGAGACAGGCCATCGGGCAGGTTTCGGGTGGTTCTTGCCTGCGAACCCGATAACGCTTCTGTTGGCTGCCTGCATTCGGCCGTCTGGGGAGGACGCATCACATGGCAATAGCCGCGACATCAGCACCCCGCGGACCGATGGCGCTCAAGGACTGGTCGCAGCTTCTGCTGCTCGGCGCGATCTGGGGCGGCTCCTTTTTCTTCGCCCGCATTGCCGTGGCGGAGCTTCACCCGCCGGTGCTGGTGCTGTTTCGCGTCGCCATCGCGGCACTCGCTTTGCAGCTCTATCTCTTCCTGCGCGGCCCGTCCTTCCGCCTTGCCCTTCCTCATGCAGGACTGTTCTTCCTGCTGGCCTTCACCAACAACGTCGTGCCTTTTTCGCTGATCTTCGCCGGCCAGACTGAGCTTGGCGCCGGCGTCGCCTCGGTGCTCAATGCGACCACGCCATTCTGGACGCTGATCCTCGCCAACGCCCTGACATCGGACGAGAAGCTCTCCTGGAACAAGCTGGCCGGGATTGCGCTTGGCGTCGCCGGCACGGCTGTGATGATCGGCCCCGGCCTGGTTGCCGGCCTCGGCGGCCCCGTCTGGGCCAAATTCGCGCTGATCGGAGCATCGTTGTCCTACGGCGTCGCCCTGATGGTCGCCCGCCGCTTCAAGGGCGTGCCCTCGCCGGTCATTGCCACCGGGCAGCTGACCGCCTCGACCGTCATCATGATCCCGGTCGTGCTGCTTGCGCACGGTCCCGCCGGCCTGCTCTCGGCCTCGGCGCCGGTCTGGGCGGCGGTGCTGGCGCTGGCGCTGCTGTCCACCGCCTTCGCCTATATCCTCTATTTCAACCTCGTCGCCTCGGCCGGCGCCACCAACGCCTCCCTGGTGACGCTGATCGTGCCGGTGAGTGCCATGCTGCTCGGTTTCCTGTTCCTCGGCGAGCGGCTGGAACTGTTCGAAATTGGTGGCATGATGCTGATCGGTCTCGGCCTGGTGACCATAGACGGGCGCCTGTTCATCCGCAGGGTAGCGCTGCCATGACATGCCAACGACACGAAGCCGCCATAATTTATTCACAGGTTCGTATCTGGTTTTTGCCTAGAAGTTTCAACGCCTAACGGCGAAAACGAGGTCGCAAACTCCACAATCGCGTCGCAATGCAGCACATTTTCCGCTTGCCTGTGGCACAAATGACCCTAGACTCCGGGCATAGCTCTTTTAAGAGGAGGCTATGTCATGGGACTTACGAGGCCAATCAACGCATTGATGATCTGTGCTGCGTTTGCATTCATCGGCGCCCTCATTATAGGCGTTCTTCCCTGAACCCGCCAAAAACCGGGAAGACCAGCACCCAATAATCAACCAGTTTGAAAGGCCGGGTTTTTACCCGGCCTTTCTGCATCTCAAGCCCGGTTCAGGCGGCTGCGGAGCCAGCCACTTCCGCCTCATGCGAGCGGATGCCGATCATGTGGCAGACGGCAAAGACGAGGTCGGCCCGGTTCATCGTATAGAAGTGGAAATCGCCCACGCCGCGCTCGACCAGGTCCAGCACCTGCTCGGCCGCCACGGCCGACGCCACCAGCGCATGCGTCTGCGGGTCGTTCTGCAGGCCGTCGAAACGTTCGGCCAGCCATGCCGGCACCAGCGCGCCGCAACGTGCCGAGAAATTGGCGACCTGGGTGAAATTGTGCACCGGCAGGATGCCCGGCACGATCGGAATGTAGATGCCGGCTCGACGCGCGCGCTCGACATAGCGCTCGTAGAGATCGTTGTCGAAGAAGAACTGGGTGATCGCCCGCGTCGCGCCATTGTCGACCTTGCGCTTCAGCATGTCGATGTCGGTGGCGAAGTCGGGGCTTTCCGGATGCTTTTCCGGATAGGCCGAGACCGAGATGTCAAAATCGCCCGCGCTCTTCAGCGCATCGACCAGCTCGGCGCCATTGGCATAGCCGTCCGGGTGCGGACGATAGGCGGTGCCGACGCCCGCGGCCGGATCACCGCGCAGGGCGACGAACCGCTTCACGCCCATATCGGCGAATTCCTGGATCACCGCGTCGACCTGGGGGCGTGGAGCGTCGACGCAGGTCATATGTGCTGCCGGCGTCAGGCTGGTCTCCTTCAGGATGCGGCCTACCGTGCGTGCCGTGCGCTCCCGAGTCGAACCGCCGGCACCGTAGGTCACCGAGACGAATTTCGGCTGCAGCGGTTCGAGTCGGGTGACCGTGTCCCACAGCCTCGCCTCCATCTCGTCCGACTTTGGCGGGAAGAATTCGAAGGAAACCCTGACCTTGTCGCCAATGTCGGGGCGGCGGGAAAAGCGGAACTGGTTCATCAGGCGATTTCCCCTATCGAATTCACTTTGGTCTGCTGGCTGTCATTGGCAGGATCGGCGATCAGCAGGCGCCGGTCGCGGCCAAGCCAGAGCTTGACCGTGAGCCTGGCCTCGGTGCCGCCGCGCGGCTCGAATTCCTGGGCATCTTCGAGATCGAGGCCCGCTTCGGAGAACCACTCGCCGATCTGCCGGTCGGAAAAGCCGAGGCGCATATGCGCGTGCTCGTCGCGCAGGAATTCCAGGGTGTGCGGCGCGAAATCGACGATCACCAGCCGTCCGGAAGGGCGCAGCAGCCGCGCCGCCTCGCGGATGGCGCGCGCAGGATCATCGAGATAGTGCAGCACCTGATGGATGGTGACGAGATCGAAGGCGTCGCGCTCGACCGGCGGCGAGAAGATGTCGCCCTGCCGCACCTGAGCATTGGAGACGCCGGCCTTGTCCAGATTGGCGCGCGCGACGGTCAGCATCTCGCGAGACATGTCGATGCCGATGCCGCGCCGGTAGAGCGGCGAGAATATCTCCAAGAGACGTCCGGTGCCGGTGCCGAGATCGAGCATCGACTGGAACGGCCGCTTGCCGACGAGTTTCATGAGTGCGGCCTCGACCGCACGGTCCGGCACGTGCAGGGAGCGGATGTGATCCCAGCTTGCCGCGTTCTGCGAAAAATACTCCGCCGCGCGGTCCTGCCGCTTGCGCTTGACCGAGGCCAGCCGCTCGAGATCACGCTCGACCTGCGGATCGGCGCCGCGAATGCCGGCGACCAGCCGCAGCACGAAATCGCGCGCGGAATCCGTGTCAGACAGCCGGAAGAAGGCCCACGACCCCTCCTGGTAACGGCCGATCAGCCCGGCCTCGAGGAGCAGCTTCAGGTGGCGTGACACCCGCGGCTGCGACTGGCCGAGAATCTCGGTAAGATCGGACACGGTGAGATCACCGCGCGACAGCAGCGCCAGTATACGCAGGCGGCTCGATTCGGCCGCCGCCTTCAATGTGTCCACCATAGTGTCGAGCGCGACATGCATCAGCGTATTCTCTTTGAAAAAGATATAAACATATGTTTATGTCGATTTTTCGAACCATGCAAGCGCTATGTCGCTGTAGGACAAGAAAATGCCGCATGCGTGATTTCGCGATGCATGTTGCCTAAAAGCGTGTAGCGGTTCGGGGAAGAAGACATGCGCCAACAAAAAGATGGGATAAAATGACCGGGCAGCATGAGATGTTCGAGGTTAGAGAAGGCGAGCAGAGGCTGGAGATCGATCCGGCACTGATGCCGGCTGACGGCCATGTCGTGTTCATCGGCCGCGTCACCTCACCGTGGACGACGCGCGAAACTTGTCCCAAGAACATGCGCGCGGCGCGAGAGACCGGACAGCCGGCCGTGCTGACTATCGAGCCGCTTTACCGCGCCGGCCTGCACGGGCTGGAGCGTGCCAGCCACGTCGTCATCCTGTCATGGCTGCATCACGCGCCGCGGTCTCTGATCGTGCAGAAACCGCGCCATGCGGCTGAAGCAAAAGGCGTATTCGGGCTGCGCTCCCCGGCCCGACCGAACCCGGTCGGCTTGCATGTGGCGAAACTTGTCGCGCTCGACGTCGCCACCGGGCACATCGACATCGACGCCATCGATGTGCTCGACGGCACGCCCGTCATCGACATCAAACCGTATTTCGCCTCGACCGACGCCATACCGGAGGCAACCATCAAAGGGCGCGACGAACGATGAAGGCGCCGACCGGACGTCGCCGCGCCCTCGCCAAGGCGCTGACCGCGCTTCTGCCGCTGGCGCCCTATGCCGACATGGAGAAGATTCGAGCCGATGCCGGCTCCGTTCACATGAAGACCTTGCCGCCGACCATCGCCGTATGGCTGGCGACGATTGCCCACATCCGCCACGCCCACACCGACTACGAAAAGCTACTCGCCGAAGGCTATGACCGCGACTCGGCGCGTTTCTTCGTCATCGAGCAGACCAATGTGGTGCTCACCCGCTGGCGCGCCACCCGCCTGCTCGACGCCGACGACGAGGATGATTGAAGCTGTTGCCCAGCCGGCACGGCGATCGCGTTGCATGACTGGCCAGATTTATCTCGAGGACGAACGACGCCGGATGACTGGCTCTATGCCCTCTGCCTGACACCGATAGCCTGTGATGCAAGGAGGTGCCGATGAGCCAGACCGCACAGGATACACCGCCACCTGTGGTGAGCGACCGTCACGTCGACCCGCATCGCTATCCCGACGGCATCGCTTTCCTCGACGGTCAGTACCTGCCGATGTCGCAGGCCAAGGTCTCGGTGCTGGACTGGGGGTTCCTGCATTCCGACGCCACTTACGACACGGTGCATGTCTGGAACGGCCGCTTCTTCCGGCTTGATCTGCATCTCGACCGCTTCTTCGGCGGGC
The DNA here is from genome assembly GCF_020165515.1 of Mesorhizobium sp. BR1-1-13. Classification (NCBI taxonomy): domain Bacteria; kingdom Pseudomonadati; phylum Pseudomonadota; class Alphaproteobacteria; order Hyphomicrobiales; family Phyllobacteriaceae; genus Mesorhizobium; species Mesorhizobium sp. BR1-1-13. The sequence goes on from NZ_JAIUIH010000004.1 coordinate 531,453, forward strand.
TGGAGAAATTGCGCATGACGATCCCATTCGATCGTGACGGCGTGACCGGGATCCTGCACAATTGCGCGGCGCTGTCCGGTCATCGCGCCGCCTATGTCGAAATGCTGTGCACGCGCGGTGCCTCCCCGACCTTCAGCCGCGATCCGCGCCAGGCGGTCAACCGCTTCATGGCCTTCGCCGTACCCTTCGGCTCGGTCGCCAATGCCGAGCAGTTGCAGCGCGGCCTGCATGTGGCCATCAGCGACAAGGTGCGCATTCCGCCCGCCTCCATCGATCCGGCGATCAAGAACTACCACTGGCTCGATCTGGTGCGCGGCCTCTACGATGCCTATGACCGCGGCGCCGAGACCGCACTGATCCTCGACTTCAACGGCAACATCGCCGAGGGTCCGGGCTTCAATGTCTTCTGCGTCAAGGATGGCAGACTGTCGACACCGGCCGTCGGAGTGCTGCCGGGCATCACCCGCCGCACCGTCTTCGATCTCTGTATGCAAGAAGGCCTCTTCGCCACCCCCACCGACGTCAGCGTCGCAGCGTTGCGCGAGGCCGACGAGGTCTTCATCACCTCGACAGCCGGCGGCATCATGCCGGTTACGATGATCGACGGCATCCCGGTCGCGGACGGCAGGCCCGGCGCGATCACCAGTCGACTGATGGCGCTCTACTGGGACAAACATGAAGATCCGGCCTGGTCGAGCGCTGTACGCTACCCCTGACCGGCCGCGAGGTCTGTCCAAATAATTCCGCCACCACCTCTGGAAAGTCGCGGAACGCACCGTATATGGCACAAAGCGGAGAAGCCTCCGTTTACCCCTGAAAAATCACAGCCCCTTCGGGCAAGGACTTCATCATGACAAACAAGGTTTGGTTCATCACCGGATCGTCGAAAGGCTTTGGCCGCGTCTGGGCCGAGGCCGCATTGGCACGCGGCGACCGCGTCGCCGCGACCGCCCGTGACACAGGCACGCTCGCCGATCTCGTCGCCAAATATGGCGACAACATCGCCGCGATAAAGCTCGATGTCAGCGACAAGAAAGCCGTCGATGCCGCTGTGGCCGAGGCGCACAAGCGCTTTGGCCGGCTCGACGTCGTCATCAACAATGCCGGCTACGGCCATTTCGGCGCCATCGAGGAAGTCAGCGAGCAGGAAGCCCGCGACCAGATCGAGACCAATGTGTTCGGCGCACTGTGGGTCACCCAGGCCGCCTTGCCGATCATGCGCGCGCAGCGCTCCGGCCACATCATCCAGATCTCGTCGATCGGCGGCGTCAATGCTTTTGCCTCGCTCGGCCTCTACCATGCCTCGAAATGGGCGCTGGAAGCCTTCAGCCAATCGCTGAGCCTGGAAGTCGCCGAGTTCGGCATCCACGTCACGCTGGTCGAGCCCGGCGGCTTCTCCACCGACTGGGCCGGTCCGTCGGCAAAAGTCTCGAAGGAGATCGAGGCCTATGCACCCGCCCGCGCCGCCATGGAGGAACGCCGCAGCCGCGCCGTGGCCGGCGATCCCGAGGCGACGGGTCCGGCGATGCTGGCCATTGTCGACGCGGCCGAGCCGCCTCTCAGAGTGTTCTTCGGCGACGGCGGGCTGCCGATGATCAAACAGGAATACGCCAACCGCATCGCCACCTGGGAAAAGTGGGACCATGTCTCCGTCATGGCGCAAGGCGCCAACAAGAACCGCAAGGCGTAGTCCGGACCACTCAGCCACGCCGTTTCGAGCGGCGTGGCTGTTTCATCAGGCGCGATAAATCCACTGCTCGGGCACCCGCACGGAGATTTCCTCGCCGGACCTGACGATGCCGGGCTTCTCAACCCAGGCGACAAGGCCCCGCAGCCGCTTGGCGACTTTCGGGAAAAGCAGCGCGGTGGCGTCACGGTTCGCCGCCCGGACATGCTCGGCGATCGAGTGTCCGGCGACGCGGCATGGCTTGTTCTGGGCATCGATCTTGACCGTCACGCCGCCCTTGAAGAATAGCAGCGAGCCGGATGGCAGCATCGAAAGATGCGGTATCCCTTCGATCAGCACATTGGCCCCGATCCACTCGGGCTTGATCTCATTGAGGCCCATGCGTTCGGCGACCAGCGCGAGTTCGTCCGCCGCCACCAGCGACAATTGCCTCTCGTTGCGCATCTCGGTGCCGCGCTGATACCAGGGTTCGCGCCCGCCGGAGCGTCGCGTTATCCCGGCATGAAAATCGCCCGCTATGCCGTCGAAGCCCAGTTGCAATTCCTCGACCGCCTTGGTTTCGAAATGGTCGAACGGAGCGGCATAGAGCGCCGCCGCCCTTGCTGCCAACTTGCGGCCCGGCACGATGTCGACCGTCAGGTCCGCCGGAAAAAGCTCGAGGTTGGTTTCCTGCATCAGTCTCGTCTAGAGGCCCTCCGCAATGCGGTCCAGTCGAAAGCGCTGATGATCCGATCACGCCGTTTGATGCCGATCACGACTTTCTTACCGGAAACGCCGTCGCCGTCCGCAGTGCGCCGCATTGCCGCCGCGCCGCCGGCATAGACGAGGGCGCCAGATCGGGAGGAGGTTCGGGTCATGCAGGTGGGACACGCCGTTGCTGCGCTCTGGTTGTTCTGGCTGGTATCGTGGATTCTTGCCGCGTCATGGGCCGATCCCGTGCGCAAGCGGGCGGATTTCAGGGCGGAGGCGCGATATCGGGTTCTCTGGCTCGCCGGTACCGTCCTGCTGTTCGTTCCGGCGCACGGCTATGTGGGTCGGCTTCGGCTCTGGACGCCGACGCTCCCCCAAGCCTGGATTTGCGTCGCCCTGATCGCCGTCGGCATCGCCTTTGCATGGTCGGCCCGCCTGCATCTCGGCCGGCTGTGGTCCAGCACGGTAACGGCCAAGGCCGATCATCGCATCATCGACACCGGTCCTTATGCGCTTGTCCGTCACCCGATCTATACGGGCCTGCTGCTTTCGGTCCTCGCCACCATGGCCGTCAAGGGCACGGTATGGGGCGTCGCGGGCGCCGCCCTGCTGCTTGTCGGGATCGTCATCAAGGCGAGGCTGGAGGAAAGTTTCCTGCGCGGCGAGCTTGGGCCCGCCTATGACGATTACGCGCGCCGCGTGCCGATGCTCGTTCCCTTTTCGCCGGCCTGAAGCGGCAAGCGCGTCCTACAGCATCCGCAGCAGCGCGCCGCCGATCGAATACCCCGCGCCGAAAGCGCAGATCAGGCCGAAGTCGCCCGCCTTCATGTCGGCATGGTTCTCCGACAGCGCGACGATGGCGCCGGCGCCCGCCGTGTTGCCGAGACGCTCCAGCACCATGGGCGCGCGGTCATGATCGACCTCATGGCCGAATGAGAGTTTCAGGATCATGGCGTTCATGCGCGCATTGGCCTGATGCAGCCAGAAGCGTCGCACCGCCTGCGGCGTCAGGCCGTGCTCGGCCAGGAACTCGACAATGAATTTGTGCCCGGCGACGGTGACTTCCTTGAACACCTTGTTGCCGACCTGCTTGATGAGATTGCCCTCCAGATCGATCCTGTAGGGATCGTCCTGCGCGGTCCGGGTGTGGTAGCCGAGATTGGTGCGGATGTTGTTCGACATCTGCGTCCAGATGCGCGTGTCGAGCACCTCGAAACGTCCCGGCCGTTTCTCGCCGAGTGCCAGCCCCTCGACCACCATCGACACCGAGGCGTCGCCGAAAATGAAATGCGTCTGCCGGTCGCGGAAATTGAGATGGCCGGTGATGATCTCCGGCGTCGTCACCAGGATGCGCTTGTGCGCGCCCGCGCGCACAAGGTTGACCGCCATGTGCAGTGCCGCTGCGGCGGAGGAGCAGCCGAGCCCCATGTCGAAGCCCGCCCCCTTGGTGCCCAGGGCCTGCTGCATCTCGATGGCGATCGCCGGATAGGGCCGCTGGTGGTGCGAGGCAGAGCAGATCACCAAATCGATATCGGACGGCTTCAGCCCAGCATGATCGAGGGCCTTGCGGGCCGAAGCGATGCCGAACTCGGCCTCCAGCGACAGCGCATCATCCGGTCGCGCCGGAATGCGCGGCGCCATACGTGTCGGGTCGAGTATGCCTTCGCGCTCGATCACATGACGGCTGCGCACGCCCGAGGCGTGGACGATGAAATCGCTGTCCGATTTCTGCAGCAGCGGCTGGTCCGTGCCGGACCGGCGCGCGTTCTCCGTGTCGACCCAACTGTTGAAACTGGCGACCAGTTCCTCATTGCTGATCTCAGGCGCGGGGATTTCGACGCCGATACCGCTGATGATGACGCGATGCATGTCCAGTCCGTCCCATCCGCAGGCGTTCAGGGGCTTTGATGTGGGCGCAAGGGAGGCCCGGCGCAACCCTTGTCGCATTAAGCCGGTTTATGCCAGCTTAAACCGGTTCCCGCGTCCCCTCACCACGCGCACAGTTTGGTGTTGTCTGTGGATTATTCCAGCATGCGCCGTCGTCGCGGCTGCGCACGAACTGCCCCGGCAGCGATATTGCGACGGCCGAGATCAAGCGGCGGCTTGAGCGACAGCGTTTGCCCGCTTTCAGGCCCGCTTCGCCACGATGAAGATGCGAGGAAAACGCAACAGCACCTTGCCGTCAGCCGTCCCTGGATAGGCCTTGGCAATCGCAGTCGTATAGGTGTCGAGGAACAGCTTCTTCTGGTCGGCTTCCAGCGGGTCGACAAAAGGTTTCAGGCCCGTCGACTTCACCCATTCGACGATCGCCTCGGCGTCGGCCAGAGGGTGGTTGTATATCGTGTGCCAGATGTCCACCCTGTCACTCAGCGGCGACAGGAGGTCGTAGTAGAACGACACGGGCGGCAGCGGCGCGCGCGCCGCACCTTTCATCTTGGCTGCGAACGGCATTTCGGCGGCGGTCTCCCGCATCAGCCTGTGGGAATCTTCGCCCAAGTTGTCCGGCATCTGCACGGCGAGCGCGCCGCCGGGCGCTAAAAAGCCCATTAGCCGCTGGAAGACATCAGGATGATCAGGCAGCCACTGGAACACCGCATTGGCGAAGATCACGTCGACCGGCTTCTCCGGCTGCCATGCGGCCGCGTCCGCTAGGTCGAAAGTGACATTGGGCAGGCGCGCCCTTGCCTTTTCGATCATGTCGGGCGAGGTGTCGAAGCCGCTCACCTGCGCATCCGGCCAGCGCTCGACCAGAAGCTCGGTCGAGTTGCCCGGCCCGCAGCCTATGTCGACGACGCGGCGGGGGAAGTCGACTGGCACCTGCGCCACCAGGTCGCGTGCGGGTCGCGTGCGCTCATCCTCGAACTTCAAATATTGGGCGGCGGACCAATCGGGCTTTGCTGGGCTGTTCAACGGTAGACCTCGCGGCGGTTGCCACCTTCCATGACCGGCGCGACAGGCCGGCTATCCCAGAATTGGGTGACGATCCCGTCGCCGACCGGAACCGCCACTGCGATAGCGGCTTTTATCGCGTCAGCCTCTTATGCGTCATGCGGTGCGGGGCCGCCGCTTCCGCGCCGAGGCGGCGAAGCTTGTCCTTCTCATACTCCTCGAAATTGCCTTCGAACCATTCGACATGCGCGTCGCCCTCGAAGGCGAGCATGTGGGTCGCCATGCGATCGAGGAACATGCGGTCGTGGCTGATGATGACAGCGCAGCCGGCATAAGCTTCCAGCGCATCTTCGAGTGCGCTCAGTGTCTCGGTGTCGAGGTCGTTGGTCGGTTCGTCGAGCAAAAGCACATTGCCGCCGCCTTTGAGCATCTTGGCCAGATGAACGCGGTTGCGTTGGCCGCCCGAAAGGTTGCCGACCTTCTGCTGCTGATCGCCGCCACGGAAGTTGAAGGACGAGCAATAGGCGCGGCTGTTGACCTCGTGCTTGCCAAGCTTGATGACTTCGGCGCCACCGGAGATTTCTTCCCACACCGTCTTGTTCGGGTCCAGCGCGTCGCGGCTCTGGTCGACATAGCCGAGCTTGACGGTCTCGCCGATGCGGATCGACCCCGCATCAGGCTTTTCCTGGCCAGTGAAGGTCTTGAACAGCGTCGTCTTGCCGGCGCCGTTCGGGCCGATGACGCCGACAATGCCGCCCGGCGGCAGCCTGAACGACAGATCCTCGATCAAAAGCTCATCGCCGAAGCCCTTGGTGAGCCCTTCAACTTCGATGACGACATTGCCGAGGCGCTCGCCCGACGGAATGACGATCTGCGTGTCGGTCGGCTTGCGGTTCTGCGACTGCTCGACCAGTTCCTCATAGGCCTTGATACGAGCCTTGGACTTGGTCTGGCGCGCCTTCGGCGAGGACTGGATCCACTCGCGCTCGCGCCAGATCGACTTCTGGCGGGCGTCATCCTCGCGGCCTTCCTGGATCAGGCGTTTGGCCTTGGCGTCGAGATATTTGGTGTAGTTGCCCTCGTAAGGGATGCCACGGCCGCGATCGAGCTCGAGGATCCATCCCGTGACGTTGTCGAGGAAGTAGCGGTCGTGGGTGATAATCAGCACCGAGCCCGGATAGTCGCGCAGGTGCTTTTCCAGCCACGCCGTGGTCTCGGCGTCGAGATGGTTGGTCGGCTCGTCGAGCAAAAGCAGGTCGGGCTGTTCCAGGAGCAGTCGGCACAGCGCCACGCGGCGGCGCTCGCCGCCCGACAGATTGGTCACCTCGGAATCGGCCGGCGGGCACTGCAGCGCGTCCATCGCCATCTCGACCTGCTGCTCGAGGTCCCAAAGGTTGAGCCGATCCATCTCGTCCTGGAGCTTGGCCGACTCGTCCGCCGTCTCGTCGGAATAGTTCATCATCAATTCGTTGTAGCGCTCGATGATGGCGGTCTTCCTGCCGACGCCGTCCATGACGTTTTCACGCACGGTCTTGCTGTTGTCGAGCTGCGGCTCCTGCGCCAGGTAGCCCACGGTCGCGCCTTCGGCCAGCCACGCCTCGCCCTGGAACTCCTTGTCGAGCCCGGCCATGATGCGCAGGATGGTCGACTTACCCGAGCCGTTGGGGCCGAGAATGCCGATCTTGGCGTCCGGGTAGAAGGACAGATGAACGTTATCGAGCACCTTCTTGGTGCCGTAGGCCTTTGACAGGCCTGACATGTGATAGATGAACTGGCGTGCCACGCGCGCTTTCCCTGAAAAACTGACTGATTTGTCGATCTGAATGGAGGTTGGCCGCTATGTAGGCGATGCGGAGCCGAACGGCAATCGCTTTCGCCGAATCGAACCGATCACAGGCCGCACCAACAACGGGCGTTGGCGTTGCCCCGGCCTGCCTGCCGGCTGGAATGAGCTCAGGACCTACTGGAACCCGATTGCGTCGACGGTTCCGGTCGGGCAACCGGCCTTGTTGGTCGGCACCGAGGCCAGCAGCAGGTCCTTGAGCGAGCTGTTTGGGCCGATCGGACCGGCAAGGCCGAGCGTCAACTCTCCGATCAGCCGCCGGCCGCTCGACGGATCGATGACACAGGAGACGCGCACGCGATCGCCAGCGCCGGCGCCAAAGGCCTGATCGAAGGCGCCGCGGATCCGGTCCGCCGTCAGCTTGCCGCCGATGTTCTTGGCGAAGAGATCGCGCACCGCTGAGCCGTTCACCGCACGCATCAGGCTGAGTGCGTCGGAAAAGTACTCCTGCTGGTTCTTGCCGTAGCAGGTGCCGTGCTTGATCCATTCGTGCCGCTCCAACTGCGAAGCAGTGCCCGGCATCACCTTGTCGAGTTCCGCGCGCGTGCCGGCGTCCAAATGGACAGGCGGAAGATCCTTCCAGTGCGCCGGACTGTCGTTGGCCTTGTCGCTGGCCGGTACCTGGCAATAGAAGTTCCCGTTCGGCTGCGGCCACAGGCCGTGCAAGGTGAAGTTGCTGGCATCGAATTCATTCGGGTTTTGTGCCTTGCATTCGCTCTTGCTGGACTTGGTCTCGCAAAAAGCCGGCTGCCAGCTCAGCGCGAAGACATATTCGGGTTTTCCTGACGCCGCCGGCTTGCCCTGCCCGCCGGGGGTCGCCGGCAGCGTTGCCGCGCTGCTGCCGGAGAGATGTCCGCAACTGACCTTCACCCAGCGCCGATCCGGATCTGCGCCCGGCACCAGAATGAGATAGTGCGTCGGCGCATCCTTGTTGCCCGCCAGCAGTTGATAGCTCTGTCCGGCATCAGTCGAGACATTGCCGGGATTCTTGCCGTTCTTGATGGCTTGCGTCGCCGGACAGGAGGCGTCGGCAACGAAGGTGCCACTCATCCTGACGTCGGCATGGGCGGCACCCGTTAATGATGCCACCGACATGGCCAATCCGAAAACAACAGCAATGCGCATGGGGAATCCCTGGATGAAAAGGTGGGCGACAGACTGAAGCTGTCTCCATGTCAGAATTGCGATATTCCAACGGCCAGACGCAAGAAACATCATCGCGAGAAATCCGGAATGGCGGATTGACGCTGAACCGGCCTCGGCGCAAACAAGGCTGGCGCCACCGAGGCGGGCCAGGGTGGAAATCACTGAATGTCATTCAGCCAGCAGCGCATGGTCCGTTCGCCGACCGGCGCCGACCTCAATCTTCTGGTCCGGCAGGCCGACGGCCATCCGCGCGGCATCATCCAGATCAATCACGGTCTGGCAGAACATGCGGCGCGCTATGATCGTTTTGCCGATTTCCTGGGCGCGCGCGGCTTTAGTGTCTATGTTCACGATCATCGCGGCCATGGCGCAACGAAGGCGCCCGATGCACCGCCGGGCAGGTTCGCGCATGAGGACGGCCCCGCCAAGGTCATCGCCGATGTCGGCGCCATCCATGATCTCATTGCCAGAGAGCAGCCGGGCCTGCCTGTCATCCTGTTCGGCCATTCGATGGGCGCGTCTGTGGCGCTGAACTTTCTCCTGGCCCATTCGAACCGCGTTCACGCCGCCGCCATCTGGAATGGCAATTTTTCAGCTGGCCTGCTCGCGCAGGTGGCGCTCGGCATCCTTGCATGGGAAAGGATGCGGCTCGGCTCGGATGTCCCATCGCGCCTGCTGCCGAAGCTCACCTTCCAGGCCTGGGGCAAGGCGGTGCCCAACCACCGTACCTTGTTCGACTGGCTGTCACGCGATCCCGCCGAGGTCGACAAATACATCGCCGACCCGCTGTGCGGCTGGGACGCCTCGGTGTCGATGTGGCGCGATGTCGTGCAGATGGCGCTCAATGGCGGTAGGGACGCCGGTTTCGTCGGCGTTCGGCGCGACCTCCCCGTCAGCGTCGTGGGGGGCGAAAAAGACCCTGCCTCGGATTATGGCAAGGGGATCATCCGGCTTGCCGGACGCCTGCGCAAAATGGGCTTTTCGAATCTCGTTTCAAAGGTTTACAGCGAGACCCGCCACGAAAGCCTGAACGAGGTGAATCGCGACATCGTCATGGACGATTTCGCAGCGTGGGCCGAAACCGCCTTGAAGCGATGAAGCGTTGGCCCATCGCAAGAGCCGTGACAGCGGCAATCTCTGTTGATAGAGGCTTCGGTTCCGACCAATTCTGGTGATCTATGGCTGAGCCCCCGCTGAAAGGCGTCCGTGTCGTCGAACTCGCCCGCATCCTTGCCGGGCCCTGGGCCGGGCAGTTGCTTGCCGATCTCGGCGCCGACGTCATCAAGGTCGAAAGCCCTGATGGCGGCGACGACACCCGCAAATGGGGCCCGCCCTTCGTCATGGGCAAGGATGGCGAGAACCTGTCGGCCGCCTATTACCATTCCTGCAATCGCGGCAAGCGCTCCATCGCCATCGATTTTTCGACACCGGAGGGCGCCGAAACCGTGCGCCGGCTGGTGACAACGTCTGACGTGCTGATCCAAAACTTCAAGCTTGGCGGCTTGAAGAAATACGGGCTCGATTATGAGAGCCTGCGCAAGATCAATCCGCGCCTCGTTTATTGCTCGATCACCGGATTCGGCCAGGACGGTCCCTACGCGCCGCGCGCCGGCTACGATTTCATCATCCAGGGCATGGCCGGCATGATGTCGATCACCGGCGAGGCGGGACGCGAGCCGCAAAAGGCCGGCGTCGCCATCTCCGACATCTTCACCGGCCTCTATTCCGTCATCGCCATCCAGGCGGCCCTTCGACACGCCGAAAAAACCGGCGAAGGCCAGCACATCGACATGGCATTGTTCGACACCCAGATCTCGGCGCTCGGCAACCAGAACCTCAACTATCTCGTCTCCGGCAAGTCGCCTGTGCAGATGGGCAACGCGCATATGAACATCGCGCCCTACGAGGTGCTGCCGGTCCGGGACGGCCACATCATCCTGGCGGTCGGCAATGACGGCCAGTTCGCCAGATTCTGCGCGGTGGTCGGGCTGGACGAATTGCCCGGCAATTCCGATTTCGCCACCAATCCGGCCCGCGTCGCCAACCGGGCCGCGCTACGCGAGCGGATCGTCGAGGCGCTGAAGACCAGGGATCGCGACCCGCTTCTGGCCAAGCTGGAAGCGGCCAGCGTGCCGGCGAGCCCGATCAACACGATCGGACAGATGTTCGCCGACCCGCAGGCGATCGCGCGCGGCATGCGGCTCGATCTCGACGACGGCCATGGCAATCTTCTGCCCTCGGTTCGCGCACCGATGATCATGTCCGAAACACCGCTCGTCTATGAGCGCCCCTCGCCCCGCCTGGGCGAACATACTGACGAAATCCTTGCCGAACTGGAGAGAGCAAAATGAAAACCGGCGGACAATTGATCGTCGACGCGCTCGAGGCCAACGGCACCGACCGGGTATTCTGCGTGCCAGGCGAATCCTATCTCGCGGTGCTCGACGCGCTGCACGATTCGGCGATCCGCACCATCGTCTGCCGCCAGGAAGGTGGCGCCGCTATGATGGCCGACTGCCAAGGCCGCCTGACCGGCAAACCCGGCATCTGCTTCGTCACCCGCGGCCCGGGCGCCACCAACGCCTCCGCCGGCATCCACATCGCCATGCAGGATTCGGTTCCCGTGATCCTGTTCATCGGCCAGGTCGCCAGCCACGCCAAGCAGCGCGAGGCTTTCCAGGAAGTGGACTATGTCAGGTTCTTTGGCGACATCGCAAAATGGGTGGTGGAGATCGACGATGCGTCGCGCATCCCCGAATTCGTCACCCGCGCCTTTGCGGTGGCGACCTCCGGCCGGCCCGGCCCCGTGGTCATCTCGCTGCCGGAAGACATGCTGACCAGTGTCGTCGACGCACCGGCCGCGATCGCCTACACCCCGGTCGAGACCAGCCCCGCCGAAGCCGAACTCGACCGGCTCGAGGCGCTGCTCAATGCAGCCAAACGGCCGATCGCGATCCTGGGCGGCACACGTTGGGATTTCCAGGCTGTCCAGGAAATCACCCGTATCGCCGAGGCGTGGTCGCTGCCGGTCGGCTGCTCCTTCCGCCGCCAGATGCTGTTCGATCATCTGCACCCGAACTATGCCGGCGATGTCGGCATCGGCATCAACCCGAAGCTGGCGACAGCGATCAAGCAGGCCGATCTGGTGCTGCTGATCGGCGGCCGCATGGGCGAGATGCCGTCCTCGGACTACACGCTCCTGAAAAGCCCCTACCCCGACCAGACGCTGGTCCATGTCCACCCCGATGCCGGCGAACTTGGCCGCGTCTACCGTCCAACGCTTGCGATCAACGCCTCGCCCGCCGCCTTCGTGCGCGCCTTCGCCAAACGGAAGGGACCGACATCGCCGGGCTGGGCGGCGGAGACGGCAAAGCTCCATGCCGCTTATCTCGACTGGTCGACGCCGCCGGAAAGCGGTCCGGGCGCCGTCCAGATGGGGCCGATCATGACCTATCTCGAAACGGCGCTGCCCGACGATGCCATCCTGACGAACGGCGCCGGCAACTACGCCACATGGGTGCACCGCTTCCATCGCTTCCGCCGCTTTGCCACACAGGGCGCGCCGACCTCAGGCTCGATGGGTTACGGAACGCCGGCGGCGGTAGCGGCCAAGGCGCTTTATCCGGATCGCACCGTAGTCGCTTTCGCCGGCGACGGCTGCTTCCTGATGAACGGGCAGGAATTCGCCACCGCCGTGCAATACGGGTTGCCGATCATCGTCATCGTCGTCAACAATGGCATCTACGGCACTATCCGCATGCACCAGGAGCGTGAATACCCCGGGCGGGTGGTGGCCACGGACCTCAAGAATCCGGACTTCGCCGCCCTGGCGCGTGCCTATGGTGGCCATGGCGAAACGGTGGAGAAAACCGCCGACTTCGCCCCTGCCTTCGAGCGCGCCCGCGCCAGCGGCAAGCCGGCAATCGTCGAGATCCGGCTCGATCCGGAGGCAATCACCCCGACCCGAACGATGACGCAGATAAGAGACAAGGCCTGAAAGTCGGCAGGACATAGGGCGGCGCTGTCCCGCAAAGCTTTCGCAAGCAAATACGGGCGCGCGCCCCGAGCGACGTCGCGTTACATCGATGCCGCCGCCTTTTCGATCTGACCGCGGATCTCGCCGTCCTTGTTGGCGGCGGTGTGGATGTTGACGTAATATTTGCCGGCCTCCAGATCGGTCACCTGCGTATCGGTCAATGTCGCCGACCCCTTGATCGGGCTCTTGAGTTTTTTGAACGGGATTACCGGGTCCGCATTTTCCCCCTTCGCGGCCGGCCCGTGAATGTGAGCGGCTACCGCCGGCCCGCTGAGGCCGGAATATTTGACGTTCCAGCTGAGTTTCTTCTTGGCGGTGTCGAAGGTTAATGTGGCGGTGCCCTTGCCCTTGGTCGTGACGGGCGGGCTCTGCTGGCTGCCATCGAGCGTCGCCTTGTACTTTACCATGTCGGCCATGGCCGGTGATGCGAACAGGAAAGCGGTCGAAATGGCCAGCGCCGAAAGGGCCGGCAAGACGGTTTGTGTGCGCATGAAGAACCTCCGATTGGCTGTAGCATCCGTCGTGGCTCCCCGCACGCGCATGCCTCCGAAGCAACGCTCGGCCGCCCCAATGTATCCAGGCACACGCTTTTGTGATTTGGCCGCATGAAAAAGGGGCGGTCGCCCGCCCCTCCAACATCGTCCATCAAGCCCTGCCAAGAGGCCGTTTTGAGGCCTACTTGATCGCCTTGTCGGTGATGGCGGTGGTGTAGGCGCCTTTCGGCTCCTTGGTGATGATCTTCTGGTCGAGCAGCGCCTTGGCGGTGCGCTCGTAGGTCGCCGGGTCGAGCTTGCCGTCGGCATTGTCGATCAGCTTGGCGACTTCGCTCATCATCCGCTTCTGGTGGTTCTCGTCCTGGCCGCCACCATCCATGACGATCTCCGCCGCTTCGTCATTGTTGTCGACGGCGTATTTCCAACCCTTCATCGAGGCGCGCACAAAACGCACCATCTTGTCCTCGAAGGCCGGATCCTTGAGCTTATCCTCTGAGGCATAAAGCCCGTCCTCGAGCAGGTCGTTGCCCATCGCCGAGTAATTGAACACGGTGAGCTGCTCCGGCTTGTAGCCGGCGTCGATCAGCTGCCAATATTCATTATAGGTCATGACCGAGATGCAATCCGCCTGCTTCTGAATCAGCGGCTGCACGTCAAAGCTCTGCTTGAGAACGGTGACGCCGTCCGGGCCGCCATCGGTCTTGAGGCCAAGCTTGTTCATCCAGGCGTAGAACGGATATTCGTTGCCGAAGAACCAGACGCCGAGCGTGTGGCCCTTGAAGTCGGCTTCGGTCTTGATCGGGCCGTCTTTCGGGCAGACCAGTTCCATGCCGGCCTTCTTGAACGGCTGGGCGATGTTGACCAGCGGCACGCCCTTTTCGCGGGCTGCCAGCGCGCCGCCCATCCAGTCGACGATGACATCGGCGCCGCCCCCGGCGATCACCTGCTCGGGCGCAATGTCGGGACCGCCCGGCTTGATGTCGACGTCGAGACCCTCGGCCTCGTAGAAGCCCTTCGCCTTGGCGACGTAATAGCCGGCAAACTGGGCCTGCGTGACCCATTTCAGCTGCAACGTCACCTTGTCGGCGGCCATTGCCTGGAACGCGGCCAGCGACATCGCGCCGGCCAGTACAGGAATAATCAGTTTTTTCATTTTTTTCCCTCTGGAGTTAGTGCCCAAACCCACCGCCCCTATCCACCACGGACAGAGGGATGCCAAAACGTGACGGCTCTTTCGACAAGAGCGACCACACCATAAAAGACCGAACCCGCAAGGGCTGCAACTGCGATTTCGGCCCAGACCATGTCGATGTTCATCCGTCCGACTTCGGTCGAGATGCGGAAGCCCATGCCGACGACAGGCGTGCCGAAGAACTCGGCGACGATGGCGCCGATCAGCGCCAGCGTCGAGTTGATCTTCAGCGCGTTGAAGATGAAGGGAGCAGCGGCCGGCAGCCTGAGCTTGATAAGCGTCGGCCAGTAACCCGACGCATAGGTGCGCATCAGGTCGCGCTCCATATGGCCGGACGCGGCCAGACCGGCGACGGTGTTCACCAGCATCGGGAAGAAGGTCATGATGATGACGACAGCCGCCTTGGACTGCCAGTCGAAGCCGAACCACATCACCATGATTGGCGCCACGCCTATGATCGGCAGCGCCGAGACCATGTTGCCGATGGGCAGCAGGCCGCGCCGCAGGAATGGCACCCGGTCGGCGAGAATGGCCGTGACGAAGCCGGCGCCACTGCCAACGACATAGCCGAAGATCACCGCCTTGAAGATGGTCTGCCGGACATCGGCGCCAAGGATCGGCAGCGAACTGGCGATGCGCGCGCCGATGGCGCTCGGCGGCGGCAACAGGATGAACGGGATGCCGGCGCCACGCGTCACCGCTTCCCAGATGATCAGGATCCAGGCGCCGAAGATGGCGGGGATGATCAGGCGTAGCGCAGTGCGCATCCAGCTTGCCGTGGGGTGCAGTCCCGATAGCACCGCGACGCAGCGCCAGCCAAGCAGCCAGGCGGCCGTGAGCAGCAGGAAATACGGCGCCAGTGCCGTGCCTTCGAAACCAGTGATACCTGAGATCAGCAGCCAGGCGACGAGGTGGGCGCCGACAAACAGCACCACCGCTTCCATAAAGGACGGAATCCTGATCATCGAGACCAGGGCCGTCAGCATGGCAAGGCCGAGCATCAGGCCCTTCGTTCCGAGATAAGGGTAGCTGGCGCTGTTTGTCGGGTCCGCCAGCGCCGCCGCTTCCGGTTTCGATATGGCGCCGAGTGCGACCGCCATCAGGCACAGCACGATGGCCAGCACGGCCTGCCAGGAGGGTTTCAGCCGGTTCATGCCGGTCTCCCGCCCATGGCGCGATCGACGAGGCGCCCGGCAATGCCGACCACCATGACCAGCAGCGCGGCCACGATCGAGCCCGCGACAAGCGCCGACCAGATGTCGATGGACTGGCTGTAATAGGCGCCAGCGAGCAGCTTGGCGCCGATGCCGGCGACGGCACCCGTCGGCAGTTCGCCGACAATGGCGCCGACCAGACTCGCCGCCACCGCCACCTTCATCGAAGTGAACAGGAACGGCACCGAGGCCGGCACGCGCAGCTTCCAGAAGGTCTGCGCACGGCTGGCATTATAGGTGTGCATCAGGTCGAGATGCATGATCTCGGGCGAGCGCAGCCCCTTCACCATGCCCACCGTCACTGGGAAGAACGACAGATAGGTCGAGATCATCGCCTTCGGGATCAGGCCGGTAATGCCGATTGCCGCCAGCACGACGATGATCATCGGCGCCACCGCCAGGATCGGGATGGTCTGCGAGGCGATGATCCACGGCATCAGGCTGCGGTCGAGCGTCGCCACATGTACGATGCCCACCGCGATGATGATGCCGAGCGCCGTGCCGAAGGCAAAGCCCAGCAGCGTCGAGGACAGCGTCACCCAGGCATTGTAGACCAGGCTGCGGTTCGAAGTGACGTTGCGCAGGAACGTGTTCTCGAAAAAGTTCACCGCCACCTGGTGCGGCGCCGGCAGCGTCGGCTTCGGCTGCGAGAGCGTCTTGCCGACGAACTCGAGGGCGCCGGGCGTTTCGTTGGCACGTTGGTCGAGATCGCGCTGGAACGGCGTGTTGAGGATGACGGCGAAGACGTACCAGAGGACCACCACGCCGGCGAGGATGGAGGTTACCGGGATGACCTTGGAGCGGAAGGTGTCCATCTAGCGCCGCCCTTCTCCTCTCCCCACAGGGGAGAGGGTGGCCGGAGCGAAGCGAAGGCCGGGTGAGGGTGAGTGTATCTGCCGCTCAAGCACAGCCGGTATCGTATCTAGGGGCGCCCGCCGTTCAGCCAGAACTTCGTGATTCCAGAAGCGAAGAACCGAATAGCCGTGACCATTCAGCCAAGCGGTTCTGCTTTCATCGGTCAGTGATTTGGCATGTTGGCTACCATCGATTTCGACGATCAAGCTTTTTTCACGGCAGAGAAAGTCGACGAAGAACGGTCCAAGCGGCACTTGCCTCACAAATTTGTAGCCATTGAGGTGGCGCCCGCGTAACTCGCCCCAAAGCCGGTATTCGGCTTTGGTTTCGTTAAGCCGCAGCTCTCGGGCGCGATCGGTTGCCCCGACTTTTCTCTTGGTCGGATCTGTCGGCGCCGCCCCCTCACCGGACCTCCGCTTCGCTCCGGCCACCCTCTCCCCGTGGGGGAGAGGAGGAGCCTCATCCTGCACCTCCTCAATCATCATAGCTGTGCCCTGCCCGCAACCCCTCGCGCACGCGCGCGGCGATCGCCAGGAACTCCGGCGTCTCGCGGATGTCGAGTGGCCGCTCCTTCGGCAGCGTCGATTCGATGACGTCGCTGACGCGGCCCGGACGCGGCGACATGACGACGATGCGCGTCGACAAATACACCGCCTCGGGAATGGAGTGCGTGACGAAGCAGATGGTCTTGTTGGTGCGCGCCCACAATTGCAGCAATTGCTCGTTGAGGTGGTCGCGCACGATCTCGTCCAGCGCGCCGAACGGCTCGTCCATCAACAGAAGATCGGCATCGAAGGCGAGCGCGCGAGCGATCGAGGCGCGCTGCTGCATGCCGCCGGAAAGCTGCCAGGGATACTTCTTCTCGAAACCCGAGAGATTGACGAGATCCAGCGTGCGCTTGATGCGCTCCGCCTGTTCGGCCCCAGAGAGGCCCATGATCTCCAGCGGCAGCGCGACGTTGCGCTCGATGGTGCGCCAGGGAAACAGGGCGGCGGCCTGGAAGACATAGCCGTAGGCGCGTTTCTCGCGCGCCTGTTCTGCTGTCATGCCGTTGACCGAAATGGTCCCCGAGGTCGGCTTCTCAAGATCGGCGATGACCCGCAGCAAGGTCGTCTTGCCGCAACCCGACGGCCCGATAAAGGAAACGAACTCACCCTTGCCGATGGTCAGGTCGACATTGGACAGCGCCTGTACCGGCCCGTCATTGGTCTGGAAGGTCAGGCCAAGCTTGCTTGCCGCGACGACGGCTGGCGAAATCCCCGTCATCGGCCGCGGCCTGCCTGTTCCTGTCCCTGCAGCGCCGGCCCGATTCCGATTGCTTTTATCGCGATGTTGTTTTCCACTCGCCCAGTCCCATTGGTCTTGTTCCACTCATTCGACGCCCGGAGTTTTCCCGATGTCGCCTAAACCCACTTGCCATCTTATCCGCCCTGAAAGCTCTTATGAAGGCAAGCAAGGATTGACGTATTTCGCCGGTATCGCCACCGAGTCGGTCGGCTCATCTGGTATCTGCATGCATGTGCTCACCATGCCGCCCGGCGCCCGCGCCAAGGCACATCTGCATGAGAACCATGAAACGGCGATCTACGTGCTCTCCGGCGAGGTCCATACCTGGTACGGCGACCGGCTTGAGAACCACATCGTCGCCAAAGCCGGCGACCTCTTCTACATTCCGGCCGGCGTGCCGCATCTGCCCGCCAATCTGAGCGGGGCCCCGTCTTCGGCCGTCATTGCCCGCACCGATCCCAAAGAGCAGGAAAGCGTCGTCCTGCTGCCGGAACTGGATGCATTGGTCGCCTGAAGCCGGCTTTGCGGGGCTAGGCGTCATCGGCACCGGGAGACTTCTCCGTAGACCATGCCGTTCTCGTCGGCGATCACCAGCCTCTTGGCGTTCTTGACGCTGCGTTTGATGGTGAACTGGATCGGCGATTGGCCGTCCTCGCCTTCCGCCTCGCATTGCGCCTTCATCACCAGCGAGCCGTCGGCCTGAACCTGCTTGTCGGTAAAGGTGCAGGCGCTGGCGACCGTGATGAACTCCTTGTCGGTCAAAAGCAGCATGTCCTCGGCATAGACCTGCTGGCCGTTCTTGTTGATGCAGCCGGACTTGTTGCCATAGAGCTTTGAGAGATCGACGGCTGCCGCCGACGCAGGCCCAGCCGTTGCCACGACGACTGCCGCGGCGACTAACAGAAGTGCGCGCAAGCTCAAACCCCGGTCGCCGGAATGCCTGTCCGCTCCACCTTGCGCGGCGCGGTGATCTCCTTCCAGGTCGACAGTGCCCGGTTGACCGCCGCGTTCGGCTCGCGGCCGACGAACTGGCCATGGCCAGGCTTGGCCTTCACCTCGCTCTCCTCGATCGACAATTCGCCACGCGAGAAGACAAAGCGCGGCAGGCCTGTCACTTCGACGCCTTCGAAGACGTTGTAGTCGATGACCGACTGCTGCTTCTTCGAAGAAATCGTCTTCTTGCGCTTGGGATCCCACACGATGATGTCGGCATCCGCGCCTTCGACAATGGCGCCTTTTTTCGGGTACATGTTGAGGATCTTGGCGATGTTGGTCGAGGTTACGGCGACGAATTCGTTCATCGTCAGCCGCCCGGTGTTGACGCCCTTGGTCCACAGCACCGGCATGCGATCCTCGAGGCCGCCCGTGCCGTTCGGGATCTTGGTGAAATTGCCGACGCCGAAGCGCTTCTGGTCCGTGGTGAAGGCGCAGTGGTCGGTCGCCACCACCTGCAACGATCCCGCCTGCAGGCCGGCCCACAGCGAATCCTGGTGTAATTTGTTGCGGAAGGGCGGGCTCATCACGCGGCGCGCCGCATGGTCCCAGTCCTTGTCGAAATACTCGCTCTCGTCCAGCGTCAGGTGCTGGATCAGTGGCTCGCCGAACACCCGCATGCCTTTCTGACGCGCCCGGCGGATGGCCTCGTGCGCCTGCTCACACGAGACATGCACGACGTAGAGCGGCACACCGGCCATGTCGGCGATCATGATGGCGCGGTTAGTCGCCTCGCCTTCCACTTCCGGCGGGCGCGAATAGGCGTGCCCCTCCGGGCCATTATTGCCGGCGGCAAGCAGCTTCTGGGAGAGCGCCGCAACCACGTCGCCATTCTCGGCATGCACCAGCGGCAGCGCGCCGAGCTCGGCGCAGCGCTGGAACGACGCATACATTTCGTCGTCGTCCACCATCAGCGCGCCCTTGTAGGCCATGAAATGCTTGAACGAGGTGATGCCCTTGTCGACGACGGTGGCCATCTCGTCGAACACCTGCTTGCCCCACCAGGTGATCGCCATGTGGAAGGAATAGTCGCAAGACGCCTTCGAGGTCTTGTTGTCCCACATCTGCAAGGCCTCGAGCAGCGACTGCTGCGGCGACGGCAGGCAGAAATCGACCACCATCGTCGTGCCACCGGCTAGTGCCGCGCGCGTGCCGGACTCGAAATCGTCGGCCGAATAGGTGCCCATGAACGGCATTTCGAGATGAGTATGCGGGTCTATGCCGCCGGGTATCACATAACAGCCGGTGGCGTCGAACTCATGGTCGCCGTGCAGGTTGGAGCCTATGGCGACGATCTTGCCGTGCTGCATCAGCACGTCGGCCTTCCATGTGCGGTCGGCGGTGACGATGGTGCCGTTGCGGATGACTTTGGTCATTTTCTCGTTCCCTTGTTCCTTCGCGCTTCTTGCGAGCGCCGTTTGGAAATCCAGCTTTCCAGCTTTACTCCACGATAACCGCCGTCTCCACCACGGCATGGAACAGCACGTCGGCTCCTGCCGCCGCCCATTCCTTGGAGATCTCCTCGGCCTCGTTGTGGCTGAGACCGTCGACGCAGGGGCACATCACCATGGCGGTCGGCGCGACGCGGTTGATCCAGCAGGCGTCGTGGCCCGCGCCCGAGACGATGTTGCGGTGCGTGTAGCCGAGCCGGTCGGCGGCATCACGGATCGCCTTGACGCAACCCTTGTCGAAGGTGACCGGATCGAAATGGCCGACCTGCTCGATCTTGTACTGGATGTCGAGCGCCTCGCATATCGTGTCGATCCCTTCGCGGATGCGCCCATCCATGGCGTCGAGCACTTCCTTCTCCGGCGAGCGGATGTCGATGGTGAAGACGGTGCGCCCGGCGATGATGTTGCGTGAGTTCGGGTAGACTTCCATGTGGCCGACCGCGCCGACGGCGTCAGGCTGATAGTCCATGGCAATCTCATGCACCAGTTCGATCACGCGCGCCATGCCGAGCCCGGCATTGCGGCGCTTGGGCATCGGCGTCGAGCCGGTATGCGCCTCCTTGCCGGTCAGCGTCACCTGCAGCCATTTCAGCCCCTGTCCATGGGTGACGACGCCGATGTCGATGCCTTCGTCCTCGAGGATAGGCCCCTGCTCGATATGCAGTTCGAAAAAGGCGTGGATCTTGCGATCGCCGACCTTCTCCGTGCCCCTCCAGCCGATACGCTCCAGTTCCTCGCCGAATTTCTTGCCGTTCTTGTCCGTATGCTCGTAGACGTCGGCTTGGTCGAGCACACCGGCGAACACGCCGGACGCCATCATCGCCGGGGCAAAGCGCGAGCCCTCCTCGTTGGTCCAGTTCGTGACCACGATCGGATGTTTGGTCTTGATGCCGAGATCGTTGAGCGAGCGCACGACTTCCAGGCCGCCGAGCACGCCGAGCACGCCGTCATACTTGCCGCCGGTCGGCTGCGTGTCGAGATGGCTGCCGACATAGACCGGCGGCAGGCTGGGGTCGGCGCCTTCGCGCCTGGCAAACATGGTGCCCATCTCGTCGATGCCCATTTCGAGACCGGCGGCATCGCACCAGCGCTTGAACAGATGCCGGCCCTCGCCGTCCTCGTCGGTCACGGTCTGGCGATTGTTGCCGCCGGCAATGCCCGGGCCGATCTTCGCCATCTCCATGATGGAATCCCACAAACGGTCTGAATTGATTCGCAGATTCTCGCCGGGTGCGGCCATTCAAAACCTCTCCAATTGCGTGGCGTTCCCCTCCCCCTCGAGGGGAGGGTTATCCGCGCCCAGTTCTTCAATCGATCGACCTCAGTACCTCACGCACATGATCGATCAGTTCGTTGATCTGGCCCTTGGTGATGATCAGCGGCGGCGACAGCGCGATGATGTCGCCGGTGGTGCGGATCAGCGCGCCGCGCTCGAACGCCTTGACGAAGGCCGAGAAGGCCCGCTTGGTCGGCTGCCCGGCGATCGGCGCCAGCTCGATCGCACCGATCAGGCCGATGTTCCTGATATCGATGACATGCGGCTCGCCCTTCAGCGAATGCAGCGCGTCTTCCCAATAGAGCGCCAGTTCCTCGCCGCGTGTGAGCAGGCCCTCTTCCTTGTAGGTGTCGAGCGTGCCAAGCGCCGCGGCGCAGGCGATCGGATTGCCGGAATAGGTGTAGCCGTGGAAGAACTCGATCATGTGCTCGGGGCCGGTCATGAAGGCGTCGTGGATTTCCTTCTTCACGAACACCGCGCCCATCGGGATGACGCCGTTGGAGACGCCCTTGGCGGTGGTCATGATATCAGGCGTGACGCCGAAATAATCGGCCGCGAACGGCGCGCCAAGACGGCCGAAACCGGTGATGACCTCGTCGAAGATCAACAGGATCCCGTGCTTGGTGCAGATTTCGCGCAGCTTCTGCAAATAGCCCTTTGGCGGCAGGATGACGCCGGTGGAGCCAGCGACCGGCTCGACGATGACGGCCGCGATGGTCGAGGCGTCATGGAGCGCCACGATGCGCTCCAGCTCGTTGGCGAGCTCCGCGCCATGTTCCGGCACGCCCTTGGAGAAGGCGTTCTTCTCGGGCAGGTGCGTGTGCGGCATATGGTCGACGCCGCCGAGCAGCGAGCCGAACATCTTGCGGTTGGTGACGATGCCGCCGACCGAAATACCGCCGAAATTGACGCCGTGATAGCCGCGCTCGCGTCCGATAAGGCGGGTGCGCGAGCCCTCGCCCTTCACGCGGTGATAGGCGATCGCCATCTTCAACGCGGTCTCGACCGATTCCGAACCGGAATTGGTGAAGAACACGTGATCCATGCCCTTCGGCGCGATGTCGACAAGGCGGTTCGCCAGTTCGAACACGATCGGGTGGCCCATCTGGAAGGCCGGGGCGTAGTCGAGCTCGGCGGCCTGGCTCTGGATCGCCTCGGTGATCTTGGGCCGGCAATGGCCGGCATTGACGCACCAGAGGCCGGCGGTGCCGTCCAGCACCTTGCGGCCATCGCTGGTCGTGTAGTGCATGTCCTTGGCGGACACGAACATGCGCGGCGCCTGCTTGAACTGCCGATTTGCCGTGAACGGCATCCAGAATGCACTGAGATCGTTCGGCGTGACTTTCAGCCGGTTGGACATGACCAAGACTTCCCCTTGTAACCTGTTTCGGTACGTCCAACGCTTGGTCTTTGCCGCGCTTTCGTGCTACGCAAATTTTTGACCGATTGGACAAACGTTAGCACCGCCCTGTCGGCGGTCAAGGGATTACTAGCGGAAATGCGGCTCCTGAAGTGCGTTCCACAGGCCGGGGAAAAACTGGTCCAGAGAATTGGGCCAGACCGCTTTCAACACGAGGGCGCGCAACGGTGAACACCAGCACGGAAGCCCCTCGCCGCACCCGCATCCAGCAGGAGAAGCGCGAACTCATTCTCGAAGCGGCACTCGAGGTGTTCTCCACCAATGGCTTCCGCGGCTCGACCATCGACCAGATCGCCGAAGCCGCGGGGATGTCGAAGCCCAACCTGCTCTATTACTTTCGCCGCAAGGAAGACATTCACGAGACCCTGATGCAGCGCCTGCTCGACACATGGCTGGCGCCACTCAGGGAACTCGACGACATCGGCGATCCCCTGACCGAGCTCAGGAGCTACATCAGGCGCAAGCTTGAAATGGCCCGCGATTTTCCGCGAGAGAGCCGGCTGTTCGCCAACGAGATCCTGCAAGGCGCACCACGCATCATGCCGTTGCTGACCGGCGAGTTGAAGACGCTGGTCGACGAGAAGGCAACCGTCATCAAGGGCTGGATGCGCGCCGGCAAGATCGCCAGGACGGATCCTTGGCACCTGATCTTCTCGATCTGGGCGACGACCCAGCACTATGCCGATTTCGACGTCCAGGTCCGCGCCGTGCTCGGCCCGAACCGTGGCGGCGACGGCCGCTTCGAGGACGCAGCGAGGTTCCTGGAGCAATTGTTCCTCGACGGGTTGAAGCCGAAGGCCTGACCCTGCCCTGAAGGCTCATGCGCTGCGCCGCTCGGCCGGCAGCGCATCCAGCAAGCTCTGCAGCTTGGCGATCGAGTTCTGCTCGGCCAGCGGCGTGTAGACGACCAGCCGCATGTCGGATCCATCGTCGATCGACAGGCTCATATGCTCGAAGGCCATGGCGCCGGCCGTCGGGTGGCGGACGTGCTTCAGACCGGTCAGCTTTCGCGCCACGTCGCGGCGCGGCCACCAATCGCGGAACTCGGGGCTCGAGCGCATCATCAGCGCGATCAGCCGGTCGAAATCGGGATCACCGACATATTTGGCGCTTTCAGCGCGAAACGAAGCGAGCACCACGCGGGCAAGCTCTTCCCAGTCGACCAGCAGGCGGCGATGGTGCGGGCTGGTGAACACCATGTGGACGATGTTGCGGGCGTCACCCTCCAGCAGGCCATAGTCGCCGAACACCACCACCGCCGCATCATTCCAGGCAAGGACGTCCCAGCGCCGGCCAACCACATAGGCGGGCTGCAGCACAAGGCTTTGCAGCATGTGCAGCAACGGCCCGTCGACCTTTTCGGGCGTTGCCCCACGACGCTCCGGCTGTTGGCGGCCGGCGAGGATGAACAAATGCCGCTTCTCGACAGCGTCGAGGCGCAGCGCCTCGCAAAGCGCCGCCAGCACCTCCACCGAGGGCCTGACATCCCTGCCTTGTTCCAGCCAGGTGTACCAGGTGGTGCCGACACCGGCGATCATCGCCACCTCCTCGCGCCGCAGGCCCGGCGTGCGCCGCCGCGCGCCGCAGGCAATGCCAGCGGCCTGTGGCGAAAGCCTCTCGCGGCGCGAGCGCAGGAAGGCGCCGAGCTCGCGCCGGCGGCTGTCTTCAGCGGAATGAGAAGGAGCATCCATGATCCTATTATAGCAGTACCGATACCAGGATAAAGTTTGAACTGTTTGGCGCGCACCCGCTGCCCCATCTTCTGTCGAGAGCAACGAATGGAGGCTCAAACATGGACCTGAAAGACAAGACAATCCTGATCACCGGTTCGACCGACGGTGTCGGCCGGGTCGTCGCGCAACGGCTGGGCGCAGGTGGCGCCCGGGTGCTTGTGCACGGACGCGACGCAGCGCGCGGCAAGGCGGCGGTCGCGGACATCGAGGCGGCCGGCGGCAAGGCCGAGTTCTTCGCAGCCGACCTCGCCTCGCTGGCCGAGGTGCGCCGGCTCGCGGAGGCCGTGCGTGAGAAAACCGCTCGGCTCGACATCCTCATCAACAATGCCGGCGTCGGCACGGCTGGCCAAAACGCTAAAAGGCAGGTCAGCGCCGACGGCTATGAACTGCGCTTCGCCGTCAACTATCTCGCCGGCTTCCTGCTGACGCAAGAATTGCTGCCCCTGCTGAAGGCCAGCGCACCGGCGCGTATCGTCAACGTCGCCTCGGCGGGCCAGCAGGCCATCGACTTTAGCGACGTCATGCTGCCCCATGGCTACAGCGGCGTGCGCGCCTACTGCCAGAGCAAGCTGGCGCAGATCCTGTTCACCGTCGATCTCGCCGAGCAGATCAAGGGCAGCGGGGTTACCGTCAACGCCCTGCACCCGGCGAGCTACATGAACACCACGATGGTCCGCCAGGCAGGCGTCACGCCATGGAGCTCGGTGGAGACCGGCGCCGAGGCCATCGTCAACCTCGCCACCTCGCCTGATCTCGCAGGGCGCAGCGGCCTCTATTTCGACGGCCTTCGCGAATCCCGCGCCGACGCCCAGGCTTACGACACCACGGCAAGAGAGAAACTGCGAAGCCTGAGCCTCGACCTTGTCGGGCAGGCAACATCGAAGGACCAGCACCCATGACCGAGAAGATCGAACACACAGTTATCATCGGCGGCTCGTCCGGCATCGGCCTGGCGACGGCGCGAAAACTGCTCGGCCCGAGCATGAAGGTGACGATCACAGGGCGCAACCAGGAGAGGCTCATCAGCGCCTGGAAAAGCCTTGGCGGCGCC
Organism: Mesorhizobium sp. BR1-1-13; assembly: GCF_020165515.1. Lineage (NCBI taxonomy): Bacteria > Pseudomonadati > Pseudomonadota > Alphaproteobacteria > Hyphomicrobiales > Phyllobacteriaceae > Mesorhizobium > Mesorhizobium sp. BR1-1-13. The sequence goes on from NZ_JAIUIH010000004.1 coordinate 556,710, forward strand.
GCCGGCAAGGCGACGTTCGATGCGGCCAAGCCCGACGAGGTGCGCCAGTTCTTCGAGCGTCTCGGCCCGTTCGATCACCTCGTTCTGGCGGCCAGCGGCGGCAAGGGCCTCGGCCCGTTCCAAACGCTTGACCTTGCCGATATCGCTGGCGGAGTCGACGAAAAGGTGCGGCCACAATTGTCCTGCCTGCAGGCGGCCTTGCCGACGCTGGACAAATCAGGATCGGTCACCTTCATCTCGGCGGTGTCCGCCCAGCTCGCCACGCCGGGCGTCGCCGGCATCGGCGCCGTCAATGGCATGCTCCTGACGGTGGCGCCGATCCTGGCTGTCGAGCTGAAGCCGCTGCGCGTCAATGTCGTGGCACCCGGGGTCATCGACACGCCTTGGTGGGACTTTTTGCCGGACGAGCAGCGACAAGCGGTCTTCGCGGAATATGTCGGCAAGACGCCGGTCGGCCGCATCGGCCGCGCAGAGGACGTCGCCTCGGCCATAGCCTTCCTCGTCTCCAACGGCTTCATGACCGGCCAGGTGCTGACCTGCGATGGTGGTTTGCGGTTCGCGGCCTAGCTGCAACCGTCAAAGCGACTGGGCGATCAGTGTCAGGAAGCCGCCGCTCAGCGCGACATTGCCAACAAAACCATTGATACGCGACGCACGCTCCTGTCCCTGATAGTCCCAGAAATTGTGGAACATCGGCGTGGCGACGATCATGAACAGCACCAGCGCCATACAGGCAATCGCGGTCCAGAAGCCCACCATCACCAGCACGCCGGCGATGATCTGCAGGACGATGCCGGCCCAAAGCGCCAGCCGCGCCTGCGACACGCCTCGCGCGGCCATCAGCCCCGTCAAGAAGCCCGCGTTCTGGATGTTGCGCAGGCCAGCGAAGACAAACCCGCCGCCAAGCAACAGCCGGCCGAGAACCAACAAGGCGGCGGGCAAATCGGCAAGCATCAAACGCTCTCCCTTTGAAATAGTGGGAGCGCCGCCTCCCTCGGCGGCGCTCCGATCGTGATCGGGCAATCAGGCGGCCTTGGCGGCAGGCATCGGATGAATGGCGTGGAACGGAATGCAAAGCCGGTTCCAGGTGTTGATCATGCCCAGCGCCACGGAGAGCTTGACCAACTCCTCTTCCGAGAAATGCTCCAGCGTGCGGGCATAGAGCTCGTCCGAAACACCATTGTTGGCGATCAGCGTCACGGCCTCGGTCCAGGCCAAAGCGGCGCGCTCGCGCTCGGAAAACAGCGGCGATTCCTTCCAGGCCGAAACCAGATAGAGCCGCTGCTCAGTCTCGCCGTCGCGCCTGGCCTCGCGGCTGTGCATCTCGACGCAGAACGAGCAGCCATTGATCTGCGAGGCCCTGAGCTTGATCAGGTGCAGCAGGCTCACCTCCAGCCCACATTCGTCGACCGCCTTGTTGAGCGCCGACACCGCTTTCATGATCTCGGGCGCCTTGGCGAAGAACTGCAGCCTCTGTTTCATGGTCTTTCCTTTCACGCTTGCTTGGTTGAACTGGATTTCTGCTGCCGCTGGTGGCGCTCGGTGAAAGCGCAGCTTGCCGCGACCGACCGCGGATCGGCGCCTTTCATGAAGTCCGCCACGATGTCGGACAGCCTGACCTCGGACAGCGCCGTGCGATAGGCGCGCTCCGCCTTCAGCATCGCAGCATTGATGCCGCACGGCCTGACATAGGCCGACGCATCGAGTTTCGTCGGGCCGCGCTGGCGGATTTCGCCGCAGCGGAAAGCCGGCTCGCGCCCTTCGACCGCCAGCACGATGTCCAGCAGCGTGATGCGTTCGGCCGGCTTCGCCAACCGGTAGCCGCCCGCCGGTCCCGGAACCGATTCCAGGATGCGCGCAGCGGTGAGCATGTTGAGATGTTTCAGGAGATAGCTCGGCGACAGGCCAAACGCCTCCGCCAGGGCCGCACCCGGCATGGTGCTGTCGCCATCAACGCCCGCCAGCGTCGCCGCGCAGTGGATGGCCGCTTCGACGCCATCACCCAGTTTCATGGTGCCAATCTCCTATACATGGATAATTTATATCCTGGATATTTCTTGTCTGCAATAGGAAAATGAAGACGGCGCCCGAAGACGCCGCTTTTTTCCTCGATTGTTCCGCCCTACTCCGCCGCCACCTTGGCCATCGGGTTGTTCGGGTGCGTGGTCCAGTTGGCGTAGACCGGCGACACGGGCATGCCGGTGCGCTGGTCCATCACCCCGGCGGCCAGCGGCTCCATGGTGATGCAGTTGTCGACCGGGCAGACATTGACGCACAGATTGCAGCCGACGCATTCGGCCTCGATCACCTCGAAATGCCTGACGCCGTCGACCATGCTGGTGATCGCCTGATGCGAGGTGTCCTCGCAGGCGATGTGGCAGCGGCCGCATTTGATGCAGGCATCCTGGTCGATATGCGCCTTGGCGACATAGTTGAGGTTGAGATACTGCCAGTCCGTGACATTGGGCGTGGCACGGCCGATGATGTCGTCGAGCGAGCGATGGCCCTTCTCGTCCATCCAATTTTCGAGACCGGCGATCATCTCCTGGACGATCTTGAAGCCGTAGGTCATCGCCGCCGTGCACACCTGCACGTTCCCCGCGCCGAGGGCCATGAACTCAGCGGCGTCGCGCCAGGTGGTGATGCCGCCAATGCCGGAGATCGGCAGCCCCTGCGTTTCGGGGTCGCGCGCGATCTCGGCCACCATGTTCATGGCGATCGGCTTCACCGCCGGGCCGCAATAGCCGCCATGCGAACCCTTGCCGTCGATGGTCGGCATCGGCGCGAAGCTGTCGAGATCGACGCCGGTGATCGAGTTGATGGTGTTGATCAGCGACACCGCGTCGCTGCCGCCGGCGTGTGCTGCTCGCGCCGGCTTGCGGATATCGGTGACGTTGGGCGTCAGCTTGGTGATGACGGGCATGCGCGTGTACTGCTTGCACCAGCGCACAACCATTTCGATATATTCCGGAACCTGGCCGACGGCGGCGCCCATGCCGCGCTCCGACATGCCGTGCGGGCAGCCGAAATTGAGCTCGATGCCATCGGCGCCGGTCTCCTCGACAAGCGGCAGGATCGCCTTCCAGCTTTCCTCGACGCAAGGCACCATGATCGAGGCGATCAGCGCCCGGTCGGGCCACTCCATCTTGACCTGCTTCATCTCGCGCAGATTGGTCTGCAAGTCGCGGTCGGTGATCAGCTCGATGTTGTTGAGGCCGAGCAGACGCCGGTCGGCGCCCCAGATCGCGCCGTAGCGTGGGCCGTTGACGTTGACCACCGGCGGGCCCTCTTCGCCCAGCGTCTTCCAGACGACACCGCCCCAACCAGCCTTGAAGGCGCGCACGACATTGTAGGCCTTGTCGGTCGGCGGCGCCGAGGCCAGCCAGAACGGATTGGGCGATTTGATGCCGACGAAATTGTTCCTGATATCTGCCATGCTCATGCCCTCCCGTTCGAGGTCAGTGCCCGGTGAATGGATTCCGCCGCATCACGACCTTGCGCCACGGCCGAGACGGTCAGGTCGTCACCGCCATAGATGCAATCGCCGCCGGCCCAGACCTTGGCCAGCGAGGTGCGTCCTTCCGCATCGACCTTGATGCGCCCGGCCTCGAGCTCGATCGCAGCACCGCTGCCGTTGAGCGCAGCGGGGACGAAACTCTGGCCGATCGCCTTGAATACCTGGTCGGCAACGAGGGTCAGCGTCTCGCCGGTGCCGGCAAGCCTGTCGCCGTTCATGGCGGTATATTCGAGCTCGATGGCATTGACCTTGCCGCCTTCGGCAATCACCCGCTTCGGCTGTAGCCAGTGTCGGATGACGACGCCGTTGGCGGCCGCCAGATCCTGCTCGAATTCGGAAGCATTCATATGTTCCTGGCCGCGCCGGTAGCAGATCGTCACCTCTTCGGCGCCGAGCAGCTTCGACTGCACGGCGGCGTCGATGGCCGTCATACCGCCGCCGATGACGACGACGCGCCGGCCGACCGGAAGCATCGAGAGATCGCTGGCCTGGCGCAGTTCGGAAATGAACTCCACCGCATTGATGACGCCGTCGGCGTCTTCCCCGTCGGCGCGCAGCGCGTTGACGCCGCTAAGCCCCATGCCGAGAAAGACCGCGTCATAATTGCGGATCAGGTCCGACAGCTGGTAGTCGCGGCCGAGCGCTTTGCCGCTTTGCATGTCGATCCCGCCGATCGAGGTGACGTAGTCGACCTCGGCCTGGGCGAAATTGTCGACGCTCTTGTAGGCGGCGATACCATACTCGTTAAGGCCGCCGGCTTTCTGGCGCGCTTCCAGGATGGTAACATCATGGCCATGGCGGGCGAGCCGGTGCGCCGCCGCGAGTCCTGCCGGGCCGGCGCCGACCACGGCAATCGTCTTGCCGGTGGCCGCGGCGCGTGCATAAAACTGCTTGTTCTCGGCCATCGCGATATCGGTGGCGTAGCGCTGCAAGCGCCCGATCTGCACCGGCTTGCCTTCCGCCACCTCGCGCACGCAGACCTCTTCGCACAAGGTCTCGGTCGGACAGACGCGGGCGCACATGCCGCCCAGAATGTTCTGGTCGAAAATGGTCTTGGCCGAGCCGATCGGATTGCCCGTGGAGATCTGGCGGATGAACAGCGGAATGTCGATCGAGGTTGGGCATGCGTTCATGCACGGCGCGTCGTAGCAGAAATAGCAGCGATCGGATTCGACCAGCGCCTCGTGGTGATCGAGTGGCGGATGCAGGTCGGAAAAATTGTCCGCATACTGATCGGCAGGCAGCCGGCCGCCTGCAATGCCTTCCCTGAATTGGCCTTCTGCCATCGTCAGTTCCCCTTGTTTTCGTTTTAGGAAAGGCTAGCACGTTTTATTTTTTTATCAATTGGTCAATTTTCGACATAAGTCGCTGAAAAGGCTCGAATAAAACATGATATTTCAGTTCATGTTTTAAGCCCGTGATGCGCGAATATCGAACCTTCGAAGAAAGGCTTTCCGCAAGGCGGCCGGCGCGGCCACGGCGCGCCTGGGACACGCAAATTTTTCCTCCGCTGTCGGATTTCCGTCTCGAAGATCGTCCTATGATGGATCGAAGGACGATCGACGCAAAAGGTGAGGAGACCGACGATGCCGAAATCCCCAATGCCCTTTTTCTGGTACGAATTGATGACATCAGACCTCGACGCCGCCGAGGCGTTCTATACCAAGGTGGTCGGCTGGATGGCGCAACCCTTCGACAATGCTCCCGGCATGCCGCGCTACATCGTCATGAATGTCGGCGAGCGTGGCGTCGGTGGGCTGATGACGATGCCTGAGGATGCCGCCAAGATGGGCATGCCTCCCGCCTGGCTTGGCTATATCCACACCAGGGATGTCGACGCTGCCGCGGCGTCGTTGCAGAAAGCAGGCGGCGCCGTTCATCGCCAGCCCGACGACATTCCGGGCGTCGGCCGCTTCGCCGTCGTCGCCGATCCGCAAGGCGCGACCTTCATGTTCCTGCAGCCGAACGGGCCCGACCAGCCGGTCGTGCCGGCCAGCACGCCGGGCCATATCGGCTGGCACGAGCTTTATACAACCGACTGGAAGGCCGCGTTCGACTTCTATTCCAGCCAGTTCGGATGGACCAATGCCGGCGATTTCGACATGGGGCCGATGGGAACCTATCAAACCTTCGCGGCCGGCCCCGAATCCGGTGGCGGCATCATGAACAAACCCGAACAGATCCCGGTGCCGGTCTGGCAGTTTTATTTCAACGTAACCGCCATCGACGCGGCGGCAAAACGGGTGACCGACAATGGCGGCAAGATACTGATGGGTCCGATGGAGGTACCCGGCGGCAGCTGGATCGTGCAGTGCCAGGACCCGCAAGGCGCCCATTTCGCCCTGATGGCGCCCGGACGGTAAGGGGCTCAACGTCGCACAGGAGGACGGCCTTTGATCGTAAGATTGAGGGCCGTGTCCCTGCTTGGCGCCGCGCTATTCCGGGGTCAGCACCGCGACTTTCAGGCCTGCCTTTTTTGCACCGCTGAACTGGACGGTGGCCGGGCCGGGCGCAAGCTTGAACCGAACGCTCTTGCGAATGTCCGGACAGGTCTTGACCCCGCTGTAGCCGGCCAATTTCACAGTATGGCCGTCCTGAATGACATCGATCCAGGCTTCGCCCGACAGGCTTATCTGGATGCCCCCTTCCGGCGGTACAACCATGCTGGCGACGGCACCGAACGTGCCAGGCGCCGGGGCACGTTCGGGCGGGAGGGCGAATTCCGCTGTCTCGGCCGGCACCAGGACCAGATCGGCGGCAGCGCCGATCGCCAGCGCGGTCCCCGACGCAGCAGAAGGAGGCGCCGCGAACAACGCCTGCTCGCGCGTTACCGGCCATTTGAACGCCTCGCAGCCGGCATCCTCGGCCATTGCGAAGCTGGTGCCGGCAAGGATTGCGAAAAAGCTGATGACGACTTTTTTCATGGCGAGAGATCCCCAAACGATTTCGACTATCTACAGATCGATACAACCATAGAGATAATAATGCAACCCTAGGAGGAAAATATCGACACATTGCGGAACATCTCGCATCACCGATTGTTGATGTGAGGTAGCGGGAAATGAATGGTCCATCTCGGGGCGATAATCTAGGCCGAACCTGGGGGTGAAAAACGGAGTTTCAGATGGCGCTTTTCGAAGGCTTGGCGCGATACCAGCCACAGGCGCTCGGCGTTCTGCGCATCATGACCGCGCTGCAGTTCGTCGAGCATGGCAGCCAGAAGCTGTTCAATTTCCCGGCAAGCGCCGAACCCCACGCCCTCAGCGGGTTGACGCTGACAGCCGGCATTCTCGAGTTCGCCGGCGGCATCCTGCTGGCGCTGGGGCTGTTCACCCGCCCAGTCGCCTTCCTTCTGGCGGGCGAGATGGCGATCGCCTATTTCATGGCGCACATGCCGCGCGGCTTCTTCCCGGTCAACAATGGCGGCGATTTGGCGATCTCGTTCTGCTTCATCTTCCTCTATCTGTTCTTCGCCGGCCCTGGCGCCTTTGCGCTCGACAATCGCCGTGCTGCCTGATGCGAGCCGGATGCGGATTGTTCACGCCCGCATCCGCTCCAAATTGGCGTCGAACAGCGGTACCGGCTGCATGCGTGCGGCACGGCGCTTGCCGAGGATTTCGATCTCGAAGCCTTCGCTCTCCTCGGCGATCTCCTTCGGCACGTAGCCCATGGCGACCGATTTCCTTGAATGATGCGCATAGCCGCCTGACGTCACCCAGCCACGCACCGTGCCGCCGAACCAGATCGGCTCGTCGCCGATGACATCGGCGTCGGCAGCCTCGACGATGAAGGCCCGCAGCCTGAGCCTGCCGCCCTGCTTGCGCTCTGCCAACGCCCCGGTCTTGCCAATGAAATCCGCCTCCTTGCCATAGGCGACGAAGCGATCGAGCCCCGCCTCCAGCGGTCCGTAGATCGGCCGGTATTCGCGCGCCCATGAGCCATAGTTCTTTTCCAGCCGCAGTGCGTTCAGCGCGCGGGAGCCGAACAGGCCTATGCCGAACTCCTCGCCCGCCGCCATCAGCGCCTGGAACGCCGCGCGCTGATATTCCGGCGCCACCCAGATTTCATAGCCAAGATCACCTGTGTAGCTGACGCGGCCAACAAGGCACGGCGCCATGCCGATATCCATCTTGCCAATGGCCATGAAGGGAAAGGTGGCGTTCGAGACGTCCGTCCGCGTGACCTTGGCCAGCACGTCCCGCGCTTTCGGCCCGGCGACGGCAAGGCCGGTGAGTTTCGCGCCCGATGCCTCAATGCGGACAGAACCATCCGCGGGCAGATGCTTTTCGAACCAGCGCATATGGTATTGCTCGGCAATGCCGGAACCGGCGATGAACCACTCCTCGTCATCTCGATCAAGAGGGCCGAGATTGGCCAGCGTGAAGTCGCCGATGAGCTTGCCATCCTCCTTCAGCATAGGCGCCAGCGTCATGCGGCCTGGCCTCGGCAGCTTGCAGGCAAGCAGCCGGTCGAGCCATGCGGCAGCACCCTCGCCTGTCACGCCATATTTGGCGAAGTTCGAAATCTCGGCGAGGCCGACGCCCCCGCGAACATTTGCAACCTCCCTGCCGACATGGGCGAAATCGCTCGAGCGGCGCCACGAGAACTCGTCCCTGACGCCTACGGGCGCGTACCAGAGCGGCACTTCCAGCCCATAGGACACGCCCCATTGCGCGCCCTTGGCCGACAGCAGGTCGTAGACCGGCGTCGTCTTCAGCGGCCGCCCGACGGGCAATTCCTCATTGGGGAAGCGGATCGAAAAGCGCCTGGAATAGTTCTCGCGCACCTTGGCATTGGTGTAGGCCATCGTCGCCCAGTCGCCATAACGCGAGACGTCCATGGCCCAGATGTCAGCGCCGGGATCGCCCTCGATCATCCAGTTGGACAGCGCGAGCCCAACGCCGCCGCCCTGGCTGAAACCGGCCATGACGCCGCAGGCCACCCAGAAGCCCGGCAAACCGCGCACCGGCCCGACCAGCGGGTTGCCGTCGGGCGCGAAGGTGAAGGGTCCGTTGATGATCTGCTTGATGCCGGTGTTCTGAAAGGCCGGGAAATGCCGGAAGCCGACTTCCAGCGACGGTGCGATGCGGTCGATGTCCGGCTCCAGCAGTTCGTGGCCGAAATTCCACGGCGTCGAGAATTCCGACCATGGCTTGTTGGCCTTCTCATAGGTGCCCATCAGCATGCCGCCGCGCTCCTGGCGCAGATAGAGCTCGCCGTCGAAATCGACGGCGTGGATGATCTCGGTGCCGGTCTTGGCGTTCCAGGCTGCGACCTCCGGCATGTCCTCGGTGATCAGGTACATGTGCTCCATGGCCATCACCGGTAGTTCAAGTCCGACCATGCGGCCGACCTCGCGCGCCCAAAGGCCACCGGCGTTGACGACATGCTCGGCCACGACCTCGCCCTTGTTGGTGATGACACGCCACAGCCCGTCGGGACGCCGCACGATGTCCTCGACCTTGGTGAAGCGCTCGACCTCGGCGCCCAGCTTACGCGCAGCCTTGGCATAGGCATGAGTGACGCCGGAGGGATCGAGATGGCCGTCCTCCTTGTTGCGGACAGCGCCGACGAACTGCTTGGGGTCGAGCAGCGGCATCAGTTCGGCCGCTTCTTTCGGCGAGATTTCTTCGAGATCGATGCCGAGATAGCGCCCCTTGGCGACGACGCCGCGCAGCCAGTCGAGCCGCGCCTCGGTCGCCGCCAGCAGCACGCCGCCGGTCAGATGCACGCCGGTCGCCTGGCCGGAAAGCTCCTCGATCTCCTTGTAGAGGTTGATCGTGTATTTCTGCAGCTTGGCGACGTTGGGATCGCCATTGATCGTGTGCATGCCGCCGGCCGCGTGCCACGTCGAGCCTGAAGTCAGCTCGTCGCGCTCCAGAAGCACGACGTCGGTCCAGCCATGGCGGGCGAGATGGAACAGCACGGAACACCCGACGACCCCGCCGCCGATGATCACGACCTTTGCATGCGATTTCATGATTTTATCTCTGATATCAGTGAGTTGGATGGGTTAGATGATTCAAAACGGGACGTTCGTGGCGCATCACGGCTCGCCCGCCCCAATCGCTTCCTTGCGCTTGGCCACGTAGGCCTCCAGCGCTTCGCGCACGGCGATGTCCATCGGAGGCTCGACATAGTCTTCGAGCGCCTTCTTCCACAACCGCGTGGCGCGCGCGGTTGCGTCGAGGCCGCCGGCTTCCTGCCAGGCTTCAAAATTCTGCCAGTTCGAAAGCATTGGCTGATAGAAGGCCGTCGCATAACGTTCCAGCGTGTGCGGCTCGCCGAAGAAATGCCCGCCGGTCGGCACCGCGCCCAGCGCCTCGACGGCAAGCTCGGCTTCATCGACCACGATCGGGCGCAAAAACTCCATCATGTGCTGGATCATTTCGACGTCGATGATGAATTTCTCGAACGACGCAGTCAGCCCGCCCTCCTGCCAGCCGGCGGCGTGATAGACGAGGTTGCCGTGGCCGAGCACCGCGCCCCACAGCGCCATTAGCGTCTCGTAGGCGCCTTGCGCATCGGCGGCGTTGGAGGCCGAGCCCGGCGTTGTCCGGTAGGGTAGCCCGTAACGCCGTGCCAATTGCCCCGACGCGATGTTGGCCTTGGTGTTTTCAGGCGTGCCGAAGGCCGGCGCGCCCGACTTCATGTCGACATTGGAGGTGAAGGCGCCATACATGACCGGCGCGCCCGGACGCACAAGTTGCGTCAGCACGACGCCGAACAGTGCTTCCGCATTCTGCTGCGCCAAAGCACCCGCCAGCGTCACCGGGCTCATCGCGCCCATCAGCGTGAACGGCGTCACCGCCACCGACTGGCCGAATTCGGCCATCGTCATCAGCCCCTCGGCCATCATCTCGTCGAAACGGCGCGGCGAGTTGACCGAGATGATGGTGGCGACGCCGGGATCGTCGCGCAACTGGTCCAGCGTCAGCCCGCGCGCGATCGCCATCATCTCGATCCCGTCCAGCGCCCTGCCCCGGCCGATCGCCGAGACATGGAAGCTTTTGTCGGTCAGCGTCAGATTGGCGAAATAGGTGTCGAGATGGCGCGAATTGGCCGGCAATTCGACCGGTGCGCAGACCTGGTTGCCGAGCATGTGCACGCAGTTGAAATGCTGCGCCAACCGGGTCAGATCCGCATAGTCGCGCAAATTGCCGGGGCGGCGGCCGCGCGCCATGTCGTGCACATTGGGCGGCCCCGCAACGAGCGTGAAATTGATTGTGTTGCCGCCGAGATGAACGGCGTTGGCCGAATTGCGCGGTGTAAGGGCATATTTGGATCGCGTCGTCTTCAGCGCCTCGTCGACCATGCCGCGGTCGATGCGGACGTTCGCCGACGCGTGGTCCACGTTGGCACCGGCCTTCTCGAACAGCGACAGCGCCCGCGGGCTCATCACCTCGATGCCGAAATTCTCCAATATGTGCATCGACGCCTGATGGATCGCCTCGATCTGGTCGGGCGACAGCAAGGCCATCGGCGGATAGGGATTGGTCACCCGCCTCGCCGGCAGTTGCGGAATAGGCCCTGGTCCCCGGTTGCTGGTGCGCTCGGCGCCGCGCTTGCGTCTTGGTTCGTTCATATCAGGCATCAAAGCCTCGGCAAACCGCGCCAGCTGTCAGAAATACGCCGTTTGCGGGCGCGATTTTAACCGAGGCGGCATTTTCGAAACATTGATTTATAAAAAGCGACAAGATATGTCGGACAATCAATATGGCACTTTCCGAACCGCCCGCGTCGGCGACGCGTTAACGGGCGCGGCAAGATTCCCTTTATGATTTGAGCCTATTGCTCTGCCGATGCGTAGGTCGAGTTTTAGTAAAATTGTAGCGGTTGGTATGCTGCTGGCACTTTCGGCCTGCGCGACCGCCCCCAGCCACATCAACAATGTCTGCGCCGTCTTCGACCAGAATGACGGCTGGTTCGACAATTGGCAGTCGGCCGCCGAACGCGCCGAGCAGAAATACGGCGTGCCCGTTCCCGTTCTGATGGCAACGGTGCGCAAGGAATCCGGATTCAAGAGCAACGCCCGGCCGCCGCGCACCAAACTGCTCGGTTTCATCCCGTGGAAGCACGTTTCGTCGGCCACAGGCTTCTCGCAGGCGCTGGACGGTACATGGTCGCAATATCAGAGCGAAACCGGCAACTGGGCGGCGCGCCGGACCAAATTCGCCGACGCCGTCGATTTCGTCGGCTGGTACCATTCCAAGACAGCGGATACTTACGGCGTCGCCCGCAACGACACCTACAATCTCTACCTCGCCTACTATCTCGGCTGGACCGCCTATGGCCGCGGCAACCGTGGCGACGCCGGCGTCCAGGGCTATGCCCGGGCGACCGACAAGATGGCCCGCGACTATGCCCAACAGCTGAGGCAGTGCGGCAGCTGAGAGGCGCGCCGGTGGGTCAGCGCGGCTCCCTGCCGAACACCTTGATGTATTCCGCCTCGCCGCCCTTGGCGAGCGCCTTCGCCTGCTTGACCCAGTCCTCGCGCTCGATGCGGCCTTTGAATCTAAGATAGTCGTCGACCCATTGGCGCTCGGCTTTTTTCCACGCGGCGACCTGGGCGTAGGTGAAGATGCCGAGGTCGTTGAGGATGCCTTCTGTTTTCGGGCCGACGCCCGAAATCAGCTTGAGATTGTCGGGTTTGATCGGCCTGGCGATGCCGGTCGGACGGTTCTTGTCGGTGGCACTTGCGTCGGCCAGCCGAGCCGGCGGGGCAAGCGGTGCAACGTATGCACTCTCGGCCTGCCGGCCGTCACCAAGCGTTCTTGGCGTGAACGGCGCAGAGGTTGCGTTGGCATCCGTCGCCGGACGACCAGTCTCCGAAACCTCGTCGCGGACCTCATGACGACGGGCCTTTGAGACGGCTTCGGTTTCCTCGGCGTCCTCTCCCACCGCGCTGGCTTCCGCACTGGCAGTCTTGCCATGTGGTCGGCTGGGCGGCTGACCGGCAAAGCCCGGGCCGGCACCATGCGGCGCGTCGTCCGGCACGCCCTCATGGTCGGCATACTGCTTGTCGAACTTGATCACTGGCTCCATCGTCGCCAGCACGTCGTCCGAGAGCCAGCACAGGCTCATGTGCCCGTTGCCCAGGTTCTTGACGGGCGGCACCTTGGTTTCGCAGAGATTATCCGGCACCAGTCTCTTGTAGCCGCAGCGCGTTTGGAATGGACAGCCTGTCGGCGGGTTCATCGCCGAGGGTATGTCGCCCTCCAGCACGATATGCTTCTTGACCACGCTGGTGTCGGCGATCGGGATCGCCGAAAGCAGTGCCTCGGTGTAGGGATGATAGGGCGGCACGAAGATCTGGTCGGTCGTGCCTTGCTCGACGATATAGCCGAGATACATGACGACAACCCGGTCGGCGATATAGCGCACGACCGACAAATCGTGGCTGATGAACAGCATCGTCGTCTTGTTCTTGCGCTGGATGTCCATCAGCAGCTCAGTCACCGCCGCCTGGACCGACACGTCGAGCGCCGAGACCGGTTCGTCGGCCACCACCACCTTGGCATCGCCGGCAAAGGCGCGCGCCACACCGATGCGCTGCTTCTGGCCACCCGAAAGCTGGCGTGGCTTGCGGCTCTCGAAGGCGCGCGGCAGCTTCACCAGGTCGAGCAATTCCAGCATGCGCTTGCGCCGGTCGGCGACGGTCTTGCCGACGTTGAATTTCTCCAGTGTGCGGATGATCTGCGAGCCGACCGAATGGCTGGGGTTGAGCGTATCGAACGGGTTCTGGAATACCATCTGGATCGACGACACAGTGTCGACGCTGCGGCTCTCGATGCCGGTCGACTGGATTTCCTTGTTGGCGAGCGTGACCTTGCCAGAGCTCGCCGTCTCGAGCCCGAGCAGCACTTTGGCCAGCGTCGATTTTCCGCAGCCGGATTCGCCGACAATGGCGACGGTTTCGGATTCTCGCGCGGTGAACGAAATCGTCTCGTTGGCTTTGACGACGCGGCCCTCGCTTGAGCCGAACACCTCGCTGCCGCCAACCTTGTAGTATTTTCTCAGGTCCTCGATCTTGAGTACCGGTGCGCCAGGCACGACCTTCTCATTGACCTTCTTGGCACCGGGCGGCAGGGCGTCCCAATCGATTTCGTTGAAGCGCACGCAGCGCGAGAAATGACCTTCATGTCCCGCGACTTCAATCATCGGGATTTCGGCGGCGTTGCAGACGCCCTCGACGAAATGGTGGCAGCGCGGGCCGAAATTACAGCCCTTCGGCCGCTCATGCGGCAGGGGCAGCTGGCCGGGGATCGAGATCAGCGGCCGCGAGTTCTTGTCGGCGCCCGGCAGCGGAATCGAGCGGAAAAGGCCCTGCGTATAGGGATGGCGCATCCGGTCGAACACGTCCTTGATCTTGCCGGTCTCGACGGCCTCGCCCGAATACATCACCGTAATGCGGTCGCAGGTCTCCAGGATCAGGCCAAGGTTGTGCGACACGAAGATCATCGAGGTGCCGAACTTCTCGCCCAGCCCCTTGACCAGTTCGACGATGCCCGCCTCCACCGTTACGTCGAGCGCCGTCGTCGGCTCGTCGAGGAGAAGCAACGCCGGCTTCGACAGCAGCGCCATGGCGATGACGATGCGCTGCTGCTGGCCGCCCGAAAGCTGGTGCGGATAGGAGCGCATCATGCGTTCCGGATCGGGAAGCTTCACCGAGCGCACCATTTCGAGCGCACGTTTATAGGCCTCTTCCTTCGACACCTTGTCGTGGATCAGGGGCACTTCCATTAGCTGCTGGCCGATCTTCATCGCCGGGTTCAGGCTCGCCATCGGCTCCTGGTAGATCATGGCGATCTTGTTGCCGCGGATGCTGCGCAGCTCCTCCTCGGAGAGCTCGCCCATGTCCTTGCCCTGGAACTTGATCTTGCCGCCGACGATCTTCCCGATGTTGGAGAGATCACGCATGATGCCGAGCGACACGGTCGACTTGCCGCAGCCGGATTCGCCGACAATGCCCATCGCTTCGCCGGGCATGACCGTGCAGGAAAAATCCATCACGGCCGGTATCTCGCCCTTGCGGGTGAAGAAGGAGATCGACAGGTTCTCGATCTCGATGATCGGCCCATTGTTCGGCCTGGCCGGATTTCGAACTGCCTCGTTCATGGGTCGCTCCAATCCTTGGTTTTTCCGGGCAAGTAGGGTCGAGGACCCCGCCATCAATCCTTCATCGATTGCTCGCGCAGGGAATCGGCGAGCAGGTTTAGCCCCAGTACGAACGACATCAGCGCGATCGTCGGCGGCAGTGCCGGGTGGATGAAGGAACGCAGCAGCCGGCTGGCATCCTTGATCGCGGTGCCCCAGTCGGGACTTTCCGGCGCCAGCCCGAGGCCGAAATAGCCCAGCGTGCCGAGCAGGATGGTGGTGTAGCCGATGCGCAGGCAGGCATCGACGATCAGCGGTCCGCGTGCATTGGGCAGGATCTCCCACAGCATGATGTACCATGGCGATTCACCGCGCGTCTGGGCCGCCGCCACATAGTCGCGCGTCTTGATATCCATGGTCAGGCCACGAACGATGCGGAACACGCCCGGGCTGGAGGCGAACACCACCGCCACGAAGATGTTGAGCTGGTTGGGATCGATGTGCACGATCTTCAGCGGGTCGGCATCGAACACCAGGCCGGCATAGATCCAGCCGCCGACCACCAGCGTCAGTCCGAGCAGGATGTAGATCCGGTCGGAACGGTTCTTGTAGCGCGTCCAGAACAGCACGCAGAAGAAAATGATCGGGAACAGGAAGAAGACGCCGGCCAGCGCGTAGGGGATCGGCGTGTCCATGATGCCCGGCGTCACCAGGAGGTAAAACAGCAGGATAACTGGGAAGGCCAGCACGAGATTGGCCAGGAACGACAGCACGGTATCGATCTTGCCGCCATAATAGCCGGCCGGCAGGCCGAGCGTGATGCCGACCATGAGCGCGAAGCCGGTCGCCGCCGGCGCGATGATCAGTACGATCTGGCTGCCATAGACCATGCGTGAAAAGACGTCGCGGGCGAGCTTGTCGCCACCGAACAGATAGGCGAGGCCCGATTGCGGTTCGATGGCTCCGGGCAGCGTATCCTTCATGATGGGAATCTGGCCGAGCGGATCGAAAGGCGAGATGGTCGAGGCGAAGATCGCCGTGAACAGCCAGAACAGGCAGATGGCCACCCCCGCCATGCCGACGCCGCTGTCGAACAGTTGGCCGTAGAGAGCTAGCTTCTTCTTGTAGAGGAAGCTCGCGCCCATGACGATGAGAAGCGCGAGCCAGACCGGCCAGAAGCGCCAGAGCACTTCGAGGACGACGGTGGAGGCGCCGATATATTGGGCTTGCATGCGCCGTCTCCCCTACTGAACCCGAATGCGCGGATTGAGGAACGCGTAGCCGACATCGGAAATGAGCTGCGTGATCAGGACGATGAAAACCGAGACCAGCGAGCAACCGAGCAAAAGGTCGATGTCATTGTTGCCGGCGGCCTCGACCAGCGTGTAGCCGAAGCCCTGATAGCGGAACATCACCTCGACGATGACGACGCCGGTGAGCAGCCACGGAAACTGCAGCATGATCACCGTGAAGGGCGCGATCAGAGCGTTGCGCAGCGCATGCTTGACCACCACGCTTTTGAAGGAAAGGCCCTTCAGCCGGGCGGTGCGGATATATTGCTGCGTCATCACCTCGACCATCGAGGCACGCGTCATGCGCGCGATGTAGCCGATGCCGTAGATGGCCAGCGTGATCACCGGCAGCGTGAAGTTATAGAAGGTGATGCCCTGGCTTGCCGATGCGGCGGATCCGTTCAGCCAGCCAAGCCAGGAGGCGAAGATGACGGTAAAGATGACGCCCGATACATATTCGGGCGTCGCCGTCGAGGCGATCGAGGCGACCGACAGCACCCGGTCGGTGCGCGACCCCTCGCGCATGCCGGCCAGGATGCCGATCAGCAGCGAGACCGGCACCATCACCGCCAGCACGCAGAACATCAGGACGCCTGTGGCGCCGAGTGCCGGGAACAGCTTGGCCCCCACCGTGGTCTTGAATTTGGTCGAGCAGCCGAAATCACCCTGGAGCACGCCGGAGAACTTCGGCTCGGCCGGATCGTTGCAGAAGGAGAAGCGCTGCGCCGGTTTGCCGGTTGCCGGATCGGTTACCGGCTGCTTGGGCAGGACGCCGAGCCACTGGCCGTAGCGCACGAAGAAGTTCTGCCGGTAGCCATGATTGACCAGCCAGCTTTCCAGCTGTTCGGCCGAAGTGTGCATCTCGGTCTGGCTGATCGCCAGCTTCTTCAGGTTGGGTTCCAGATTGACGAGGAAGAAGACGACCAGCGTCAGGCACAGCATCGTGAGCAGTATCGTGCCGATGCGTCTGGCGATGAATGAGAACATTGTACCCCCCTGCCGGCCGGGTTGGGGTCAGATAGGTTCAACCCTGTATCAAAAACCTTGTGACGTCACGCCGCCGCTGCACCCAATGCAACGGCGGCGATGCCGCGGAGCGAAAGGCGCTGGCGCCCCGCTCCCGGCAGGCTGTGGGTCACGCCTGATCGAGCCAGACCTTGCCGAAGTCGTGCTCGTAGGTGGGGTGCATCGAGTGGTTCTTCACCTCGGGCTTGATGTTGATGTAGAGCTTGCGCCAGTAAGGCTGGATGATGATGCCGGAATCCTGCAGCATCTGCTCGATGTCCTTCATCACCACCTTGCGCTTCTCCGCGTCGGCGATCCCGAGCGCCTCGTTGACCTTCTTGTCGAAGTCCGGATTGGCGTAGGCCGTCTCGTTCCAGGCTTCACCCGAGCGGTAGGCGATAGCGATGACCTGGATGCCAAGCGGACGCATGTTCCAGTTGGTTTCCGAGAACGGATATTTCGTCCAGTCGTTCCAGAAGGTCGAGCTCGGCAGCACGGTGCGCTTCACCTTGATGCCGGCCTCGCGCAGTTGGGCCGCGATCGCGTCCGTGGTGTTCTTGTGGTAGTCCTCGTCGTTGCTGATCAGCTCGTGTTCGAAATCGATCACGCCGGCTTCCGTCAGCATCTGCTTGGCCTTGGCGATGTCGCGCTTGATCTTGGGCAGCTCGACATATTCGGGATGGATCGGCGCGACATGGTGGTTCTCGGCCGGCGTGCCGGCATTGCCGTAGCCGAGCTGCAGCACCACCGAATTGTCGACGGCCAGGCACATCGCCTGACGCACCTTCTGGTCGCCATAAGGCTTGGCGTTGACATTGAAGCGCGACACCACGGTGGCGGCGGTCACGACCTCGGAAGGCGGCGCGCCGACGTCTGCGATGATCTTGACGTAGTCGGCGGTCGTCTCATGGTTGGTCTGAACTTCGCCCGATTCGAAGGCCGAGACCGTTGCGGCCGGATCGGTGCCGTAGTCGATGAACTCGACGCCATCGAGGAAGGCTTCCCCCTGCCACCACTTGCCGGTCTCGCGGCGCTTGTAGACGACTTTCTGGCCGACGTCATAGGAGACCAGCTCGAACGGACCCGTACCGATCGGGCAGTTCTTGAAGTTGGCGCCCTTCTCGTCGAAGCTCTTGTGCACCACCAATGCCGGATAGTCGGTCAGGTTGGGAATGATGGCGATATCGGGTTTGGTGAGCTTCAGCTTGACGGTCATGTCGTCGACCTTGATGACCGACCCCTCGCGCAATTTCTTTGTGCTGTCGTCGACGAGGCTGCCGAGGCGGCCCGGCATGGAGTTGCCTTCCGCGGCCTTGTCGGCCCAGCGGGTGAAATTGTAGATCACGTCGTCGGCGGTGAACTTGTCGCCATTGTTCCACTCGACGCCCGGCCGCACATGCAGCGTGTACTCGGTGGCGTCGTCATTGATGTCCCAGCTTTCCAGGAGATAGGGCGCGAATGTGTACTGGTGGGTGTATTTCACCAGCGGCTCGAGCGCCTGCCGCTCGGCATTGGAGATTTCCGACCAGTCGGCCGTGCGCGGATCCTTGGGATCCTTGACCGACATTGCCACCTTGAGCACGCCGCCTTTCTTTCCCTGCACCTCCTCGGCCTTGGCCGGCGTCGGGGCGGCGAGCCCCAGCAGGCCATAGGCCATGGCCGTCGAAGCGCCGAAGACGCTGGCAAGCGCGAGGAATTCGCGGCGATCGACCTTACCCGACTTGGCTTCTTCGGCCATGGCCAGGATGTGATCCGGAACGCTGTCGCCATTACTCTTGTAGATTGTCATGACTAACTCCCATTGTTGGCTTTCCGCCGATTAACATTCCGCATCCAGGCCATGATGTCAAAGACGGCATGGATTGGGAACATATCGACGAATGTGCAACTTTGGAGGGGGAGCGGTTCGCGTGATAGCGACAGTCTTGGCGCAAAATTGCTAGTGCGCGACGGATTTCCCCTAAATCTCTTCGGGCGATTAAACTGAGACATTGACGCGGTTTGCGACAGTGCCAGCCCTCGCCGGGATGAGGGCCAGCCCATGTCCTGCTTCAATATTCCTTCTCGTAGAAGATGCCGCCCTTGGCTTCGCCGGCGTCCGTTGCCTCGCCGCGCAGTTTGACGCCGCGCCCGACATTGAGGTCGATCATGGCCTTGCCCGAGCCCGGCTTGTCGCCCTTCTGGATGGTTACATAGGTGCGGTCGTTGAGGTACTTGCCGGCAGAAACCGCCGTGCCGCCCTTCTCGTCCGCGGTGACATCGAGATCATCGACGCCGATCGCGCTGCGCAGGTTTTCGAGCAGCGACGTCGAGCCGCCGACGCCGGCCAACTGTCCGGCGGCTTCGGCCAGTTGCGCGATCTGCAGCGGCGACAGGTTCGACATGGAGCGCCCGAAGATCAACTGCGCCAGCACCTCGTCCTCGGGCAGCGCCGGCACCGAGGTGAAGGTGAATTTCGGATTGGTCGCCTCGCCCGACACCACGATGGTGACGGTGGCGCTGCTCGTGGTCGTTGTCGCGGTCAGGTTGAGATAAGGCACCAGCGAGCCGGAAAAACCGACCGTGCCCTCGGTGAAGGTCAGCCGCTTTCCGAGGATCGACAGCCGCCCGCGTTGCAGCGTGAAAGTGCCCACCGCTTGCGGCGAGGAGGCCGGACCGGTCAGCCTGAGCGAGCCGCCGAGTTCGGCGTCCACCCCTCTGCCCTGGATGAAGATCTGGTTCGGGGCGTTGACGGTGACGTCGAGCGCCAGGCCACTGCCGCCGCTCTTGCCGCTGGTCGTGGCCGGGCGCAGTGCCTTGTCCTGCGCCCTCACCGCGCCGGGCGCGTTCTTGTGCCTAACGTCGAGGGCCGAGAGCGACCCCGGTAATTTGTCCGGAACGGTGATGACGGTCTTGGCGAGGTTGACGGTGCCGGCAATCACCGGCGCCGACGTCAGCGGTCCCTTGATCGTCAGGTCGCCGCCAAGATTGGCGGTGACCACCCGCCCATCGGTGTAGCGGCCGTCGGTGAGCTTGATCGACAGGTCGGCCGGGAACCCCTGCGCCGGATTGATGCCGACCGTGCCGCTGGCCGACAGGCTGCCGCGCGTCGACAACGTCCCGGTCAGGCGGTTGATCCTGGCGACACCATTGCCGATCGCGATTTCGGCTGCGATGTCGTTGACGGCAAGCCCGGAACGCGCGTCGAGCAGGCGGGCGCCCGACGTGCTGATGCTGCCGCCGATAACGGGCGATGTCGCGGGGCCGCGCACCTGCACATTGACATTGGCGGTCCCCGTCAGCGACAGGCCTTGCGCGGCGAGCTTCTGACTGAGGATGCCGAACGGCACGGCGCCATTGAAGTCGAGCGCGAGCGCCGGCGTGCCCGATGTCGTCACCGTGCCGCCCCCCTTGAGGCCAAGGCCGGCTCCATCGCTGACATTGGCGTTGAAGGTCAGCTTGTTGCCGGCAAAGGTACCCGAGGAAGAAACACTCACTGCACCGACACCCGCGCCGCGGGTCTGCGAAGTCTGCACGCCGGTCGCGTCGAGGTTGAACGCCGCACTGGGGCTGGCTGGCGCCCCGGTGACCTTCACCGTGCCCGAAATCGAACCGGCGGCATCGAGACCCCGCGAGAAACTGTTGGCAAGCGAGATCGGCACCCGCGCCAGCGCCGCATTGATGTCGAGCGCCTGCCCGATCTTGCCGGTCACCGTCGCCGTGCCGCCGCCCAGGTTGAGCACCAGCCTATCCAGCGTTGTCGTGCCATTGGCGATGGTGACGGTCGAAGCCTGCGCGATGGCGGCCTTTATGCCCTGGACGGTCGCCTCGCCGGAAGCAAGCTCTATGATCGTCGTGCCGTTGGCGGCTTTTACGCGGCCCACGGCCTTTGCCGGTATTCCTTTCACCGTTGCGCCGCCGGAAAAGCCGGTCCAGTCGCCGTCACGCTTCAGGTCGACGTCGATGCCGCGGATCACCGTGCCGCCCGATGTGACGGTGTCGGCATGGATTTTTCCGGAGATGACTGGCGCGGCGAGGTAATTGGCGATCAAGGCGTCGATCGACACGGCCTTCGCCTGAAGGTCGCCGCGCGTGACCGAGGCGGTCCTCGCCTTGATGGCGACTTGCGGTGCGGCGCCGTTCTTCGAGAATGCAATCGTGCCGCGCACGTCGCCTTCCGCTTTTTCCAGCGCCAGTGCGGCAAGCGGCCCGATATCGGGCAGCTCGAGCGAGATCGTGCCTTCGGGTACGAATTTGTCGTCCAGCGCTAGGTCGCCGGAAATCCTGTTTTGGCCCAGCGACAAAAGCAGGCCATTGATGGCGCTCTTGCCGTCCGCAGTCGCCAGCACCGCACTGCCTTGCAAGGGTTGGCCCGCGACATTGCCTGTCAGTTGCACATTGGCCGCCGGCTTGGCCGCGTCGGCCTTGCCGGTGGCGGTGAGTCTGAGCCCGGTGATCTCGCGCGACGCCACCGAAAGCTTGTCGCTGTCGACAGTCAGCGACAGATCCGGCGCGGTCGCCGGCCCCTGCGCATTCAGCGCAAAGGCGATAGCGCCTCTGGCATCCTTGGACAGCAGCGAAACGTCGCCCAGTGCGCCTTTTATGTCGGCGGCCAGCGTATTGCCGGCAAGACTCGCCTGCCCCTGTGCGGTCAGCGCGCCGGAGGCCAGCGTCAATCCGCTTATGGCGATATTGCCGTTAGGCTCGCGCTTCAGCGTGGCGCTCAGTTGCGCCCGCTCGCCAAGCATGCCGCGCGCAGCGGTCGGCAGGGCCGACGATGGGGCATCCGCCTTCAGCTTGAGGTCGATGGCGCCGTCACGCAACGACACCAGGCCGGCGACCTGGCTGTTGAGCGCGTCGCTTTTAAGCGAGCCGCTGTCGATGGCGACAGCGTCGGCTGACAGGCGCCCGCTGAGCGCGGCCGTGACCTTGCCGGCGATCAGCGGCGCGATGGTGGGATTGTCGAGCCCCACCCTATCCACCGAAACCGTGCCCGAAACCGGCCCGGCGCGGTTCTTCAGATCGAACGCATCCGAGTGCAACGCCAGGCTCAGCCCGTCCACCTTCGCCGGTCTCGTGGCGATCGAGGGCAGGATCGCGGACATATCCAGTCGGGCCCGCGTGCTCTCGCCCGCCACCTTTGCCGACAGCGACCGGACCTCGATCTTGACAGGACTCTCGGCGCTTCCGACCGTGAGCGGCAGGCTTGGACCGGACGAGACGAGGTCGAGGGCGAAATCGCTGGCGCCGTTCGGATTGATCGTGCCGGCGGCTTGACCGGAAACCTTGTCACCGGAGAGCGTCGCGTGGTCGAGGACGACGCCGCCGGCCATGGTGTAGCTGCCGGCCGCGTCGACTGCGAGCTGCCCGAGCCCGGCCTGGCGGGTCTGGCTGGTTTCGGCGCCGGCCAGTTGCACGTTGAACCGGACGTCCGGAGCGGACGGCGAGCCTGTTATCTCGGCACTGCCATCAAGCGTTCCAGCGGCATCGAGGCCGGGCGAAAAGGCGTCGGCAAGGGCAGCCGGCAAGGCGGAGACCTTTGCCGCGAGATCGAGCGTCTGGCCGGCGGTGCCGGACAGCGCCACCGAGCCGCCGCCGACATCGAGCGCCAATTTTTCGATGCTGGTGGTGCCGTCGGCGATGCTGAGCGTCGACGGCTCGGCAATCGCCGCCTTGATGCCGCGAACCGTCGCCTCGCCCGAGGCGATCTCGACGCTGGTGACGCCACCGGCGATCTTCACCCGTCCCGCCGCCTTCGCTGGAATACCTGATACGGTGGCGGCACCGGCAAAATTCGTCCAGTCGCCGTCGCGCTTCAGATCGACGACGATGCCGCCGACTTGGGTGGTCCCCGACGTGACAGCATCGGCCTTGATCGAGCCTGAAATCGCCGGCGCCTTGAGATAGTTGGCAATCAGGGCATTGACGGCGATTGTGCTCGCCGTCACCTCGCCGCGCGCGATCGACGTGCTCGTGGCGTCAATGGCAACCGAGGGCGCGTCGCCACTCTTGGCAAAGCGAATGGTGCCGTTGATGTCGCCGGTCACCGCCTGGCCGGCCAGCGCCGCAAGCTGATCGATGGCAGGCGCAGCAAGAACGAGCGTGCCCAGCGGCATGAACTTGTCATCCAGCGCCAGATCGCCCGACACCTTGTTGTCGCCCAGTGACACCGCAAAGCCGTTGATCGAGCGCTTGCCTTCGCTCGTCACCAACGCCGCCTTGATGTCGAGCGGCTGGTCGTTGACGGCGCCTGTCAGCGAGACATTGGCGGAAGGGTTAGCAATGTCGGCCTTGCCGCTGGCGGTCAGCTTGATCGCCTTCACCGTGCGGCCCGAGGCCGTCAGGCTATCGCTGTCGGCGGAGACAGTGAAATCCGGCGCGGTCATGGCGCCGCTTGCCGACAGGGCAAAATCGACACCGCCCTCGACCGGGACGCCGACCGTTGGCGACAGCACCGAAACATCACCCAGCCTGCCTTTGATATCGGCCAGTATGTCGGTACCTTGCATGCTGGCGGTACCGCTGGCGCTGAGCGAACCGGATGTGAGTTCGATCGAGTTGGCGGCGAACGAGCCCTGCGGATCGCGCGACGCTGTGGCCGAGAACTTCACCCGCCCGCCGAGCACCGAGGCGATCTGCTGCGGGAAGGCGGTCGCCACGGCATCGGCATTCATCTTGAGCTGCATCGACAGGTCGGCGAGTGCCACGGTCGCCGTCAGCGAGGCATTGAGCGCATCGGACCGAAGCGTGCCCTGATCGATGACAATGGTGTCCTTGCTGAGGGAACCAGCCAGGCCGACATCGACCTTCCCAGTGACCAGGGGCGCCAGCGTCGCGACGTCGGTTTTCAGGCCGCCGGCCCCAAGCTTGACGGCAACCGGACCGGTGCGGTTCTGGATGTCGAAACCGTCGGAGTGTATCTGCGCCGCCAGGTCGTCCAGCCGCGTGCCGCCGGCGACGATCGAAACGAAGGAGGCGCCGATGTCGACGATCGGCGCCTTGCCGTCGCCGAACGCCCGGGCGGTGGCATTCTTGATCGCCAGCGTGATCGGCTGCGCCTTGCTGCCGACGCTGATGACCACGGGCGGCCCCTTGGCGGCGAGTTCGACCGAAAGATCGCTGGCTCCGGCAGGATCGACGATACCGGTCGCGGTGCCGTGCATGGCATCGCTATCGATGTTGGCCCGGTCGACACTGATCCCGCCCGCTGACGTGGCGGTGCCCGCCATATCGAAGCTGGTCTTTCCGGCAAACAATGGTTTCAGGTTCTCCGGCAGGAAGCGGGCGAAATCGCCGTCCCCCTTGGCTTCGAGATAGTTGCCTTTGTCGGTGAGCTGATGGCGACCGGTGAGCTGTGTGACGATCCGGTGATCGACAAGGAAGGTGCCGACGCCACTCCAGTTGGCCAGCGGCCCGGTGCCCGAGACGACGATGTCGACCGGCGGCGTGTCCGGCAGGTTGAGCAGATTGGCGATGATGCCGCCGGCCGGTTCCGACGCCTTGAGGTTGAGGTCGAGCTTGTTGTCCGCTGGCGCGAAATGGATCTGCGCGTCGACGTTGCCCTGTTTGCCGTCATGGCGGGTAATGTTGAGCACCGTCTCGACCGACAGCGGTGCGGCGTCGGCCTTCACCGAGGCCTTGGCGGCGAGTTCGGCGATGCCGCTGCCGGCCAGTTGCTGGCCGAGCGCGACTTCCGGCAAGTCGATCTGCCTGATATCAATGGAAACCGGCAGCGTCGTCGCGCCGCCTTGCGCCGGCTGCTGCGTGCCGGCCACCGGCAGACGCGCAAGTTCGATGCGCTCCGCTGCGATGCGGTCGGCGCTGAAGTTTTTGGACAACAGCGTCAGCGGCGACCAGTCGATGGCCACCCTGCGTGCCACCAGCCAGACGCCCTCGCGGTCCTCCAGCACGACATGGTCGACACTGAGCGCGCCCGACCAGATACCGTCGATGCCGCTGACGGTGACCTTACTCTCGTCGCTCGAGGCCACGCGCGAAATGATGCCGGCGAGATTGTCGCGTCCACGCTCGGTCTTGGTCAGCACGAAAAGCGCGCCGATGGCGCCTGCTACCACGATCAGCAGCGTGTAGAGAAAAATACGAAGGATGCGCCAGACCGTATTCATGTTCAAAACGCTTGGCCAATGCCGGCATAGATGCCGAAATGAGGGTCGCCTGGGTCGCGGTTGAGCGGCACGGCGGCGTCGATACGCAGCGGCCCGAACGGCGTCACATAGCGCAAGCCGACGCCGGCGCCCACCTTGACGTCGGAAAAATCGGGGAACGACCTGGTCGATACCGTGCCGGCATCGACGAACGGCACGATGCCGATCGTGTCGGTGATGGCAATACGCATCTCAACCGAGGTCTCGAAGAAGGACAGGCCGCCTATCGGCTGGCCGGTGAAATCCTTCGGGCCGATGCCCTGATAAGCATAGCCGCGCACCGAGCCGCCGCCGCCGGAATAGAAACGCCGGTCGGCAGGCACGTTCTGAAGGCTGGTGCCGACGATCGAGCCGAGGGCGACACGTTCGGCCAGCACGAATTTCGAAGCGGTATCCAGCGACTGATAGGCCGATCCCTCGCCCTTCAGCTTGAGGAAGGCGGCACCGCTCAATATGTCGTAGCTCGGCTCGGCATAGGCCAACAACCTGAAGCCCTTGGTCGGGTTCAGCCTGACGTCCCTGTCGTCGTAGACATATTGCAGCGGGATGCTGGCGATCAGGTATTTATGTTTGCCAAAGGAATCGTGGATGCGTGAATAGTCGAGCGCCACCTCGGCCGACACGGTCTGCTTCTTGGTCAGTTCATAGGACAGGCCGGTGTTGCCCTTGACCGAGAAATGGTCGTAGGCGTCGGGATGTTCGAGCACGGTCTTGACGCCGGCGAAGAATTTAGATGCCGGCCCGATCACGCCGGGTTTCTCGAACATGATGCCGGCATTGTAGTTCAATTCGGACAGATCATTGCTGCCAATGCCACTGATGGCGCCGTCGATGCGCAGCTTCTCGGCCCGGCCGAACAGGTTGCGATGGCCCCAATATCCTTCCAGCCCCAGCCCTTCCGTGTTCGAGAAGGTGCCGCCCAGCCCGAAATAACGCGGCTTGCGCTCGCTGACCTGGACGCCGATCGGAATGTTGCCCTCGGCATCGAGCTTGTCGGCCTCCTTGAAAGTCACGCTGTTGAAGACCTCGAGCGCCAGCAATCTGTCGCGCGCATCGTCGATCTCCTGCGGCGAGTATTGCCGGCCCCGTTTCAGTCCGGTCATGTATTCGGTGAAGTCGCGGTCGACCTTCTCGGTGCCTTCCACCGTGGTCGCGCCATAGCCAGCGACTGGCCCGGCAGCGACCGTCAGCGTCACATCGAGGGTCGAGGTGGCATGGTCGGCGACGATCTGCCTGCTGGTCACCTCGGCCAGCGGCCTGCCCTGCTCCTTCAGCGTGCGCACGATCAGCGCCTCGGCCTTGAGCACCGCGCCAGACCCGGCGTCGCCGCCTGATATCAGGCCGTAGTCGGCGCTCATCAGTCCAGCGGCGTCACCCTCCAGCCGGATATCGCCGAGGGTGAATTTGGGACCCGCGGCGATGTTGACGACCACGGGAATGGGCTGCGGACCCTTGAATTCGGCGTCCGGCGGCAATTCGTCCAGCGGCTTGCCCTCGATGGCGATGTTGACGACGCCTTCGTAGCGGGCATCAGCGTAGAGCGCCGCCACAAGCTGTTCTCGATCGCTGCGCGCCTTGGCCATCAGACCGAGCGAGCCGGAGACGGGATGGTCTTCGTCGCTCTTCAGCGCCGAGGCGTTCTCGAGCTTTTTTAACAGGTCCTTGTCGGCGTCGGGCGCGGAGATGGTCACGGCGTAGCGCATCGGATCGACGATGTCGGCATCCTCATCGCTCGATGAGCCCCACAGCTTGATGCCGAAGATTTCGAAGGCGGCCGCCGGTCCCACCCCGGCGATCAGCGAGCAGCAGATCATGGCCAGAAGCAGCGCGCGCGAAAGCACGCGCCCTTGCGCGGTACCCCCTGACATCTGCCTTTCATACGCCGGCATTACGACAACCTACTTTACAAACCTAAAATTGGAATGAAGTTCTGAAGCGCTCGTAAAGGGGCCACAATCCAATTGTCTGAAATAGGACGGGCTTGGAATTCACACCTTTTGCGTTGCCGCAAGAATGCGTGATCCCCTGTCCTATGGAGGTACTACCGGCTGTTGGCCGGAAAGGAAACCGTCGGCAGGCGGAACCCTGCCGCGTCCTCATGTTGACAAGCCTGAGTGAAGCTTGAACATGCCCGGACGTCTGCACTGTCTGGAGGGTGTTATGGCAATGCGCGCGGCTCGTGGTCTCCTGATCCTTCTCTTCTTCGCCTGGGCCAATGTCTTAGCCTGGGATAGCGTCGCGCAAGCGGCTGAAGCACGGCGAGTCGCCACGACCGACAATTCGGACTATTTCGGTTTCGACCTCCGGTCCGACCAGAATGTTACGCTCGATCAATGCAAGACCACTTGCCTGGGCGATCCTGCCTGCCGCGCCTTCACCTATAACACCAAGGCCAAATGGTGCTTCCTCAAATCCGATTATAACCAGTTGAAGCCCTTCAACGGCGCGGTCGCGGGCAAGGTCGTCAATATCGACGGCGACCCCGACATCGGCGCGCCGCCGGAACTCGCCTTCTTCCCCAACTGGATGGCTGACCAGGCCCAGCAATACCGCAACCGGCTGCTCGGCCCGGCCTATGACAGGCCGACCGAGGGCATGGCGGCGCTGACCACGGCGGCCGAGCAGGCGGTGCTCACCGGCGATCATCGCACTGCCATGCAGAAATACGAGGCCGCGGTCTCGGTCATGCCCGACGATGGCCAGCTCTGGCTCAACCTGGCGCGCGAAACGCTTGCCGTGCAGCCGGCGGCCAACACATCAGAGGCCTCCACCTTGCCGGCAAACGGCACGTCTGCCGCCTTCAATGCCTACAAGCTGTTGCGTACAGCCAGGACGCGCGCAGAGACGCTGGCGCTCATCGGCTCCGGCCTCGACAAGCGCGACCTCTATCGCCCCGCTCTGCAGGCTTATGAAGCCAGTCTTGCCCTGGTGCCCTCGCCGGCGGTCCAGGCCGACTATTCCGATCTCAAGGCTCGCAAGGGTTTCCGCGTCATCGACCACACCGTCGATGCCGACACCAGCGCACCGCGCATCTGCGTCCAATTCTCCGAGGAACTGGTCAAGACCGGCGTCGATTACGCACAATTCGTCACCGTCGACAACCAGCCTCCCAAAGGCGTTGAAGCCAAGGACAAGCAGATTTGCGTCGAAGGGTTGGAACACGGCCAGCATTATGACGTGACCTTCCGCGCCGGCCTGCCGGCTGCCATCGGCGAAGTGACCGCCGCGCCCGTCGTGCTGTCGATCTATGTGCAGGACCGTGCGCCTTCGGCCCGCTTCACCGGCGACAGCTTCGTGCTGCCGGCCGGCGCGCGCCGCGGCATCCCTGTCGTCACCGTCAACATGAACGCCGCCGAGATGAAGCTCTATCGCATCGGCGACCGCTCGCTGGCCCAGCTCCTGTCCGGCTACCAATTCCTGCATCAGCTCGACAGCTACGACATCTCAAACATTTCCGAGCAGATGGGCGAGCCGGTCTGGGAAGGCCAGCTCGACATCGCCAACGATCTGAACAAGGAGGTCACCACCTCCTTCCCGGTCGACGAGGCGCTGCCGCGGCGCAAGCCCGGCGTCTATGTGCTGACTGCCCAGGCCGTCAGCGACAAGAGCGACGACTACGACGCGATGGCCACGCAATGGTTCGTCGTTTCCGACATCGGCCTCTCGACCTATACCGGGCAGGACGGGCTCAATGTCTTTGCCCGTTCGCTGGGCAGCGCCAAGCCGATAGCGGGCGCCGAACTGACACTGGTTGCCCGCAACAACGAGATCCTCGGCACCGCGACCTCGGATGCCGAGGGCCACGCCGTGTTCAATCCCGGCCTGACGCGCGGCGACGGCGGCATGGTGCCCGCCGTGCTGATGGCCAGGCAGGGCGACAACGACTTTGTCTTCCTCGACATGGCCCGCGCCGGTTTCGACCTGTCCGACCGCGGCGTCACCGGTCGCGCAGCGCCGGGCGCGCTCGATGTCTACGCCTGGACCGAGCGCGGCATCTACCGCGCCGGCGAGGAGGTGCATGTCGCGGCTCTTGCCCGTGACGGCGCCGCCAAGGCGGTCGAAAACCTGCCGCTGACCTTCATCTTTTCGCGCCCCGACGGGGTCGAGGATCGCCGCATCGTCAGCGATGGCGCGTCAGCCGGCGGGCACGCCGTCGATCTGCCGCTCCAGCCAAACGCCATGCGCGGCACCTGGTCGGTATCGATCTATACCGATCCCAAACAACCGGCCGTCGCCAGCCAGATGTTCCTGGTCGAAGATTTCGTGCCGGACCGCATCGAATTCGACATGAAGGCCGACAAGCAGGAGATCGCGCAGGGCGAAACCGCCAACATCACCGTCGACGGCCGATTTCTCTATGGCGCACCGGCTGCTGGCCTCGCGCTCGAAGGCGAACTGACCCTGTCGACCGCACGTGACTGGGACCGCTTCAACGGTTATTCCTTCGGCCTAGCCGACGAGCAGTCGTCGGAACCGACCGTCACCCCGTTCACCGATCTTCCGGTGGTCGGCGAGGATGGCAAGGCAACCTTCCCGGTTTCCGTCGAGCAACTGCCGTCGACCACGAAACTCATCGACGCCAAGGTTACGGTTCGCATGCGCGAGACCGGCGGCCGCGCCATCGAGCGCTCGCTCAACATCGGCATCCGCCCGCAAGGCCACATGATCGGCATCCGGCCGGACTTCGCTGATGATGAAGTGCCGCAAGGCGGCACGGCGAAATTCAGCCTGATCGCCGTCGACCCCGACGGCAAGCGCGAGGCACTGAAAGGCGCGCAATGGTCGCTGGTCAAGGTCGAGCGCAATTACCAGTGGTACCGCTCCAACAACTCATGGAATTACGAACCGGTCACCTTCACCAAATCGATCGCCAATGGCCAGGTCGACCTTAGCGCCGACGGCGAGGCGACGGTGTCGATCCCGGTCGACTGGGGCCGCTATCGGCTCGAGGTCGAGACGGCGGATCCGGAAGGGCCCGCGACCAGCTATGAGTTCGATGGCGGCTGGTATGTCTCCTCCACCACCACCGAAACGCCTGATGGCCTCGAGATCGCCCTCGACAAGGACAATTATGCCGCCGGCGAAGTGGCCAGGCTCAAAGTCTCGCCGCACTTTGCCGGCGAACTTCTGGTCAACATCGGTTCCGACAAGCTGTTGAAGACCGTCACGGCGTCGGTGCCGGCCGGCGGCGGCACGGTCGACATCCCGGTCGGCGACGACTGGGGTGCCGGCGCCTATGTCACGGCGACCCTGTTCCGGCCTGGCGACGCGCAGGAAAGCCGCATGCCGGCCCGCGCTATCGGCGTGAAATGGCTGAAGGTCGACCCGGGCTCGAAGAAGCTCGCCGTCACCCTCACCCCGCCGGACAAGACCATGCCGCGCCAGCAACTGTCGATCCCGGTCGCGGTCGCCGGCATGGAGCCGGGCAGCAATGCCTATGTCACTGTCACCGCTGTCGATGTCGGCATCCTCAACCTGACCAGCTACAAGGCGCCGGACCCGGACAACTGGTTCTTCGGTCAGCGCATGCTGGGCATGGAAATCCGTGATCTCTACGGCCGCCTGATCGACGGCTCTCTCGGCACTATAGGCAAGCTCAGGACCGGCGGCGACGGCGCCAACATGCAGGCGCAGGGCAGCCCGCCGACCGAAAAGCTGGTCGCCTTCTTTTCCGGTCCGGTGCAACTCGACGCCGACGGCAAGGCACGCGTCGACTTCGATATTCCGCAGTTCAACGGCACGGTTCGCGTCATGGCCGTCGCCTGGACCAAGGAAGCGGTCGGGCACGCCCAATCGGATGTGATCGTGCGCGATCCGGTGGTGATCACCGCCGGCCTCCCGCGCTTCCTGGCGCCCGGCGACGCCGCCGTCATGCGGCTCGACATTGCGGACACCGACGGCCCGGCCGGCGACTATGCGCTGTCGATCGACACGACGGGCGGTCTCTCGACGGGCGACAAGCCCCTGCCCCAGAAGCTGACGCTGGCGCAGGGCAAGCGCCAGACCCTGACCGTGCCGCTGATCGCCCAGACGGCAGGCAATGCCTCGCTCACCATCAAGCTGGCGCACGCCGATGGCACCAAGGTCGAGCAGACGCTCTACGTGCCGGTCCGTCCGGCACAACTGCCGGTCACCACCCGCATGGTGGTCGACCTCAAGGGGGATGGCGGCACGCTGCGCGTCGACAAGGAGCTTTTGGCGGCAAGCCTGCTCGACGGCGCTTCGGTCAGTGTCGGCGTTTCGCAGGCGGCGGCCTTCGATGTGCCTTCGCTCCTGATGACGCTCGATCGCTACCCCTATGGCTGCGCGGAGCAAACCACCAGCCGGGCGATGCCTCTGCTCTATGTCAACGAAATGGCCTCGGGCGTCGGCATGGAGAGCGATCCCGAGCTGCATGGCCGCATCCAGGACGCGATCTACAAGGTGCTGAGCTACCAGGCTTCGGGCGGCAGCTTCGGCCTGTGGGGCCCGGGCTCCGGCGATCTATGGCTCGACGCCTATGTCACCGACTTCCTGACCAGGGCGCGCGAGCAGAAATATGATGTGCCCGCGCTCGCCATGAACCAGGCGCTGGGCAATCTGCAGAACTCGCTCGGTTACGACCAGAGTGTACAGGACCGCGGCAGCGAGATCGCCTACGCGCTCTACGTGCTCGCCCGCAACAAGAAGGCGTCGATCGGCGATCTGCGCTATTACGCGGACACCCAGCTCGAGGCCTTCACCAGCCCGATGGCCGTTGCCCAGCTGGCGGCGAGCCTGGCGCTGTATGGCGACACGCAACGTTCGGAAGCAACGTTCAAGACCGCGCTGCAGCTCGCCAAGTCGAGCACCGCCTATGACTACTATCGCTCCGACTACGGCTCGGCGCTGCGCGACGGGGCGGCAATGCTGGCGCTTGCGGCGGACTCGAAGCCGGTGCCATCGGTCGTACCGGAGCTGATCAAGCTGGTGACCAGGGAACGCGCCGAGGTCCGCTGGACCAGCACCCAGGATGAATCCTGGATGCTGCTGGCTGCCCGCGCGCTGAAGAAGGGCAATGACTCGATCACACTCACCATCAATGGCGCGCCGCATTCCGGCGGCTATTCCGACAGGATCGACGGCAGCGATCTGGTCGACAGCCCGCTCACCATCGCCAACACCGGCAAGACCCCGCTGCAGGCCGTCGTCACCACCGTGGCGTCGCCGGTGCAGCCCCTGCCGGCCGGGGGTGACGGGTTCACCATCGAGCGCACCTATTACAAGCTCGACGGCACCGAAGCCAATGTGACGGAGGCAACCCAGAACGAACGCTATGTCGTCGTGCTCAAGGTCAACGAACAGAACAACTGGCCTTCGCGCCTTTTGATCACCGACCTTTTGCCGGCCGGCTTCGAGATCGATAATCCCGGCCTGGTCTCCAGCGCCCAATTGTCGAACTTCTCCTGGCTGGCGCAGACCGACGCCGCGCATCTGGAATTCCGCGACGACCGTTTCGTCGCCGCCTTCAACCCCAGTGATGGCGACCACGACCACAATCTGACGCTCGCCTATGTCGTGCGCGCCGTGACGCCGGGCACCTACGCCCATCCGGCCGCAACGGTGGAGGATATGTACCGGCCGCAATATTCGGCCCGTACCGCCACCGGCATGATGGAGGTCAAGGCGCCGTAAGGTGTCGAGGCGGACATGAACGTGAAGTTTGCGCTGCCCCTTATTGCCCAGCCGGGCATTTCTCCCCGTATAGTGACGGGGAGAAAGAGGATTGCATCGACGCTTTCGCCAATGTCCAACGTTGCAGAAAAGGTGCCGACGATCGCGACCGCTCTCTTCTCCCCGTCACTATACGGGAAGAAGGTGTCGGCAGGCGGATGAGGGCAGCGCCATGCTCTCAACAACACTGCTGCGCCGGTCAGCCATCGCTGGAACCTCCTTGGTGGCCGTTATCGCTCTTTCCGCCGCCACCCTGTGGCAGCTCGACCGCGCCTTTCCGCCTCCGCTTCCGGAAAAGCTCACCGTCTCGACGGAAGTCCAGGATCGTGACGGCCAGCTTTTGCGCGCCTTCGCCACGCCTGACGGTTATTGGCGGCTTGAGACCCGCCTCGATCAGGTCGACAAGCAGTTCGTCGACATGTTGGTCACCTATGAGGACAAGCGCTTCTGGGAACACGAGGGCGTCGATGTGCTGGCGCTTGCCCGCGCCGCTGGCCAATTCGCCGCCAGTGGCCACATCGTTTCCGGCGGCTCGACGCTGTCGATGCAGCTTGCCCGCCTGATCGAGCCGCGCGAGAGCCGCAGCCTCGGCTCCAAGCTCAAGCAGATGCTGCGCGCCTTCCAGATCGAGCGGCGGCTGTCCAAGCGCGAGATCCTCGAACGCTACCTGACGCTGGCGCCCTATGGCGGCAATCTCGAAGGCGTACGCGCCGCTTCGCTCGCCTATTTCGGCAAGGAGCCGACGCGGCTCACCGTCTCGGAAGCCGCCCTTCTGGTCGCCCTGCCGCAACTGCCGGAGAAGCGCCGGCCCGACCGCAACCTCGCGATCGCGCACGCCGCCCGCGACCGCGTGCTGACCCGCATGGCCTCGGCTGGCCTGCTCGGCGAACGCGAGGCTGCGCGCGCCGCGCTCGACGATGTGTCTGGCCTGCGCCATAAATTGCCGGCGCTCGCCGCGCACGCCGCCTATGCGATGCTGCCCAAGGCCGTTCCCGGCCAGCCGCTCAAGCTGACGATCCGCAAGAGCGTCCAGGAAGGACTGGAACAGGTCGCGCGCGACGCCGCCGCCAAGCTTGGGCCGCGTCTCTCCGTCGCCATGGTGCTGGCCGATTCCCGCACCGGCGACATTCTGGGCGAAGTCGGTTCGGCCAATTTCTTCGACGCCAGCCGCTCCGGCTGGATCGACATGACAAAGGTCGTGCGTTCGCCCGGCTCGACGCTGAAGCCGTTCATCTACGGCCTTGCCTTCGAACAGGGACTGGTGGCGCAGGAAACACTGATCGAGGACAGCCCGGCCGATTTCGGCGGCTACCGGCCGAAGAATTTCGACATGGGTTATCAGGGCGACGTCAGCATCCGGCAGGCGCTGCAACTGTCGCTCAACGTGCCGGCGATCCGCGTGCTCGACGCGGTCGGTCCCGCGCGGCTGACGGCCCGCTTCCGCCAGACTGGGGTAAATCCGATCCTGCCGGTCAACGAGGCGCCGGGCCTGGCCATCGGCCTTGGCGGCGTTGGAATTACGCTGCGCGATCTCGTCCAGCTCTATACAGGGCTCGCCAATGGCGGCAAGACGCACACGCTGCACGATGGCACCGAGCCGGCCGATGCCGAGCGCACCACCACGACCATCCTCAATGACCAGGCGAACTGGCAGATCATCGACATTTTGTCGGGCGTCAAGCCGCCCGAGGGTGCGTTGCAGCGCGGCATCGCCTACAAGACCGGCACCTCCTACGGCTACCGAGACGCCTGGTCGGTCGGCTTCGACGGCCGCTACGTGCTGGGCGTCTGGGTCGGCCGGGCGGATGCCGCCGCTGTGCCCGGCCTGTCCGGCTATGTGTCGGCCGCCCCGATCCTGTTCGAAGGCTTTGTCCGCTCGGGTCTCGCCACCGTGCCGCTACCGGGCAAGCCCCCCGGCGCCTTCACTCCTCGACGTAGCGACCTGCCTGTGACGCTTGCCCGCTTCGGGGCCGGGTCCGACGGCCTGGTTCAGGCCTCGACCCCCACAGAGCCCGCGCCGACCATCATCTTTCCGCCCGACGGCGCCCGCGTCGATCTCGCCACCAACTCGGCCGACGCCTCGCCGCTGGTACTGAAGCTGCAAGGCGGGCGCGCGCCGTTCCGCTGGCTGGCCAACGGCAAGCCGCTGACCGGCATAGACCGCCGGCGCACCGCGACCTGGCAACCGGACGGCACCGGCTACTCGACCTTGACCGTGATCGATGCGGCGGGACGCGCGGCAAGCGTGAAGGTGTTCGTTGAATAAGACTGCGCAAGCGATTCAGGGGATTGCGCTTCTTCGCCTGAGGTACAGCGCCTCGCGCCCGACCTTCACCGGATATCCGTTACGCCGGAGCGGACAATTTTCCTGTACCGCAAGCTGCTGCTCGGCGCGATGCACTCGGCCGGATTCAAGAACTATGCACGCGAATGGCGGCACTTCACGCTGAATCACGAGCCCTTCGCCAAGCAGCGCTTCGATTTCCCAGTACCAGCCGGATACCATGCCGACCGAATGCACAGCCTTGCTTCGGCACCGCTTGTTCCTAGATAGATCGGTGGGGATTCGCCAGGGGACGTTTGAGGGAAAAAGTTTCTCCTCACCGCGAAATCCGGGCCAAGATTTTCTCCAAAACGACAAAAAAGGCAACATTTAATGCATCTAAATTCTACCAATTCGGTAGATTTGACGTGGGTTCAACGGAGGCAGAAATGACCAAACCTCGTTTCAGGAGACTGCTCGGCGCACTGGTCGCCACGTCCGTCCAGTTCGGCACGCTCGGTTTCGCGTTCGCCGATACCACCATTCTCAACGTGTCGTACGATCCGACACGCGAGCTCTACAAGGCTTATGACGAGGCCTTCGCCGCTCACTGGAAAGCCGAGACAGGGGAAACGGTCACCATACAGCAGTCGCACGGTGGATCGGGCGCCCAGGCCCGCGCCGTGATCGACGGCCTCGACGCCGACGTGGTGACGCTGGCGCTCGAAGGCGATATCAACGCCATCGTCTCCAAGTCGAAAAAGATCAATCCGGACTGGCGCACGAAATTCGAGAACAATTCGGCGCCCTACACCTCGACCATCATCTTCCTCGTCCGCAAAGGAAACCCCAAGGGCATCCACGACTGGAATGACCTCGTCAAGGACGGCGTCCAGGTGATTACGCCCAACCCGAAGACATCAGGCGGCGCGCGCTGGAATTATCTCGCCGCCTGGGCTTATGCCAACGCCAATGACGGCGGCGACGAGGCCAAGACGAAGGAGTTCGTCGGCAAGCTCTATGCCAACGCCCCGGTGCTCGATACCGGTGCGCGCGGCTCGACGGTGACCTTCGCGCAAAAGGGCCTGGGCGACGTGCTGATTGCCTGGGAAAACGAGGCCTATCTGGCGCTCGACGAGTTCGGTGCCGAGAATTTCGATATCGTCTATCCCCCGACCTCGATCCTGGCCGAGCCGCCGGTCGCTTTGGTCGACGCCAATGTCGATGCCAAGGGCACGCGCAAGGTCGCCGAAGCCTATCTGGGCTGGCTCTATTCCAAGGAAGCGCAGACGATCATCGCCAAGAACCACTATCGTCCGGCCAAGCCCGATCTGGTGCCGGCAGAGGACCTGGCCAAGCTACCGCCGATCAAGCTGGTCACCATCGACGACCCACAATTCGGCGGCTGGAAGAAAGCACAGCCTTACCATTTCGGCGATGGTGGTATATTCGACCAGATCTACAAGCCCCAGTAAGCACTCGATATTCAGGACGATATGATCACAGCACCCGCTCGGGCGGGTTGGCGGTTTCGACAGCCGAGCGTCATTCCGGGTTTCGGATTGACGCTCGGCTTCTCGCTTGCCTACCTGACCCTCATCATCCTCATTCCGCTGTCGGGGCTGATCTGGCGCTCTGCGGCGCTGGGCTGGACCGATTTCTGGGCGATCGCCACCGACCGGCGCACCATCAACGCGCTCCGCATCAGCTTCGGCACCGCCTTTGTCGCGGCCGCCGTCAATGTCGTCTTCGGCACGCTGGTCGCCTGGGTGCTGGTGCGCTATCGCTTTCCCGGCCGCCGCATCGTCGATGCCATGGTCGACCTGCCCTTCGCGCTGCCGACGGCGGTGGCCGGCATCGCGCTGACCACGCTCTACGCGCCCAATGGCTGGATCGGCAAGCTGTTGCTGCCGCTTGGGCTCAAGGTCGCCTACACCCCGCTCGGCATCGTCATCGCGCTGGTCTTCATCGGCCTGCCCTTCGTCGTGCGCACCGTGCAGCCGATCATGGAGGAGATCGACAAGGAGGTGGAGGAGGCCGCCGCCACGCTCGGCGCCAGCCGCTTCCAGATCGTCACCCGGGTGCTGTTCCCGGGTCTGGCGCCGGCCATCGTCACCGGTTTCGCGCTGGCCTTCGCGCGCGGCGTCGGCGAATACGGCTCGGTCATCTTCAT